>NZ_JAMWYX010000016.1 GCF_024305245.1 Erythrobacter sp.
TCCTCGAAGTGCTCGAAGCCCGCCGCGCCGCTGATGCCAGCGGTGAGCGCGCTGCTGCGGCACTGGGCCGCGCTGCACGCGCCCGCATCCTGCTGTGGCAGGCGCTGGGCGGAGATATCGGAACATCAAGCGCGGCGATTGAGCAAGGCTGACCGTTCGCACCGGCACACCACCTCGCCGCGCTGATTCCACATTTCGTGGACAAAGGTGACGATCCCGGCGTCCGGACGCGACTTGCTCGCGCGCAGTTCCTTCACCTCGGTCACCGCGCGCAAGGTATCGCCGATGAACACCGGGTTGGGGGTCACCACCTTGTCGAACCCGAGATTGGCCACCAGCGTGCCCAGTGTGGTGTCGCCGACCGATAGCCCGACCAGCAGCGCAAAGGTGAAGGTCGAATTGACCAAGATTTGCCCGAACCCGCTGGCCTTGGCCGCCTCGACATCGAGGTGCAGCGGCTGCGGGTTGTGCGTCATGGTCGAGAACAGCAGGTTGTCTGTCTCAGTCACGGTCCGGCGGATCTCGTGTTCGATCCGGTCGCCAACGATCCACTCGTCGAAGAACTTGCCCGCCATTATGCGCCCCTCTTCCAGCGCGCGACCACATCCGTGCCGTCATCGGCGCTGGATCGCACTGCACCCGGCGTCCGGCTGAACCGCGGTGCGGGGGCGGTGTGCCATTCGCCTTCATGTTCGACATAGGCACCGCGCGCCTTCATGTGCGGATGGTCGCGCGCCTCGTCCAACTCGAGCACCGGAGCGAAGCAGGCGTCCGATCCTTCGAGCAGCTCGCACCATTCGGCTTGCGTTTTCGTCGCGAACAACGCCGCGAGCTTTTCCGCATTTTCCTCCCAGTTGGCGGCGTTCATCTGACCCTGCGCCATATCCGCAGGCGCGCCCGCCTTGACGAGCAGCTCGGCATAGAATTGCGGCTCGATCGCTCCGAGCGAGATTTCCTTCCCGTCGGCGCAAGTGAAGCAGCGGTAGAAATGCGCCGCGCCGCCGAGCATCCCCTTGCCGCGCTCGGTGGTTATGAAGGGCCTGCCGCGCACACCGAAGAAAAAGCTCATCAGGCTGGTCGTCCCGTCGACGATCGCGGCATCGACCACCTGCCCCTTGCCCGATCGTTCGCGTTCATACAGAGCGGCCATGATCCCGAAGGCGCAATACATCGACCCGCCGCCGAAATCGCCGACGAGGTTCTGGGGCGGAATGGCAGTCTCGTCGGCCTTACCGATGGCCGCCAGCGCGCCCGTAATCGCGATGTAGTTGATGTCGTGCCCGGCCGCTGTGCTGAGCGGGCCGTCCTGCCCCCAGCCGGTCATCCGGGCGTAAACGAGGCGCGGATTGCGGGCGAGCAGCTCGTCCGGCCCCAGCCCCAGCCGTTCCATGACGCCCGGGCGAAAACCTTCGATAAGCACATCAGCCTGGCTTGCCGCCTCGCGGCACATTGCTCGGCCTTCATCGGTCTTGAGATCGAGCGGCAACCGGTGCCGGGCGCGTTCGACCACCGGATTGCTGACCTGCGTGCCGGGCCGCTCGATCCGAACCACCTCCGCGCCCAGATCGGCCAGCAGCATTGCGACGTGCGGGCCGGGCCCGATGCCGCTGAATTCGATCACCTTTAGCCCGGAAAGTGGGCCGCTCGGCTGGTTCATATGCCTCTCCTTTTCGTGATGCCTGTGGCGCGTCGACGTGCGCAGAGCAAGCCTTGAGGTGGATGCATCGCCGTACTGGCACCGCCCGCCTGCCGTGATGGCGCCGCATCCAAGCCCTGCCATGGCGAAGCAAAGGCAAATTTGCTTGCCTTGTGCAGTGCAGCGTATAGCAGCACGCGCCATGCGTAGTCTTACCCATCTCGAGCGGCTTGAGGCCGAGAGCATCCATATCTTCCGCGAAGTCGTTGCCGAGGCAGAAAACCCGGTCATGCTCTATTCGGTGGGCAAAGACTCGTCGGTGATGCTGCATCTGGCGCGGAAGGCCTTCTATCCTGCGCCCCCGCCCTTCCCCATGCTCCACGTGGCCAGCGGATGGGATTTTTCCGATCTCATCACCCACCGCGACAAGACCGTGCGCGAATATGGGCTACGCCTCATCATCGCCGAGAACGAAGAGGCCGAGGCGCAGGGCATCAACCCGTTCGACACCGGAAGCGCGCTCTATTCGCAGGCGCAGCTCACCGATCCGCTCAAGCGCGCCCTGACGGCCCACGGGTTCGACGCGGCTTTCGGCGGCGGGCGGCGTGACGAGGAAAAGGCACGGGCGAAAGAACGCATCTTCAGCTTTCGCACCGCCGCGCACCGGTGGGATCCGAAGAACCAGCGTCCAGAGCTGTGGAACCTCTACAACGCCAAGAAATCCAAGGGCGAAAGCATCCGCGTCTTTCCGATCTCGAACTGGACCGAGCTGGATATCTGGCAGTATATCGCGCTGGAAAACATCGAAATCGTGCCGCTCTATTTCTCCAAGCCGCGCCCCACGGTGGAACGCGACGGGATGATCCTTGTGGTCGATGACGACCGCTTTCGTCTGGAACCGGGCGAGGAGCCGGAGACCCGCTCCGTCCGGTTCCGCACGCTCGGCTGCTACCCATTGACCGGCGCGACAGTGAGCGATGCTGCGGACATGAACACGATCATCCAGGAAATGCTCCTCGCAACCAGTTCCGAACGGCAGGGCCGCGCGATCGACAAGGGACAGTCCGCCTCGATGGAAGACAAGAAGCAGGAGGGGTATTTCTGATGGACACGCCCTCTTCCTTCCAGACCGATGCTCTCATCGCCGAGGATATCGACGCCTATCTGCACGCCCACCAGCACAAGAGCCTGCTGCGCTTCATCACCTGCGGCAGCGTGGATGACGGCAAGTCGACGCTGATCGGGCGGCTGCTTTACGATTCCAAGATGATCTTCGAAGACCAGCTTGCCGCGCTCGAAAGCGACAGCAAACGCCACGGCACGCAAGGCGAGGAAATCGATTTCGCGCTGCTGGTCGATGGCCTCGCCGCCGAACGCGAACAGGGCATCACGATCGACGTCGCCTACCGTTTTTTCACCACGGAAAAGCGCAAGTTCATCGTCGCCGACACGCCGGGGCACGAACAATATACCCGCAACATGGTGACCGGCGCCTCGACCGCCGATCTGGCGGTGATCCTTGTCGATGCGCGCAAGGGGATGCTGCAGCAGACCCGGCGGCATTCGTGGCTCGTCCACCTGCTCGGCATCCGTCACGTGGTGCTGGCGGTGAACAAGATGGATCTGGTGGGTTACGATCAAGCCACCTTCGACGCGATCGTCGCCGATTATCGCAGCTTTGCGAAGGACATCGGGATCGAGCAATTCACCGCCGTCCCGATCTCCGGTTTCAAGGGCGACAACATCACCGCTGCGCCCTCGGCCAACACGCCCTGGTATGAAGGCCCGGCGCTGATCCAGCATCTGGAAACGGTCGAAGTCGATAATGCCGCCGCGCAAGCTCAGCCGTTCCGGATGCCGGTGCAGTGGGTCAACCGCCCCAATCTCGACTTCCGCGGCTTTGCCGGACTGATCCCGAGCGGCACTGTGCGCGTGGGCGATCCGGTGCGGATCGTGCCGTCCGGCAAGACCAGCACGGTCAAGGCAATCACGACCTTCGATGGCGAGCTTCAGGAAGCGGTCGCCGGACAATCCGTCACCATCAGCCTGACCGACGAGGTCGATTGCAGCCGCGGCGATGTGATTGCCGCTGCGGGCGATCCGCCGCAGGCCTCCGACCAGTTCTCTGCCACCCTGGTGTGGATGGACGAGGAAGCGCTGAAGCCCGGACGCGGTTACTGGCTCAAGCTGGGCACCCAGACCGTCACCGCCACGGTCCAGCCGCCCAAATACGAGATCGACGTCAACAGCCGCGAGCATCTGGCGGCCAAGACGCTTGAAATGAATGCCATCGGGGTCGCCGAGTTCGCCACCGACAAGCCGATCACCTTCGAGCCTTACGCAGACAATCGCCAGCTCGGCGGTTTCATCCTGATCGACAAGTTCACCAACGCGACCGTGGCGGCAGGCATGATCGCCTTCAGCCTACGCCGCGCGGACAACGTCCATTGGCAGCCGACCGCGATCACGCGCGAGGATCACGCCGGCATGAAGAACCAGACACCGCGCGTGCTGTGGTTCACCGGGCTTTCGGGCAGCGGCAAATCGACCATCGCCAACGAGGTCGAAAAACAGCTCAACCTGATGAACCGTCACACCTTCCTGCTCGACGGCGACAATGTACGGCACGGCCTCAACCGCGATCTCGGCTTTACCGAGGCTGACCGGATCGAGAATATCCGCCGCGTCGGCGAAGTGGCCAAGCTGATGGCGGATGCCGGGCTGATCGTGCTCACCGCCTTCATCAGCCCGTTCCGCGCGGAGCGGCGCATGGTGCGCGACATGCTGCCCGAAGGCGAGTTCATCGAGATCTTCGTCGACACCCCGCTCGAAGTGGCTGAAACCCGCGACGTAAAGGGCCTCTACAAGAAGGCGCGCGCTGGCCAGCTCAAGAACTTCACCGGTATCGACAGCCCGTATGAACCGCCGGAGAGCCCTGAAATTCGCGTCAATACGGTCGACATGACCCCGCAGGAAGCGGCGCGCTTCATCATCCAGCAGATCCTGCCGCTCAAGTAAGCTCGCCAGAGGAGACCTGCAATGTTCCTGTTCAGCGGTCGCGAGGCCCACAGCCGGTCTCTGGCCAAGGCAGCGAGTTGGCGCATATTGGGCAGCATCGATACCTTCCTGCTGAGCTGGCTGTTCACTCGCTCGGCCAAGGCGGCAAGCGCCATCGCCTTGACCGAAGTGCTGACCAAAATGGTGCTCTACTATTTCCACGAACGTGCGTGGAGCTCGGTGCGATGGGGGATGAAACCCGATGATGCTCCACCAGTGCTCGCCCCGTCGCCGGAAACACTTGGATGAGTAACATCTTCATGGACGATGCCGAACTCGCCGCCCGGCTGGCCGAGGCAGCAGGCCGCCTGCTGGTGGAGGTGAAAGCCAGCGCGATGTTGGACGGCAAGGCGCTGGGCAAGGCCGGCGATGCAACCGCCAACCAGTTTCTGTGCCACGCGCTCCGGCACCTGCGCCCGGAAGACGGGCTGCTCTCCGAGGAGGAGAAGGACAATCCCGCGCGCCTGTCCAATCGCCGGGTCTGGATCATCGATCCAGTCGATGGCACGCGTGAATATGGCGAACAACGCAGCGACTGGGCGGTGCATGTCGCGCTCGCGGTGGATGGCGCGGCGATCACCGGCGCGGTCGCGCTGCCGGGGCTGGATGGCGGCGTGGTGCTGCGCTCCGACCGGCCGCAGCCGCTTGCCCCCATGGCCCAGCGCCCGCGCTTCCTTGTCAGCCGTACGCGCCCCGCGCGCGAGGCCCAGCTTGTGGCCGCGGCGCTCGGCGGCGATCTGGTGCCGATGGGCAGCGCCGGAGCCAAGGCGATGGCCGTGGTGCGGGGCGAAGCCGAAGTCTATCTCCACTCTGGCGGACAATACGAGTGGGACAGCTGCGCGCCAGTGGCGGTGGCACAGGCATACGGGCTGCATTGTTCGCGCATCGATGGGTCGCCGCTGGTCTATAACCAACCCGATACCTACATGCCCGATCTGCTGATCTGCCGCCCCGAATGGACCGAGCGCGTGCTCGCCGAAGTTACGCGGGTCGGCGCCTGAAACCATGCATCGCCGGGCCATGCCAGCCTGCCCGTTGTGCATTGCAACATCGGCAGCCGCTTGCTACGCGCTTTTACTTATTACTGGGTCGCGCCGCTGAGGATCATCTGTGAAAGTTGCTATTTTCGGACTGGGTTACGTCGGCTCCGCTGCCGCAGGGTGCCTCGCCAGCCAAGGGCACTCCATAATCGGCGTCGACGTCAGCGATGCCAAGGTCGCCGCGCTCAACTGAGGCCGCGCCCCGGTCTACGAGCCCGGCCTTGATGATCTGATGGCCGCCGCTCGTGCCGATGGCCGGATCAAGGCCGTGACCAAGCTGACCGACGAACTCGACGATTGCGATGTCGCGATCGTCTGTGTCGGCACGCCGAGCGGCGTCGATGGCGCGCACAACATGAGCTACATCGCGCAGGTCACGCGCTCCATCGCCGCTGCGTTGAAGCCGGATCGCGCGGCACCGCTCACCCTCGCCTACCGCTCCACCATGCGGCCCGGAAGCTGCGAAAACATCATCTGGCCGATCCTGCAGAGCCATCTGGGTAATGCGGCGGAAAACGCGGTTGAGCTGGTCTACAATCCCGAATTCCTTCGCGAAGCCTCGGCCATCGAAGACTTCTTTAATCCCCCCAAGATCGTGATCGGCACGCTGGGCGGGCAGCCTTCAGCCAACATGGCAAAGCTCAACGAGGGGATCGACGCACCGCTGTTCGAAGTCGGCCTGCGCGAGGCGGAGATCACCAAGTTCGCCGATAATTCCTGGCACGCGGTCAAGGTCGCCTTTGCTAACGAGATCGGGCGGGTGTGCCAGAACCTCGGTATTTCCGCGGGCGATGTGCACGCCATTTTCACGAGCGACACCAAGCTCAACTTGTCGGCCTACTACACCCGCCCCGGCGGGGCGTTCGGCGGATCGTGCCTCCCCAAGGATGTGCGCGCGCTGCAATATATCGCCGCCGATACCGGTTCAGCCACCCATCTTGTGGATGCGCTGATCCGGTCTAACGAAGCGCACAAGCACCACCAGTTCCTCGCCGCCACGCGAGGATTGGAGCCCGGCGCCAAAGTGCTGCTGGTCGGCCTCGCCTTCAACCTGGAGACCGACGATCTTCGCGAAAGCCCGGCGGTCGATATGGCGCGCAAGCTGCTTGAAGCAGGCTTCGATCTCGATATCTACGACCCCAAGGTCGCGCCCGACAATCTGGTCGGCCAGAACCTCGGCTATGCCTATTCGGTGCTGCCGCGGATCGACGGGTTGATGGTGACCAAAGATGTCGCCGAAAGTCGCGATTACGCGCGCATCATCGCCACCAACCGGCTGATCGATACGCTCAGCATCGACCCTGCAAAACTGGTCGACACCAGCAGCATCGGCTGACGATGAACACCGCGCTTGCCGCCAGCATCACCGCCGAAGAAGGCATTCCGGCAGTCATCGAAGGCGAGCCGCTGAAGGGCCGCCACGTGTTGATCGTGGTCGAAAACCTGCCCCTGCCGTTCGACCGGCGGGTGTGGCAGGAAGCGCGCACGCTGAAGGCGGCAGGCGCGCATGTCTCGATCATCTGCCCCACCGGCAAGAGCTACGAGAGCCGCTTCGAAGTGATCGAAGGCATCGACATCCACCGCCACACCCTCCCGCTCGAACCCAAGGGCGCGATCGGCTTTCTGGCCGAATATGGCGCGGCGCTGTTCTGTGAAACGCTGCTGGCGTGGCGCATCCATAGGAAACGCCGGATCGATGTGATCCAGGGCTGCAACCCGCCCGATCTGATCTTCCTTGTCGCGTGGCCGTTCAAGCTGCTGGGCGTACGCTACATCTTCGATCACCACGATATCAATCCCGAGCTTTACGAAGCCAAGTTCAACAAGCGTGGGTTCTTCTGGTGGCTAATGGTGCTGTTCGAAAAGCTGACCTTCAAGGCGGCCGATGTCTCGATCGCAACCAACCATTCCTACCGCAAGATCGCCATCGAGCGCGGCGGGATGGCGCCTGACCGCGTCCATGTGGTGCGTTCCGGCCCCGACATGTCGAAGCTCAAGCGCGTTGCTCCGGTCGAAAGCTGGAAGAATGGCCGTGCACACATGGTCGGCTATGTTGGCGTGATGGGCGAGCAGGAGGGGATCAATCTGCTGATCGACGCGGTCGAACATGTGGTGCGCCAGATGAAGCGCGAGGATATCCAGTTCGTGCTGGTCGGCGGCGGGCCTGCGCTGGCCGAACTGAAGCAACTCACCGCTGCGCGCAGCCTCGCCGATTTCCTCACCTTCACCGGCCGCGCGCCGGATCAGGACCTGTTCGAAGTGCTCTCGACCATGGACCTCGGGGTCAATCCCGACCGCGTGAACGCGATGAACGACAAGTCGACCATGAACAAGATCATGGAATATATGAGCCTCGGCAAGTCGATGGTGCAGTTCGACGTCACCGAAGGGCGGTATTCGGCGCAGGAGGCTTCGCTCTACGCCGAAGCCAACAATCCGGTCGATCTGGCCGAGAAGATTGTCGCGCTGGTCGACGATCCGGCCGCGCGCGAGAAGATGGGAGCCTATGGCCGCGAGCGGGTGGTGAGCGAACTGAACTGGCAGCACCAGATCAATCCGCTGCTGGATGCTTACATGCAGGCTTTGGCGAAGTAGGATCGGCCTGCAACACGCCTGAAATGGTGAAAATCCCGGCAAGCCTAACGCGATTTTAAGGGCTTCGTGGCCAAGGTCCTCCCCGTGAACCGCGGGACAGTGACCTAATGAACGCACCCTTTGATGCCACCGCTGCGCTGGGGCGCAAGGCGGCCGATCATCCCTTGCCCGACCATCAGGTCGCGGTGATCGGGCTGGGCTATATCGGCCTGCCGACCGCCGCGCTGCTTGCCTCCTACGGCTGGAGCGTGTGCGGGGTGGACGTTTCCCAGAAGGTGGTGGACACCGTCAACGCGGGCGGCGTGCATATCGAGGAACGCGATCTAGACAAGCTGGTGCATGACGCGATCACCGCGCAAACACTGGTCGCTTCGACCGAGGTGCCGACTGCCAGTTTCTACATGATCGCCGTGCCCACCCCGCTGGGGCCGGACAACGCGCCCGACATTTCCTATGTCGAAGCCGCAGCCCGCGCGATTGCGCCCAAAATCCTGCCGGGCGCCTGCGTGATCGTCGAAAGCACCTCGCCGGTCGGCACCACCGAACGCGTGGCAGCGATCATCGCCGAATTGCGCCCCGATCTGGTGGTGCCGCGCGACGGCAGGAATGACGAAGCGGACATCGCGCTCGCCTATTGCCCCGAACGCGTCTTGCCGGGACGGATCGTCAACGAACTCGTCAACAACGACCGCGTGATCGGCGGCGTGACAGCCGCCTGCGCCGAACGCGCGGCGGTGCTTTATACCAGTTTCGTGAAGGGCGATTGCCTCTACACCACCGCCCGCGTGGCCGAGACGGTGAAGCTGGTCGAAAACAGCTTCCGCGATGTGAACATCGCCTTTGCCAACGAATTGTCGATGATCGCTGATGTGATCGGGGTGGATGTGTGGGACGTGATCCGGCTGGCTAACCGCCACCCGCGCGTCAACATTCTGCAACCCGGCCCCGGCGTGGGCGGGCATTGCATCGCGGTCGACCCGTGGTTTTTGGTCGCGGGCGCTCCCGAAGCCGCGCGGATGGTACGCACCGCGCGCGAAGTAAACGATCACAAGGCGGTGCACACCGAAAGCAAAGTGCGGGCGCTGCTGGACGCCGCGCCGCAAGGCAAGGTCGCGCTGCTCGGCCTCGCCTTCAAACCCGACATTGATGACTTCCGCGAAAGCCCCGCGCTCGAAATCGCCGAAGCGCTGTCCCGCACGCACGGCAATCGCATATTGTTGGTGGAACCCTTCACCGCAGCCCTGCCCAAGGCGTTCGCGGGATCGGGCGCACAACTGGTCACGCTTGACGCGGCGCTGCGTCAGGCCGAAATCGTGGTGGTGCTGGTCGATCACACTGCGTTCAAACACCTGTCCCCTGCCGATCTGGCGGGCAAGCTGGTGTTCGACACCCGCGGCATGCTGCAGCGATGAGTGAAGCGCGCGCGCTGCCGCGCATCCTCGTCACCTTCGGCACCCGGCCTGAAGCAATCAAGATGTTCCCCGTGGTCGATGCGCTGCGGAAAAGCGGACGCTTCGATGTGAAGGTTGTGGTGACAGCCCAACACCGCGAATTGCTGGATTCGGTGCTCGCTTTAGCCTCGCTCAGACCTGACCTTGACCTCGACCTGATGCAGCCTAGCCAGTTGCTCGATGCGCTGTCGGCCCGCATTCTGACGCGTTTTGGCGAAGCTTTGGACGACTTGAAGCCCGATCGGGTGCTGGTTCACGGCGATACCCTGACCACCATGATGGCGACGCTGGCGTGCTATTTCCGGCGGATTCCGGTGGGGCATGTCGAGGCCGGATTGCGCAGCGGCGACATCTATTCACCATGGCCGGAAGAAGTGAATCGCAAGGTGACAGGCGCAGTCGCCGACCTGCATTTCGCTCCGACCGAGACAGCTGCCGCCGCGTTACGTGCTGAAAACGTGCCGCAAAAATCCATCCACGTAACGGGCAACACCGTGATCGATGCGCTGATGTTCGCGCAAGGCCGGGTCGCCGCCGATCCCGCACTCGCCCCCGCCATCGCGCCGTTGAAGGCACGCTTTGCGGGTAAGCGGATCATCGCCGTGACAGCTCACCGGCGCGAGAATTTCGGTGCCGGAATGACGCAGATTGCTTCCGCCTTACAGCAGCTTGCCGCGCGCGATGATGTCGCAATCATCTATCCGCTGCACCCCAACCCCAACGTCGCACAGGTGATGCGTCCGGCGCTGGCGGGATATGAAAATATCGCGCTGATCGACCCGCTGGATTACCTGGATTTCGTCGCGATGATGGCCGCTTGCGACATTGTCCTGACCGATTCCGGCGGGATTCAGGAGGAAGCCCCCAGCCTCGGCAAGCCGGTGCTGGTGATGCGCGACACGACCGAACGGCCCGAAGGCGTGGCAGCCGGAACCGCGCGCCTGGTGGGCGCTGATGCCGGTGCTATTCTTGCCGAAACCAGCCGGTTGCTGGACGATGCGGCGGCCTATCATGCGATGGCCAGGGCGCATAATCCTTATGGTGATGGCAACGCCAGCCGCCAGATTGCAGGCATCATTGCCGCACTGCATTAAGCCGCATCAAGGCCGCTGCCGCACCAGATAAAGATAGTAGACGGCCGCGTCCGCCGCGATCAGACTGGCACCCACATCGATGATCCAATTCATCTTGAACGGGCCACAATCGATCACCGATTATCCGCTCCGCAGCCAGACGATCCTCGCCTTTGCCGGACTTGCTCTGGTGATGCTGGCCCGAGGCGCCAGCGAACACGGTCGCATTCGCAGGGGCGCGCGGACATGATCGCGCGGATTATCTGGCTCGGCGCGCTGCTGGCCATCGCGTTGCTGACAGCAATGTTGCAGCTGGACAAACAGTCCGAAACCACCCCCGCCTTGGCCCAGGCAGTGCCCGGACCGCTGCGCGACTTTGCGCAGACGCGGGTCACTGCCGCTGCAATCGAAAGCGGCGATCCCGCCACTGCCCTCGCCGAGGCAGAACGGTTGGTCCGTCGCCGTCCGGTGCCGGCTGAATACCTGACCTTGCTGGCTGTGGCACAGGCCAAGGCCGGGCAGGCCGAACAGGCCGCCATGACCATCCAGATCGCCGGCCAGCGCGGCTGGCGCGAGCCGCTGGCGCAGGAAACCGTGTTGCGGCTGGCATTGCAGGCGGGCGATGAGGCCGAGGCCCCACGCCGTTATGCCGCGCTGTTTCTGCGCAGTGCCACGCCCGATCAGCTGCTGGTCGAGCTGGGTCCGCAGGTGCTGGGCAATCCATCGGGGGCAGGCCGCCATACCATCGCCGACATCGTCAGCGGGGCGGAGCGGTGGCACAACCTGTTCCTGCGGCGCGGGCTGCAGGTGATGCCGAACGATCCCTTCATCGAAATCGTCAGCACCAGCATGACGCAGGGCGCAGCGTTCGACTGCGGATTGCTCGCACAGACGGTCAAGGGCCTGCGACAGCGCGATCCCGCTGCGGCGGCGCAACTGCAGCAGGCGATCAGCCCGCGCTGCGATGAGAGCTAAAGCGTGCGGATGATGCTGGAGAAATCCAGCCCGGCATTGTCCTTTGCAAAAGCCTCGTAGATCGCCTTGGCATGTTCGCCGAGCTCTACCTTGGCGCCCGATTTCGACGCCGCCTCCATCGCCAGCCGCAGATCCTTGAGCATCAGGCCTGCCGCGAATCCTCCTTGGTAGTCATTGTCGGCTGGGCTGACCGGGCCGACGCCGGGGACGGGGCAATAAGACGTCATCGACCAGCACTGGCCGCTCGATACGCTGGAGATGTCGTAGAATGTCTGCGCATCCAGCCCCAGCTTCTCGGCCATGGCGAAGGCTTCGCAGGTGCCGATCATCTGGATCGCCAGCAGCATGTTGTTGCAGATCTTGGCGGCCTGCCCGTTGCCCGCGTCCCCTGCATGGATCACCGCCTTGCCCATCTCGGCAAGGATCGGCTGGGCGCGGCCGAAGGCTTGCGGAGAGCCGCCCACCATGAAGGTCAGCGTGCCGCCATTGGCCGCAGCTATCCCGCCCGAAACTGGCGCATCGACCATCTGGTATCCGTGCGCTTCGGTCACTTCGATGACCTCGCGCGCAGTGGCGACGTCGATGGTAGAGCAATCGAGCAGAATCGCGCCCTCAGGCGCGTGGCCGATCACATCGTCCCAATAGACCTGCTTCACGATTCCGCCGTTGGGCAGCATCGAGACGACCGCTTCGGCGCCTGCGCAGGCTTCCTTGGCGGTGGCAAAGGTTGTGCATCCAGCCTCACGCGCAGCGGCAAGCGCCTGTTCGCTGAGGTCGAAAGCGCGGACTTCGTGGCCCGCCTTCACAAGGTTCGCGGCCATCCCGCCGCCCATGTTGCCGAGGCCGATAAAGGCGATTTTCATGTCACTCTCCTCGAACCATCAAGACCAACCCAGCAACAATGCAAATCGGGGCGAGGGCCATGAAAATCCACAAATCCAAATGCGAGTTGATCCGTCGCAGCTTCGTATTCAACATCCACCAGCGATCAGCAGTGCTCTCTTCATGCGGAAAGAACTCACCTTCGCTACGCCGCCAGTCTTTGAACTGGGCATATGCAAGCCAAGATCCGACCAAGCCCAACCCGATGAAGAGCGCGCCGATCACCGCCCCTTCCACTGCCCTTCACGCTTTTCGATAAATGCCGCCATGCCTTCGGCCTTGTCCTCGGAGGCGGTCAGGATCTGGAAGATCCGGCGTTCGATAATCAGCCCCTGATCCAGCGTCATTTCAAACGCCGCATTGACCATTTCCTTGTTGGCGATCGCGGCCATCGGCGGCATGCCTGCGATGGTGGCGGCGGTCTTCAATGTTTCCGCCAGCAGGTCCTCATGCGGCACAACCCGCGCGACTAGATTGCTGCGCTCGGCCTCCTCGGCACCCATCATCCGGCCGGTGAGGCACATTTCCATCGACTTCGACTTGCCGATTGCGCGGGTCAGGCGCTGCGATCCGCCCATGCCCGGCGCGACGCCCAGCTTGATTTCAGGCTGGCCGAACTTGGCCTTGTCGCTAGCGATAATGAAGTCCGCCATCATCGCCAATTCGCACCCACCGCCCAGCGCGAATCCGTTCACGGCGGCGATCCACGGCTTGCGGGTCTTCTTGACGATCTCGGCCGTCCACGGCGAAAAGAAATCGTCGAGATAGAAATCCGCCGCCGGTTTCTCGCTCATTTCCTTGATGTCGGCGCCTGCAGCAAACGCCTTGTCGCCGCTTCCGGTGATGACCGCGCACAGCTGCGAAGCATCCGCCTGATAGGCGGCGAAGGCGGCGATCAGCTCCTCCAGCACCTTGGAATTCAATGCGTTCAGCGCCTGCGGTCGGTTGAGCGTGATGAGCGTGACGCCCTTATGCCCCTGCGCATCGGTTTCGGCGGTGATGGTTTCAAAGCTCATAGCGGTTTCCATTCCTCATCGGCGGGCAGCGGGGCGAAGATCGCGTCGAGCAATTCCTCGCTCACCTCCTCGGGTGTGGCCGGGTCCCACTTGGGGTCGTTGGTCTTGTCGGTGATCACCGCGCGCACGCCCTCGGCAAAGTCGGGACGGGTCAGCACACGGCTGGCGATGCGGTATTCCATCCGCATGTTGTCGGCGAAGTCGGTCAGTTCGGCGCTGGTCGCCAATTGCCGCAGCGCGACCTTGCAGGTCTGCGGGCTCTTGGTGCCGAGCGTGTCGCGTTCCTTCGCCGCCCAGTCGTCGCCGCCCTCTGCTGCAGCTTCGAGGCTAGCGAGGATGTCCTCGTAGCTATCGGAGGCGAAATGCTTGGCGATCTTGTCGGCATTGGCCTCGATCCGCGCCTTGGGCGGAGTTCCGACAGGCTCGGACAGAATGCCCGCGATCCGCTCGGGATGATCGTGGATGCGCGCCTTGATGTCTTCCAGCATGGCGTGCGGCACATAATGCGTGGCTAGCCCGGTCCACAGGCATTCCGCCCCATCGAGCCGCGCGCCGGTGAGCGCGAGGAACTGCCCCAGCCGCCGCCCCAGCCGCGAAAGATACCAGCCGCCGCCGACATCCGGAAATAGCCCGATGCCAGTTTCGGGCATGGCGAAACGCGTATTCTCGGTCGCCACCCGGTACTTGGCAGGCTGCGATATACCCACGCCGCCGCCCATCGTGATGCCATCCATGAAGGCGACGATCGGCTTGGCATAGGTGAACATCTGATGGTTCAACTGGTATTCGTCGTGGAAGAACCTGCGTCCCGAAATGCCGCCATCGTTCAGCGCCGAATCGCGCAGGAAGGCAATGTCGCCGCCTGCACAAAAGCCGCGCCCTTCGTCGTGGTCGAGGATCACCGCCTTGATCATGTCGTCATCGGCCCACGCGGTCAGCGCGGCGCTCATCGCGTGGCACATCTCCAGCGTCAGCGCGTGCAGCGCCTTGGGCCGGTTGAGGCTGATATGGCCGATCGGGCCGTTGGTTCGGATCAGGACATCATCGGTCATTATGCCGGTTCTTTCGGTTCGATCAGGTCCCAGCGGTTCCCGAATGGGTCGCTGAACACTGCAACAGTGCCGTAGGCTTCGTGGCGCGGTTGCTCCTCGAACTGCACCCCCGCATCGACAAGGCGTGCCTGAGCAACTGCAAAATCATCGGTGTGCACAAAAAAGCCGACCCGGCCGCCGGTCTGGTTGCCGATAGCGGCAAATTGTGCGCCGTTCGCGGCTTTGGCAATCAGCAGGCGGCCCCCGTCCTTGGCACCGTCTTTGCCGCCGACCACCACCCAGCGCTTGCCGCCGCCCATGTCGGTGTCCTCGATCAGATCGAAACCCAGTGCGCCAACGCAGAATGCGATGCCGGCATCGTAATCAGGCACCACCAGCGCCGTCAGGGCAAGCAAAACGCCCATCACTGGCGCAGCAAGTCCCGGCCCACGACCATGCGCATGATCTGGTTGGTGCCTTCGAGGATCGAGTGGACCCTGAGGTCGCGCCAGAAGCGTTCGATCGGGTAGTCCTGCAAATACCCGTATCCGCCGAACAATTGCAGCGCGCGGTCGACCACGGCGCTGCCATTGTCCGTCGCCAGCCGCTTGGCCATGGCGGAAAAGCGCGTCTTGTCGGGCGCGTTGTCGGTCACCTTGGCCGCGGCCAGATATAGCAGCGCGCGCGCCGCCTCCAGATCGGTAGCCATGTCGGCGAGCATGAACTGGGTGTTCTGAAATTCGGCGACGGCCTGCCCGAACTGCTTGCGTTCCTTGGTGTAATTGATCGCTTCGTCGAGGCACCTTTGCGCGCCCCCCAGCGAACACGCGCCGATATTCAGCCGCCCGCCATCCAGTCCCATCATCGCGATGCGGAAGCCTTCACCCTCGCCGCCGACGAGATTTTCGACCGGAACCCGCACGTCCTCAAGGATCAACTGCGCGGTCGGCTGCGAATGCCAGCCGAGCTTCTTCTCGTTCGCGCCGAAGCTGACGCCGGGCATGTCCTTTTCAATGACAACGCAGGAAATGCCCTTCGGCCCGTCCTCACCCGTGCGCACCATCACAACGTAAATCTCGTTCGCGCCCGCGCCGGAGATGAACTGCTTGGTGCCGTTGAGCACGAAATGATCGCCGTCGCGCCGCGCTGTGGTGCGCAGCGCGGATGCGTCCGACCCGCTCGACGGTTCGGTGAGGCAATAGCTGGCGATATGTTCCATCGTGATCAGCTGCGGCAGATACTTGGCCTTCACCGGCTCTCCGCCGAAGCGGTCGATCATCCAGGCGGCCATGTTGTGGATCGAGATGAAGGCGCTGGTCGACGGGCAGCCGTAGGCCATCGCCTCCATAATCAGCGCCGCCTCCAGCCGCCCCAGCCCGATCCCGCCCGATTCTTCCGACACATAGATCGCACCGAAGCCGAGTTCCGCGCTGCGCTGGATCGTGTCGCGCGGGAAGATGTGTTTCTCGTCCCACTCTGCCGCGTGGGGCGTGATGTTGTCGGCGGTGAACCGCTGGGCGACCTCGCGGATCGCCAGCTGGTCGTCGGTGAGTTGAAATTGTCCGTTCATGGGAAGAGGCTCTAGCGCCTGTGTCGGGGTTGGAAAAGAGCGTCGCGGACCGTTGATGTAGGGAAATTTGCCAGTTTGTCGGCAATTTGCCAAACCGTCCTACCGGTTAGCTCGCAGCTAACATTCTGGAATCCTGCATGACCACTGTGATCTTCGTCTATAATGCCGATGGCGGCTTACTGAACGCCTTGCGCGATATGGTGCACAAGATCGCCTCACCGCTGACGTATCCCTGCTCGCTGTGCGCGCTAACCTATGGCGCGTTTGCGATGCGGAGCGAATGGCGGGCATATCTGGCCGGGCTGGAGCATGAAAAACTGTTCCTGTATCGCGACGAACTGCGCGAAGACCTCGATCCGCGCCCACTGGAGCTGCCGGCGATCCTGCTGGCACGGGGACCAGGCGAACCCGAACTGCTGGTCAGCGCAAGCGAGCTTGATTCGCTGCCCGACCTTGCGGCCCTGATTGCGCTGCTGGATAATCGGCTTGGCCTAGCGAGACAGCCCGGTTTGCGGCCCTGATTCCGCAAGGAACCGGCACTCGTCCCCCACGCTGGCTGCAGCCTGATCGAACAATTCGCGGGTCGGCGCGAGCCGGCGGATCAGGATAACGCCCTTGGCGCTGGGGCTGACGATCGCTCCTTTCTGCGGCGCGCTGCCGGGGGGAAGCAGATTGACCGCCACAGCCTTGCCCGTGCCCCGGACCGTGGCGAAATTATTGGTGCGGGCATCGAAGAAGGACAGCGACTGGTAGTCGCCCCATTTCGCCATGGCGACGGCAAGGCGCTGCTCGGCGGCTTGGTCAACCCCGTTTTGGCCCAGATCATATCGGCACAGCGCATAGTAGAGATCGGGCGAGGATCGCACCACGGCCTGCGTCTGCGGGCTGATGCGCCGGGGCGCGGTGAAATCATGGAGCGTCACGCCGCGCTGCGCCAGCGCATCCATCGCCCGCGCCATGATGAAGCCGGGCGCGACATTCAGCGTCAGTGCGTGGACGCCCGCCGCGCAGGCTAACAGCACCAGCACAGGGCCGAGCCAGCGGCTCATGCCGCGTCCTCGCAAGCCAACCGCTCGATCTGCGGCGGATCGAGGGTGCCGGCAGGGTCGGCGAGCAGCGCATCGTCGGGCATATAAAGCCGCAAGGTGAGATCGAAGCGTCCGGCATTGCGGCTGGAAATCCACAGTCCGCGGCCTTCGGGGCGGCGCGGCGCGATGGTGGCGGTGCCCCCTTGGCCGACGATCTCGTCACCGATGCGCGCGGCCATGTCCTGCCCGGCGTTGATCGACAGCGCCTCGTCGTCATTATCAGGCAGCATGCTGTCGCCGTTATAAAGCGTGATCGACCACCAGCCCGCAGGCATCGCCCCGGTGGTGAGGCGATAGGTGCAGGCCTCGCGCAGCGGCTGGCCGTCATCATCCGTCGCGCGGGTGAAATACACCGCCTCGCTCTTGGCCAGCGCCAGCAGCCCGTGGCGCGCGACGCGTGCGCGGGTGTAGGCATCCGCCGCTTCGGACCCGGTCGCAAAATCGCTGCGCCAACCGCCAACATCGACATCGCCGAACGCCAGCGAGTTGGTGCCCGGCAGCAGCCCCGCCATGCCCAGCGCTGAGCCGATGCCGATAGCGCAACCCGCCGCTACCGCGAGCAGATAGGCGAAGATGCGCCGGATCATTCGCTGACCACCGCCTCGGCCTCGATCTCAACCTTCCATTCCGGTTGGCACAGCCATGCCACCCCGGCCATGGTCGCCGCTGGCCGCGCCGCGCCGAAAAAGCGCGCATGCACCGCGCCGACAGCGTCCTGATCGGCCGGGTCGGTCAGCAGCATCCGGGTGCGCACCACATCGCGTGCGGTGCCGCCCATTTCCTCGATCGCGGCGACGATGATCGCGGAGCACCGCTCCGCCTGGGCCGCAGCGCCGCCGGGTGTCGTCGACCCGTCGGGCTCAACCGGCCCGGTGCCTGCCACAATGATGCGATTGCCCACCCGCACAGCGCGGGCGAACCCGAAGGCGGCTTCGTATGGCGAACCCGATGTCGCCCGATCCCGCACGCTCATCCGCAGGTGATTTCGACGATCTTCATCTGGCCGTCGTAACGCACATTCACGCGGTCCTGCCGGTAATCCATCGTCCACGCCGAATTGGGCGGCCCCCAGCGAAGCGTGCGCGCGCCGCTGTCCTTGAGGATCGCCGCGCCCATCGCCTGCGTCGCATCATGGCCGATGTGATATTGCGCGGGGGCGGCATCGCAGGTCATCGGCGCAATGGCCGTGTCCAGCATTTCGCCGCCGCTACCCGCCGCGCAGCCCGCAAGGCCGAAAGCCGCCAGGCCGATGCCAGCCAGTCCAGAATTTGCGAGTTTCATTGCATCCTCCCTCATCCCTGCGGCCCAAGTCCGCTCCGGCAAGGAAGGTATCAGGCCCGCCGCCGCCGTCTAGCCCTTGTGCTTGTCCAATTCGTCGCCGGATACCGTCACCACGTGCAGCAGGTTGGTCGCACCCGGCGTGCCGAACGGCACCCCGGCGAGCACGATCAATTTGTTGCCTGCCTCGCCAAAGCCGTGCCGCAGCGCCATGCGCTTGCCCTTGCCGATCATCTCTTCGAAGCTGCCGATATCCTTGGTGACGACCGCATGCGCCCCCCACAACAGCGCCACCCGCCGCGCGGTGCGGGTCGAGGGGGTAAGCACCAGCATCGGCGTGCCGGGCCGCTCGCGCGCCACCCGCCTTGCGGTCGATCCGCTGGCGGTGAACACCGTGATCGCACTGATCGGCACGGTATCCGCGATGGTCATGCAGGCATGGGCCAGCGCGTCCGAAGTGGTCGCATCGGGCGGCGTGTCCAGGAACCGCACGCGCTCCTTGTAGCCTTCATCGCGTTCGACCTGCACCGCGATCCGGTGCATCATCGCGACCGATTCCTCGGGCCAGGCACCTGCCGCGCTTTCAGCAGAGAGCATCACCGCATCCGCCCCGTCATACACCGCATTGGCCACGTCGGAGACTTCGGCGCGGGTCGGGGTCGGCGCTTCGATCATCGATTCGAGCATCTGCGTCGCCACGATCACCGGCTTGCCCGCCCGGCGCGCCGTGTTGACGATCTTCTTCTGCAGCGGCGGGACTTCGTAGGGTTCCAGCTCCACACCCAGATCGCCGCGCGCGACCATGATGCCATCGGCCAGTTCGATGATTTCATCGAGCCGGTGGAGCGCCTGCGGCTTCTCGATCTTGGCGCACAAGGCGACATTGCGGGTGCCGATCAGCTTGCGCGCCTCGGCGATGTCATCGGGCCGCTGCACGAAGCTGAGCGCGATCCAATCCGCCCCGTGTTCGGTCGCAAAGGCGAGGTCGCGGCGGTCTTTCGCGGTCAGCGCCGGGATCGGCACTTCGGCGTCGGGCACGTTCACACCCTTGCGGTCGGAAATCACCCCGCCCACCTCAGCGCTGCACAGGATGCGGCTGTCATCGGCTTCCAGCACCTTCAGCCGGATCTTGCCGTCGTTGATCAGCAGGCGTTGCCCGCGCTGCATGATGCCGAACAGTTCGGGATGCGGCAGGCACACGCGGTTTTCGTCACCCGGCGTCTCGTCACGGTCGAGCGTGAAGTGGCCCGAATGGCGGATCACCGCCTGCCCGTCCTTGAAGCTGCCGACCCGCAGCTTCGGCCCCTGCAAATCGGCAAGGATCGCAATCGGCCGGCCGAATTGCTTTTCCAGCGCGCGGATGGCGTGGATCGCGGCTTCGTGATCGGCGTGCTCGCCGTGGCTCATGTTGAGGCGGAACGCGTCCGCTCCGGCGCGCACCAGCCGCGCCAGCATTTCGGGCGACCGGCTGGCCGGGCCGATGGTGGCGAGAATCTTGACCTTGCGGCCGCGCGGGTCGATCCGTGACTGATCGCGTCGTGACATTTTTGGCTATCCCGTTTGAGGCTGGCCCTCGTTATGGTGGCCTATGGCACACCCGTTTTTCAACTCAAGGAAAAGCCGCGATGAATAGCAATGCCGATCCGCTCGAAGCGCTCGATGACCGCCAAGCCGCCGCCGCTTTCCGCCGACTGGTGCGGCATCTGCAGCACCGCCACGATGCGCAGAACATTGATTTGATGGGATTGTCGGGCTTCTGCCGCAACTGCCTGGCCGACTGGATCCGCAATGCGGGCTACCCCGGCGACAAGGAGGATGCGCGCGCACTGATCCACGGCATGCCGAGCGCGGAGTGGAAAGCCACGCGCCAGACCCCGGCCACCGAGAAGCAATTGGCGCGAATGGAAGCCAGTATCGCGAAGAACGCACAGGAATAATTGCGCTGCCGGTTCAATCGGCGCTGCAGGCTGGCTATCGGCACGGCCAACCGATTCTCTTTTCCGATGGAGCTTTCCTATGGCCGATGACGCCAACGCATCCGACGACCGCCTGCGCCTGCTGATCGAGCGCATCGAACGCCTCGAAGAAGAAAAGAAGGGCATCGCCGACGACATCCGCGATGTCTACGCCGAAGCAAAGGCCGTGGGTTACGATCCCAAGATCATGCGCCAAATCGTGCGGCTGCGCAAAATGAAGCCCGATGATCGCAGCGAGCAGGACATGCTGCTGGAGACCTACAAGAACGCGCTCGGCATGGCGTGATCGCTTGCGACGTGTGCCGTGCGCGGCTGTCATTGAATTATCACTCGCCTGTGTTATCTAGCTAACACAGCAAGAGGAGGAGCACCAATGGCAGGACCCTGGAAAGACGCGCGCGGCATCACCGTGACCACCACGCCGACCATCGAAGGCAAACCGATTCAGGAATATTGCGGGATCGTCACCGGCGAAGTGATCGTCGGCGCGAACCTGTTCCGCGATCTGTTCGCCAATATCCGCGATATCGTCGGCGGACGTTCGGGCAGCTACGAACGCATCCTGTCCGATGCGCGCAAGCAGGCGATCGAGGAACTGCAGGCGGAAGCAGCGGCGATGGGCGGCAATGCGGTGGTCGGGGTCGATCTCGATTACGAGGTGATCGGCGCCAACGGCTCGATGCTGATGGTATCGGCCAGCGGGACAGCGGTGAAGGTCTGATCGTTTACGCAGCGCCGTAAAGCGCTGCCAGAACCACGGCATTATAGGCCGCGTGCTGCGCCATTGCCGCGCCAAGGCCCAGCCGTGTGCGGGTATAGGCCAGCAGCAACCCGCCGATGATGTGCGGCAGTACCACCAACATGCCCAGCGGGTGGGTGACAGCCTCGTAATTGCCGAGATGCATCAGGCCGAACAGCAGGCTGCTGCCCCACACGATCCAGTGGAAATTGCGGGAGAACCATGGCGGCACCTGCCTGTCGCGTTCGCGGACGGCGAGCCATTGCAGCAGGCCCGCCAGCACCATCCCGACCGCCATCAGCCCTGCGATCTGCGCAGCGGTCTCGTCTAGAAACAGCGCAGCGATGAACAGCGCCTCGGCAGCAAAGCCATAGGCCGCGAACCGCAGCGCCGCCACACGCCCGGTCAACCAGCCGCGATAGAGCAGTTCTTCCAGCAGCGGCGCCAGCACGAGGAAGCTGAACAGATCCTCGACCAATGTCATGTCCTGCTCGCGCGGCACGGGCAGAATTCCGCCGCCTTTGCCATCGCCTCCGAGCACCGCCAGCGTCTCGCCCGCCAGCCAGCCGATCGTCAGGTCGAGCGCGAACACCAGCGCCAGCACGGCCAGCAGCGCCATGCTCCACCCCGGCCGTCCGCTGCCCGGCGTAGGTCGCATAATGAAGCCGGCCAGATCGGCCAGCCGTGCACGCAGACCGATCCGCGCAGGCACGAGCGGCCTTGCGTCCGCGTCCGGCATCGGAGTAAGGCCCGCCCCTAGTTTTCCAACATTCCGGTGAAGTTCGTCCAATGGCAGGCCATTCCAAGTTCAAGAACATCATGCACCGCAAGGGTGCGCAGGACAAGAAACGCTCGGCTATGTTCTCCAAGCTGAGCCGGGAGATCACCGTGGCGGCCAAGATGGGCCTGCCCGATCCCGACATGAACCCGCGCCTGCGGCTCGCGATCAACGCGGCCAAGGCGCAGTCGATGCCCAAGGACAATATCCAGCGCGCAATCGACAAGGCGGCGCAGGCGGGCGGCGAGGATTACGCCGAAATCCGCTACGAGGGCTATGGCCCCGGCGGCGTGGCACTGATCGTCGAGGCGCTGACCGACAACCGCAACCGCACCGCCACCAATGTCCGCACCGCGTTCAGCAAGAACGGCGGGAATCTTGGCTCGGAAGGCTCGGTGTCCCACGGCTTCGAACGGCGCGGGCTGATCGAATATCCTGCTTCGGCAGGCGACGAGGAAAAGGTGCTCGAAGCCGCGATCGAAGCGGGCGCGGATGATGTCGAATCCTCAGAAGACGGCCACACAATCTGGACCGCCGCCGATGCGCTGCACGGCGTGGCGGGCGCGCTGGAGCAATCGCTGGGCGAGGCGGAGAACGTCAAGCTGGCGTGGAAGCCGGTGCTGAGCGTCGATGTCGACGAAGCCACCGCGGGCACGCTGATGAAGCTGATCGACACGCTCGACGATGATGACGACGTGCAGACCGTGTGGGGCAATTACGAGATTTCCGACGAGGTGATGGAGAAACTGGGCTGAGAAAGCGCGAATGGCTGCTGGCAATCATGCTCGGGGCCGCGTTCCTGATCGCGATGCTGTGGCGGTTCGGCTTGCGGGTCGGGCTGTGAGGGCGTGATCATCCTCGGCCTTGACCCTTCACTATCTTGCACCGGCTGGGGCGTGATCCGCTGCGAAGGCGCGCGAATCAGCCATGTCGCCAACGGCCAGATCAAGACTGATGCGGGCGGGCCAATGGCCGAGCGGCTGGCGGCGTTGCAGGCGGGTCTGGCAGAGGTCATAGCCGCCCACCACCCGGCACGCGCTGCCGCCGAGGAAATCTTCGTCAACAAGAACCCGCAATCCACCCTGAAGCTGGCCCAGGCGCGCGGATGCGTGCTGGCGGCCTGCGGGGCGGCAGGCCTCGGCGTCAACGAACACGCCGCGCGGCTGGTCAAGAAAGCCGTCACCGGCACCGGCGGAGCCGAAAAGGCGCAGGTCGCCGCGATGGTGAAGGTGCTGTTGCCGGGGGTTGTCATCGCCGGAAGCGACGCGGCCGATGCGCTGGCGGTGGCGATTGCGGACGCGCATCTCGCGCCGCGGATCTGAAGGGAGCGAACAATGATGCACCTCTACGGCATCCCCAATTGCGACACGGTGAAGAAGGCCCGCGTGTGGCTCGACGCGCAGGGCCGCGATTACGCCTTCCACGATTACAAGAAGGAAGGCGCCGATCCTGACCGCGTCGCTACATGGATCGCTGCCGCGGGGCTGGACACCGTGGTGAACCGTAAGGGCACCACCTATCGCAAGCTGTCCGACGCCGACAAGGCTGCTGCCGCTGACAGTCACACGGCTGTCGCTTTTCTGGTTCAGCAACCGAGCATCATCAAGCGGCCAATCGTCGAATATTCCGGCGGCATCCTGGTCGGTTTCAAGGAAGACGAATGGTCCGCAGCCTTGCTTTGATCGCGCTGTTGGCGCTCGCGCCGGTTCCGGCGGCGGCAGACGATTTCCTGATCATCGCCCATCGCGGCGCCAGCGCAGAGCGGCCCGAGCACACGCTCGCCGCCTATGAACTCGCGATCGATAAAGGCGCGGATTACATTGAGCCCGATCTGGTCGCGACCAAGGATCTGGTGCTGGTGTCGCGCCACGAAAATGAGCTGTCGGGCACCACCGATGTCGCCGCCCGCGAGGAATTCGAAGACCGCCGCCGCGACAAGACCATCGATGGGCAAAAGGTTGCAGGCTGGTTCGCCGAGGACTTCACCCTCGCCGAACTGCGCACTTTGCGCGCCAAGGAGCGCATCCCCTCGGTCCGGTCCGCCAACGCGCGCTATGATGGACTCTATCAGGTGCCGACCTTTGCCGAGATCGTAAAACTGGTGCGCGCCAAGGAGGCCGCCACCGGTCGCCGGATCGGCCTGTATCCCGAACTCAAGCATCCCGAGTTCCTGTTACAGAACGCCGGGATCGACATGGTCGACCTGCTGCTGCGCGATCTGCGCGATCTAGGGATCACGCCCGCCGATCCGGTGTTCATCCAGAGCTTCGAAGTCGGCCCGCTGCAGCGGCTGGCCCAGCGCAGCGACTTCAAGCTGGTGCAGCTGGTCGCGCCGATCGCTGGCCCGGCGGACGAACCCGCGATGCGCTATGCCGAGATGGTGACCTCCACCGGACTGGTCGAGGTGGCGAAATATGCCGATGGCGTGGGCGCTCATATCGCGATGATTCTTGGCGCGGATGGTACGCCGACTTCGCTGGTGGCCGATGCCAAGGCAGCCGGCTTGCAAGTCCATGCATGGACACTGCGGCCGGAGAACGAATTTCTGCCGCCGGGCTTGCGCGCGGGCGCTGACCCCAAGGGCACGGGCTGCGGCGATGTGCAACTGGCGGCGATGCTGAAGGACGCAGGCGTAGCGGGCGTGTTCAGTGACGGGGCGCTGAAGGGGCGGGCCTGTCCCTAACCACTCCAGTTCGTTCTGAGCTTGTCGAAGCACTGTCCGTCACTTTTTTCGACGGCGCTGTAGAAGGACAGCCCTTCGACAAGCTCAGGGCGAACGGAACAGGAGGTTCACACCCGCCGCGCGCTCAGGATATAATTCAGCGCCATATCCTCCGACAGGTGAAGTCCCTTGCCCGGTCGCCACGCGATTCCGCGCTTGGCCGTTACCGTCAGGCCCGCATTGGCGAGCAACGCCTCCAACTCGTCGGGCGTGACGAAATCCTCCCAGTGGTGGGTGCCCTTGGGGACATAACCCACCGCCTCCGCCGCGCCGACCAGCAGCACGCGCGACGTTGCCGTGCGGTTCGGGGTCGACATTACCAGCAGTCCATCTGGCGCCAGCCGCGCCGCGACATCGCGCAGGAACGCCGTCTTGTCCGCGACGTGCTCGATCACCTCCACACAGGTGACCAGATCGAAGGTGCCGATGTCCAGCCCCGCAACCTCGCCCGCCATGTAGCGGATATCGAGGCCGACCGCTTCGGCATGGGCCGCAGCCGCAGCGATATTGTCTCCTGCTGCGTCAACGCCGGTCACGTCCGCGCCCAGCCGCGCCAGCGGTTCGCACACCAGCCCCGCGCCGCATCCGATATCGAGCGCGGCCTTGCCTGCCAGCGGCTTTGCCTGCGCGCGTGCACCCGGCCAGTGGCCGTCGATCGCGTCCCGGATGAACGCCATCCGCACCGGGTTTACCTGATGCAGGCTCGCCATCGGACCCTTGGGGTTCCACCAGTCCCGCGCCAGCTTGGCGAAGAAATCGGCTTCCTCGGGGCGGATAGTTACATTCGATACGTTTGCGTTTCCCATGAACGCCTCTTAACAGCCCCAGCGAACACTCACCAGCAGGAGCGCTCCGCTTTGGCTCGCATTGTGATGAAATTCGGCGGCACCTCGATGGCCGGGACGGAGCGTATCCGCCGGGTCGCCAATCTCGTGCGCGCGCAGGCGGCGCCCAAGCCCGACGGGACGCGCGATTCCGTGGCCGTGGTCGTCAGCGCGATGGCGGGCGAGACCGATCGGCTGGTCAATTTCTGCCGCGAGGCGAACCCGCTGTATGATCCGGCGGAATATGACGTGGTGGTCGCCAGCGGCGAACAGGTGACCAGCGGATTGCTGGCGCTCACCCTGCAAGCGCTGGGGTGCAAGGCGCGCAGCTGGCTGGGCTGGCAGTTGCCGATCCAGACGATCGAGGCCCATGCCAAGGCACGCATCGACGCGATCGACGCGCCGGGCCTGATCGCGGCGCTCGACGCCGGAGAGATCGCGGTGATACCCGGCTTTCAGGGCGTTTCGGACGATGGCCGCATTACCACGCTGGGGCGCGGGGGTTCGGATACCTCGGCGGTGGCGGTGGCAGCGGCGATCAAGGCCGACCGCTGCGACATCTATACCGACGTCGATGGCGTCTACACCACCGATCCGCGCATCGTCGCCAAGGCGAAGAAGCAGAAGGCGGTGACTTACGAGGAAATGCTCGAACTCGCATCCGTGGGCGCAAAGGTGCTCCAGACCCGCAGCGTTGGGCTCGCCATGAAGGAAAAGGTGCGGGTGCAGGTGCTATCGAGCTTCATCGGCGAAGGCGCACCGCCCGCCGATGATCTGCCCGGGACAATGATTGTCTCGGAACAGGAAATGGACGAATTGGTGGAGAACGGCCTGATGGAACGCCAGCTTGTGACCGGCATCGCGCATGACAAGAACGAAGCCAAGATCATTCTCACCCGCGTGCCCGACCGGCCCGGCGCGGTGGCAAATATCTTCGAGCCGCTGGCCGCGGCCAGCATCAATGTCGACATGATCATCCAGAACGTGGGCCGCGACAAGGGCGAGACCGACGTGACCTTCACCGTCCCGCAATCCGACCTCGCCCGCGCGCAGGCGCTGCTGGAGGATCGCCGCGACGCGATCGGTTTCAACCGCATCATCACCGACAGCAAGATCGCCAAGATCAGCGTTGTCGGGGTCGGCATGAAAAGCCACGCAGGCGTCGCCAGCACGATGTTCCGCGCGCTTTCCGACCGCGGCATCAACATCCAGGCGATCTCCACCAGCGAGATCAAGGTCAGCGTGATGATCGACGAGGACGAAACCGAACTCGCGGTGCGCGTGCTGCACACCGCCTACGGGCTGGATGCGGTTAGCTGACAGGAAGCCCGCTTCATCGCCATTAACCTTTTTTGATAACCCCGACTTAGGTATTTGGCCCGGACTCTGCTCGCCCGCAACAATGCGGGAGAGCAAGCGGAGTCGCACATATGGCCATCAAGGCCCACCTCGATCCTACGGCACCGGGCGAAGGCCAGCGTGCCACGCCTCGCCGCGACCTGCGGCTGGAAGCCAGCGGCATGTTGCCCGACGGGGACGAGGCCAATGTCACCGTCCACAATATCTCCGCCACCGGGCTTCTGCTCGAAACCGGGCTGGATCTCGCCACCGGCGAACAGCTGGTGCTGGACTTGCCCGAGGCAGGGCTGGTCGAGGCGGCGATCATGTGGCGCAGTGAACAGCTCTATGGCTGCGCCTTTGCCACCCCGCTCGGCGCGGGCGCGCTCGCCGCAGCGCAGTTGCAGGGCCTGCCGGTCGCCGAGAGTAAGCCGTCTGTCGATCCGGCGGGCGTGCAGGCGGGCGTACAACCGCCCGTAACCGGCGCCGGGGAGAGCCTCGGCTCGCGGCTCAACCGGCTGCGGCGCGAGGCGGGGCTGACACTGGCCGATGTCGCGCTCCGGCTCGGCGTCAGCAAGCCGACCGTCTGGGCATGGGAAAAGGGCAAGGCGCGCCCGCTGCCCGAACGCATCGATGCCATCGCCGAGGCGCTTGGCGTGGCGCCCGAACAATTGGTCGAAACGGTTGGCTCCAGCGCTGACATCGGAATGCTGATCGAAGATTGCCGCCAGCGGATCGCCGAAGCCTGCAACACCACGCCCCATGCCGTACGGATCATGATCGAGCTGTGAAACTACAGAAGTGAAGCCCCGAGCCCGCAGACTACCAGAGCAAATATTCACGTAACTGCTGCCCAAATTTAGAAACGTGGTAAACAAAATCCGGAGGTGATTCGTTTTTTAGTCTGTTGAATTTACGAAACTAACAGGAAGTGCAGTCTAGGTCAGGAAAACAGGGGAATTATTGTTCCTGATGGCCTGCTGTTAGTCCCAACGTAAATCAGGCTGGAGGCGAATTGGCGAAGTTATCGTTAAACCGCTGGGGCATTGTGGGCATGAAGATTGGATTGAGTGATGTGGAAGGCCGTGTGCTGCACGGCCTGATCGAAGACGCATCGGGCGATATCGTCATCAGGATCGACCGGCGCGGTTTTATCATCCATGCTTCTGCCAACATCGCCGAGCTTGGATTCGATTTCGGCGAAGCATTGCTGCTGCCCCATATCACCGACCTTGCCGATGCTGATTATGCCGCCTTCGTGGGCGAGCAGGTCAACGCCGTGCTGCAGGGCGCGCCGCCGACGGACTGGATCGAATTTCCCGTCGTCGCCGCGCCGCCGCAGGATGCCGCCGCCGCCCCGGCCGTTCGCCGGTGGTATGCGTTCAGCCTGCGCCCGATGGTCGAGAACAACGGCAGCGTCGACGGCGCCCTGTGCCTGCTGCGCTCGGTGCAGCGCCTGCGCCTGCTGGAGGGCGAGCTTTACAACCGCGCGGTCACCGATCCGCTTACCGGGCTCGCCAATCGGCAGGCCTATTGCGCCAGTCTGCGGCGGCATCTGGCGGGCGGCGGCGGCCAGATGGTCGCGGTGCTGGCTGTCGACGGCACCCGCGCGCTGCTGCTGCGCTACGGCCAGCGCACTGCGGACGAAATTCTATGGGGCTTTGCCAAATTCCTCGAAACCATGGCCCTGCCCGGACACGAACTGGCACAGCTCGACGGGGAGCGCTTCGGCGTGCTGCTGCCGGTGATGAGCCTGCGCGGCGCCCGCGAATGGGCGGAGGATGTGGTCCAGACCTTTGCCGCACTCGCAATCCCCGCCTCCGCCCGCGCGCCGCAGTTGACCGCCAGCGCGGGGCTGGCGCGGGTCGAATGCACTGTCGACTGGACCTTGCGCGAGGCAGAACTCGGCCTTGTGCTGGCGCGCGCGGGCGGCGGCGGGCAGGTTGCCTTGGCCGGTTATCGCCGGGTGGCGTGATCCGCAGTTGGCCTGAAGCGCAGCGGCGGGTAAGGCGCTTCCATGAGCCACATTGCCACCATCCTGCTGCTCGGTTCGGGCGAGCTGGGCCGCGAATTCGTCATATCCGCCAAGCGCCTCGGCGCGCGGGTGATTGCCTGTGACAGCTATGACAACGCCCCCGCGATGCAGCTGGCGGACGCGCGCGAGGTGTTCTCCATGCTCGATGGCGATGCGCTGCGGGCAGCGGCGGAAAAGCACCGTCCCGATCTGATCGTGCCTGAAATCGAGGCGATCCGCACCGAAGTGCTTAGCCGTCTGGAGGCAGAGGGCTTCACCATTGTGCCTTCCGCCCGCGCCGCGCAGCTGACCATGAACCGCGATGCGATCCGCGATCTGGCGGCGGGTGAATTGGGTCTGGTGACCTCGCAATATGGCTATGCGGAAAGCTTTGCCGAAGCGCGCGAGGTGGCGCAGCGCATCGGCTATCCGCTGGTGATGAAGCCGGTGATGTCGTCATCGGGCAAGGGCCAGAGCAAGGTCGATGACGCCGCTACACTGGAGGCCGCATGGGAATATGCCGTCGCCAATATGCGCGGTGACCGGGCGCGGGTGATCTGCGAACAATTCATCGCCTTCGACTATGAAATCACTCTGCTGACGGTGCGGCATAAAGCCAAAGACGGGGACGCCATCAGCTTCTGCCCGCCGATCGGCCACCGGCAGGAACGCGGCGATTACCGCGAAAGCTGGCAGCCCGCCGCGATGTCCCCCGCAGCGCTCGCCAAGGCACAGGATATGGCCGCCAAGGTCGTGATGGCGCTGCAAGGCGAAGGCCGCGGCTGGGGGCTATATGGCGTCGAGTTCTTCGTTAAGGGGCACGAGGTGATCTTCTCCGAACTCTCCCCCCGCCCGCACGACACGGGCATGGTGACGCTCGCCTCGCAGGATCTCACCGAATTCGATCTCCACGCCCGCGCTATCCTCGGCCTGCCGGTGCCCGCCGAAATCGCCGCCCGTCCCGCCGCCTCTGCCGTGATCCTTGCCGACCGCGACAGCGACGACTTCGCGTTCGAAGGGATCGCCGATGCGCTGGCGCTTTCGCCTGAGGTGGACGTGCGTATCTTCGGCAAGCCCGTCACCCGCCCCTACCGCCGCATGGGCGTCGCGCTGGCCCGGGGGGGCGATGCTTCCGCTGCTGTGGAGCTTGCCAAACAGGCTGCAGATAGCGTGCGGATTGTCTATTCCCCCGGTTCGGACTAAGCGCCGCCGCCATGAACAATTACCCCCACACCGCTGCCATGATGCAGCGCGGCACCGACTTCCTTGGCTGCGAGACCGCGATCCTGTGCGGCGCAATGAGCTGGGTGAGCGAGCGCAACCTTGTCGCCGCGATCAGCAACGCGGGCGGGTTCGGCGTGATCGCCTGCGGGGCGATGACGCCCGAACTGCTCGACACCGAAATCGCCGCGACCAAGGCGCTGACGTCGAAACCCTTCGGCGTGAACCTCATCACCATGCACCCCGCGCTGTTCGATCTGATCGCGGTGTGCCGCAAGCATGGCGTTACCCACGTGGTGCTGGCAGGGGGCATCCCGCCCATGGGTTCTGTCGAAGCGATCAAGGAGGGCGGCGATACCAAGGTGATCTGTTTCGCCCCCACACTGGCGTTGGCGAAAAAGCTGCTGCGTTCGGGCGCGGATGCGATGGTGATCGAGGGGATGGAGGCTGGCGGCCATATCGGTCCGGTGTCCACTTCTGTGCTGGCGCAGGAAATCCTGCCTGCGCTCGCTGCCGACCACCTGATCTTCGTCGCGGGCGGGATCGGCCGGGGCGAAGCGATTGCCAGCTACCTCGAAATGGGCGCAGCGGGCGTGCAATTGGGCACGCGGTTTGCCTGCGCGACCGAAAGCATCGCCCACCCCGATTTCAAGAAAGCGTTCTTCCGCGCCAGCGCGCGCGAGGCGATCGCCAGCGTGCAGGTCGATCCGCGCCTGCCGGTGATCCCGGTTCGCGCGCTGAAAAACAAGGGCACCGAAGAGTTCACCGCCAAGCAGCGCGAAGTCGCCGCGCTGCTCGATGCGGGCGAAGTCGACATGCTGGAAGCGCAATTGCAGATCGAACATTTCTGGGCAGGCGCATTGCGGCGCGCAGTCGTGGACGGCGATGTCGAGAACGGCAGCGTCATGGCCGGTCAGTCCGTGGGCATGGTGACCAAAGAAGAACCCGCCGCCGAGATCATCGCCGAATTGATGAGCCAGTGCGAGGCGGCGCTCGCCCGCTGAGATGGCTGCACCGCTGATCCTCACGCTCGCCTGCGCCGACCGGCCCGGCATCACCGCGCGGGTCACCGGGTTCCTGTTCGAGCGCGGGTGCAACATCCTCGATGCGCAGCAGTTCAACGACCGGGCGGACGCCAAGGTTTTTGGGGGCGGCGGCGACCGGTTCTTCATGCGGGTGGTATTCGATCCCGATGGCTCGACCGCTGACAGCTTGCGCACCGACTTCGCCGCGCTGGCGGGCGAATATGCGTTCGAATGGACGATGGTTGCCGAAGACCGCCCGCGCCGCACCATCATCCTCGTCAGCAAGTTCGATCACTGCCTGGTCGATCTGATCTATCGCTGGCGCACCGGCGAATTGCCGATCGATCCGGTGGCAATCGTCTCCAACCACCCGCGCGATGCTGCGATCCTGGTGGATATCGGCGACATACCGTTCCATCACATCCCGGTGACACCCGACACCAAGCCGCAGGCCGAAGCCGCCTTCCGCGCGCTGGCCGGGGAGACCGACGCCGAGCTGATCGTGCTGGCGCGCTACATGCAGGTGTTCTCGGACGAACAATCGGCGCATTTTACGGGGCGCTGCATCAATATTCACCACAGCTTCCTGCCCGGCTTCAAGGGTGCGCGGCCTTACCATCAGGCGCACGAACGCGGGGTCAAGATCATCGGCGCGACCGCGCATTTCGTCACCGCCGACCTCGATGAAGGCCCGATCATCCATCAGGACGTCGAGCGCATCACCCACGCCGACAGCCCCGCCGATCTGGTGCGCAAGGGCCGGGATATCGAACGCCGCGTTCTGGCCGAAGCCGTGCGCTTGTTCGCGCAGGAACGCGTGCTGATGAATGGCGGCCGGACGGTGGTGTTCAGGGGTTAGACCGAGCGGGAGAGAGCACATGATGAAGGCAATTGCAGGGGCGGCGTTGATATTGCTGGCGGTGCCCGCAGCAGCGCAGGACGCAGCCGCCTACGAACCCGATTGCGCCACGATTGCGGCTTTCCTCGACAGTGCTGTTGCCGAAGGCCGCACCGTGGGCGGATCGGCGCTGGTGTGGAAGGACGGGGCCGAACGCTGCTTTGCGGCCGCTGGCGATGCCGACCGCGAGCAGACCCGCCCGGTTGCGCGCGACACGCTGTTCCAGATCTTTTCGATGACCAAGCCTGTCACCGGCGTAGCGCTGATGCAGCTATGGGAGGCGGGCAAGTTCGGGCTGGACGATCCGCTCGAATGGCACCTGCCCGAATATGCGGCCTTGAAGGTGGCTGATGGGGAAAACGCCGATGGCTCTCCGATCCTGCGCGATCCCAAACGCAAGGTGACGGTGCGCGATGTGCTGCGGCACACCGCGGGCTTCACCTATGGCGCGGATGGTGCGCCCGAAAACGCCGCCGACCGCGTTTGGGCCGAACTTCAGCCGCTGTCCTCCACCAATACGCTGGCGCAGTTCTCGCAGAAAATGGCGCAGGTGCCGCTGCTTTATGACCCCGGCACGCACTGGAATTACAGCGCGGGCGTTGATGTGCAGGCGCGGCTGGTCGAGGTGCTTTCGGGCCAGCCTTTCGCCGAGTATGTGGCGCAGCATATCTTCCAGCCGCTCGGCATGGCGGACACCGGCTGGAAGCGCAGCGCTGCCGACCGCGCGCGCCTCGCCCGTGTCTACGAAGGCGAGAACGGCGCGCTGGCACCATGGGCGGACGACGAGCTGCTCGACGCCAACTTCATGGGCCGCCCGATGACGATGGGCGGATCGGGGATCGTCACCACCGTCGATGATTACATGAAGTTCGCGCGGATGCTGCTGCGTGAGGGTTCGCTGAATGGCACCCGCATCCTCAAGCCTTCAACCATCCGGCTGATGGCGACCGACCAGCTCGATCCACGCATCGCGCCTGCCAACCGCTCATGGTTGGTGGGCAAGGGCAGCGGCGGGTTCGGCTTCGATGTGTTCGTGCGCACCGGCCAGCCGCAATCGCCTCAAGAGAACCGCGGCAGCGTGGGCGAGTTTTACTGGGACGGGTTCCCATCGATGCTGTTCTGGGTCGATCCGGCGCAGGACATGGCGGTGATCCTCGCCACCCAGAAGGTGCCGTTCGACAATGATCTGCACCGCGATTTCCGCGTTGCTGTCTACGGCGCGGAGTATCTCGGCCCGCCGGGGGATTGAGGCGCGCGGGTTACCGCCGCGCCACCTTTTTCGCCGCCCCCTCGATCACCTTGTCCTCGTTGGCGCGGTGGATCACGTAGGCGCGGATCGCCTCGATCTCGTCCTTGCTGAGCGATCCTGCAAAGCTCGCCATGCCGTTGTCCTTGAGCAAGCCGTCATGGACGACCGCGCTCCATGCAGAGGCGCTTTCCAGTGACCCAGCACGACGCAGATCGGGCAGCACGGTCGATCCGACCGCACCCGGCGCATGGCAGACCGCGCAGTAGCGGCCATACTTGGTCTGTCCCACCGCGATAACCTCTGCGCTCGCGCGGCTCGGCGGCGGATCGAGCGGGATTGCGGCCAGTTCCGGCGCCGGCGGCAGCGCGGCCTTGCCGCCCAGCTTGAACACCAGCAGGCGCGAGATGTTGCGCACTGGTGCCTTGCGGTTGATCAGATCGCCGTCGACGCTGAGCGCGTAAGCCCCGCCCCAGCCTGCCAGCACCGCGACATATTGCTCCCCGTCCACGGTGTAGGTGACCGGCGGTGCGACCACCCCGGTCTGCGCGGCGAAGCTCCACAGCTTCTCGCCGCTGCCCGCATCATAGGCGTTGAACTCGCTGCCCGTCGTGCCTTGGAACACCAGCCCGCCGCCGGTTGCCAGCAGGCCGCCGTTCCACGGGCCGGGATGCTCGACCGTCCAGCGCGGTTCCTGCTTCACCGGATCCCACGCGACCAGCATGCCCTTGAGCGTGCCGGCGACCTCCCTGCGGAAGCCTTCGTCGGGCGGGACATCGCCCGCACCCAGATTGAACCCGACATTGAAGCCGCGCGCGGTATCGGGCTTCCAGTCGGCTTCGGGCGCATAGAGCATCCCGGCCTCGAACGCAGGGATGTAAACGAGGTTCTCGCCCGGATGGTACGCCATCGGGTGCCAGTTATGCCCGCCCAGCGCGCCCGGCGTCACCAACGCAGGCTTGCCCGTCTTGTCGACCCGCGTTTCGGGGTTTTCGATCGGACGGCCCGTCTCGGGATCGATCCCGCTCGCCCAGTTCACGCTGACATAGGGCTTGGCGGAGATGAACTCGCCAGTTTCCCGGTCGATCACATAGAAAAAACCGTTCTTGGGCGCCTGCATCAGCACTTTGCGCACCGCGCCGTCGATCGTCATGTCGGCCAACATGATGTGCTGCGTGGCGGTGTAATCCCACGTCTCGCCCGGCGTGGTCTGGTAATGCCAGACATATTCGCCGGTCGATGGCCGCACCGCGACGATGCTGGACAGGTAAAGGTTATCGCCCTCCCCCGTCCCGTCCGCGCCGGGCGAACGATAGGCGCGGTTCCACGGAGAGCCGTTGCCGACGCCGATATACAGCAGGTCAAGCTCGGGATCGTAGGCCATCGAATCCCACACCGTCCCGCCGCCGCCGATCGCGTCTGTCGCGCCCAGCACGTCCATGTTCCACGTCTCGGCGGCCTTTTGCAGATAGGCGGGCGCATCCTTGGGATCGCCGCCCTCGGGAACCGTGTAGAACTTCCACAACTGCTCACCGTCATCGGCATCATAGGCCGCGACAAAGCCGCGCACGCCGAATTCGGCCCCGCCATTGCCGATGATCACCTTGCCATCGATCACGCGCGGCGCGCCGGTGATGGTGTAGCTTTTGGCCTGATCGACCGTGACCTTCTCCCACGCGACCGCGCCGGTATCGCGGTCAAGCGCCACCAGCCGCCCGTCTAGCGTGCCGAGGAACAGCTTGTCGCCCCACGCTGCCAACCCGCGGTTGACGGTATCGCAGCACGCCTTGACCGCGGTTTCGCCCGGGACTTGCGGATCATACTGCCACAATGGCTGGCCGGTGGCGGCGTCGAATGCCTTCACCTTGCTCCATGCTGTGGTCACGTACAGCTTGCCGTCCATCACCAGCGGGGTCGCTTCCTGCCCGCGCGCGGTGTCCATGTCGGCGAACCATGCCAGACCCAGATCGCCGACCGTGTCGGTGTTTACCGCGTCGAGCGGCGAATAACGCTGTTCGGAATAGGTGCGCCCGTGGCTGATCCAGTTGGCGCTGTCCGCGTCCGCCCCGACCAGCGCGGCATGGGTGATCCCCTCACCCTCTGCGCCCGAAGCCTCGAAAATCTGGCTGCAATTGGCCAGCGTCCCCGCCGACAGCAACAAGACTGCGCCCAGCCCCCACCGCATGATATCCATCAGCCCAGCTCTCCCCGTGTTCTTTTGCCGGGCATGTTGACGGGTGAATCGCCGCTTGTCCATGCTTGCCGCCTCGGCCTATCAGGCGGTGCGAGGGGCCAGCAGGAGAAAACGATCATGTGCGACGAGAACAAACTGGCCGATTGGGCCCGCCAAACGATCAGCCGCCGCCAGTTCGGCGCACTCGGCGGTGCAGCGGCACTGGCGGCCTGCGCTCCGGGTGAAGGCACCGGCGTTGCCCAGCCGGCCGCCGCCGGCCTGACCGAACGCGGGGTCAATTTCGCCACCGCCGACGGCACGCTGGACGGGTTCTTCGTGCAGCCCGAAAACGGCAATCACTCCGCCGTGATCCTGTGGCCAGACATTGCCGGGATCCGCGAATCAAAGCGCAATATCGCCCGCAATCTGGCGCGCGAAGGCTATGCAGTGCTGGTGGTGAACCCCTATTACCGCGACGTGACCGGCGAACAATTCGCCGATTTCGCCGCCTTCATCGCCGATGGCGGGTTCAAGAAGGTCGGCCCGTGGCGCGGCAAGCTGGATGCGCCCGCAATCATGCGCGATGCCACCGCCATCGCCGACTGGCTCGACCGGCAGGAAGGCGTCGATCAGGCGCAGGGCATCGGCACGCAGGGCTATTGCATGGGCGGGCCGTTCACCATCTGGAGCGCGGCCGCCGTGCCGTCGCGGATCAAGGCGGCGGCGAGTTTCCACGGCGGCGGGCTGGTGCGCGAAGGCAACCCGATGAGCCCGCATAACGTGCTGGACAAGGTCGATGCCAGCCTGCTGATCGCCGTGGCGCAGGACGACGATGCCGAAGCGCCGCAGGACAAGGTGACGTTTGCCAATGCGGCCGAGGCTGCGGATGTGCCCGCCACAGTGCAGGTCTATGCCGGGGATCACGGCTGGATGGTGCCGGACAGCCCGGCCTATGACGCCGCGGCCGCCGCCAGGGGCGAGGCCGATCTGCTCAACCTCTACGCCGCGGCGCTCTGAGCGCGCGAAGGCGCTTTCCTACCGGACATGGCGGGGCATAGGTTGCCGCCAAGTCCGCCCGCCTTCGTCATCACGCAAGGATTTCGCCCGTCGGCGCGCAAATCCGCACAGCTGCGGGCCCGGTTTTCCGGTTCCTGGACTGTGTCTCATGTATCTCCTACACGGGCGGCGACCGGGCTGCTTGTGGCCGGTCCGCCCGCGTGGATCGCTCGCACCGGTTCGCGGATCGGTATCAGCGCGTCGCCTTGGCGCGCTCGTTCTCCGCGCCGAACCGGCCGTGCTTGCGGTACCGCAGCATCCACTTGTCGAGGAACAGGCCCAGCGGGCGCGGCTCGATCCCCATGTCGGCCAGCGTGCGATGTTCGCCCGACACCACATTGCTCGCCTTCAGCAGCGTCCACTGGTCGCGGCTCATCGGGGTGCCGGGCAGCGCGGCAAATGTGCTCGACACGCCATCGGGCATGGCGATGAAGCGCCGCTTGCGCCCTTGTGCGGCGGCGATCCGCTCGTGAGTCTCCATCATCGTCAGCTGCTCCGGCCCGCCGAGTTCGTAGATGTGCCCGCCGTGGCTGTCCGGATGCTCCAACGCGGTCCGCACCGCCTCGGCCACGTCGTCGGCATAGACCAGCTGCAGCTTCACATCGGGGCCGAACACCGGAAGGACAGGCAGCATCTCGATCATGCCGCCGAACAGGTTGAGGAAATTGTCGTCCTTGCCGAACACGATCGAGGGACGCAGCACGGTGGCGTTCGGGAAAGCGGCGAACACGCGCTGCTCGCCCAGCGCCTTGGCCTTGGCGTAGGCAGCGGTGGAGCCGGCATCCGCGCCAATCGCGCTCAGATGCACCATCGCGCGCACGCCGTTGGCAGCGGCAATCCGGCCCATCGTGCCGGGAGCCTCACCCATCAGCGCATCGAGGTTGCCCTCGAACGCGCCGACGAGGTTGACCACGTAACTGGCCCCTTCGAGCGCGGCGGCAACGTGTTCCTCGCGCGTGATGTCGCACGGCATGAACTGCAACTGTCCGAGATTGGCGAGCGGCTTGAGCGCAAAGCCGGCCTGCGGATTGCGACTGGCAAGCCGCAACCGCGCACCGCATTCGAGCAGGCTCTGGGCGACGTAATTGCCGATATAGCCGCTGCCGCCGAAAATGGTGACAAGCTGGCCGGAAAGCGGGGAGGATGTGGGCATGGTCGGTTGCTCTTGCTGGCGGGCCGGAAAGTGCCCGGAAAAACTGCACTGCGCCATGCGTCAATGCGCCGCGTCGGGCAAGAGTTCCAGCAGGATGATCGAACAGATTGCCGCTCCGCGCCACGGCGCAGAGGCCGCAAGCAATTATCCCGAGAGGTTTGCGTTGACATAAGCCCCCACCCCTCGCTAAAGGCCCGCCCCTACCCTGCATCCGGCAGCGACGACCGGAAGCAAACCGTGCCCAGATGGCGGAATTGGTAGACGCACCAGCTTCAGGTGCTGGCGCTCGCAAGGGCGTGGAGGTTCGAGTCCTCTTCTGGGCACCATTTGTTCTTCTCAGAACATCCCAAAAAATGTATAAAAGCCGCAGAAATCCAAGGGAATTGGCCCTTGGATGGTCTCGGATCGTCCCAGCAAATCCCGGGCTTTCCGAACGGTTTTGCGGGCCTTTTGCGGGCTCATGTGAAAACCACATTGAGGAAAAGGCCCACACATGGCGCTGACCGAAAACAGGCTTCGGACGCTAAAGCCAAAGGACAAGTCGTACAAGGTCGCTGACCACCGCGGGCTGTACATCGAGGTCACTCCGTCAGGCGGCAAGCTGTGGCGATTCCGCTACCGGATCGGCAATGTCGAAAAGAAGCTTGCGATCGGCCCCTACCCCGAGATCAATCTCAAGCAGGCGCGCAACGCCGCCGATGCGGCAAGGCATTCAGTCGCTGACCCTCGGCCGAAAGGCAATCCTGTTCCACTGCTTTGCCGGCTGTGACCAGCAGAGCGTGCTTGCGGCTCTCGCAAGGGAAGGCATCGATGCACCAGCCCTGTTCGCAGGGGGGTCAGAGCCAATTGCGCCTCACGCGAGCAGCGCGCGCAAATCATCAGCGGCTGCGCTCAAGATCTGGCGGGAGGCCGCGCCTCTGCCCGGAAGCCCTGCCAAGACCTACCTTGAAGGTCGCGGCATTCTCGCTGCTTCGCCGGCGCTGCGGTTTCATTCGCGCACACCGCTTGGCCCGAAGGGCCATACGCGGTTCGTGCCGGCCCTTATCGCTGCGGTTAGTCTCGACGAAGGCCCAATCGCGATCCACCGCACATTTCTCGCACAGGATCTGAGCGGCAAACCCGCGAAACCAAGGGCGGCACCAGCGTCACCGGCATCACGGTTGTCACCGACCGCCCCGCCCGCGACAAGGACGGGAACACCTACAAGGACGAGAACGGCTTCACCGCCAAGGACAGCGAGTTTCACCGGGTGACCTGCTTCAATGGCCTGGCCAAGACGGTCGGCCAGTACTGCTCGAAAGGCCAGCTGGTCTCGGTCCAGGGGCGCCTCCACTACACCCAGTGGGAAGATCAGGACGGCGTGAAGCGCTACGGCTGCGAGGTGCTGGCGGACAAGATCGACTTTCTCTCGCGCGCCAGCAACCGCAGCGACGATGATGACATCCTAATTGCCGCCCTATCGGGATGCACGTAAGCCGACCTCGTTTTCGGACAGCCATCTTCCTGCCAATACGGCTCGAAATACAGCTCCGAGTCCCGAAAAAGCTACGTTGATGACAATCTAACTGTCTGGTGGGTAATCGAAACGCTGACTGTGTCTCGTATCGAGGCCCTCAGTTTGCCCCGCAAAAATCTTTAGCCCTTAACTCTCTGACTGATTGTGGGCCGGTTGCTGGCGGTCTCCTTTTGTCTAGATTTACTCAAAAGCTGCCGTTGCGCTTTCAACCCGGAAACGGAAACCGAAAAGCAGTCTGCCAAGCGGCCACAAAATCGGCCGCTTCGTATGTCAACGGCTGTTCCAAAAGCTAGCATTTCAGGGGATCAGGCTCATAACTTGGAGGTCGTTCGTTCAAATCCCCATTAATTACAATTATATTGAAAACGCTAGAAAAATTAGCTCCACTGGTTCCAGTGGCGCTTTGAACATCAAGAAATTGGAGGCTTTCAAAAAGTGGCTATTTTTAGGTCTGTATAACAGTGATATAGACCTGTCGGCCTAAGCGTTTAGATTTCATGCAACAGGGAGAACGAAATGGCCCAGTGGACAATCATTGGCAAGGAATCCGAGCAAACCAGCGGCGGCACCGCCAAAAGCTTTAGCGTATTACTCAACACGGATGATTTGATATGGACTGCGTTCGGCACTCACCTAAGTACTTACCTCTCTGTTAAAGAAGGCAAGTTCACTTTTCAGCTTAGCGGGGAACTCGGCCTCAAGCTCTTATCATCCACCGGCAAATGGGTGGCCACATTCAACCAGCTGCTTGCGAACTCGCCGATTGGAGCGACCGGCACGGGTCAAACCGAGCTTAAGCAGATCGAGTGGAAGCTCGATAGCAAGTAGGCGCGATCGGGCTATCAGCTTCTCGAAAGGTCGATTGATGGAGAGCATCGAAATAACTGGACCCAATCGAGTCGATTCCAATGGCATCCGCCGTCTTAGTTATACTCACGTTACGAAAGATGGGTATCACGCATTGAGCATGGTGGTGAACGGCGACCGCGAGGCCGTGCGCAAGCAGGTCGCCAAACATCATGGCGTTCCACTCGCAAGGGTTAGCTTCGGCCCCTACTACCGCGACGAACCCCAACCCGATTTCGATTACCAATATCGCCAAGCAACCTACGAGCGAGGTGCTTCCAACCTGGTCACCAAGCGCTTTGCAACCGGCGCGGCGGGCACGCCCAACGACGTGCGGGTGAGTTGGGGAGGCAGCGTATGGTTCAGCGGGTCGGCGAATTGTTTCGCACGCTTTGACGAGGCGCGTAACCTGTCGATCGTCAAGCGGACCGTTGGCCATATGCCGACGGTGATGTGGTTCGAGCGGTCCTTACCCGACTACGGCTGGCGTTATTTGGATCCACAGGGTCGCAGGATCGGTTTCATATCGGACAGCGGCGTCTTCGGCGACGAAATCGTTCTCGAGGCCGGTGCCCACCCCGTGATGTTCGGCCCTAATGGGAGCGACTTCAACTCGCCTATAGTCGCGACCGATGCGGGTTTCGTACTCGACCTTCAGAAAAATCGGCGCTTTGCCACATGGACCCCCACCATCGATCTCATTGGCATTGCGGACGATACGGCATGGCAGATTGCGAATTCCAAACTGGTGTGTTTCTTCCCCGGACATGAACGCGGGGAACGGTGGGCGGCCCTGAAGGGAGGGAACAGCAAGCCGGGATTCATCCAAGGCCCCGCGGCCAGCCATGGCAACCTGATCTACATGGACCCCGGACGCGACGTCATCGGCTTTGTCGAAGGTTATGATAAGATTGTCGAAATCCAGCTGCCTCAAGGCACCGGAATCCGTTGGATGCATGTCGTTACTGAGGATAACATCTGGTTTACGGGCAAGCGTGGACAATCTCTGTTCAAGCTCAACCGCAAGCGGATCGTGAAGGAGTATCCCTGCGCGACGCCGAACTCCGATCTCTTCAGACTGGATATGGGATCGGATAGCCTGTGGTTCACCGAACCCTCGCATAATTGCCTGACTTACGCCGATATCAGCAACCTGTGATGCGCCGTCCACGGGCAGGTACGCATTCCGGGCCTCAACGAGAGAATCGATGATGCCGCAGAAGAACGCGAATGGCCTGACTTTCGAAGACTTGCGGGATCATCTCGTCGCTTCGGTCGGGAGCGCAGTGGAAATAGCGACGGCAGATATAGCCGGTGGGCTAACGGGGGTCCTTGCCGACTATCTCGGCCTGACGACCTTGCGACTTGAAAACGTGCGCCTGCTCGAGCAGGGCGAGGCGGCGGTGCGCGTGGCGGGACCCGTCAGGCTTTCGGCGGGAGGGAACCGGAAGATCGAGATCGGCGTCGATGCGCGGTTCACACGAGCGAGATCTGGGATCGGATACACAGTCATCTTTGCTGTAACTCCGTCGGCCACCAAGGCGATGCTTGGCGATCTCGCTCGCGTGCTTGACGCGCTGCCGGTAGAAATGAGCGGCATGTGGGTTGCCCTGAGTTCCGAGACGCAAGGAACGATTCACGTGCATACACCGGGACATGAACTTGGTGAAGCCGTCATCGAGGCGGGGCATAGCTACATGTTTCGACTTGGCGGCAGTCTTCTCAACTCCCTCAAGTTGGATCGTACGATCTTCTATCTGGCCAATTTTCCCGGTGCGCTCAATTTCAATACAAGAACGCGTATCGTGTTGCCGATTGGGCCACTGCTTCAGGTTACCGTGCGCTCGATCGGAATCGAAGGAGCACAAGCAATTCGCTTCGCCGGCGAAGGCGTCTTCGATTTCTTCGGTCAAAAACTCGAAATTCCCGCCGATGTGCGGGTGAGCACCGCCGGTGTGGCGTTCCAGATCGGTCTGGGTCGTTTCATTCCAAAGATCGACGCCCCCCTTTTCAAATTCCTCGTCCTTGATCGAGTCATTGCCAGCGTCGACGGATCCCTTGCGGGATACGCCGTGGGGGTGGAAGGCGATTTCGCGATCGCCGGGTCGGGCAATACCGGCCGGTTTTTGGTGAAGTATTCCTCGGGGCCCTCGAATGGCATTCCCGACCTGTTCGAGCTGAAGTCCAGTCGGCTTACGCTGTCCGATGTGGCAACGCTCGCATCGGGTTTCGAGGTTCGGCTGCCGCAATCCATTGATCGGGTTATCGAGTTGCGCGAAACCTACATCTATACAGCGCAAAAGCCCGGCATGATTACGATGAGCGGCGTGCCCAGCGAGGTAGGGATCAAAGCTTATTCGAACGTGACGCTCTTGGGATACAAAACCTACGGAGAGGTCGAAGCCGTTGCCGGCAGGTTCGCCGCCCGCTTCCAGTTCGCTCCGATCAAGTTGGGCAACATCATCGAAATCAGTGGGAGCGGGGCGGGAAGCCCGCGGGGATTTTCGGGCAATAACGTCGGCAAGAACGCGATCATGGTCGAGGTCGATTCGCGCAATCATTCGGCCGCTGCTTCGCTCAAGGTGCGGCTATTCGGCCAATCGACCATAGATGTGGTTGGCAAGCTGAACGATCGCTCCATGGATTTCGTCATCAAGGCCAAACTGCCGCAGCCATTGGGGGAGACTGGCTTCAGCGCGGCCATGGCGAACGATACGGCGACGTTGAGGGCTCGGGTCCAGATGGAGGTGAGCGTCAAGGCCGACTGGGGCTCTGGCAAATTCAGCATCAACAAGGCCGCAAAGGTCGAGGCTGATCTCAAGATAGAGGCACGGCCCGGCAGTGCGACCGGCCGCGCCGATGTCCGTGCATCGCTAGGGCCAGTCCAGCTCGCGTTCCCCCTCGATTTTGATCCACTGGACGTCAACGGGCTGGTCGAGAAAATCCAACGAGAGGTCGAAAAGCAGATCGTGGCCGCCCTCGAGAACGCAGTCAAATGGCTGGAAGCGATCCTCGACGAAACGATCGAATTTTTTGAAGATTCCGCGCGTTTGGCCGCAGCGATCGGATTTGAACTGAACAGACGTTTCGGCAAGTCGGCAGAACAGGCTGCAGCAGCGCTGCGCGACGCCGGTTACGACATTAACAACGCATACCTCGTCCTCGAAAATGGGTTCGGCGCGGGCTACGAAAACATCAGGGACCTGTTGCAGGTCGCGGGTGGCTTTGCCGAAAGGGCAGTACTCGACTGGATGAGAGAGATCGGCAAAGCCGACGTTGCGAAATTTACCGCTCACACCGTGGCTGATTTCATGATGCGGGCTGGCTATGGCACCGAAAAGGCGATCGCCGAAATTCACGACATGTTGAGGGACACGAAGCTGACAGCCGAGGTAATGGGACAGCTTGTCAGGTCACCGAAGGAAGTTGCGAAGTTTCTTTTCAAGGCTGGAGTTTCGGTGGGGCACGCCGCCGAATATCTGGCTGAGGGTTTCGCTTTATTGACCAAGGAGGCGTTGAAGGACACGCTCACCGCTGTCGGATTTCCGGCTAAGCAGGTTGGGCCCGTTCTCGAGACCGTGTGGCGGGAATCCGGCCGAGCACTCGAGAACATCCGTGACGAACTCGGACGCGGCTGGAAGAAATATACGCGACCCACGATACGCTGGCGGGTAACGTGGTGACGTTAGAATTTTCTCGAGAGGAGATAAATTATGGCGAGCGTCCCCCCAAGAAGAGTAAAGACCACAAGGTGTTCCGGCGTAAGCGGAGCAAGGCCTGCGAGCCGGTGAAGATTCCCTTAGGAGGAGATTTTAAGCCAGGTCCGGACTACGAACCCAAGACCCTTTTCGGGCCGGATAGGTACTCAGCTTGTTCGCAGTGGATCAACGAGAACTGCGACGACAAGCTGACCTGCTGAGAGGCCCCCATCCTCGTTTTGACGCCTCGAGCAGACGGTCCGCAACCGACCCTAGTTTTGTCGTCGGCCAAAGGTACGCTTACCTCAACTCGTATATAAAAAACGCCAGTCGGCAGCCTACTCATGATCGGACATAGGCTGATGACACCTAACTGAAATCTGACGGTCTGCTTTCAGGCCCATTACAAACCGTCCGCTATGACTGCAATGAGGGCGCAAATCGAACATCGATTTCCACCCAGCTTTCAGGAGGGAAAAGTCAATTTAGAGTTCTGAAAAAGGCATCGAACCAATAGCTTATTTGGTCCCTAAGGGCCTTTTCCGGTCCTTTCGAAAATATCCCATCACGTAAGTGCCTGATTTAGAGCGTTTTCCCCACGTTCTGACTCGGAGGGGATTCCTTTGCGGGCGCGG
>NZ_JAMWYX010000017.1 GCF_024305245.1 Erythrobacter sp.
TAACCTTTTTTGGTGAGAAGTGGCGTGGTTAACAAACGGCAACCTCTCCTAAGCAGGGGTTACCAGGGGCAAGATAGGGGCCAGCAATGCGTGTTCTGCTGATCGAAGACGAACCGACCACCGCCAAGGCAATCGAGCTGATGCTCACCACCGAAGGCTTCAATGTCTATTCGACCGACCTCGGCGAGGAAGGCCTGGATCTGGGCAAACTGTATGATTACGACATCATCCTGCTCGATCTGAACCTGCCCGACATGCATGGCTATGACGTGCTGAAAAAGCTGCGCGTCGCCAAGGTGCAGACCCCGGTGCTGATCCTTTCGGGCATCAGCGAAATGGATTCGAAGGTCCGCAGCTTCGGCTTCGGCGCCGATGATTACGTGACCAAGCCGTTCCATCGCGAAGAACTGGTCGCCCGCATCCACGCCGTGGTGCGCCGTTCGAAGGGCCACAGCCAGTCGGTCATCCGCACCGGCAAGCTGGCGGTCAACCTCGATGCCAAAACGGTCGAAGTCGATGGCGCGCGCGTGCACCTGACCGGCAAGGAATATGCCATGCTGGAGCTGCTCTCGCTTCGCAAGGGCACCACGCTGACCAAGGAAATGTTCCTCAACCACCTCTATGGCGGGATGGACGAGCCCGAACTCAAGATCATCGACGTGTTCATCTGCAAGCTGCGCAAGAAGCTTTCGCTGGCATGCGGCGGTGAAAACTACATCGAAACCGTATGGGGCCGCGGCTACGTGCTGCGCGACCCGAACGAGGAAGCCGAAGCGGCGTAATCTGAGAAGCGAGGGCGCCTCCGCGCCCTCGTCCTCGGCGCTGTTCCTCCGCTTCGCTCCGGGCACCTGCGGGCGGCCTTGCAGGTGTGCTCCGCACGTCTGCGCCTTCGGCTTCGACTCCGGCCTTGCGGCCCTCGCGGGCCGTTCGGCCTGTTCTTCCAACAGCCCGCTCGCTGACCCGTTCTAAATCCGGTCGCCCGTCGTCAGGCTTCCGAAATCCACGCCCGATGGCTCCTGGAACAGGCGCAGGTGGAATTCGGGCAGGATCGACAGGATGTGGTCGAAAATGTCCGACTGCACGCCCTCGTATTCGGCCCAGACGGTGGTGTCGGCAAAGCAATAGAGTTCCATCGGCAGGCCCTGCGCGCTCGGTTCGAGCTGGCGCACCATCACCGTGAACCCGTCGCTCACCCGTGGATGATGGCTCAGATAGGCCAGCGCATAAGCGCGGAACGTGCCGAGATTGGTGAGCCGGCGGCGGTTGATCGGGTTCTCCTCGCCCAGAATCTCGCGCGTGTTCCATTCCGCGATCTCGGCCCGCTTCTCCGCCAGATAGGGCCGCAGCAGCCGGAACCGGTGCAACGCGGCCACCTCGTCGTCGGTCAGGAACCGGATGGTGCTCTGGTCGATCGGCAGCGCCCGCTTGATCCGCCGCGCGCCCGCATCCTTCATGCCCCGCCAATTGCGATAGGAATCCGAAACCAGCAGATGCGTCGGGATGGTGGTGATGGTCTTGTCGAAGTTCTGTACCTTGACCGTGTGCAGCGAGATATCGATCACATCGCCATCGGCATCCATGCTGGGCATGTCGATCCAGTCGCCCACCCGCAGCATATCATTGGTGGACAATTGCACGCTGGCAACCAGGCTGAGGATCGTGTCCTTGAACACCAGCAGCAGCACCGCGGTGATCGCGCCCAGCCCTGACAACAGCAGCAGCGGCGACTGGTCGATCAGGATCGAGATCACGATCAGCGCCGCGCCGCACAGCACGATGATCTTCACCACCTGCAAATAGCCCTTGATCGGGCGATTGCGCGACTGCGGCAGCCGTTCGTACAATTCGTTGAGGTAAGTCAGTGCCTTGACGATCGCCAGCGCAATCGACAGCACGATGAGCGTCTGCGCAATATTTGCCGTCACCTCGCGCACGCGGTCGGGCAGGTATGACACCAGATAAATGCCGTTGGCGACGATCAGCAGCGGGATCACGGTGACCAGCCAGCCGACCGCCTTGTCGATCGTCTTGCTCTTGCGGTCGAGCCACGGGGCCGCCGCGCGCAGGATCACATGTTTGAGTAGATAGTTCGCCGCCAGCGCGGCAAGCGCCAGCAGCGTCACCCCGATCAGCGATTGCAGCCACGGTTGTTGGCCTGCCAGAAATTGCGCGAACCCATCCATGCCGTGGGCCGATAGCGGCATTCACCCGGCCACTGCAAGGCAAGCGGCGCCCGAGAGAGACACAGTTTGGCTGGACAAGCAGGCGGTGGCGCGCCTAGCGGCTGCGGCCATGACGGCATTCAAGGAAGGCGATCCGACCACCATCGCGCGGCTTTACGGGCGCAGCGTCGGCAAGAAATTGCGCACAAAGCAGCAGGGGCTGGTCGAGAACCTGCTGCCGCAGATCGCCGTGCCCGCCGAAGGCCCGGTGACGTCCGAAGTGCTGTTCGGCGATTCGCGCCCGCTGCATTTCGAAATCGGCTTCGGCGGGGGCGAGCACCTGGCCTACCGCGCCGATCTGTTGCCCGATCATGGCTTCATCGGCGCCGAACCCTTCCTCAACGGCGTGGCGCAGGCGCTGACCCATGTCGAAGAACAACGGCTCGCCAATATCCGCCTGCATCACGGCGATGCTCTGGACGTGCTGGCGCGGCTGCCGGATGGATCATTGACGATGGTGTACCTGCTCCACCCCGATCCCTGGCCCAAGGCGCGCCATGCCAAGCGGCGGATGGTGAATGACGGGCCGATCAAGCTGATCGCGGAGAAGCTCAAACCCGGCGGCGAATTCCGCTTCGGCACCGATCACGACATCTACCTGCGCCACGCGCTGATGGTGATGCAGCGCCACACCGACCTGTTCGAATGGGTGGTGGAGAAGCCGTCCGACTGGCAGGTGCGCCCGTCCGGCTGGCCGGAGACGCGGTACGAACACAAGGCGCGCACGGTTTACGGGCACGAGGTGTGGTACTTCCGTTTTCGGCGAAAGTGATTCAATGGCTTAATTTATCAAATTCCAGATTATCAGTATCTTACTTGCGCTATCACTTTCGATCTTTCGCTACGATTTCCACTCGCGTGATTACCCGGTGATTACCCGGTGATTACCGGAAAAGGACACGAGGTTTTGGATGGCGACAGGAAAAATCAGCAAACGCTCCATCGATGCGTTGCAACCAACAACCGGAAATTCGTTTCTCTGGGACACCGATCTGAGGGGCTTCGGAGGGAAAATTACACCGGGCGGATTCATTTCCTATGTCATCCAGTTCCGAATGGGCGGGCGCGAATCGGGCACCCGTCGCTACACGATTGGTCCTCACGGTTCGCCCTGGACACCAGCGACTGCGCGCGCCGAAGCCGAGCGGCTACTGATGCTCGTGGCGCAGGGTGTCGACCCGGTCGAGGCGAACAAGCAGCGCCGGCGAGAAGCCGTCGATCTTGCTTTTGAGAATTACGCCGAACTTTTCGAGAGGTCATGCAAGGGTGAGGGCTGGAAGCGCATGGTGGAACGCGTGATCCGTCTTTATCTCAAGCCCGCCTTGCGAAAGAAGCCGCTCCCTTCGATCACGCGACCAGATGTCGTGTCCATCATTGACCAGATGCCGGAGGAACAAATTGCCAACCGCCGCAACGTCTTTGCGGTCATGCGGCGCATGTTCCGGTGGGCCGTGTCTCGCGGAGACATCGAGCGCAGCCCGATGGAAGGGATGGAAACACCACCTCCGGTTAGACCGAGAGATCGATGGCTCCAGGACGATGAGCTTCGCTTCGTCTGGGATGCGGCGCCGGAATGCCATCGCTGTTTTGGACCGATTGTCCGACTTTTGATTACCACCGGACAGCGCCGCGAAGAGGTCTCCGGCATGCAGTGGCAGGAGCTTGATCGGAAGGAGCGAATCTGGACCCTGCCCGGCTCCCGGACGAAAAACCGCGAGCCCAATACAATACCGCTGAACGATTTGGCTGTGGCCGAGCTTGATCGTCAGGCCAGGGGTGAACAATGGCCCAGGAAGGGGCGGATCTTTGCAACCGCTAGCGGCGCTGGCTTCAGAGGTTACGCCAAGGGCAAGGTCAAGCTTGATGGCATCATCGCGGAACGACGCGGCGACGCCTTGCCGCCATGGCGTCTTCACGATCTGCGCCGGACGCTGGCATCCGATTTCCAGCGGCTGCGCGTTCGATTCGAAGTGACCGAAGCAATTCTGAATCACGTCGGGGCGTCACGCGCAGGCGTTGCAGGGATCTATCAGCGGTACAACTGGAAAGACGAGAAGCGAGCTGCGCTGGACGCCTGGAACGCTCACCTGATTTGCATCCTTCAGGTTCCCCACGACCGCTGATGGGCCACAGCAGCGTTGGTCGATAAACCGGCTGCTATCGAGAAGTGAAGGCTACCAGCTTGGCGACATGGCCGAGGCTAGCCTCATGCTATCGGACCAATGCATCCTGGCGCTCACCTGCGGTCCCATCGAGGCTTCGTTGAAGCGCCGTGAACCGCTAAACCCACATGATGGGCGACAAGCCGGATGATGCGCTCGCCGTCAGCCGCGCACATCCGGTGGTCCGTGGCAGCAAGGCCGGAGCCCAAGCGGTCGACCCAGAGCCGCCCGTCCGGGCTGAGCATGACTTCGGTGACACTACGTTCATCGAGCCAGCGGGCAACTTCGGGGCCCAGCGCCGTCCGCAGCATGCGCGCGCCGCGCGAAGATGATTCAGGCCTGATCGGAATGGCGCTCATCGGTTGCCCCGGATTATCGCACCCGACCACCGGCTGCGCTCACGAGGCCGATCAAGAAGACAGGAAAGCGCAGCGAAGCAACACAGACTTGCAATGATCGCAGTATGGCGATGCAACGGTAAGGTTTGTCAGAGCGCAGCGGTTTCGGCCGCGATCATGCTGGTGCCTGAGCCAAGGAAAATGTCGAGCGCCAGATCGGCTTGCCAAGACATATTGCTATGAGCATCGGCCGCCATTGCCACCGGTTTGACCGTGGGACGCTGCGCCAGATCCGCGCGCCGCGAGACTTGCCTCGGCCGGGCCGAGAGGCGTCATGGACAAGCGGGACATCTCGGGGAAGGCCAAGGTCCGGACGATCTGGTCAGAACCGCACCATCGCGTATTCCATGCCCAGCCTTGCCGTCATTGTCGTGGTTACATGGCGGCTCTGACAAGTCCGGACTCCAGAAGAGGCGCCGGCAATCCCCAGAGGTAGCCCTGGCCGATATTACAGCCCAGTTCGAGCAGGGTATCTCGCTGGGCAGTGGTTTCCACGCCTTCGGCCACAAGCTCCAACCCAAGCTCGAGGGCAAGGTGGGCGATGCCCCCGACGATGGCGCGACTATATGCACTTCGGGCGATGTCACAGACGAATGACTTGTCGATTTTGAGCTTGTCGACCGGGAAGCTCTTGAGAGTGGAAAAGGACGCAAATCCAGTGCCGAAGTCGTCGAAGGCAATCCGGACACCTGCCCGGCGAAGCGCGCGCAGCTCAGCCAGGGATCGCGTGTCCTGCCGAAGCACAACGGTCTCGGTCAGTTCGAGCTCAAGATCGCAAGGCTCAAGGCCATGATGATCCAGAACATCGAGAACCGTGCGTTCGATCCCTGCACTCCGGAGCTGGATTGCGAACAGATTGACGCTGATCGAGGGAAGCGGAATCCCGCTTCTGCGAGCGCGGATGAGTTGTGCACATGCTTCATCGATAACCCAACGACCGACATCGGCCGCGACCACATGCTGTTCGAGGGTTTCGAGAAAGATGCCGGGCGTGATGAGCCCCCTGGTGGGATGCACCCATCTCAGAAGAGCCTCTGCACCGGCAAGGGTATCATCTGCCAGGCGAAGCTGCGGTTGGTAGTGCAACTGCCATTCCTGATGGATTGTTGCCTGCCGGACCTCGTCACGGAAGGCTCGCTGGGCAAGAAGCTTGTTCTCGAGGCCGAGGTCGAACACTCTTAACCCGCCTTCTGTATGGCGCTTTGCTTCGATGAGCGCCAAGTCCGCGCGCAGCAATAATTCTTCTGCATCACTCGCATGCAGCGGCGCGAGCGCGAAACCGATGCTTGTCGACAGGCGCAATTCGTGACCACCGACGGAATAGTCCCGGTCAAACGCGGTCAGCAGCTTCTGCCCGGCACGGCGGGCTTTGATGGGGTCTTCACAACCGGCGAGCAGGACCGCGAATTCATCACCGCCCATGCGCGCCAGCAGGGCACCAGAGGGTAACTGCGCTGCCAGGCGCACGGAAACCACGCGAAGAAGATCATCGCCGGTGAGATGGCCAAGTGTGTCATTCACGCTTTTGAAGCCATCAAGATCCAGCATCAGCACGGCAGCCGACCCGTGAGTCTCAAGGGTTTCTGTAAGCCGGTCGCTGAACTCTTTGCGGTTGGGCAGGCCGGTGAGCGGATCATGCACGGCCAGGTGCCGAAGTTTCACATCGCGGGCATGCCGTGCGGAGATGTCCTGTATCTGTGCTCCGAATTCCCAGCCATGCGGCCCGGTCCATGCAGACAAGGCGATCTCGATCGGAATTTCATGACCATCATGGTGGAGGCCAATGACTTCCACAGCCTTGCCAGCCAAACGGGGCTGGCCGCCTGCGCTGATGCGCATCAGCCCATGGTGATGATCCGATCTGAAGCGATCAGGGATTATCAGGGCAATGTCGCGGCCTTCTACCTGGCTGAAGCGGTGTCCGAACATTTTCTCGGCGGCTGCGTTCCAGAAAGTAATGGCGCCCGCTTCATCGGTGGTGACGATCGCTACCCCGCTCGATCTGGTGAAACCGCTCACCGCACTTTGCAAGCGAAGATCCCTGCGGGCGTCGAACTTTCGTGAGATCAGCTGCGCAAGGCGGCCCAGCAATTCAAGTTGATCGCGTCCAATGTCGGGACGGGGTACGGTGTCGATCAGGCACAAGGCCCCCAGCGCTATGCCGGCATCGTTGATGATGGGCTGTCCGGCGTAGAAACGGATGCCGGGTCCTGCAGTAACAAGCGGGTTGTCGCTGAACCTCTCATCTTTCGTTGCGTCGGGGACAAGAAACAGTTCGCGCGCGGCGATCGTGTGCGCACAAAAGGAATGCTCGCGCGGGGTTGAGGACATGTCGGTGCCCCATCGCGCTTTCAGCCACTGATCCTGCTCCCCCACGACTGAAATGAGCGAAACCGGTACGCGATAGGAGAGCGCCGCAGCCTCGGCGACCGCATCGAAGATCGGTTCCGGCTGCGATCCAAATAGGCGATAGTGCGGAAGTTGGGCGAGACGCTCAGCTTCGTCCGCCGGTATCGGCCAAGTATTCACAAACGCGTCCCTCCAGCTCCGCAACTGAAACTTTCGGGTGAACAATTCGATAAACCGGTCACCGTGCTTCCCCACACTGCCGGTACCGTCACGGCGACAGCGCCGAGCTGGCGCGCCGCGCGGCAGGCGCCAATTCCAGCGCGCCTGGCGAGCGGGCAACAAAGCGCTGGATCGAGTGACCTTCCGACGCGGCCCCCAGGTTTCTTCGAGCCGGGATCAGAGCCGGCCGCGTGCTGCAATGCCGCCCATCCACGCAGGCCCGGCTTTTTCTGCCTTTCCCGGATCGGGCGGGCTGGCTGCACCGGCTGAGTTTGCCAGCATGATCGAAAGCGATATCCCGATCGCGCTGTGCGGCCGTTTTTCATCCTATCTACGGCATTGCTCCAGCATTTCGCCAGCATCGTGCAGCGACCGAAGCCGCCGCGCGCTCGGACATGCGCTGCGCAGCTTGCAATTGAACCTTTCAATGCGCCCCTTGAACATGCTCGGAACCCGATCCCCGGTCGGGTCCGCGCTCGAAAGGTGGTATCAGTCAATCGCAAACCACAGGCTCAACGCCAGGAGCGCCCAAAGCATGGCCGCTGTGCCGACGATGATCCTTGCGCTGGTCGTCAACGAAAATTTCGCGTCTTCGCCGGTCAGTGGCTCGGGCAAGCTCCCGGGTTGTGCCGAGAGGCCGATGTCGCTCGCGGCCGGTTCCCCCAGGTCAATGGGAAGCGCGACAACGGAAGCTGCATCAATGATGCCCTGCAATTCGGAGGCGCTCAGAGGGTCAGAGAACTCAGCGCCATGAAAGTTGCCACTGCTCCAGACAATTTTGCAGATCTTGCAGGTCTCGTCGGGCAGTTCCACGATCATGCATGTGCCAATCGGCAGCGTCCGGTCTGCCTCGACCAGGAAACCGGAGGCTGACAGGTCGAGAACCGTCAGCGGCCGGACCCCCGGCCGGCAGTCGAGCCAGCGGGCCCCGAGCCGAACCCGCCACCGCTCCTCGCGGCGACGTTCAAGCGGCTCATCGCGGATCAGAAGTGCAGGAATCGTCACTTTGCGTTCCCCAGTGGTGCCAGTACATTCAGGCACCGGCCCTTACTGCTGGCTGAAAGCCGCCTAAGGGGAGTTCCGCGGCAAGCCTCGGCAGACCTTGCTCGGGCCGCCTTGCCGTGCACCTGCTGCGGCAGGCCTGCTGGCGGCGTCAGCTGTGATGTTGTCCTCCACGGCCTTCTTGCCGTGCCTACCACATCAGGTCCCCGGACCTGCAACCGAGGCCCGCGTAGTGACCGCACAACACGAATGGAACGCCTCTTGCGGCAAACCGGTCTTCGAAACTGTGCGCCCAATTTGCCTAAAGGGTGGATAAGCCACCACCTTTCGGAAGCTTGTCTCGGCAGGCAAGCTGGAGGTCATGACATCGAAGGCTGCGGCACCGTAATGACCCGGCAAAAGCGGCACTGGCCTCCCGCTGCCGGTCCATCAGAGCCGTGCACACACCCGCATTGTGTTTCGCAGCAGAGGTGCGGAATTGTCGAGCGACGCTTCTCCTTCCAGACGGCCATTGATGCGAAGCATCACGGTGCCGCGGTGCTGCATCAGCAGCGGCAGGAGTTGCGATCCGGCCAATCCGCCAATCCACTGCGTGCCGCCCTGGTTGGCGCGCTGGACAGGAATATTGACGAGGCGCCCTGAGAAATTCCACGTCATGGTCATTGTGCCGGTTGTCGCGGGCTTGTTGAGCAACATTGCCATGAACGGCTTGCCGCTCTCGCAATAGAGGCTGAGAGCTTCGATGTTCGGCGACGCGGCAGCGCTGACATAGGCGATCGGAGCGCGGCCCTGCACCGGCACGACCTCCCACGGGGTGCCCGGCAGCGGCACGGCCGTTTCCGGGGGACTGTTGTCCAGCATCTTCCTGATGTCGGGTGCCACCGGAAGCCGCGCACCATCGGCCGGCGGATAGACCGTCAGCTTGCCGCGCTCCCATAACCCTATGTCCACTTCCCTGCGTGCGGGATCGATCATGAGATATGCTTGCTCGACGCCGCCCTGATGAGGGGCATTGCCGGACAGATAGAAATAGCGCCCGGCGCGCTGCAAGGGCGAAACGACCGACAGATTGGTCCGCAATGTCGCGAATTTCGGTCCGAGCCGGGCCTTGAGGGTGGCTGCCACAGCGCCCCTCTCGAAAATGTCTATGTTGTCCCTGCCGGAGGTACCCGGATATTTTCCGACGAGACTTGCCAGATTGTTCCATTCAGCCGGGACCCCTTGCACGGGAGGGGTCGACGCGGGCTCGGGCGGCGCTGGTGTGCCGGCAGGCACGCTTCCCTGACAGAGGCTGAAAGGACCCGCACCCGTGAAGGCCGCATGGAAGGGATCCGCGCGCTGGCCGCGCGGCAGATCGGAATCAAATCGGATGATGCCGGGTTTCTCGTCGTCATTTACGAACATGATGACCCGGCCGTAGTCATTCGTGCCCACCGGGAAGGGGAAGAACACAGACGTTATCCCGTCGTAGCTCTGACCCAGGAAGGTAAGCGCATATTCCACCCGCGGGGGCTTTACGTTGCGACCATTGGCACGAAACATCATGCCATTTTCATCAATACGGACGCGTGGCTCCTGCGAGCAGTCGCCGCGCGGGGCATAGCTGCCGAAAATATGTTCGACGCCCTGATCCTTGAGACTCGACAGCGGAAGCGCCTGTGCAGTCGCAGCCGCAAACATCGCCGGCGCGCATAGGGCGAAACCCAGCCGGGCCCGACCATTTTGTGGCATTCCAAAGCCTGCCCATCGCATGTCAACCTCCCGCGACCGACCGCTATTGTATCACAATGCCGGACGGGTCTTGAAGCAGATTTCAAACTCGTGGCGCATAATGCCGAGCCGCTTCTTCAATGAGAAAAGCGTCGGGACCCGATGCTGAGGCTCCGGCATGGCCGAGAGGCTCGGGCGATCCACCGAAACGCATGGCCCGCCGGGAGCACAGACGGTTTTGTGCTCGTGACGAGAAGTTCGTCCTTCAGCATCGAACCCGTGAAGCCGCCGGGCAGGATCCGCGGCTGCGCAGGGGCGCCAACGTGTGTCCGCAACGCGATGAATTTATGTGATCCAGCGCCGACGCCTTGCTTCAAGCGAGCGGCGCCGAAGGCTCACATCACGCGCATAATTGCTGCTGGTATCCCGCACCCTCTTCGAGCAGGTCAGCGACGGCATGGGCTGCGACCGGTCGTGAGAACAAGTAGCCCTGGATGTAACGACAACCCTCGCGCTCCAAGACATCGAACTGCTCGATTTTCTCAACGCCCTCGGCAAGCGTTTCCATCCCCAGGGCATCGGCCAGCGTGGTGATCGCGCGGATCACTGCATGACCATTGCTGCTGCCAAGGTCTTCGACGAAGCTGCGATCGATCTTGACCTTGTCGAACGGGAATGATCGCAGATAGCTGAGCGAAGAATAGCCCGTGCCGAAATCGTCCAGTGCGATCCGCACACCGAGGTTGCGCAAGCTGTGCAATGTCGCCAGCGTCCGTTCGATGTTGGCGATGAAGATGCTTTCGGTGATCTCCAGCTCGAGCTGCTTGGGGCTAAGCCCGGTGGATGCGAGCGCTTGCAGGATTGTGCTGGCAAGCCCGGCATAGGAAAATTGCTTGGGCGAAATGTTCACCGCCACCGACACATCGGTCGGCCAGTCTCGCGCGATTCGGCAGGCTTCGCGGATGACCCATTCGCCGATCGGAACGATCAGCCCGGTTTCCTCCGCAAGCGGGATGAACTCGATGGGACTGATCTGACCGCGGGTCGGATGGTTCCAGCGGATCAAGGCTTCGAAACCGGTGAGCCGCTTTTCAGCAACGCAGTAAAGCGGCTGGAAGTAGAGCTCAAACCCCCCTTCATTGATTGCAGCACGCAGATCGATTTCAAGCTGACGCCGCTGCCGCGCGGCTTCATCGAGTGCAGGCTCGAAGAAATGATATGTCGATTTGCCTTCGCCTTTGGCCCGGTAAAGCGCGAGATCAGCATTTTTCATCAGGGTCGTGCCGTCGTTACCATCGCCTGGTGCAAGCGAAATGCCGATGCTTGCGCCGCACTTGGCGTGCTGGCCGTCGACCTCGATCGAGCGGTCAAAGCATTGCAGCAACTGGTCAGCGAGGCTGCCGAGACTGTCGCCTTCTTCGATACCATCAATCAGGATCGCAAACTCGTCACCGCCAAGACGGGCAACCAGCGCTTCGGGCAGGTCTGCGCGCAGATCCTCGCCAAGCTGGCGCAGCAAGGCATCTCCCGCCGGGTGACCGAGTGTGTCATTCACCATCTTGAAATCGTCCAGATCAACATAGGCGATCATGACTTTTTCGTTGTCGCGGCGCCGGGCCAAAATGGTCGTCAGCTGTTCGGTAAACAGTTTGCGATTGGGCAGGCCCGTCAACCCGTCATGCAGCCCGACATGGATGATCTGCCGCTCGCGTTCCTCGATCGCAACCACCATCCGGTTGAAGCTGGCGGCCAGACGGCCGATCTCGTCTTCGGTCCTGATCGCCAAGGCAACTTCGCGGCCTTCGCCGATCAGCCGGGTCGCCTCATCGAGCTGCTGCAAGGGTTCGGTAACACTGCGTGCCACTCTCCAACTGAGGCCCAGCACCAGCACTATCCCGCCCAGCGCCAAGCCGATGAGCAGCCATTCAAGGCCCGAATAGGCAGCGAGCGACTGGTCGAGCGAATGGCGCAGCACAAGCCGCGGCGGAATGCCGTTCTGAAGAACGGCAAGGTCGGATACATGAAACAGGAACCGCTCGTATCCCTCGCGTTCGAAGACCGCCCCGGCCTTTGCCGAGCGCAACCAATCGGGTTGCCGTGTCGCCTCAACCACGCGCGCATCGACCGCAATCGGAGCCAGCTCTACCAGTCTGTCGAGTTCGGCCCGGTCGAGAGGTTGCGCTATGACCAGCCATCCGATCAGATCCGGCGCGTTGATCGGAGCGGCTGCGGCAAGCGCCAGTCCGTCACCCAGGGCGATGATCCCGCGTGTCTCGCCCGCGTCGAGACGTTGCCACAAGGCATCAGGCGCAGGAATGCCGGAACCGTCCGCAGCCAGCACTTCACCATCGAGGGTCAGCACGAACGCGGTGTCGCTTCGTACGCGCGCTTCCAGACTGGCGAGCGCGCTCGCAATGGTCAGCTCGTCTCCGGTGGCGACCGCCTCGCGGAAGCCGAAATCACGCGCCAGGACATCGGCCTGATCGCTCATTTGGCGGCTGCGCGACGCGAGAATTTCGTCGAAGACCCGGGCATTGGCCTCCAGATCGCGGGCAGCGCTGGCCTCGACAAAATGGACAAGGCCGCCGCCGGCCAAGGAGACGACCGTGGCGAGGACAACTGCAAAAAGAGAAGCATACAGCACCGCGATGCGTGTGCGCAGTGAGCCAAACCGGAGCCTGGCCAGTATCGCGAGCATGCGCCGGACCGGTGCGGAAAGCCTGATCTTTCCGATCATCGCAGAGCCACTTTGAGTTTATGAACCTGTGCGCCGCCAGTCACGTCAAAGGCAGACGTCACTTCATTGGCAGGCGCACGCAATTGCGGATGCCAGACCGTCAGGCGCCCGCGGCCAGCGGGCATTCCTGCCAGGGTAATGTAGCCATTGTGGTCCGTTTTACCGGCAAAAGGTGTGTCCGTGACACGGATATAGCCGCGCATGTCGTCGTGGATATTGCAGCCAAGTTTTACGCTGCCAATTTTCGGGAAGCTCTGCGTTCGGGTCTGGTCTCGGCCATACAGGTCGATTTCAAACCGAGCAGGCTTGGAGAAGCTGTAGATCGAATGGCGCACCTGATCGAGGTTGGGGAAGGCGACCGTGCTGCCTTTTGCCACGACCAGGGTGCCGGGAGCGAATTTCAGTCTTTTCTGCGCCATCCCCATCTTCCACGGAAAGCGGATCGCGCTGCTGGCCCGGCGCGCGCCATGAAGTTCGATCACCGCATCGCGCACGGGCAAGCCGCTCGCATCCACCACCTGAACCCGCAGGCTTGCGCTGCTTGCGGTTTGCGCGGCCAACACTGCGCCGCTGAAAACAACGAGGCAGGCGGCGATCAAAGAGAGCGATATCTGGAAGGGGAAGCGGCGCAGCATGGTTGGTCGGCACTTAGGGAGGACAGATTAAGAATCTCTCGCTGCGTGGTTTATCCGCCGCCCCGAAATGGAGCGACCCTACCATGCGCGAGGGCACCCGATGTTTCCTGCGCTCGTCCTGTTGATCAACCTTGCGCGCCTGATAAGCTTCGTGATCACCGAACCGATCAGCGGAGCAATCATGGCAAGAATGATCGCGATACGCCTTCCCGTCGTCCTCCATCTCGAACGCGAAAAACGGCGGCTCGCCCCAACAACCACTTAGGCGTTTTGGCGGGTCGGCGTGCCGAAGGGTGCAGAGCCTTCCCGGCGACCGCAGTGCACAAGCGGGCTTTCTGGACCCGGTTCGACGCGAATTATTCGCTTGGACGCAGGCATACGCACGAATTGCATTTTTGTCGTAGCCGGAGGTTCAATGACGCCGCTCGGATTGTCTGAAATGTCCCAGACCCGGTCATTGAGTCTGATTGTCAACCTTGTCTGCTTTCGGGCGACGATCCGGCGAGCTCTATTGACCGAAAATCAGAGCGCACTGCGGACTTTAAGTCCCTGACGGTTCCCCATTCCGGGCAATTCACCTGGTGCAGTGTCCGGGTCACGTTTGATACCTCGCGCTGCTTGTCATGGGTCAGCTTGCCATCAGCTGGGATTAGAGCTGAATGGTTCTTTTGCGCATCGGCGCGGTGCTGGCGGCCGGAAGCCGATCCGCCACAGTCCACTAGGGGTTCTAACAGAGCCCCCCTAGCCAAACACGCGCCGACCGAAGGTAACCCGGTCGGCCATGGCCATGGTGGTCAATTGCGCGTTGACGCGGATGCAGCTGGGCATCACGCTGGCATCAGTGACCAGCACATTGGTGGTACCATGAACCCGTTGGTCCAGATCGACCACACCCCTGAGTGGGTCGGCGTTGATCGCATTGCCGCCCTGCGGGTGGCTTGAAGACAGGACAACATCATCGGGCTCGCTGATGTTGTCCCGATAGAAATTGTCGATATCGGCATTGCTCATCCCGGCGCTCAGTGTCTCGCCATGCAACAGTGCCGGATAGACTTCCAACGCGCCGCCGGCAAAATGAACCTTCGTCAGCAGCGCCAACGCACGGCGCAGCACCGCAAGATCGCCCGCCTTCAGGTCAAATCCCAGCTTGCCGCGCTTGATCTCGCCCAGCCGGTCAGCGGGAAACAGGACGCCTGCTGACGCCAGCCGGTTATAGTTGAGCATTCGGCGGAAATGCTCGTCAAACCAGCCAGGCACCAGTGAGGCCATGCTCATCGGCGGCTGAAAATGGCTTTCGATCAGAAAATCGCCGCGATCGATGAAGGTCGCCATTTGATCCTCGTCCCATGCCAGTACCGGATCGGGCATCAGCGCCGGGACAGGGCAGGCAATGTTGAGTGAAATGCCCTTGCCGGTTTCGCCGATTCCGCTGGCCGAAAGGATGTTGCTGGATGCGATGGTGCCTGCGGCAACCACCACGCCCTTGGTGACGCGGATCGTCTTGGCCCGGCCATCGGACAGCACCACCTGCACCGAGCTCGCCACGCGCCTGCCATCGGGAGCATTTGCCCCCCAGCCGATGTGCGAAACATCCGCCTCGGCCAAAATCCGCGCCTTGCGCGATGCGGCCAGCGTGGCGTGATGCAGAAAGCTTTCCGGCATCGCGCGCTTGCGGCCGTAAGGGCAGCCGGTGTTGCAATAGCCGCAGGAGATGCAGCGGTTGTTTTCAGCCTTCGCGCCCCAGTTCTTCCGGAACCAGCCGGCAATTGCGCGGTGGTCCATCGGGTCGCTCGAGTTGGCACGGTAGGCATCCCAGCCATCCAGCAACCGCGTGCCGTTGTTGCGCCCCAGCCGCTGATCAATTTCGTGCACGCCCAGCCGCGCCTCGACCCGGAGATAGGATGCCTCGAGCACATCGGGCTCAATGCCAGCACCCAGCGCCTGCCAGGTTGCCAGCACATTATTGGCGTCGGGATGGGTTTCGCCTTCGCGCTCGAGCCGCAGGCAGATGCCGTTATTGATGACGGTGGATCCACCCACCGTGCGCCCTTGAAAAACGATGATGTCGCGGTTGCGGGTCGTCTGGATCGCGCCATCCTTGTAGAGGCTGGATGACATCTTCGCCTCATTGGGCGTCAACAGGCTGGTCGGCAGATAGGGGCCCGCCTCGACCACCAGCACCTCATAGCCCTGATCCGCCAGGTTCGACGCAGCCACTGCGCCGCCCGCGCCTGAGCCGATGACGATAACCTCGACACTGTCGGGGATCGCATCTTCGCCGAGGAACACCGACTCCGGGAGATCATTGCCGTGATATTCCTCGATCAACGGGTCATCCGGCGTACCCGCGCGATTGCGGTGACGTGGCAGCGTAAAGCCAATCGCGTTCAGTACCGGGTTGGTGCGGTTGGCGTCCTCCTCGGAAGCGTTGCCGGCATCGGCCTCGTCTGCATCCAGCCAGTGGCCATAATAACCAACATAAACGATGCCGCGAATTCGGGCCATGTCCTGGAAGAGATCGATCCGACTGTTCTTGAGCCGCCGTTCAATCCGCCAGATGCGAAAGCTGCGCGGGGAGAAATGCCATATCGGCCCACCCAGCACGACCCAGGTTGCGAGCACTGAAAGACCGGTACTGCCAGGAGTACTTCCCTTGATATTGGCGAACATGCGTTGGAGGTTATCAACCACCTGACGGGGACTGATCGCCATGTGACTGGGCTCAACAAACATGGTCTCCGCCAGCCTGCGCCAGATCGCAGCGATAAACGGATTGAATGGCTTGTCCTGCATCTTGCGAATTCCCCCTGATCGCTTTCGCTAACCCGAGATCGGTTCCGGTGATTGTATGGTCGCGCCGATCGTACCAAAGCGGACAGAGGAAGCGCCGCAGCGCTCGGCGGTTCGCCGGATCGTTTCGTTCCAAGGAGCGCTGGATCTGAACTGAACGGACACGCAGGTGTGGTAAAGCTGATCGTTCCGGCTAACAGTCGGGCGGTGCAAATTCAGGCAGTCAGGCAGACACATGGCCCGCAAACATTCCAAACGAGATGCGTATCGCGAACTCCCGGAAAAGGAGGAGACTGCAGCGTCGGTGGCGCCGTGCTGGCTGTGTCGTCGGCCGATCGGCAAGACCATTGTGTGGCACCACCCGGTGCCCAAGAGCCGGGGCGGGCGCGATGTTGTGCCGATGCACTCGATTTGCCAGCAGACGCTGATCGCCAACTTCACCAATTCCGAACTTCAGCGCGATGGGACGGACGTCGAAAGCTTGCTGGCCTACCCGGCCGTTCGCAAATTCGTCGACTGGGTGGCCAACAAAGACCCGGATTTTACCGCCACCATCGCGAAGAAGCCTCGCTGACCAGATTGGCTTTTCGGCGCTGATGCCGTTTGACGTTCGCTCACGTTGGCGGCGCGTGGGCCATATGCAGACTGTCTGCTTCCGGCGTGCACGTTAGAAAGCGGATCTTGGAGCAAGATGGGACAGATCAAAGGCGCGCGAAACCGTCACACGCTCCATTCGGCAGGATTGGCATCGTTACCAATCAGCGCAAGACCATGAGCAATGGACGTAAGCTCCCCGCCGGTAGCGATTTGCTCAGGCCTGAAGCGCCGTTCAAACAGAGCGCGGATAGACGGGATGAGTGACGAGCCGCCGGTGAGGAAAACGCGATCGATCGCGGTAGGCGCCAGTTCGGCTTTCGCCAGAGCAGCATCCATTGCTGCTTCGATGCGCCGCAAGGCGGCTCACATGCTTTGAACGTACGGCTTGAGGGCACATTTTCGCAAGGTAGCCCGGTTGGCTTCGGACATTCGGCAACCGGGCCGATCGCTGAACGGCGGATTTCAGGCGGCTAGAGGCGTAAAGCAGCCGTCCCATCAGGCAGGCAGCATCAAAAGGCTCTCGACCCGGAGCCGGTCGATCACGGCTGCGGCCAGAGAGGTCCGCACCCTGGCAGACCACCCGCAAATTAACGCGCGTCTTGAGCGGGACGCAATCCACATACGCGGTTCTCGCTCACGCCGTGATATTGTGTGTGGCTGACATTCGCGCTTCTTGTGCAGCCATCGATGCTTTTCGCGCCGGACTTGGGGAACCATCGGATTCGGAGGCGATATTCGGAACCGTTGCGAGAAGATCGCGGATGAATTCCCCAAAGTCGCTCGGCATGGGCGCCTCATGATTGATGATTGAAGCGACTAGGCAGGGGCGCATTTCGCGCAGGCAGCAAATGGGCCGTTCCCGACAGGCAAGTTTTGGGGACTCGATGCAGGTTAGCTGCCAGTTCATATCTGAATGCGGGGCGTCAGCTGCCGACCAGACGCGGGCGTTAACAATCGCCGCATTGATCGCCTGGATCTTCCAGAAGCCGTCACTCCGCGTGCGGGATCGAGCAACGTCCGAGCTCCTGACCGGAGATGGGTACTTTCGCGAAGAACGGCTTGTCGTGACCAGACAAGACCAATCGATCCATGAAATAGCGATCAAGAACAAGGGCGCGTCGAAAAGGGCAAAAATACGGAAGAGATGGTTATCAAGACTTAACGATAAACGCAGATAATGTTTGGATGGTTAGTTTGGAACCAACCGTATCGACCACAAGCGCGCCCTGCCTTCGGAACTATGGCAGGGCGGACGTTGCCCTGCGTGGCTATCTGGAGTCCCCGCGTGGCCGCACGCCGTGTTGGGTTCGCGATTTGTCTCTTGGCGGAGCCCGGATAGAGGCTGAGCAAAAACCTGCGGCTGATGAGGCGGTTTGGCTCTACGTGAGGAAACTGAATATCTTCGGAACGGTGAAATGGGTGCGCGGCAGTCTTGCCGGCATTCAGTTCGAGGAGAAGTTGCCGAAATCAGTCGTCCTGAGCCTTCGCGGGGAGGTCGTTGACCCGGAGGCTCTCGCGGAAATGGAAGCGATGCTTGCCGCTCAGAATTGGGTTATCGGCACGGCTGTGAATCGCCCCAAAAGCCTGCGCCTGGCGGACGTGCTGGGCACACGTGGTAATCGTCCCGACAAACCGTTGATCGGCGGCGCGCAGGCTCCCGTAGGTTTTCTGCCGCAAAGAGCTCGAATTGACCGAAGCGGCAAATGGCAAGCCGCCGCAATAATCGCCATGTCTGTCGCTATCGGCTTGCTGATAGGGTTTGGAAGCATCCTTCTCTTCTGAAAGTACGCCTTTCCTCCCAGAAGATCACCTGGAGTATTGTTTGGCTGCCGCTCGGCTTGGGCGCAGGCAATATGACTATCGGCAAGTTCCTCAAAGGTTATCGAGCAAGTGACGCACAGGCTCGCTCGACAATGCTTTCGTAGCAGCCTACCGAAAGGCCGAAGCGGCATTGACCGAGGCACCGCCGCAGTGAACGCGTTCAAGCGCCTTTTGAGGAAGCCTGAGCGCGCTGCGGCAGGCGTTCAATCGGTCAGCCGAACCCATGTCGGCCAGGTGCGGACCGTCAATGAGGATCGCGTTCTTGACCGAGCGGATCGGCGCCTGGGTCCTTGGTCGCAATGGGCTGTCTAATCAGCGGCACCTTCGGCAAGGTCTGGCGCCGCAGGACTGCACCGGACGCCGCTATATAATCGCATCCAGAGAGATGGGCTCGAAGAATTCGAGTCCAGCGCGCCCCTCCCCGACCCAGCGGATTGTGGCATGGGAGAGTTCATCGCCGAGCACGGCGAGCTGGAGTGACACCCCGACCATCTGCGGCGAAAAGCACACGTGCTCGATCATCGCGCCCGCTTCGGAAACGTTCTTGATAACCACCGGTACCTCACCTTCATTCAGCCGCATCAACGCGCTTCGAATGAGCTTGGTCCTTGGGCGACGGCTCCGCTTGGGACCGATTGCCCGCATCCTTCGCACGCCGGCCTCCAATTCAGGAATAAGATCGGAGATGTCCATTGCCGGACCATAGACATGTCCCTGAATATGGCTGCACCCAAGCTGGCGGATCAGCTCGATTTCGTCCTGATGCTCGACCCCCTCGGCGGTCGTCTCCATATCCAGCGCTCTCGACAAAGCTACGATGGACTCGATGATGGCCGAGTTCCTGCTTCGGGGATCAACCGCATCTCTGATGAAACTCTGGTCGATCTTGATCTTATCGAAGGGCGCGTGCTGCAGGTAGTACAAGCTGGAATAGCCGGTGCCGAAATCGTCGAGGGCAAGCCGCACGCCCAGCGCTTTGAGCGCCTTGAAGGTTCGTTGTGCAGAACCCTCGCTGTCGAGAAAAACACTTTCGGTAATCTCAAGTTCAAGCCGGGAAGGGTCGATCTGGCTTTGGGCAATTGCACTCGCGAGCGTCGACAGAAGCGCCGGGTTGGCAAACTGGATGGGAGAGACGTTCACGGCGACGCGCAAATCATCGGGCAGCGATGCGATGACCCTGACGGCATCTCTGATGACCCAATCGCCGATCTTCTGGATCAGTCCGCTGTCTTCGGCAATCGGTATGAATTTGGTTGGCGAGATATATCCCTCAACCGGATGCTCCCACCGAAGAAGCGCCTCAAAGCCCGTCAGCACTTCGGATTGCGTCGCGACAATCGGCTGGAACAGGAGCTTCAACTGCCCTTTGTTCAACGCCTCCCTCAAGTCATCCTCGATGTTTCTGCGCCATCTTGCTTTGATGAGCATTTCCTCCTCGAAGAAGACAAAGGTAGCTCGCCCACCTGCCTTGGCCGCATAGAGTGCAAGGTCGGCATTCCGCACCAGAATGTCGGGGGCATCCGGAGTGTCGGATACCGAAATTCCGATCGAGCAACTGATTGTAACCGACAACCCGTCGATGACGTAGGGGGATGAAATGCCCTCGATAATCTGGTGGGCCAGCTCTGACAGGCGGGTCCGCGTGCGTCGCCCGGGGATCAAGACCTGGAATTCATCGCCGCCCAGACGGCCAACCATTCCGGTATCGTCGACGATTGACAATAGTCTTTGCGCGACCTGTTTCAGGAGCAAATCACCCACTGGATGGCCAAGCGTGTCATTGACGCCTTTGAAGCCGTCCAGGTCGAGCATCATCAACGCGCAATGGGTTACATGATGCGGCTCCGATTTAAGCAACGCATTGAGATTGTCCTGCATCCGCTGACGATTTGCCAGTCCTGTAAGACTGTCCGTAATCGCAAGACGCCTGATGGTCGCTTCATGCTTTCGTATCTTCGTGAGGTCGGTTCCCGATCCCACGAATCCGGCAAATTCGCCGTCAGCGCCAAACCAGGGCCTTCCCGACATCGACCACCAGCTTTCATGCAATCCTTTCGCGCCCCGGACTGGATACTCGGTGAATGAGGTGCGTGAAACGATATGAAACTTGAGTGATCGCAAATGCTGGGCGTCTGTCCGGTCGATCTGGAAGATTTTCTCGACCGGCTCTCCCAGCGTGCTGGTGCCGAACATTTCGATCTGATCAGCGACCGCCTTTGTCAGATAGGTAAGGCGTCCATCAGAATCGGTTTCCCAGAACCACCGGTCCTCGAACTCCTCTGAGTAAGACATGAGCCGCCGTGCACGCTCCACGTCGGTCGCGGAGGCGTCATGCAATCTGTTGGTTTGGAGTCCAGCTCGTGTACGATGGATGGCCACCCACTTGCGTTACAGCGCGTGGGTTAGCAGACGTTTAAAATATCAGGAGATCTTGACGCTGTAGCGAGCGGTCCGGCCCTCAAACCATGCGAAGCTGTCGGCGCCGCCGCCACCGGTGTTCGGCTTGCGCGAGAGCACCCCTTTCGGACCCTCTATATTCGTTCACGCACGGCATCGACTGCGGCAGGGGGCGGGGGGCGGGGGGCGGGGGATCGGGATCCGATGGCAAACCCGTCCGCAATCTTCATCCCCCTGCCCCGCTCCATCACGCCTTCTTGGCGCGGCGCGGCTTGGGCGCGACGGTGGTGCCGGGCTTGCGGCCCAGACCGATCTTCTTTGCCAGTTCGCGGCGCTTTTCGGCATAGGCGGGAGCGACCATCGGGTAATCGGCAGGCAGATTCCAGCGCGCGCGGTATTCTTCGGGGGTCATGTCGAAGTTTGTGCGAAGATAGCGCTTGAGCATTTTCAGCTTCTTGCCGTCCTCGAGACACACGATGTATTCGGGCTTTACCGAATTGCGGATGGAAACTGCTGGTTCCGGCCTGGGTTCTTCAACCACGGGCGCTTCGCCCAGATCGGCAAGCGCCGCATAAACGTTGGTGATAAGGCCGGGCAAATCGCCGACAGCAACATCATTATTGCTGACATGCGCCGAAACGATATCACTGGTGAGTTCGATAAGAATTTCGGACGAGAGCTTCTGATTATTATCCACGGTTCGTTTTGCCTTTACGGTAGGTGTTGGTTGCAACTGACATGGACCAACAAGTCAATTATGACAACTGCGCAAGCCAGGCGGCAATCAATGATGGAAGAGCATGCAGACCTGCCCTTCTGCTTTTCGCCCTCATCCCTTCCACGAGGCCTGTCGTTCACGCTTTCCCAAAGCGATGATCGAGGGTCCGCGGAATCGATGTCCGGTTTCTTTGGGCGCTGGCCGGTGCGTGCGCCTTGCTTCTTCCTGGCCAATCGCGGCCAGGGAGAATGGCGAAGACCTGCTCGCTTCTACCGAGCGATGCCAGAGCCGCGCCGCCTCGAATGCCCGACACGGTGGGGACGGACGTCAGGAACTTGCCGGTTGTCGCCGGACGAGCCAAAACCTGATCGTCGATGCGGCTGCCCGATGACAATCGATGGCCGCTTTAGGGGAGCGCCGTGAGGCTCAGATACAGATGAAAAGGGGAGGCAAATTGTCAGCCGGCCCTCGCCGTAGCATTCGTGGGTGAGCGGCCTGGATCTTGCAAAGTCGCGGCCGCTAATTCGTGAGGCGCGATATTGCAACCCCAACTAGCGGCCGGCCAACTTGCCGAGCCGCGCATACGCGCTGCGGGCCGCTTCGGTCTCGGCGGGCTCGTTTTCGCCGGTGATGTGCTTCGAACGCCGCGCACGGTGCAGAAGCTCAACAAGAGGCTTTCGGGTAACTTCGCCGCGAGCCCTGCTCAGGGCGGTTCGGGTGCTCATACATACGTCCTTTTGCGTAAAATTGCTGCCTTTGCCGCCCCCACTTATGGTTAGCAAACAGCCAGCATCATCGTTCCCCGCTCCTGCGGCCAAGCACGCCCAGCGTGCGGCAGACGGAGAATTTGATAGTCCGGGATGATAGCTGCAGCGGCCAAGAGGCCCCGCCCGGGCGGCAAAGGCGGTGTGTGACCTGGAATACAGGCTAATGGAGCGCCGCATCTTCGCCGTTGCCCCCAACCTTGAGGCAGGCGGCCGGCTGCCCGCAACCATGATCGCGGCCATGATCGCGGCCAGGCCGCTCGATAGTGTCACCCTCTGCGATACACGAGACCTGTCAGCTTGGATTGGTTTGCGCCCGCCAGGATCGGGGCAGCGGCAAGGAGCGACCGTGGCAGTACCGGCGAGGCGGGCAACACCCGTCTGCGCAAGGTGCTTATCGCTGGTGTCATGGCGGTGGTTCGGCGTGCAAAGCTGGGCAGCGCGAAGCGGCCATGGGCGGTGCTGCTCCTGGAGCGCACAAAGCCCAAAATTGCCGCTGCCGTGCTGGCAAATGTCCGGATCATCTGGACGATGATGGCAACAGGCGCTCCCTGCCGCAAAACCGCAGGCTGCACTTCGCCCATCCACGGCAATCTGCAATTAGCTATCGGTCATTAACGAGCCCACCGATTAACGCATTCTTTGCGCCTGGCGTCCTATTGCCCGGGCTATGCTGCAGGCACTTTCATATCTGATTCCTGCGCAATCGTCCTGCGAGCTTCGCGAGCAGGCGGTGGCGAATTTCAGGAGCCTGCGACAGCAAATGCCGCTGCTTTATGCCACGGTTCTCGTCAACCTTGTCGGACTTCATGTTGCGACTGGCGGCGAAGAACTGGTTCTGATTTCGCCGGTCAGCTTTCTCACCGCTGTGCTCGCGTGGAGAATGATCGTCTGGCTGTTTTTCCAGCGGGACTGCGATGATCTGGATGTGATTGCCGCTCAATTGGTCAAGATGGTGGTTTTGACTGTCTTGGTATGCGTCGGCTTTTCGATCTGGACGCAGGTGCTCATTTCCAAGCACCCCGGCGAAACGATGAGCATTCTGTTGTTCAGCATTCTGGCCGCCTTGGGCGCTGCCTATGGCCTCAGCAGTTTTCCGCGCGCCGCAATACTCCCCCTTGCTATCCTCGGCCTGCCGATGGCGACCAGGCTTATGTTCATGAAGGACGCAACAAGCACGGGGATCGGCATCAGCCTGTTGCTGGTGCTTTTACTATTGATGCGTCTGCTGCACACACATAGCCGTGCACTGTCGGCGCTGGTTACCGGCCGGCTGGCGATTGCCAAGGAACATAATCGCGCAATCTCTGCCGAGGTGGCCGCTCTCAAGAGAGCGGATGAAGACGCTCTGACCGGCCTCGCCAATCGCGCAAAACTGTTTCGCGAAATGCAGCGCAATATGATGCAGGGCCCAACGTCAGGGGGCGGTAGCGTCGTCGCAATCAGTGATCTGGACGGTTTCAAGGCCGCAAACGACGCCTTCGGTCACGCTGCTGGTGATGCTATCCTCGAGGCATTTGCATTGCGCTTGCTGGGTGCATTTGGCGACAATGCCATTGTTGCTCGCACCGGAGGCGATGAGTTTGCCATATTCTGGCGTAATGGCCTGGCCAAGCAGGACATCGCCAAAATTGGGCGCACAATTTGTGACTTGGCCAGCACTCCGATCGAATGGGAGGGCAAAAGCCTGAACATCGGAGCCTCTTGCGGTCTTGCTGAAGCTGGTCCGATTTCTTCGTCGGTCAGCGAATTTGTCCGGCAGGCAGACTCGGCGCTCTATCGCGCAAAGGCATCAGGACGAGGTGTTTGGCGATTATACGATCAAGAGATGCATGCCTTGGACAAGCGCCGGGCAGGGCTTGAAAAAATGCTTCTGGATCGCAAGGCTCAAATGGAAATGACAGTCCATTTCCAGCCAATCATTTGCCTGGCGTCAAACACGGTGGTTTCTTCTGAAGCCCTGGCACGCTGGAATAGCGACGAATTGGGGGTCATCCCACCCAGCGAATTCATTTCCGTTGCCGAGCAACTCGGTATCATCGAGGAACTCAACGAAGCGCTGCTGCGCAAGGCCGTCAATGCTGTCAGGCCGTGGCCGCCGGAGCTGAGGCTTTCGTTCAACCTGAGCGCCATTCAGATCAGCCTGGAAGGCGCTGCTGCCAGAATGCTGGACCTGCTGGAGGAAGACGGTTTTTCCCCTGGCAGTATCCAGTTCGAGGTAACCGAAACTGCATTTCTTGCCGACATGGCAAAAGCGAAGCGTGAGTTGCAGAAGCTGAGGGAAGCTGGCTGCATAATTGCACTGGATGATTTTGGTGCTGGCCACGCATCTGTTTCCTATCTGCGCGACCTGGTATTCGATGTCGTCAAGCTTGACGGCTCGCTCACAACCAATATTCAGTATTGCGAACGTTCGCGTCGCATCCTGCTTGGACTGATAGAGCTTTGCCACGCCAGCGGAGCGAAATGTGTCGCAGAGCACGTTGAAACAGAGGAGCAACTGGCCCTGATCCGAGCCATGGGTTGCGATTTTGCCCAAGGCTACCACCTTGGTCGTCCGGAGTCCGGAATGACCATCTTGGCAATGAACCCCGGTCGCACCGCGCTTTCCTCGACCGAAGCCAAGATTCTCAACCCGATCGCAATGCTGCCAATCTCGAAAATCTGACCGGATTGCTTCTCGGAGGTCCAACTGTACCTTGTGTTCGCGGCAGGGCTGTCACTCGCCGAAGGTCAGCCAGCCTGTCGCGTGGCTGCCGATGACCATCCGGTTGCTTGACTACCAAATGAGTGCTTCACTCATGCAGATGCAGTTGGAGGGCTTGGGCGGTTTTCAAATACCCTTTTTCGGTCAAAGCGACGTTAGCAGGACGCCCATCGCTCCCCTCGCCTGACCTCTCGATGAGCTGCATGACTTCCATGGCGTGTATCCAGCGCAATATTGTGGACGACGCGCAATTGATTGAGTCGCAGAGAGTCGGGACCGATATCGGAGTACCCCTCCCTCTCGCCTCGAACAACTCGAGCACGATGTCGCAAGCGGGGCTGGTTGCAAAGCCATCATAATCGAAGATCTGGTCGATCTTGCGGCGCGTTATCTTCAGGGCTGCCGCCACCGCGTTAAGCGTGTCAGTGCTGGCAAGGCCGGCGTATTGCGGATCATTCATGCCTCTGACCTCGAGAGACAGAGCCTCCATCCGGTCAGCGATGGCATCGCCAGCTACCTGCTTGAATACTGAGTTCCTCGGCACTCGGTTCTTCTGATCGGCATCATGTTCCGGCACGATCACTTCTCCACTAAGGGTTGGCACCAAGTTGCGTATGGCACGGGCCACAGCGGTCGCCAAGTGAGAGCGGGCAAAACGATGAGCCAGGCTGTGCTTTCACCACCATATCTGGCCAAGAGAATCGGCCTTGACCATTTCGGATGGGATCGAAGTTTCACAGTCTGTCGCAAAGGTGTAACAGGAAGAGACGCTCACCAAAGGCCTGCTTGTCGAGAGGGGCGTTAGCTGAGTAGGTGCGCCCAACGAGTCGACCATTGTTAGCTAAAAGCTTTTTCCTCCATCCGACAGAACCCCTGCCATGAACAATCAAGCCACAGAGCAGGAGCAAGTATCGCTCGAGCAATTGATCGCGCTGGTCGAGCAAGCTCTCAGCCTTTGTGATGAGCTTGGTTACACCTTTGCGGCAATTGACATCTGCGCTGCGGCGGAAAAGCTGAGAGCGCTGCAGCACAAGCACGCAGCTTGTCGTCCCAGCATATCGGGGGGCTGAGTTGGCGCTATGCGGATGACGCCGGCTCCTGGTTGTGAGACATCTAAGCAGGAGCATCCGCTGTGGCTACGCCACAGCGTCCGGGGTTCGGCGGTCGTGCAAAGCTTGCTCCAAGGCATCCAGCACGAAGCTGGCATGTGCTGTCCGGCTGACCCGCCAGCCCACGATGTAGCGGGCATAAACGTCGATCACGAATGCGACATAGACGAACCCGCTCTCTAGGTCGAGACGTAGGTAAAGTCCGAGACCCACAGCCTGTTCGGCGCCGGCGCATGGAACTGCCGGTTGACGCGATCCAGCGGACAGGGCGCGGCTTTATCGCTGATCGTGGTGCGCACCGGCTTCCCGCGGATTACTCCATGCAAACCCATATCGCGCATCAGGCGTTCAATGGTGCAGCGGGCGATGGCGAACCCTTCACGCCTCATCTGCCGCCAGACCTTGCGCACGCCGTAAACAGCAAAGTTCTCGGCGAACAGCCGATCTTATCGGCAACCGACACCACCGCTGACCAGCGGGACGGATAATCGCCCTCGTTATCCAGTATCATCCGCACCGCACGGGCGCGAACCTCCGGCGAAAACTTGTTCGTTGTCTTGCTCATAAGGACTCCATCTACTCAAGAGTTGGAGCCTCCGACGATCCCGGGGCGGTTCAGTTCATGGATTTTGTGAAGATCGGTGTGCTGATGAATCTGGTCGTTGGTGCGGCTGTGTGCTGTGCCATCATCTGGCTGTATTGAAGCAGGCTGTACTGAGGGCAACGAGACCATGACGATGCCGCATCAACAGCATTGCGGAACAATCATCCGAATGCGAGCCAGACCCCCCCTCCGATGATTGCCCAGGACAAGCTCGCCATTCCAAAAATGATCTTGAGGCGGGTGGGGAGTGGAAGCTTATCCGCGTCGTCGACAGTGCGAGGATCACGATCATGCTCGAGAGCATCAGAAGGAGGAGTATCGACAATATCCGGGTCTTGCCGAAGATCAGCAAAATCGGAAGGTTCTTCATCTTTGAACTTCGGCCATACAATCTGACTTGCAGCGTAAATCCGCGTCAAGTCTGCTGGACTCAATCCCTCGGTGAACTCTGCTCCATAGAAATCGTTGCTCGCCCAAACGATCCGGGCCTCGCAGCGAAAGGAATCCGGAAAAGCAAATACGATCTGAACACCGGCCGCGAGCCTTTGCTCGGTCTCAAGCAAAATCCCGGACACCGAAACATCGTGAACCGTCACGTCGGAGACATCTGCCCCAACTTCGACGCGCACGGCTCCGAGACGAATGCGAAATCGATCGTAGCCACGATCATCGCCGGACTCGTCACTGAAAAAATGAGCAGGCATTGTCATATGCTGTCCGCAACCCAATCGTTTCAAGGTTGCAGCGTTGACAGCGGCTCATTGCGCCGCCGTAAATCATAGAACCGTAGATCTACCTATCAGCGGGGAGTGCGGCGATCCTCAGCTCAGGGATGGCATCATTACTGACGCGTTGATATTCCACGAAATGCCGCTTGGTCGCGCCCTCCGCGAACTCACCGGTGCGGCGGAGTGCAAGGCGCGGCGCTTCCTCCGCTCAGGAGGGGCGTAATTTACCGATCGCAATTGGCCTCAGGTGTGAGGTCAGGACAAGAGGGCTTATAGGTTCGCCGGCAAAGTTTTGGATCTGCGCTTGCGGGTATAGGCAGTCGCTCCAACCGCCATGATCAAGATGCCCAGCATCTCCAGCACCGAGCGCCAAGTGAACTCTGGCGCACCGCCGCCGAGAAGTTCATCCAAATGGTGAAAAGATGCGGCGCGCAGAAGAACAAACAGCCCAATGAAGACAAGGCCTATAAGGGCTAGCCGCACTGACGCGTCTGTACGCCTAGTCAGCCATAACATCACGATCCCGGCGACCACCGCCGCCACTCCCAGTGCCAAGACAAAAACATATTGCACCCTCCGGTGCTGACCATACCAGCCATTCGTCTTCGCGTATTCTCGACCAACTGCAGTCAAAAGGGCTTGCAAATCCAGCAGTTCATTGGCGCCGAGAAATACGAGCAACACTGATGCGATCTGCCAGAACATCCTGTCGCGTGTTCGGCGCTTTATCCATGCGTAATTAGAAGCTCGGACACAAGCCGCCGCCGCCAAGAGATAGGCGACGACTGTGACCCAATCAGCCAAATCGGCCTTCGCGACAGCCAACTGCCATTCACTTAGCATAATAGCGCCAACTACCTTACTCTGATGGCCAAAAGGACGAAGGCGGCCAAACTTCTGAGATGAGCTCTGCAGCAATCCGCCCCCTCATTCGAGTTGTTTCCCTCATATCAAGCGCCTCAGCTGCTGCAAAGTGCTTCATTTCGCAAGCGGCGATCAGGCAATCGCTATGGGTCCGAACCAGCTCGGTCGAGAAGTGCAAACAAACAAAATTCCGTTCTGAAGGCGCTCATTTGAGACACTTTTCCAATCAGGATTCTCGGAGCGATGTGGAATGCTTTTACACGGGTTAGTGCCGTGGCCGACAAGGACGGATCATGCAGGAGGCGGAAATCGCTTCGGACATCTGCCAAAGACCGGTGTAAATCCTATCTTCGGAAATAGTGTAATTAGCGCTTCACTCTTGATGCCACTACCTTCGAAAATCGTATTCTCTGAAAATTTACGCTGAGCCACCCCTCCTGCAGCGAATGTTGAGATTTAATCGTAAATTTACCTTACCTGTATAGGCTTTCGCGTGTTGTTGTGATTTCGGAGGCTTCTCCTGCGTGCTTTGGATCGCCATCAGAATGCTCACCGGCGATGCCCAGAAGTTCTACGGGCTATTGTTCGGTATCGCTTTTTCCACCCTGCTCATCACCCAGCAGCTGACGATTTTCGTCAGTCTGATTGAACGCGGCGCAAGCGGCGTTTACAATGCGCCCGAGGCCGAAGTGTGGGTGATGGACCCGGTCAGCCGTACCACCGACGTCAGCTACGCCATGCCATCAACCGCACTCGACAAGGTGCGCTCGGTTGAGGGAGTAAAGTGGGCTGTGCCGCACCTGCGCGCGCAGGCCAACGTTCGGACGAAAGAAGGTGATCTCGAAGGCGTGGCCGTGATCGGGGTGGATGATGCGACGCTGATCGGCTTGCCCCGCAGATTGATCTCCGGTTCAAGACATGTGTTGTCGGAGCCCGACACCGTCATCATTGATGATTTTGGAGCAATCAACCTGTTCGCCGAGGGCGAGAACCCGATCGGCCGGCGCCTTGAACTCAACGACCAGCGTGCGGTGATCCGGGGGGTGGCGGATTCGATCCCCAGCTTCACTACCCCCGTGACGCTTTATACAACCTATAGCCGCGCACTCAATTATGTCCCCGGTACGCGAAACCGGCTGAGCTTCGTGCTGGTCGGGGTGAGCGACGGCCTGACCCCCGAAGAGGTCGCCGCGCGCATAAACGAGCAGACCGGCCTTAAGGCGCTGACCCGCAGCCAGTTTGCGCAGGCGGGGGTCAATTTCATCATCGAAAATACCGGCATCCCGACCAATTTCGG
>NZ_JAMWYX010000018.1 GCF_024305245.1 Erythrobacter sp.
TGCCCAGCCAAGGAAACCTACGGCAGAAAACTCTAGCCGCGAATGGTCCGGTTTTTAGGTGGCAGAGCAGAGGTCTTGCCTAGGACTTCAAGCAAAACATCGCTTCGGTCCAGCTCTTCGCCCGTCGCATCGCAAGGGCATGAAATCACCGCCGATAATTTCGAATTAGACTCTGAAACTCTTGGTCGTTGCCGCTTCTAGTGAGCTCGCTGTATCCAGACTTCAATCGGTGGGCGGATTGATGGCTGTCGGTTCGTTGGGCTTTGGCGACGGTTCCCACAATCATCACACCGTAGCAAGGTGTTGTGCGAAGGCAAGATCCTGCCTGTGAACCAAGAGGTAGTCGCTCAGCCCAAGGTCCGAATGTATGCCAAAGCCGTCGACGCGTTTGAGCCCGCAAAAGCACTCATCGGGACCCTTGCGAACGCGAAAAATTATATAGTCAAGATTCTTTAGTGTCCGCTCGATATGCTCCTGCCGCTCGATTCGATCGTGATTGTCAGCCGTATGCGGTGGCAGGATCTCGACCAGCACAAACGGTTTTTGCGTGTCCATGAGTTCGCGCAAACCATCGAGAACTTCCCTTTCGCCGCCCTCGACGTCGATCTTGACGATCGCCACGTTTTGCGGCCGCAACTGTTGCGGCAAGTCGTTCCATCCGATGACAACCACCGGCTTCGAGCCGAAACTGGCCGCACGAAATCCATCGACCAGACTGGCGGATGGATCCGTGCTCTCTTCGCGATACAGGTTAAGCTTGAGAACAGCCGTACTTGGTCCCAGCCCGGCCGGAATTACGATATGATGCAGCTTATTTAAGCGAACCAGTTCGAACAGGTAGTCTGCACAGGCCGGATTGGGTTCGAAGCCAAGATACTCACGGTCCGGTTCAAGCGCAGCCACCTTGAGCAAGGTCTGACCCAAATTGGCTCCAACATCGACGAAGGCACCGTTCCTCTGCCGCAAAAGCGCAGCGATGAGATCGGCCATCCACAATTCCGAAATGTAGGTTTTGCGTCCGTTGATCGCCGGAATGACGAAGGTTCGACCGAAGAAATCCTGACGATACGACTGACGAAAGAAGCCAAGCTTTTTCTGGAAGAAATGGCCGGCGCGGCTAAGGAAGGGCGGTTCTTTCACGTATTCGTCCAATCTTCGAATTTTTGGGTCCAAATATAATGACTTTTTATTGAATATTATTTTAATTTCCAAACGAAAGCCATGATCACTTGCGCAAGTATGCCATGAATATTGGAAGTGTTGAAAAATACGACGGATGCAAGATCCAGACACTTCATAAACGCGAGGATTTCGCAAAAGCATCAAGCACCGCGATTGTAATTGACATTCGGCAATTCGAGATGGTCGCGGCCGAACGCGCGATAGTCTGCGCGCCCCTTTTAAGGCATCCAATTCGGCACCCTGAACGTCGATTTTCAAAAACACCTGAGCGCCCCGGAAAAGGGGCAGCGCTCGCGTCGAGCGTGCTCGTCCATAGCCAAGCATCCGTACGTGCTGCATTGCTCCTCCCAAGGCATTTTGAGGAACCAGTTTCCATCTCGTAGAAATTCACGAGATTTCCTTTGGAAAAGTTGTGGGGCGCAGACACATATTCTACTTGCTGCATCGTCTGACAAACTGCGTCGAGAACTTGGCGCTTAGCGGCTTGCGGCCGAACATCAGGAGCGAAGCTCCTGGCCATACAGAGCGAGCCATGCTCGCCCAATATTCTTCATATGCCCCGACATTGATGATAGAGTGCGTAACTAGGCATCCTAGCTGACCCACTACCGACCTCCCACCTCCAGACACATTGCCCGTTGAGCCGCAGCACTCTCACCAATCCGACGCCAAGGCAACTGCGTTTTCCACGCGAGGGAAACAATGTCCATTGTTTGGGGTACATGCGTCTCGCAGATCTCCTTGATGCGCTTCTTCAGGAAGGCCGGATCGGTCCGACGGGACTGGTAGTGGTAGGTCGAACGATCAAAGTGCAAAGCCGAACATGCCCTGCGGATCGTAACCTGCCAGTCCTGCCGAACCGCGTCGATAAGCTCGCGCTTCCGATCCGGCCTCAGAGCGTTGGCTACGCTGCGCTTCGCCGCCCTTCGGGTCGTTTGATAACGTCCTGCAGCATCTCGCGGTCCAGCGTCAGGTCCGCCACGATCCGCTTCAACCGGCCGTTCTCGTCCTCCAGCTCGCGCAGCCGCCGCATCTCTGACGGCAGCAGCCCCGCGTATTTCTTCTTCCAGTTGAAGTAGGTCGCCTGGCTGATACCCGCCTTGCGGCAGATCTCAGCGACCGGCGTTCCTTCCTCGCCCTGCTTGATGACGAACGCCTTCTGAGCGTCCGTGAACTTCGATGCCTTCATGCCGTAACTCCTCGCCCAGCCAAGGATGTCTACAGCGGAAAACTCTAGCCGCGATTGGTCCGGTTTTTAGGTGGCAGAGCAGACAAAACCAAATAGGAGAACTTCCAAACCTTGACCAAACCCAAGTCCGAGCGGACATAGGCTATCATCAACTAGGGTCAGTTCTCGATGAAAACCCGGGTCAAATTTCAAGGAAATCTACACATCGAGATCATCAAGCGGTCCGACACGGCCAAAGGCTTCGAAGTGCTGCCTCGCCGCTGGGCCGTTGAGCGAACCTTTGCATGGCTCAGCTGCAACTGCCGTCTCGCCAAGGACTTTGAGCAAATCATCGCCTCGGCAACCGCATGGCTGTTCGTGGCTTCGGTCCAGTTCTTAGCCCGTCGCATCGCAAGGGTATGAAATGACTGCCGATAGTTTCGAACTAGACTCATATAGCACTTTATTGGCAGGTGCGAGCCAGTGGCAAGCGCTGTACCTGAACGGTACGATAGCTTGGCTATGCAACACATGCCCGCCAATCAGGCCCAAAGGGGAAATGTGTGCATCAAGGAGGGTTCTCTGATGATTGCTGCGAATGATTTGTCTGGCGAAGCTAAGGCCCAAAGTCGAGAAGAACACAGATACGACAGCAAGCCTCGCGGGCGATTTACGGATATTGATCGCCTCAAAGGGCTCGGGATTATCTTGGTTGTCTGGGGGCATGTTCCAAGTGCTCTGATTAGTGTGCCAGACATTCGGTACTACATAACGATTTCAATGGTTTATGCTTTTCACATGCCGCTCTTTTTCTACTTAAGCGGGTTCGTTTTTTTCTTGTCAGGCGCTCCGAATAAGTTTTTCGTAAATCCGCTGCGGACTGTGGCTGCACGATTCGATCGACTCATTATTCCAGTTGTATTGTTTGGCACGACTATAATAATCGGGAAATACATCGTCGGAGAATTCTTCGAGCTTCAAAAACCGGTAGATTCGATATTGGTTGGCTTGAAAAACCTAGTGACGAACCCGCCAGAAAATCCACTCATGTCGGTATGGTATCTGATCGTCTTGTTTATCTACTCTGTAATTTCCCCATCTCTCTGGATTATCGCTGGAAGACGTATTTCATTGATCCTGCTTATGGGTATTTTTGCCTGGCTTTTCGAGCTAACAGATTATTATGAGATACCGAATGAATTTTATGCTCGTAATATCTTAATTTATTATATATTTTTCGGGATTGGCGGATTTGTCGCAATCAATCATGGCAAGCTCTTGCCCCAATTTCAAAAGTTCTGGGCTCCATCTCTCTCCATCTTCGCAGCATGCCTGTACTTGACATATACTGAGCCTTTTGCCTTGTTGTCATGTGGGATCACTTCGGCGATCGCGCTGCATGGTCTGTTCCTGCAGCGAAGGCTGACGGAGGAGCGGTTCTTTCTGTGGTTCGGCCAGAATACGATGGCTATCTATCTGCTCAACACCATATTCATCGGCGTCTGTACGATCACGTTACGGCCTCTATGGGGCGCATTCCCCGGGTCTTATGCCATCCTGGTCGGAGCCATCTTCCTTACCGGCCTGTTGGGCCCAATCACCGCGCGCGTAGTCTCCTCCAAGATCAAGATCTTACGGCCACTCGTCCGATACATTGAGTGAAGTCGAGCGGCGGTCACATCATCGCAACTGGACACCTCGAAAAATCCTCGCCTTTGATGCGGTGATCTGATTGGCTTCGCCGTACTTCGTTTCAATCGCCCGTGTCATTGAGCGGAGGCGGTGATGTTGGGTCAGCCTGGTTTCTTTGATTTGTCGGATCGTTATGCGGCGCTGAGCGCGGCGGGTGATCCGCTGGAGCGCTTGGCGGCGGGGGTGGATTTTGAAGTATTTCGGGGGCCGCTGATATTGGCGCTCCGGCGCAGCGACCGAGGCAAGGGAGGCCGCCCGCCGTTCGATCCGGTGCTGATGTTCAAGATTCTGATGCTGCAGGCGCTCTACTCGCTCTCTGATGAGGGATGCGAGTTCCAGATCAAGGACCGTCTCTCGTTCCAGCGGTTCCTTGGCTTAGGGCTCGATGGCAGGGTGCCCGATGCCACCACGGTGTGGCTGTTCCGGGAGAGGCTGGTGCAGGCGAAGGCGATCGACAAGCTGGACACCCACAAAAACCCCTCGCATTTGAGGCCATGATCTGATTGGCTGCGCCGTACTTCGTTTCACTCGGTGCATTGGACGGAGAGTTTCGATGCACCCACGCAGCCTGTTTTCGCTGGCGGAGCACCTCGAGCGGCTGAGCAAGGACGGCGATCCGCTGGAGGCTTTGTCAGGCACGGTAGAGTTTGAACGTTTCCGGCCGCTGTTGGCCAAGGGGCTTGGCTATAGCGACGGCGCCAGGGGCGGCCGACCGCCCTTTGATCCGGTCGCGATGTTCAAGGTGCTGGTGGTTCAGGCGCAGCATATCCTTTCGGATGCGCGCATGGAGTTCATGATCCGGGATCGGCTGTCATGGATGCGCTTCTTCGGTTTCGACCTTGGCGGCGCGATGCCCGATGAGAACACCATCCGCCATTATCGCAACCGGCTCACCGAGAGCGGGACGCTCGAGGCTTTGATGCAGGCGTTCGAGCAGCAACTGCGTGAAGCAGGATACCTGGCGATGGGCGGTCAGATCGTCGATGCCACGCTGGTGCCCGCGCCCAAGCAGCGCAACACCGAGGAAGAGAAGGCTGCCATCAAGGCGGGCAAGTCGGCCAAGCAGATCTGGCGGGGCAAGCCGAACAAGGCGCACCAAAAGGATGTCGATGCGCGCTGGACGTTGAAGATCGGGGGCAAGATCCGCTCCCGCCCCGACGGGACGCCGCTGCCGCAGATCGCCACGCCCGTGTTCGGCTATAATTCCAACGCGCATTGATCACGACCCATGCGCCCACTGGCGCATTCCGATGGACATGATGCGCCATGGCTGATTGACGAGGTTGTTCCAGGCGAAGCAGCAGTGGTCGACGATGTCGTCGTAGGATTCGAAGATGCGGTTTGAGAGCCAGTTATCGCGCATGAACTGCCACACGTTTTCGATCGGGTTGAGCTCAGGGCATCGCGGCGGCAGCGGCAACAGGGTAATGTTTGGCGGCACGACCAGTTCGGCAGAACCGTGCCATCCTGCCTGATCGAGGATGACCACGGCGTGGGCGTCAGGCGCGATGTGGAAGGCGATCTCTTCAAGATGCGTGCTCATCGCCTCGCTGTTGCAGCGGGGCATGACGATGCCGGCAGCCTTGCCTTCAGCAGGGCAGATCGCGCCGAAGAGCCAGGCCGAGGACCGCCGTTGATCGCGAGGAGCCGAAGGGCGCGTGCCGCGCTTGGCCCAGCGCCGAGTGAGCTTGGTCTGCTGTCCGATCCGGGCTTCGTCCTGCCACCAAAGCTCTATGGGCGTTCCTTCCGGGAGACGCTCGCGGATTTGCTCCAGACGGGCGGTGAAGCCTTTTTAAAAATGGCGATGTCATCGCTCTTCTGCCCACGGTGACGCGGCCGCGCCGAGAGCTTGCGATAGCCCATCGCCCGAAGCTCGCGGCCAAGAGTGTGACGTGTGACCGATACCGAGAACTCGTCCCATACCCATTGGGCAAGATCGGCAAGCCGCCAGCGCACCACGCCATGCGCCGCCGGGATCGGACCCACCTCGACAACCTCGGCAAGACGGGCACGCTGCTCGTCGTTCAGGATAGATGCGCGCCCAGGCGCTTTGCGGGTCGCGAGACCGGCCGGCCCATCCGAGTTGAACCGTAGCACTCAATCTCGCACAATCTGCAGTGTCACACCAGCAAACTTCGCCGCATCGCTCCGGCTTCCGCCGTCCAGGATCAGCGCTATCGCCAGCAGCCGCCGAACCTGATCAGCATCCCCGCATCGTCGTGCAAGCCGCCGTAAATCCTCTGATGTATGATCCGTTCGAACCCCAATCGCTGCCGCCATCGCAAGCCTCCATCTGCTTGCACAGTCGAATCAGAACTTCAGGACCTTGGGAATCCCACACCGTGAGTCATCCACAGCGCTCATTGGTATAAGGCTGGAACGAGAAGTCGTATCCGCTCAGCGTCTTGACCGTATTGACCCGGCCCATCCGCAGGGCAGTGCGGATACGGCGTTCCTCCCGGAACGTCAGTTCCTCGAGCAACAACTGCTCCACGGCCTCGAGAGCCGTAATCTCGCCGCGATCAAGGCGGGAGACGCAGTCATCAACGACCTCGATCGCACGAGGCATCTTGAGGCCCACCATGCTGCACTTGATCCGATCAAGCAGCGATGCGCTGGGATCAGGGAGGAGCGAGTTCATGCGCCTGCTCCTGCCAGCTGCTGTCCGATAGCAGCATAGATATCCAGCGAGCGGCTCACGACCTGCTGGCCGGTAAACCCATGCGGCAAGGGCAGATCGTCATTCCGGCGCCGATGACGCCTGTGCCCGTCGAGTAGCGAACGTTGCCGCCGCCCCTCCAGCACAGGATGGCGTGCGATCAGGCGATCATCTTCGAAGATCCGGATCTCGTCAGCAAGACTGTGGACCTCCACAACACGCCGGCGGGTCGCATCCGGGACCGAGTAGTAATCGCCGCCAACACTGACCATCCCCTCATGGCTGATCCGGCGCTCGAGCTTGAGAACCGCACCGAACGCAACCAGCGGCAAAGGCTGCAATGCCTGTATTTCCTCGGCGAAGGCCTCGTTCCCGATCCGCCCCGTCGTTGCATGCAGCCGGGGATTGGCGACCGTGCTGAGCCAGCGATTGAACTGGGCATTCAGGTCATCCAGGTCGCGGAACACGCCGCCAAGGAAGAAGTCCTCCCGGATATAGCGGAACGGACGCTCAACCTTGCCCTTGGTCTCCGGCCGATAGGCACGGCAGGCCTTCGGCAGATGGACACCCGCAAAAACCCCTCGCATTTGAGGCCATGATCTGATTCACTCCGGGCACTGAACGGAGAGTTTCGATGCACCCACGCAGCCTGTTTTCGCTGGCGGAGCACCTGGAGCGGTTGAGCAAGGACGGCGATCCGCTGGAGGCTTTGTCAGGCACGGTAGAGTTTGAACGTTTCCGTCCGCTCTTGACCCGCGGGCTCGGCTATAGCGACGGCTCCAAGGGCGGTCGCCCGGCCTTTGACCCTGTCGCGATGTTCAAGGTGCTAGTGGTCCAGGCGCAGCATAATCTGTCGGATGCGCGCATGGAGTTCATGATCCGCGATCGGCTGTCATGGATGCGCTTCTTCGGTTTTGATCTGGGCGGCGCGATGCCGGACGAGAACACCATTCGCCACTATCGCAACCGGCTCACAGAGAGCGGCACGCTCGAGGCGCTGATGCAGGCCTTCGAGCAGCAACTGCGCGAGGCAGGATATCTGGCGATGGGTGGCCAGATCGTCGATGCCACGCTCATTCCCGCGCCCAAGCAGCGGAACACCGAGGACGAGAAGGCCGCGATCAAAGCGGGCAAGTCAGCCAGGCAGATCTGGCGCGGCAAGCCGAACAAAGCTCACCAGAAGGATGTCGATGCGCGCTGGACGTTGAAGATCGGGGGCAAGATCCGCTACCGCCCCGACGGGACGCCGCTGCCGCAGATCGCCACGCCCGTGTTCGGCTATAAGTCGCATATCAGCATCGACCGGCGCTATGGGTTCATCCGCAAGGCGGCGGTGACGTCGGCAGCGGATAGCGACGGGCGCCAGTTGCGCCGGGTGATCGATACGAGCAACACCGCTGGCGATGTCTGGGCTGACAGCGCCTATCGCAGCGTCAGGAACGAGGCATTGTTGAAGAGCAACATGCTCAAAAGCCGCATCCATCGCCGCAAGCCCAAGGGCAGACCGATGCCCGAGAGCATGGCGCGCGCGAACGCTGCAAAGTCAGCAATCCGCGCCAGGGTCGAACATGTCTTTGCCCACCAAAAGAACCTCTGTGGATGGCTCCCGCGTTGCAAGCAGAAAGTGATGATCTGGTGTTTTGGTCGGGTGCAGTCGTCTGTCCGGCCTATTGATGCAGTCGGCATGGACTGCTGGCCCTGATGGGGTCCGCGAACAAGGTTCTATCGGCTATGCAGGCTGTATCGCCTGAGTACTTCTTCGGGTTGTCCTTGTCCCCGGTCCGACCGGTTCGTTCCATCACATCGCTTCGCTCTCACAACCTCGTGAAGCTGATCTCCTCAGCTAAGCTCTTGATCTTTCATGCGGCCAGCATCGATGTGTGACCGCGCTCGAAGACACCGCCCCGCGCCATGAGCGCCCATGCGATCCGCGCCATTTTGTTGGCAATGGCAACCGAGGCAACCCGGGCGGGCTTTCTGGCGAGCAATGCGATGAAGCGCGGATCGACGGAGCCTGGCTTGCTCCTCGCATATCGGATCAATGAAGTTGCACCTACGATAAGCAGCTGCCGCAGATATCTGTCGCCCATCTTGGTGATCCGACCGAGGCGCTCCTTGCCGCCACTCGAACTCTGGCGCGGTGTCAGCCCCAGCCAGGCCGCGAACTGGCGTCCCGACTTGAACTGCGCGGGATCGCCTACCGAAGCGGCGAGCGCGGTTGCACCAATGGGCCCGATACCAGGGATCGTCGCTAGGCGCCGGGCCCTGTCATCGCTGCGCTGCAGAGCGGCAAGGCGAAGATCGAGCTTGCGCAACTGTGCGTGCAGCTGGAGCACCTGCCCGGCTAGCACGCCGACAACGTTCGCCGCTTCGTCCGGCAAATCGAGTTCGGCCTCACCATCGGCGATCTTTCGCGCCATCTGCAACGCCTTTTCAACGCCGACCGGGATCGCGATACCAAGCTCGGCAAGCACGCTGCGCATCATGTTGACCAGCTGTGTGCGTTGCTTGATCAGCAGGCTGCGTGCACGGTGGATCGACAGTGCGGCCTGCTGCTCGCGCGATTTGATGGGCACGAATCGCATCGTCTGGCGCGTCACTGCTTCGCAGATGGCCTCGGCATCGGCCGCATCGTTCTTGCCGCGCTTCACGTAGGGCTTCACGTAAGACGCCGGCATCAGCCGAACTTCGTGCCCGAGCTTCGTCAGCTCGCGCGCCCAGTGATGCGACGTTCCGCAGGCCTCGGCGCCCACGAGGCACGGCGGCAGTTTTGCGAAGAACGGCAGCATCTGCGATCGCCGCAGTGTCTTGCGCAGCACCACCTCACCGGTGGCGTTCACGCCGTGAACCTGGAAAACATTCTTGGCCAGATCGAGGCCGATTGTGCTAATCTCCATAACGGGTGGCTCCTTTGCTCGGGTTTGCATGACAGCAACCCATTTTGGCACCTAGATGCCGTGAGCGGGAGCCATCCACCTCATCCGCTATGGCCTCTTCATCCGCACCATCGGCTTGGCACGCGCGCAGGCCAAACTCACCCTCGCCAATCTGGCCTATAACTTCGATCGCCTGATCTTCCACGAGCGATGCGCGGCTACAGGATAGGTGCGCCTGAAATCCGCAGAAACGGCTGAAAGACCCAAGGACATCGCCGAAAAGCGGCAAATCGGACCCATCGGGTAACGCCTTTCGCGGCAATCCCCGCAACTAGGCCAATCGCGGCGCGAAAGTCATGGTTGTTGCGGGTGTCCAGATAGCCGTAATGTTTCACAAATTCGCCAAGCGTCCGATTATAGACGACGCGTCCGTCCTCATCCTCGCCGATCACCGCTGTTTTCATGCGGTCATAAAGGATCTCGCGCGGCACACCGCCGATCGCCTCGAACGCAGCCCGGTGGCAGGCAAGCACGCTCGGCATCGTCTGACGCAGCACGAACCGTCCCCAGATCAGCCGCGAGAAGCCCTGAACCATGGAGAACAGCCAGACCACCTGCACACGATCCGGCGCATCAACAAAACGCACCCGGAACTGCGCAAGGTCGACCTGGGCCTGCTGACCCGGCGGGGTCTCGAACCGCACGGCATAGGGCTTGCCACCTCCGGCCGGACGCAACGAGCGCACCGTGTCGCGCACCGTGCTGTATCCGCCCGTATAGCCACGCTCGCCAAGCTCACGGGTCAGGCGCTGGGCGCTGAGCCCGGGGTATCCAGCTCTTCGCCCGCTTCGATGCGGCGCTGACTGACCGCGGCTACTTGGCGATGGATGGCCAGATCATCGATGCCACCGTGGTGCCGGCTCCCAAGGAGCGCAATAGCGAGGAGGAGAAGGCCGCGATCAAGCAGGGCAAGATCCCGGAGCGCTGGAAGGCAAAGCCTGCCAAGGTCCGCCAGAAAGACCGTGACGGCCGCTGGACGGTCAAATACTCGAAGGCCAAGGGTGAAGGAGGGTGCTGATCCCAAGGGCTTTAAGGCGGTGGATCTTGCCATCCCGATGTTCGGTTACAAGAACCACATCGGCATCGACCGGACGCATGGGCTGATCCGCACCTGGGATGCCAGCGCGGCCAACGCCCACGACGGGGCGCGGCTGCCCGAGCTCATCAGCAAGCAAAACACTGGTTCTGGCGTGTGGGCAGACACCGCCTATCGATCAAAGAAGAACGAGGCGTTTCTCGAGCGCGGCATGTTCAAGAGCAACATCCAGCAGCGGCGGATGCCGCGCCGGCCGATGCCCGAGCACATCGCGGGGGCCAATGCCTAGCGCTCCGCTGTCCGCTCGGCCGTCGAGCACGTGTTCGCTGGGCAGAAGCACCGCATGGGCCTGTTCATCCGCACCGTCGGCATCGCCCGTGCCCGGATCAAGATCGGCATGGCCAACCTCGCCTATAACTTCCAGCGCCTTGCCTGGCTCGAGGGGCGAGGTGCGCCTGCATAACGCGAAAACGGGGTGCGGGGCGGCGCTCCCACCCCAAAAAACCAAGGAAACGAGGCTGAAAAGACCCGCCCTCCAGGCCCAAAGGCCGCGATCAGACCACTCGCGCCAACGCCGGGCCGAAAATGCCGGTTCTTCGAGGTGTCCAACTGCCATCACATCAGGCGCTGTGTCGTTGATGATGTTCGAGGTAATTGCTTATGACCCCCGCCCCATGCCCGTAGACCGAAGGCACGGGCATTGAACGTTCTGATGCACAGCTACCTTGTACCCGTCGCAATGCCTTGCCTGGCAACTTATAACGTCGCGCCCTGACTTCGGCAGCGATGAGCCCCAGATTCATGTAGAACAACAACTGCAACGGAAACAGATGCAAGCCGAATTCATAGAAACTGTGTGCCGCCACGGCAACCAGTGCCATTGCTGAACCGATCAGGAGATCGCCAGTCAAAGATTTTCGATCGATGACGGCAATTTTTAGCGCAGCAAACAAAGGAAGGAAGATTGCAATGATAAACGCCCATTCACCAAGTCGTCCCGTTTCGGCCCTGGCGAGCAGGTATCCATTGTGTACCGGCACTGATCTATCGGCTAACTGCCATGGAATGCCAAATCGGTCCGCGTATCCTTCGACGTTGGAGACGAAAACATATTGATTAGCGCCTACCCCAAGGGGGTTGTTATTCGCCATTGAGCGCGCAGCGTCCTCAAATAACTCCCTCTCTGTTTCAGTTGTGAAAAAGGAAGTATCCTGGAATCTTGTCTTGAGATTGCCCAGCGCGAAGGGGGCGGCAATTGCTACTGCGAGCACACATACCGTTGCGAGACCAAATTTTCGCCGATCGGGACGCCTGGCCAATGACAGGAATATCAGAATTATAGCCGCCCCCCCTCCGATGCCGACCGTGCCTCTAGATCCGGTTCCCGCAATGCAGATCAACCCGGCAACAAGACCCGCAAACATTACCGGTCGGCGATCGCCAGCAAGGACCGCCGCTAACACCGGAAGCATTGTTAATTCCACGCCAATCCCGAGGAGGTTTTGGTGGCCGAGTGTACCTGCAGCCTGACCAACACCATTCAACTTCAACCAAATAACATGACCGCTTTGGTAGATTAGCCCAAACGCAAACCCGGTCAGTATGCTTCTGTAGACCTTAGGATTGTCAGCCTCAAGGCATATTGCCAAGAAAACTGTTACAACGGATAAATACTGCCACAGGGTAAACAAGCTTGCAAGATACATCCTTGAATTAAGAACTGATATTATTACAGCGATCGCGTACAGGATGAATATCCATGCAAATGGTATTCCAGATATCTTCCTCTTGTTCGTGTGGATTAGCGCGACAGCGAGCATTACAACGAATGATAGGCTGAATCCTTTCGATATCCCGGACCAGGTGGGCCAGCCATATACATATCCGATAAGCGGCCAGTCAGACAGGAGCGGAAGCAGTCCGATCGCCACAAATGCCTGATAGCGTCGGGTTTGCGACTGCCGAAGGATCACAATGAAGATCGGCAGAGCGAGCAGTGCAAGGGCGGCGATCACATAGGTCAATGTCTTCGTGCCCTACATGTGTCCCGGATAAATCATCCGATGAATGCGCCAGCCCAGCATGAGCATTGCCGCAACAAAGAGAATTGCGGGAATGAACAGCGCCAAAATATAAGGAACGGAATAAGCGATAAGGATGCTCATTACCAGACCCACTAGACCGTGCCCTATAAAAATCGGGAATGCCAGCATCCCCGCTATTATCGCTGGGCGAAGCCTTCGAGGCCAGCTTCCCGAGCCAGCCGCCAGTCGGGTCATCATTGCGAAGAGCAACAGTACCGCCCCGGCAAATGCCGGAACGGCGACAAGCTCTTCCGCATTCTCCTGCCAACCTCCCTGGAGGGATGCCACCAACAGAAATCCACCAGCGGCAAGAACAGAACCCAATCGCTCCGCATTCCGTACGAGAGCGTCACCGCTTGATTGCTTTTCAAGCCACAACCCTGCGGCGAGGCCGAGTGCAACTGCGCCCAGAAGGCGAGGATAAGCATATGGCGCAACCGCCATATGCCAGGCGAGGCTGCCCCAGCCACTGAAGGGGTTCTCAGGGACTGCCCATTGCAGCATGAGAGTCACCGAATAGGCAAACCCTGCCAAGAGCAGGCTGGTAGTGATGCGGTCCTGTGCTTGCCCCACTAGCCTTAGCCAAATCACAGACGACGGCAGCATTAGAGCATAGAATAACAATACTTCGTAGAAAAGTCGCTCTGGCCAGTTCGGCCCAAACTCCCCCCCGGTCGCCGAAATGCTCCATGCTTGGGCTCCGCCGATCAACAGAACACCGCTTACCACTATTGTGGTGTTAAGGCGGATCCGCCGCGCGATCTGCTTCCCGCTTCTTTCAAGCTGGCTAACATAGAAGAACGCCAAGCCAGCGCCAAAAACCATCGCAAATCCCGGTGTACCAATCCGCAATGCGGGGCCTAAAAAACTCCACAGCAGGCTCCCGAATGACCCCATTCGATCGATAAAGAATGGGCCCCAATGAGATACAACAATAAGCAAAGCTAGGATGCCCCGTGCTGCATTCAGCCCATCGGCACGAATCCCGCGGATGTTTATAGAAACTTTCTGCGAATTCTCCTCCAGCGCCTGAGCGATTTGACCGATCGTCTCCCCGGCGAACATGCGCTGCATGACTTCTTTGGGAAGGCCCACCTGCTCAGCCCGGATCAACACAGAGACTGCCGACAATGAATCTCCTCCTAGGTCGTAAAAGCTATCATCTTTGCCGATATCCGAAATGCCTAGCGCTTCGCTCCAAATTGAGGCGATTTCGCTCTCACGCCCACTTAGGGGCAAATCGGCTGCACGCCACGATCCGGCCTGAGTCTTTTGCTCGACCTTGATACCCTCTAATGCTTGCGACAGCGCCTTGCGCTGGAGCTTGCCGGTGGGCGTTCTTGGCAAATCGGAAATTTCGGCCAGCATCAAGTCGGCCGAACTCAGGCCGCATCCTTCGGCGACGGCATGGACTCTGCGCTTATCTGCCGCACTCGAGCCCGAAGGCAGGGCAATTCCAAGCTTCTCGCCACGCAGTTCGTCGCGCAGTATCGCCACACCGATCTCCTGGGTTCCGAGTGCAGCCGCGAGCAGCCGTTCTACAACCTCTGCGGATACCTTAATTCCACCGATGTTTGCGACGTCGTCGGTTCGCCCCATATAATGCAGCCAGCCGTCTCTGATCTCCCCAAGGTCACTTGTGGTCAGCCAGCCATCATCTCCCGCCAACGGCCGGATCAAACCGTTCTGAATAATCCCACTGGCGAGATGATCACCGGATATCTCGATCAGCCCTTCTCTACTTATCCTGACCTTGCTCGTGCCGACAGCGCGACCGACGCTTTCGAAGGCATAGTCGTCGGCCTGGTCCACTCGGAGAAATGTTGAGCGAGATGCCTCGGTGAGACCGTAGTGCTGAAGGATTATTGCCGAAGGGAACAACTTGCGCACCATTCGCTTTTCGTCGGCAGACATGAACTGGCTGCCTATTTCCAGCCATTTCAATCGCTTTCCGGCTGAGCCAAGAACATCGGGCGACGCGAAAATTGTTCTGAGCATCGTCGGAACAGCAGATAGCGCGTTGATTGCCCCGCTGTTGAGCATCCTAGCGATTTCGTCGGGCCTGAAGCCCGTTTCCGGCAGGAAAGCCGTGCCGCCGACTGCAGCGATCGCGCGGGCCCGCCCGAGTCCAAAACTGAATGTGACCGGAACACCGATATACTCTCGGATTCCCGAATCAATTTCCATCTCGGTTACAAGCCGACTCACGGTGTCACTTATCGCGGCCCGAGATATTGCGATAGCCTTGGGCTGTCCGGTTGTTCCGGACGTGGTCGATATTTGCGCTATCCGGCTAACCATGTCGCAAGAAAAGTTGCCTTGCCACCATCCGCCCCCGGGAATTGGATTTGCAACGAATGACGGCTCGATTCCCGATATCTTGTTGTCCGCGATGAATGCGATTTTGTCAGCGCACCAAGCCTCAACACAAAATTCAAGGAATGACACGCCGCTTGTCTTTGCAATTCGTACTACGTCTCGGCCATCAAGGCTCAGATTCGACTTTTCTTGATCAGAACCGATCATACATTTTACCAATGTCTAGTATGCATTCTTGTGTATGACCACGCGAAGGGTCTTGGCCAAAATAATGAGATCATTAAGAAGCGACCAAGTAGAAAGATACTCCAGATCGCAGCGAACCCGCCGCTCCAGATCCTCTCGGCGAAGTGTGGCGCCGCGAAACCCGCGGATCTGTGCCAGACCGGTGATACCTGGCTTGAGAGCATGGCGAAGCCAGTATTGCTGCGACGCGTTCCAAAACAAATCATCGCCGGCGGTCGATCCGAGCGCATGCGGCCGGGGGCCGACCATACTCATTTCCCCGCGAAGGACGTTTATAAGTTGCGGCAGCTCATCGATGCTCGTCGCTCGGATTATTCGGCCGACCCGCGTTACCCGATCATCATCCCGCGAAGCAGAGCGATTTCCAGCTTCGTCTGCGGCTTCAACTCGCATCGAGCGAAATTTGAAGATCCGGAACTGACGGTTGCCGTGACCCACCCGCGTTTGGCGGAAGAAAACCGGCCCGGGAGTGTCCAGCTTAATCGCAATTGCGGTCGCAGCCAGCAACGGCAAAAGAACCAAAAGACAAAAGCTCGCAACAACGAGGTCAAGCGCGCGCTTCTGCAGCCGATTCATAAGGCTTAGCGGCCCCCTCGATAAAACGAGCGTGTCACTGTTCTGATAGTCACCGATCGCCACGGCTCCGTGAAGCAGGTCGCGGTCTAGCAAGATTTCCCCCCCCACGTCATGGCCCTTCAAGAAGGTGGCCCATGCCGCCCTGTGGTCATACTTACAAGCAACCACGACGCGGTCATAGGGAGCGATGAGACGCGAAAGGCGATCGATCATGTCTGGCCGCTCGGGATCTGGCCATAAGCCCATCGCGCCGACATCCACTTCGTCAGCGGAGCCGTTTGGAACGGCTTCCAACCCGTCCTTGAGCAGCATCGTTGCAAGGACATGGTCGCCGATCATTATCTTGCGAAGGATATCGAGAACCAATTTTGCAACGACTATGAATATAGCGGCTAAGCCGAATGTAACCCCGACACCCAAGCGCGAGATATTGTCTGAGCCGGATAGGAAGCCAAGGCAAATGGTGACAAAAGCCGCCCCGGCAAGCGCGCCGAGGGACCTGATCATTCCGGTAAGTCTGTTCTGAAGGCACTCGGCCGATTGTGCCTCCCGGGCGATTTCGAGCATCGTGAACACAGGCAAGGCAATGAAGATGATTGGCCGCCCGTCGGCAGATAGCCATTGATCATCTCTCAGGCCTAAGGCTGCGATGTACCCTCCCAGAAGCGCTAATTGGTCGAGAAGAAGCGAAATGACGTAAAGGACGGTCCGCTTATCCCGCTTGGCAGCGAAGAAGGTCGGTTCCGCACGAATCGGAGCAACGATTCCCTCCGCAAATTTCGGCTCGAGCCCCATTTTTCCCACCCCTAACTCCGCCGCATAATTGTCTATAGCCACGAATTGAACTTTAGTGTGGAGACAATACCCTCATGACACGAATTGATACACTTCCAAGCCTGTAGCAGCTCATATTATCGGCGGCTTTACCGCGTCATGGTGCGGCATCTTCCCTTCGATAAAGGCGTGAGGCATTTCAGATCCGCTGGTCGAGAGGAACGGGTATCCATCAAATCGGGGCCGCGGTGACGGGCTGCCACCGATGAACATCCCGGCTCCAAAATTGCACTATAATCCTCCTGTCTCACGATCATTCTAGCTCGCCATCTTCGCTCAAAATCTCACCGCCCCGCCCCGCATTTCACCGCATCCGCATCAAGGAGCGTTTTGCTGAAGGCATGATCAGTGAATACATTGAGGCCCATCAACTTGCCGCCGCACATCGGATCGAATCAAAGCGAACCGTCCTCGAACTGTCATTGGGTCCCGCCCCCATTTGCATCCTCGTTGCGTGTACCGCCGCAATGTTACAGGCAGAAACGTAATTGGCCGACTATCGGCCATCTTACCCCACCGTTTCCTGGTAACGCGGTATCTGCTGTGACCCAATAACCCAGTATATTGCTACGGTGCCGAGCGATTGGTCGCGTTTTAAACCCCAATCAGCGTTGATGCGCCGCAGGAGCGAAGCGACAGGGTTGCGCCCCCTTTGCCAGCCGCTCTAAAGTCGACCCACTAAGACCGATTGGCGTTCGCGCAATGTGAAGCGTAGCCGGGATAATTGAATGTCTCCTACTTCGCTGGTCGCGGTCGTGTCGTGATTTTGATTGGGGTGATGATAGCTATTTGGGCCCCGGCCAGGAGGGCGGCCGCGGCTTGAGGATGATTAACACGTAAGCGAAAGTTACGATAGACAGCAAAACCGCCGCCAGCACCATACCCTCGTTTCCCAGGTAATTAATCACTGCACATCCACCTGCAGCAGGCAGGTACTGGATCAGGCTGTCTCGGGGGACCTCTTCGGAGGAGCGTTGCAGCATCAAGGTGACGAGTCCAGCGAAAGCGAAAACCGTCAGCCAATCCCATATTGTTTCCATGACATAGGTTCCACTTAACGATGTTTCAGATTCTTCTGCCCGCTGGTATCAGTAACTGCGGTAAAGTGCCAGCACAGTGCGAATTACAAGTGCGTATAAGGTCGTCAGCCACACTGGTTAACGCGTCCTTGTGGTACCGCTCGTTTGGTTGGCGATGCTCATCCCCATAATTCAAAACTATATTTACATCCAAGCCGAACGGCCAGCGGGCGAGCCTGTGCTTTGAATACGGGGGAGGCAGTTAACCATTCCGGAGAGGATGGCATTCACGATCATGAGTTAGGTTCAACAACCTTAACTCTTGGTGCCTTCGGCGCGTGCAGATGAGATTGCGTGCTTGTCGGCGGCTTAATGAACAGGATGAGTGCGATGATCATTGATGAACTTCTCGAGCATCCCGCCGGCCGAGAGGAAGCCACTAAACCAGCCAGCGAGCGAGGCTTCCTGCTCTATGACGGGGTGTTTACGGATAAAAAGAGCCGCTCCGAGCGGAAATTCGAAATCCAACTGGCATTGACTCAGGCGCAGAGAAACGCCGCGGAAGACCTAATCAATCGAATGTATTCTTGGCGCGGATATGGCTCGGAACACCGTCTGAGTGATGCCAACAATTGTTTCACTTTCATCGCGGTGGTCGATGGAGAGGTCGTCGGAACGCTTTCCCTGACCGTGGATATGAACACCGGATTTGCGGCAGACAACACTTTCGAAGATGTCCTGAATGCCGTAAGGGCAAAACCCGGGATCCAGATTTGCGAACTCACAAAGTTTGCCTTTTGTCCATCCGTTGCCCCCATGCACGTCCTCGCTTCGCTGTTTCACACGATCTTCATATTCGGCACTCAGAGATTCGCCTGTACGGATCTATTTATTGAGGTCAATCCAAGACATATACGCTTCTATCAAATTTTGCTCGGGTTCAGCTCAGCCGGAAAATTGCGGCCCAATGCAGCTGTCGGCGCACCCTCCCAGCTGATGCGACTAAGAGTTAGCGACATCGGCAAGTATATTTCGGCGCATGCCGGGTTGAGCGAGACGACTGCGCGTTCCCTCTATCCCTACTTCCTTACCGCTGCACAAGAGCTCATGATCTGCGAGCGAATGGCCTTGCTTGATCGACAATGGCCGTTTGATTGAGAAATCACCCATAGGCAATCTTCCAAGCACGTAAGAGCACGACATCGCCAACAAAAAGGGGCGCGTACGGAATGTCCGCGCCCCTTTTATTTAAGCGTGCAAGAAAATCTCAGAATGCGTAACGAACCCGAGCAACCTCCTGCTTACGCCGGCGCATTGCAAAGCCAATTGCAGCGAATCCGATGATCATCATCGCCCAAGTCAATGGCTCAGGGATGCCACCTGGGACGTAATTGATCGTACCCGCATAATTCGCCGCTCCAGTAGTCGTCCAGTTTACCGTCAAGATGTTTTGAAGACCAGAAAAGACCGGAATATTTCCGATGCTTCCACCATTCGGCGTCACCGGAACTGCAAAGTTCGAAATCCCGTTAAAGAAATTGATCGAACTAAAAGTTGCACCGGGCGCACCGGAAAAGCTGTACGTAATCGATCCCGAACCCAGGCCGATTCCCTGGTTACCCGGCACTACAGGGCCAATTTGAAAAATGTAGTTATCGATGTACTCACCCGCCGCGACAACCCTGCGCTGGATGAAAGCATCCAGAGGATCCGTCCCGGTAAAAGGGTTCCCAGCAAGAAGCGTAAATTGGGCGCTACCACCGTCCGCGGGCCCGGCATCCCCGGGGTTGATATCAATCTCTGTGGCAGCACTTACGGATGGCGAGTACGCCAGCACCGCAGACACTAGCGCAAGTGACAAAAGCTTTTTCATGATCGCTTCTCCTGTTTGCCGCAACAGGATCCCCCCGAAACGGCCGATTCGTCGGTTTAGTTAATAACTCGGTAATCACTCGATCGCAAGTGTGGAAACGCCCTAAGACGCGCATTCTCATAGGTATTTGTAGAAATGCGCCATTATGGGCCATATCCAATCCAAGATCCCAACTTATGCTTCAAAATGATACAATTTGTGTTTCAAAATGGCACAATGTGTGGCGAAAGTTTGTGGGGCAGAAGGCGATGCGGCTTGCCCAAGCGAGTATGCGGGCGCGTTAAAAACAGACGAATGCGCTACAGCGAAGGCCCTTTAGGAAGCGGTGTTGTCGATCCGCAGTGTGGCGCGCCGCTAAAGCACCGTCAGGCCCGCGCCTTGGCCCTACAAGGCGTTTCACGAATGTCAGAAAGCAACGCTCCACTCCACTGGCAGATGATTCGACCCCTGTGTGGACGGCCCTCCGTTGGCAAGGGTATTTTGCACTGCGCTGGCTGGTCGTGGCGCCCATGTGTCCGGCCTATATGTGCGGCTTTGTATGGCCGCTGGCCCTGATGCCATTCGCGCGGTTCAGGTCCCTCCCAGTTGCACGCACTCGAAGTGCTGGGGTCGGACGGGTTTTCCTGCTCCGGCGGTTTCTACCGGCTTTTTGCGTCAGTTCAGTCTGCCCTTTCCAACTGGTGTAAGCGCGCTCACAAGAGCACGCTAAAGAGCGCTCGCTACCTATCCACGCAAGGCGGCCCCCGGTGGATGGATACCCCGAAGCTCGCGGCCAAGAGTGTGACGTGTGACCGATACCGAGAACTCGTCCCATACCCATTGGGCAAGATCGGCAAGCCGCCAGCGCACCACGCCATGCGCCGCCGGGATCGGACCCACCTCGACAACCTCGGCAAGACGGGCACGCTGCTCGTCGTTCAGGATAGATGCGCGCCCAGGCGCTTTGCGGGTCGCGAGACCGGCCGGCCCATCCGAGTTGAACCGTAGCACTCAATCTCGCACAATCTGCAGTGTCACACCAGCAAACTTCGCCGCATCGCTCCGGCTTCCGCCGTCCAGGATCAGCGCTATCGCCAGCAGCCGCCGAACCTGATCAGCATCCCCGCATCGTCGTGCAAGCCGCCGTAAATCCTCTGATGTATGATCCGTTCGAACCCCAATCGCTGCCGCCATCGCAAGCCTCCATGTGCTTGCACAGTCGAATCAGATCATCTGACGAAAGGGAACGAAGTAAGGCGGAGCCAATCCCCCAACGGGAGTCAGCCACAGCGCTCATTGGTATTAGTCGGCAACTTAATAATAGCGAGGGACTTCAGGCGCCTTCCCCCAAGGACGCACTACACGCTGACGGCATTTTCTCATCTGAAATGTCGCTTCCGGCCACCCGCTACCCTGCCAGGTGTTCGTTCGAAGATGCGACCGAAAACTGCGGGAATAAGCACCATTCACGACAAGCCGGAAGATCAGGGGCGCGATCGTGCCTGATCGAAAGCCTTCAGAAACTCTCGATCCGTGAGAGCGCCCTGGACGAGAGACGAGCCGATCAAAAATGCTGGTGTTCCTTGGAGGCCGAGATTAAGCGCATCCATGCGATTGACCGAGATCTGTTCCGAAATTGCTGATCCATGGGTGCGCAAATCGTCCTCCACCTGTTGCCAGCTGCCACCTGCCGCTTCGACGGCATCGCGCAACGCCGCTTCATTGAAAGAAGGCGACTGCATTAAATGGTGATGAACCAGACGGTATATCCCTTGACGATCCGACGCTAACGCGACCGCCGCCGCGCGCTTCGACCGATCGCCGAAAATTGGCCATTCCTTGTATATAACACGGACATTCCCATCGTGCTCAATAGCCCTGCGCAAGTGGGGACTTGCCATCCGGCATGCCGCGCACTGGTAGTCGGTGAACATCACGACAGTGACATCGCCCTTGCCCCGCACAGTCTCGGGCGATCCCGGCCGCGTCAGGATCTCCGTAACCGTTGATGATCCGGCGAGGTTCCGCCCCAGCTGGCGGTTGTTCTTTAGGATTTGAGCAACACTTGCGCCAAGTATCACGAGAACGATCAAGGACAGCAACTGCCGGCGGGTCATCGGAATTGTCTACAGCTTACGCTTAGGAAAATCGAGACGCCTTTGCCGTTCAGGACAAGGAAACCGCAGTCATGCGAGCGCTGGCCACATCCAGAACCGCGGCTGTCATGCTCACTTCGGGCTTGCTTGGCGTTCATCGGTCGCAGTCCAGCGCTTGGCAGGCACAGGATTATCAACTGCTCGTTCTGCGCCGCCGTGTCCCCAGCGCCTTGCTCAGAGATCCGCAAATCATCGGCTCACGCACAGTTTGGTGCAGCATGGCAGATCACTTTTGCACCAGAACCGGTACCTTCAATGGTGGGGAGCTAGTGCAACGTCCGCACTGCGGACCTGAGGGTTTTGGCCTAAGCCATCTGTGGCTTGGCGACGACAGTGGAACGGCGGCGTAGAGCAAAGCCCAAGGCAAAAAAGCCAGCAAGCATCAGCATCCAAGATCCAGGCTCCGGAACGGCGGTGGTCACCGCCTGTCCAGAGGCAGAGCCTTCGCCGAATGGCAGGCTTTGATACCGGGCGTAGAAGCGATCGAGCGTTACGCCATCCATCGGAGCATTCAGAAACGACAAGGTGAACTCTCCTGCCACCGGGTTGCCGATCGTTGCGCCACCGTTACCGCCGCCCGCGCATGAATTTTTGTCATTAAGGCAGATTTCGACATCCCCGATCCCGTTGGGATAATTCATCCCGCGCATGTTGATATTCGAGAAGTCTCCCAGAACGATGGACGCCCTGTGTACATCCGGGTCGGCATCAAATGAGAAGCCAGAAACGCGGCTGCCGTCAAACGCTGAGATCGAAGTATTTTCGAGTACATAGGAGAAAACGAGATTTTTCGTTCCGGCACCGCTCAAAAGCCTGAGCGTCAGAGTAGAGCTCAGTCCGGGGATCACTCCGCTTGAATTGCCAACGAAGCCATCGAAGTTAATGGTCGCAGCATTATTATTGTTCTCGAACAGAAACTCGGCCGCATTGGCGGGCGCCGCCGCCGCGAGAGCGCATAATGTCGCACAGGCCCAGACAGAACGAAACATCTTCACTACCTTGTTGCGTCGACGAGCGCAGACCTTGTTATCGTTAGAGTGTCGACTCGCTAAAACTACCAATAAGTCAATTTACATAACGGTTAGTGATTCGGCAAATTGTGTTTGGGTGGCGATCCCAAAATGGGACGCCCAATGCTTCGTCAGTGCGACGCTGCCTGCTTAAGGCCTATTCGCATCTGCGCGACTGGCCCAATCCTGATGGCTTGGCACAGTCCCGGATCGCCTGCATCCGCAGATGCCAGGTTCATGCCCAGAGGCGCTATATTTGCAAACGGAGAAGCACCTCCTGCCGCGTAACCGCCGGCCGGTGCCGGTCCCAACCGGCACCGGCTTATCGCCAGACCCGATTGCCCGACTTCATGCAGCTGCTCTGCGGCTCGTCACGATCCAGAGCAACGATATTGCTGCGAGCAACGAAGCAAGCGAAATAATAAATGGTGCACCGGGGAAATAGACGCCTTTGTCGTCCGAGAAGAACGAAAATGTCTGGGTCATTACCACTGGCCCGATGATCGCCGTCAGGCTTAGCATGCTGGCAATAGCGCCTTGGAGTTCGCCCTGCGCATCTTCGTCAACACTGCTACTCATCAGGCTTTGCAACGCTGGTAATGTCATGCCCGCGAGCGCTCCGATGAAAATTGCCAGAATGACGGAAGCCGTCGAGTCGGCGAATGCCAGAATGAGATATGACGGAATGCCGAAGAGCAAGGCGAAGCGCGCCGTGTTCGCCGCTCCGAACCGATGCACGCTCCGTCCGGTAAGCACCGCCTGACAAAATCCAAGCACCACCCCGTAAAGCGACGCTGTGTAACCGGTTGTGCTAGGCGTCCAGCCAAATTGCAGCTCACCCCAATAGGCCCAGATCGAAATCTGCGCCTGTGAGGATAACTGCATAAGAAAGATAACGAAGAGGCAGGACAGCACGAAAGGCTTCTTCGACATCTGGATGATTGACCCGACGGGATTGGCCCGAACAAGATTGAAGCTGCGGCGCCGCTCGAGCGGAAGCGTTTCTTTCAGGAACACAAGCCCCACGCCCACCCCGATCAGCGCGAGAGAAGCCGCAATGATGAACGGGGCGCGGGTCCCGAACTCCCCTGCCAAGCCCCCAATGGCTGGTCCGAGCACGAAACCCGCAGCGCCTGCTCCAGCAAGCAAGCCAAACGCCCGGCCGCGCTTTTCCGGGGTGACGCAGTCGGCAACACAGGAGTTTGCAGCAGCCCAACTGGCGCCCATAATCCCCGACATCATGCGTCCTGCAACCAGCCAAACAAGTGTTGGCGCCAATGCCATGACGGCATAATCAGCAGCCAACAGGAAAAGCGTGGTCAACAGAACGGGCCGACGCCCGAACCGGTCACTCAGTCCGCCAATGGCAGGGGCAAAGAGGAACTGCATACCCGCATAGGAAAACATCAAGAGACCGCCGATCTCGGCGGAACGGTAGATGCTCGTGTCGGCGAGTTCGCTGATCAGCCTGGGCATGACGGGGATGATCAATCCCAACCCAATCATGTCGACGAATACTATGAACGCAACTGAAGCCAGAATAGGTGCGTTCAACTGCCTCACAGATTGACCATTGCACTTCCAGATTTGCTTGTCACGAGGGTTTTAGCTTCGAGACTCTGGTTAAAAATTACGAGCGGAATTTCATGAATTTGCGATGCGTTGGGCGACGAGCCACATTGATGCAACAAACAGCCAAGCGGTTGCTGAGGTGATGGTTTGCTGGAAGTCCTTTGCGAGGCGTCGGTTGCGACTGAGCCATGCAAAGGTTCGCTCAACGATCCAGCGCCGCGGCAAGACCTCGAAGCCTCTCGCGGTGTCGGACCGTTTTATGATCTCGGCCGTCCATTTCTTGATCGTGCGCAATGCCTGACGAAGCTTTTCACCGGCATACCCGCGATCGGCTTACATTCCTGCGTCGCGCCGATGCGCAAGATCGATCCGGGCGAACTGTTCCCGTGGGAGCGGCTGGCCGAATACAAGCTGTGCCTGCCGCGCCCCACCAGCCTGGCGGCGGGCGATCCGTTCCACAACGAACGCGTGTTCTTCCTCGCGCTCGAACGGTTCGGGTACGACATCACCGATCAGCGCAAGGCAGTCGAAGCATTCGAGCGGCGCTGGCGGCCCGAATGCATCACCGGTGTGGTCGACGGCGAGATCGCCGCGATTCTGTGGCAATTGCTGCTAGACCGCGATCAGGGACGCTCGCCGCAAGGCGGGCAGGGGTGTTTCGCCCCGAGCAGGCCCGGGTTGGCTG
>NZ_JAMWYX010000019.1 GCF_024305245.1 Erythrobacter sp.
TATGCATGGGTCAACTGGCTGGTGTTCTACGCATTCCAGCCAACGGCGGCTTCGCGCAGCTACATCGAACGCTGGGGCGCCGAACAGGTGATGCTCTATTCCACGATCGATGCAGCTTTCACCTGGTACTTCTTCTTCGCCGGCTGGACGCTCAGTTATGCGGCACTGCTTGCCATAGCGCGTACCAGGGCGGCTCATCATGCCGCAGCGAGGGCGGCACAAGCATCCCACGAGGCAGAGATGAGGGCACTGCGCTATCAGCTCAACCCTCACTTTCTCTTCAATACGCTGAACCTGCTCGCGGCGCTGATCATGGACGATCGGAAGGACGAAGCCGATCAGACAATCGTCGACCTCGCGGACATGTTGCGCATGATGCTCGATGAGCGACACTCGGACAGTGTCGCACTCAGCCAGGAACTGGAGTGGCAAAAAATCTATCTCGGCCTCGAAGCACGGCGTTTCGAAGGTCGCCTGAATGTCGAATATCGCTGCGATGATGCAGTCAGGAACGAACTCGTCCCGCTCCTGATCACGCAGCCACTTGCGGAGAATTCGATCAAGCACGGTCTTCTCACAAGTGGCGCCATGACCGTCTCGATCAAGGCAGAGCGGCAAGGTTCCGAGGTGGTGATAAGTTTTGCGAATGATATGGATGAGTCGGGCAATGCGAAATCAACTTCAGGTTACGGCATAGGACATGCCAACATAAAGGAGCGCCTGAACCTGTTCTATGGTCCGGCGGCGACTTTCGTGACGACGAAGGCACCCGGCAGGTTCGAAGCGATCATCCGATTTCCTGCAGCAAAGGTGAACTCCGCTTCCGGGATGGAGTTACGGTGACTGTGTTGCGTGCGGTGCTCGTCGATGATGAACCAGCAGCAATACGCCGACTGTCTGCCCTGCTCGAAGAGAGTTCGGCAGTCAGCGTGATCGGAACTGCCTCCTCTGGCGATGAAGCCCTCATGCTCATCGACGAGCTTGCACCGGATCTGATTTTTCTCGACATCCAGATGCCGGGCATGAACGGCCTTGACCTCGCCGAGGCAATATCCCGGCGCCACATGAAGCTTCGCGTGATCTTTGTCACGGCCTATGATCGCTTTGCGCTGCGCGCCTTCGATGTTCTGGCGGCCGGCTACCTTCTTAAACCGGTTGACCGCAGAAAGCTCGATCGTGCTCTCGGAAGTCTGACTTCACAAGTGTTGGCTAACCCGGCGACCAGCGCACCGTGTCTGTGGCTCGGATCCGGAGGGGAACTGCACCAGATCCCGGTTACGAACATCATACGCTTGCAGGCAGAGCGGGACTTCGTGCGGGTACACACGACAAAGGCCAGTCTGCTTGTATCGGGAACTCTCGAAGGCCTGACGAGGGAGGCAGGACAATTCGGAATGATGCGTGTGCACAAATCGCATGCCGTACCTCTCCAGGAGATCGAGCAGCTGAGACATATCGGGCATGGCGCCTGGTGCGCTGTTTTGAGAACCGGAGAGCGCGTCCCGATAGGTCGCTCCTACTTGCATGGCCTTAAACGATCATTGGAGAGAGCAACCAAATAATTCTTCGGATGTTCCTCTTTAATTTTCAGAGCGAATGAGTTCTGGAATCAAATATTTCTCAACTATGAATATACTATTTGCGAAAGCGTCGTCCTGATTGTAATTTTCTGCAGCGATGACAATCACAGTGTCAAGTGCAGGTAACAGCAGCACGATATTGCCGCCGTTACCGGACATGAATGCGCCGGCGATTTTCACGTCAGAACCTGAGCGGAAGTTGCGAGTCCACCAGAGGTAAGCGTAATCCATGTCTTCCGCCACGCCGTTGCGAGGTTTCATCATCTCCCGCAGCCAGTCGGTTTCCACCACCTGCTGTCCCGCGAATTCACCGCCAGCCATGATCATCTGGCCGATCCGCAGCAGATCCTCGGGCCGCATCTCAATCTGTCCCCCGCTCTGGATTTCACCAGCCGGTGAGACGCGCCATCGGACATCCGAAATCTGCATTGGTTCGAAGATTTCCGCCTGAACGAAAGCATCGAAACGTTCGCCTGTGGCTTTCTCAACGACTCTTCCCAGAAGGAATACACCTGCCGTACAATAGGAGAAGCGCCCCTGACCATCGGGTCTGCGTTGAAACATTGGATCGGTCGGCAGATCCAGAGCGAATGCTGTCCAGTTCCGACGATCATACATGCGCTCCTCGTTCCCGGGGCTTTTGCTGATCCAGTCATTACAATCGAGCGCTGAGGACATCGAAAGAAGGTCGCGCACGGTGATCTCGCGCTTGGCCCTGGAGTCGTTGGCCACTTTCCGGTCGCCGATCAGGTAGTCCCAGACTTGCAGATCCAGACTCGGCAAGGCCCCCTGTTCGAGCGCCTTACCGACCGCCAGCGCAGTTATTGATTTGCCCACGGATCGGACATCCACTCGCTCGGATGACGCGGCGCCGGAGAAATAATTGGTGTATAGCCTCGTATCGCTTTTCTGGACGATTACGGCCCTTATATCGCCATACGTCCCGCGGCCGATCGCTTGTTCCATAGCCTCGAACGACGTCAAGGCCGGCGGTGGCGGCGGCGGCGGTGAAAAAGCGTCATCGGGTCCGCATCCCGACAACCAGATTACTGCCGCTACAAGCGGCGATGCCCAAACCGGCTTTCGCGTCGTGCTATTCATGATTTGCTTTCCTGTTATCGCGACTCGGCGGACCGGTCTGCCCTGCGCTCTGATAGCGATCCGGTGACGGTAGCGAGGCGGACACGCAGCAAGGCCTTTCTCTCCAAAATCGATGTCTTGGACGGATCAGGGCCGAGAGTGGTGCCGGGCATGGGCAACCTGCCAGACAGGGGGCTCGCCACCCCGACTGCGGTATATCCAAGAAACTCAAATCCTCTCTCTTGGCATCCGGAATGAGAGGCACTCATTCTCAAATCAGCCTCATCGACAATCGTACAATGAATTTGTTCTCTATCAAGCCTGAACATTCGCTTCGTGATATTTTACAAAGGTGTGAATCCATGAGTATCATACTGTAAACAATCTGTGGTCTTCTCGCCTCTTGCTTTCGATAATGATGGATTTTCATTCTTAATGATTGGCAAATGCATATCAGGAATGAAGACTCGGCGGCATGAATTCGGACGATCTACTCCGCGGACGCCGCGTCACCTTTGCTGATATTGCCCGCGAAGCCGGAGTGTCAGTCGCGACAGTCAGCCGTGCCCTGAATGACAGCCCCTCGGTCAAGCGCCGCACCAAGCAGGCGATCTGGCAGATCGCCCGGGCGTACGACTACGAGTTCCGCGCCTCGATGCCTGCCGGGCCGAGCGGAGCGGATGCGACCATCGCGGTCGTCGTTCCCGCCCCGCAGGCACGCGACAGCCGGGTATCCGACCCTTTCTTCCTCGAACTGCTTGCCGGAATCGCCGAGGCCGCGCGCGAGCGCAATGCCGACCTCCTCATCAGCCACCTCTCACCGCGGGCGGCCGACGATCTCGACTACGCGATGTCGACCAGCCGTGCGAAGGGGGTGATCTTCATCGGCCAGTCCTCGTTGCACCACGCCTTTAACGCGCTCGCCGCGCGGGACAGCCGCTTCGTGGTGTGGGGCGCGGAGTTTCCCGATGCACAATATTGCGCCATCGGATCGGACAATGTGGCCGGCGGTCGGCGCGCGACGGCGCATCTCGCCCGGCTGGGCCGCAAGCGCATCCTGTTCCTCGGCGACACCGAGGCGCCCGAGGCAGAGCAGCGCAGCCGCGGCTACCGCCAAGCCTTGGCGCAGGCGGGGCTGCCGCTCGACGAGAGCCTGATCGTGCCGGCCCATTTCGAGGTCCATTCCGCCGAGGCCGCAACCCGCAGCGCGATTGCCCGCGGGCCTGCCTTCGACGCGGTCTTCGCCGCATCCGACTTGATCGCCATCGGCGCGATCCGCGCACTGACCCGTTCGGGACTCGACGTTCCCGGCGATGTCTCGGTGGTCGGCTACGACAACATCACCGCCGCCTGGCTCGTCAGCCCGCAGCTCACCACCATCGATCAGGATGCGAACCTTGCGGGCCAGGTGCTGGTCTCCAGGCTGATCGACCGGGGCGACGGGCCGGCGATTTCAGAGCGGCTTGAAACCAGCCTGATCGTCAGGGAAAGCTGCAGTCAATCACACCTGTGCTGTCGTGAGCTCGTGGCTGGCCTGTCATGACGAATGCGGGACCGTAAGCGGTCATCCTGATCTCCGCCGGATGACACATCGCCGCGCAGACAGGAATTCGAACTTATGCTTTGTTGCACCGAACTACAGGGCCGACTGAGAACGACAATCAGGAAGGCTTCCATGAGGCTGGAAAAGGGACAAACGGCAATGAAATCTGTGACCTTGTCGACCGCGATAGCGCCAATGTTCTTCATGGCGACGTTCTGCGCTACGCCAACGTTTGCTCATACGCAGGAAGACGCCAGTCTCAGGCACCGGCTGGAGTTGCTCGCACAAAAAGTCGACGGCAAGCTCGGCGTTTGCGCGCTTGAGAGCGGGCACAGGCTTGCCTGCGTCAATGGAGATATTCGATTTTCCCTCCAGAGCGTGATGAAGCTCGTTGTCGGTGCGGCTGTGATGGAAGCAGTTGATCAACGCGGCTGGCGGTTGACCGATAAGGTTGTCCTGCGCGAAGAGGATCTCAGTCTGCACGTACAGCCCCTCGCCCGGATTGTCAGAAAAGACGGCGAATTCCGGACGACGATAGGAGATCTCGTCGAGCGCGCGGTCACGCAAAGCGACAGCGCAGCTACAGACTACCTTTTCGCAAGGCTTGGCGGATCTGAGGCGATCCGCGACTTTCTCGTGCGAAGCGGTGTTGCCGAAGGCCTGCGCATCGACCGTGATGAACGGCACCTGCAAACGGAAATAAGCGGAGTAACCTGGCAGCCAGAGTTCGTTGATCCGCTTGAACTCCAGGCTGCTCGCGCGCGCCTGTCTCATGATGAACAGCGTTCTGCGTTTGCGGCCTATCTCAGGGACGAGAGAGACACGGCGACGCCGCTCGCAATGGCTACATTCCTTGACCGCCTGGCGCGCGGCGAAATCCTGTCGCCATCATCTACCGAGCATTTCCTTGAAGTGTTGAAGCGGACGAAGACGTTCCCGACCCGGCTTCGCGCCGGAGCGCCAGACGGTTGGGCCGTCGCTCACAAGACCGGAACAAGCCACGATTCCTTAGGGGTCAATGCGGTAACGAACGATGTTGGCATCCTCACAAGACCCAATGGCACGACAATTGCGATAGCTGCGTTTCTTGGTCACTCGCGCGCAACGGCTGCAGACCGCGATGCAGCGATTGCGGCGGCGGCTCGCGAAGTGGGCGAGGCCTGGAAATGATGAGCAGGGTTGTGCATTGAAATCTGCTCACCTTTGGCTCGAACAGGACAAGGCTTTGACAGTCATGAGAGTACTGCTTTGTCTGGTTGCACTCTTTTTCATTTTTGCACCTGCAAACGCGCGCAACTACGCTGCTCTCGATTGCCTCGACATCGAATGCAATCATTTCTCGGATCTCGAGGCACTCGGTGATCAGCTGTCCGGCAAGCGCATCGTGTTCCTCGGCGAGGCAACGCACGGTGACGGGACAACCCTGAAACTCAAGGCGCGAATCGTGAAGTACCTTCATGAGCGGCATGGCTATGATGTGCTCCTTTTTGAAAGCGGCGCAGCGGACATGTTCGCTGCAAACCATCGGATCGCAAACGGCGAGAACGTTGACCTCGCTTTACGGGATGCACTCTTCCCGATCTGGGCGGCGACCAACGAGATCGATGATCTCGGCACCGTCCTGGCCGCCACTCGGATGGATCTGGGCGGCTTCGACATGCAGCTAAGCGGCGCCCGGCCGCAGGTACTGATCATGAAAATCTTTCATCTCGCGGACGATCTGGACATCGATCCTGACCCATTCCGGCGGATCGCGAGCGGTGTTGCCCTCATTCGGCAAGAGGGTCGGCAAGGGCTTGTCGAACTCGACGCGCCACGCTTCGCAGCCGACGCAGCATCAGCGTGCCAGCTTCTCAGAACGAGTGATAAGAGCGATGCAGATGTCTGGTGCTATGTTTTTGAAAATCTTTCATACTCGGTGGATTACTTCAAGAAGATTATAGATGGCGGCCTTAGCGATACCGATTTTCTGAAGCGTGAAGAGCTCATGGCCAGTAATCTTCAATTTTTGACCGATCGGTACTATAAGGATCGCAAGGTCATCGTCTGGGGCGCCACGTCACACCTGATGGGAGATCGGCAATTACTCGATGAATTCGCAATCGATCATTTCGAATCGGCAGGCGAGCAGTACGTAAGATCTCGTGACAGCAAACATGACCTCTATCGCATTGCATTCAGCGCGTCCGGGGGTGTCTACGGGCGGATCTTTGCGGGAGAAGAGGTGCCACTTGCCGATGCGGAACCGGGAACAATCGAGTTTGAGGCAACTTCGAAGATGCAAGATGCGCCTGGCGCCATCGTATTTCTGACGCCCGGCGAACGAACGACATCAAGAGCTCTTGGCCATCGTCCGACCAGTGGAGACTGGGGTTCAGCTTTGGACGCGATCATCGTCATGAAGGAGATGTCACCGACCACAATGCGATGAGGCATTGTGCAATTTGCTCAGGCGTAGCACGCCCTACGACAAAGTTTGCTGCAGACGGCATGGGATAATGGATGAACGACCTGCTCGCTCGTTGCACGACTGGCTGCGGAATGCGATTGCGTATGTAGTCAAGCAACGTGAACGCCTCGTGGAAGGGTTTTCCTCTTCCGCCGCGTAATCCCCGCGAGTGTGCGCGGATGAGATTCCTGTACGGACTGCTGAGTGCGCCCCTCCTGATCATGAGCAGCGCGTCGGGCGCCTCGGCTCCCTCGAGCGATGGGAACTCTGCCGTTGAAGCGGCGATCCTGGATCGCTCTATCGACCCGGGAGCCAGTTTCTACCACTATGCCAAAAGGCCAGTGGCTCGACACGGCACAAGTTCCTGCTGACCGCGCTTTTCTCAGTGGTCCGAATGTCGAAGCTGTTGAGACGGGGAAAGTCCTTGAGCGGATAATACGCGATGCGATCGCGTCGGAATCCCCGCCGGGCACCCCGGCGTGGCGAGTCGCAACGCTTTATCAGGCTTACCTTCAGGGCGATGGCGCATCATTCTCGGGCCAGCAGCGCGTCAAGGATGGCCTCGCTGAAATCAGTTCCATTGCGACACGCGAGCAAGTCGCCCTATTCATGGCAGACCCGTTCTCCCACAGCATTGTCGGAGCCTATGTCTGGATCGATCCCGGTAATCCTTCGCGCCGTGAAATAACGATTGACCAGGAGTTCTTCCATCAGGGTGCCCTTGGTCTTCCGGATCGCGATGCTTACCTGGCTGATGACAAGGTTGGCATGCGCAGTGCCTATCGCGATTATGTCGCTGATACCTTCAAACGAATCGGCTATGACGGTTCCCAAGGTCGGGCCAATGCGATCGTGCGGTTTGAGACAGCATTGGCGGCGGCCATGTGGGATGAAGCCCGCCGGCGCGATCGGACGCTCAATTACACACCAATGACTTTCGAAGCCCTGCAAGCTTACGCTCCGGGTTTCGACTGGGTCACGTTCCTCGATGCGATGGGGGCAACCGACCCCCGGTCTGTTATTCTTCGTCAGAACAGCGGGGTCCAGGCCGCGGCGCGCCTGGTCGGGGAGACCCCGTTGGAGGTGTTGAAAGACTATCTGGCGTTCCACTGGGTGAACAATCACTGGACTTACCTGCAGCCGGATCTCCGCATTCCGGCAGAGCGCTTCTTCCTTGAGTGGGTTGCACGTGTGGGCGAACGCAGCCCCGCAGAAGCGAGAGCGCGCCGCACGATTACCCAGCATCTGGGCGGTGATCTGGCGCGCTTGTGGGTCGATGCGAACTTTCCGAGGCAAGATCGCGACAGGTCCGAAGCGCTTGGAAAAGCTCTGATCGCGGCGACTCGCTCATGGCTTGCCGATGCCGAATGGCTTGATGAACAAACCCGTGCGCTCTCACTGAAAAAGCTGGAGGGCTTCACCCTGAAGATTGGCGCTCCTGATCGTTATCCGTCTGTGCCCGAGGATGCAGTATCGGACGATCTCTATCAGTCGGTCCGCGCACTGATACTGGCCGCGCGCATGAATGAATTCCGCGGCGTCGGCACACCGCTGCCGCCGGAATACTGGTATGGCATACAACCTTACACGGTCGATGCTGCCAATTCTCCCGATCAGCGGGCGCTCACTGTTTCTGCCGCCGTCATCCGAAGGGCACTGGAGAGCAACGATCCCGCACAATGGTTCGCCGGCGGCTTCGTCGTGGGTCACGAAATTGGGCACAGCTTCGATGACCAGGGCGCGAAGTTCGATCCCGACGGTGTGCTTCGGCCCTGGTGGAGCACCGAAACGCGTGCACGCTACGACGCTGAGGTTGCAAAGTTGGCCGAGCAAATCGCAGTTTGGGAGCCGATCCCCGGCGCCGTGATGAAACCTGAGCAAGTGATGGGGGAAGCGATTGGCGATCTGATTGGTATGAAGCTGGCTGAGCAGGCCCTTGACGAATATCTCGCCGACCATCCCGAACAGCAGGGGACTGACAGCAACGGCTTCACGGTCAAGCAGCGGTTTTTTCTGGCTTACGCGCAAAGCTTTCGCACGGTCTGGAAGCCTGGTGCCCTGCGGGAATACATGGCAAGTTCCTATCATCCGCCCGGAGAGTTTCGCGTGAATGGCGTGGTCCGCAATATCGATGGCTGGTACGAAGCCTTCGATATTCGCCCTGAGCACCCGCTATATCTGGCAGCTGAAGATCGGGTGAGGCTCTGATCCATGCTCCTCATTGGCGAAATCACCATCCTGACAGGTCAGCCCCGGTTTCACGATGCTGCTGTTGGTGGCTGATGGGCGTCTGCCGGCAGAGCGCCCGGTGAATGAGCGTGAATCGTGAGGAGCAACAACGCAGCGGAGCTACAGAAGGACATGATCATGTGGCTTTCCGAAGGCGATCAGGCTCGCCTGCTCACCGATCCAGAGTTTCAGTTTCCGATCCCGACCCGTGTCATCTCCAATGGGGAGTATACGCCTCCGCCCCAGACTGACGTGCAGCGCGAACTCGAAGCGCGTCTGTCCGCGGACGCGGACGCATATTCGAGGTTGGCGGGGCTGGATCGCCGGAGGTTCCTTCGCAGCTCTCTTGGGCTTTCGGCTGCGTTTCTCTCGCTGAACAGCGTGTTCGGTAATTTGTTCAACGTCGCGAAGGCTGAGGCAATCGATCCCGCAGCAGCACGCGAGCGGTCAGACCGGCTGGCGAACCAGTTTGTGTTCGATGGTCATCTTCACTTCGTGCACGACGATTATCCTGACCCGCGGGTCACCGGCCTTCGCTTTGCCGCCCGGCAGATGGGCGCTGGCGGACTTCCCGACCGGAGACCCACGCTGGATGATCTCAAGTTCGAGAATTTCGCCAAGGAAGTGTACCTTGATTCCGACACTGCCGTCGGAATTGTTTCGTCTGCCACCTCCGATAAGCCGGAATTGATGTTCCTTACAAACAGGCAGATCGCCGAGAGCGTTCGGCGTTTCAATGAGCTTGCTGGTTCCGAGCGCCTGTTTGGTCATGCTGTTTTCCGCCCGGGTCAGCCAGGGTGGCTGGAGGAGATTGAGGAAGCCATTTCCGAGCACAAGCCAATCAGCTGGAAGGGATATACAATCGGAGATCCGCTGGGCCCGTCACGTTTCGCATGGCGGATGGATGACGAGGAGCTCGTCTATCCGGCGTACGAGAAGATGCAGAAGGCGGGCATCAACACGATCTGCGTCCACAAGGGGCTGTTGCCGCAGCGCTACGAAGAGCAGTTGCCGACATGGCAGCATGCGAATGTTGACGACGTGGGCAAGGCAGCGCGCGACTGGCCAGGTCTCAACTTTGTCATATACCACGCGGCGCTGAGACCCGCGGTCATGTTTGACCCTGCCTTCATCGAAGTATTCGAGCGGACCGGCCGGATGGACTGGGTAACCGACCTTGCGGAAATCCCTCAGAAATGGGGGGTAAGCAACGTCTGGGCTGATGTCGGAACGTCGTTCGGCTCTGCAGCGATCAGTCATCCGCGTCTTGCTGCGGGAATGATGGCGACGCTGGTGAAGGGACTCGGACCGGATCGCGTCTTGTGGGGCACCGATGCGGTCTGGTACGGTTCGCCGCAGTGGCAAATCGAAGCCTTTCGTCGGATTGAAACGCCGGAGGACCTGCGTCGGAAATTTGGCTGGCCGGAGCTTGGTGCGGCAGACGGTCCGCTCAAGAATGCGATCCTCGGCGGCAATTCGGCCATGCTTTACAAAATGACCGGTACGAAAACCGAGCCGGCCTCTGTCCGCCGCGATCGGCTTGCCCATTACAAGCGGCTCTACCAGTCCAGCGGCGAAGACCGCTCGAACGCCTTCTATGGCTTCATTCATTCCAGTCAACGACGGTAGACAGCGAATTGGGAGAGGGTCGATCTTGTTTGGTTCATCCATTTTGTCAGCACCCGGGAAGCTCGCCCGGGGATCGCGCTGGCACGCAAGTCCAGCAACTTCGCCCGTGACCTTATGGCGAATGTCATTGCCCGGACTTCCGGCAAGCCGCTCCGAAATGTCGTACGGCCTCGACGTTTCCGGTGTATTGCCAAGGCAGTACACTTGTGCCAATCTCCTGCCATGCTGAAACTGCTTCCGGATGTTGCCCGCGCCGCAATTGCGGCGGCTGTTCTGTTTTCCCAGGGAGGCTGCGCCGCTGCCGACCCGAACTTCGCCTATGCAGAATTTTCAGAGGGGCGCCTTGCGAGTTCGGGCAATGCGAACACAGGTTTGCGCTATCAGGCAGGATCGATTGCGAAGCTTATGTGCACGATCGCAGTCCTGAGGCTATCCGATGCAGGGCAAGTCAATATCGATGCACCGGTCTCGACACTGTTACCGGAGCTGGCGGGCGCCCCTTCCGGACAGCCAACCCTGCGTCAGATCATGGCGAATCGCAGCGGGCTTATGGATGGTCTTTCCCCCGCGATTGAAACGGATTTCGCTGCCGCGACGGCAATCGCGGACACTTCCGAGGCTATCTCGCGCTTCGTTCCTGATCGGCTTGCTTTCTCCCCCGATGAGAGCTTTTCCTACGATCTCGTCAACTGGATACTGGTGCAACGCGCCATTGAAAAAGCGACCGGAGAACCTCTGTCGGTAGCCTTGGAGAAGCTGGTCCTTGTCCCCGCCGGGATGCAAAGCAGCGAAGTCTTCAAAGGGCAACCGAAGGAGGATGTGGCGCAGCCCTCTGAGCCGGTCATGCCGGTTCCTGCATTTCTGCGATGCGCCGGAGGACTGATATCGACGCCTTCGGACCTGATCAGGCTTTCGCGCTTCGCTTACCAGGGATCGCTGTCGGCACCGTCGATCGCAGCCTTGGAAACTGTGCTCACCCCCGACGAGAATTATGCACTTGGAGGAAGGATCGAAATACACGAAGGGCGCCCCCTTGCGTGGCACACCGGAAGCAACGGCGCCTATAAATCACTGGTGGTGTACGATTCCGTCTCGGATCGGGGCTTCTCGGCCATGACTGCACAAGGCGACTGGTCGGTGATCGAGGCCGCGCGCGAGCGGTGGCTCGCGCGAAGCCATGATATGAAGAGCACCCCGTGATCTTCATCCGGTCATTTTTCGCCACGCTGACGCCCGAAGATGCCTGTCGCAGACGCACCTTGCCTCAGTTCCGGGTATCCTTTGCGAAGTAATTACTCACCCTGATCCTGCCAACGATAATCACGACAGGAGAAGAGCATCGTGAAGTACTGTGCAGCCCTGATCATTAGTGCCTTCATCAGTGCTTTGCAAAGTTCTGTTTGCGCTGCCGCACAAACTCCCAATGTGTCAATTGATGTTGGCCGGGAAGCGGCAAAGGATCTCGACGGAGCCGTTGCGTTCGAGAAGCTCAAAAGTCTGGTCGGTGACTGGCAGGGGCAATGGGCGAACGGGCCAATCCATCGTGTTAACTATCGGCTGACCGCCGGCGGGAGCGTGCTGGTTGAAACCCGGCAATTAAGCCCGACCCGGGAGTCCATGACTATCTACTATCTTGATGACAACCGTCTGCTCGCCACCCATTATTGCCCACAAGGCAATCAGCCGAGACTGCAGCTTGACAGCATAGATGCCAAGGGCCGCATGAACTTCGTGTTTCTGGATGGCACTAATCTCCGCGTTGAAGGAAGGTCGCATCAGCATAGTTTCCCTATGCGAATTATCGACACTGCAGACTTTGAGCGCGCCGAATTCTATGTTGACAATCTCGCCACCACGCTTCCCGAGAATGTCCCTGACCTGGTGAAGTATGAGCGAGTAGCGGCTGACCGCTGAGCACAGCATACCGGTAAGCCGCCGATAAAATCCAAGCTCCCGCGTCGCGACCAAAATCCGATTGATTGATCATTTATCACGGCGTGCGTGACCAGTGGTAATAGTGCCTTTCTAAAGAGCTGGTCCAGCAAGCCGGGTTTCTTCAGAAAGGATCGCCCTTTTGATAAAAACCGATGAGAATTACTTTATACCAGCATTTAAATTCGACGTGTGGTCACCTTTACACATGAACAGCTAGCTTATAGGATTTTCTGCAAGAAGCTGCCAGTTGTCTTTTCTGCCGTGCTATCGTGGCGATGCGTTGATAACCCATCTGATCGCGGCCAAAACCACATCTGGCCGATCTCTCATGACCTGATGCCCACTCTTTGGTCGCTATCATCTCGCTGCGCCATTGCGAACCCTGCACGAAGCGAGAGACTGCCGCCTTGCTGTGAGCGATGTCCTGCGGTCGCGACCAGTTGCCTTGCTCAGCGCTGACCACGATCGTTGGCAAGTCCCGTGCGCAGGAGAGTTTTCCAAGAGTCGATGCGGTCTCGGGGAACGCTTCAATGATGGGAATCACGGCGGCGGCGAGTTCCGGAGCCTGTGCACGTAACTTGTCGAAACGAGGGGCGAATTCCTCGATCTGACCTTGAGCAACATCAGCCGTCAATGTTCCAGGAATGAGAGCATCGACGAACACAGCACCAACGACATCGGGCCGAGAGGCTGCCACAAGCTGGGCCACGGCTTCGCCGTAGGAGTGCGCAACCAGCACGATTGGCCCCTTGATTCCATGGGACACCAGAGTTGCGTCAAGCGCAGCAGCTTCGTTCTTCAGGCGATAGGGCGTCGGAAACAACGCGCTCTCGCCATGGCCTGCGCGGTCGTAAACCATGGTCCGCACACCCATTTCTGCAACTTGCGGAGCGATGCTTTGCCAGTCACCAGAAGTTGCATTTCCGTTTCCGTGAATGAACACGACCGTAGGATTACCTGTTCCCTCAACAACCGCCGAAAGCACCGGGGCAGCCGGTTCAGGTGGCGTTGATACGCACGCCGAGAGGAGTAGACCGATCGACGTCGCAATGGCAGTGAGCAAATATCGCATCCTACGAGCCTAGATGTTTGGTTCCGGTGTTTGATGGTGCGGGTATGAAGTGAACCCCTTCCGCTCTTTTGTCCAGCATTTGCAGATACATTCGCAGGGCGTCAGACCCTTGAGTGTCTTCAGTCATTCGGCGAAGTTGCAGGCTGCCACGAAGTTGGCGAGGTGCTCGCGCAACTGGTCGTGGGTCTCGTAGTAGAAGCGCCTGACGGTGGCTTCCTTGATCGTCCGGTTCATCCGTTCGACCTAGCCGGTGGTCGAGGGGTGCCAGGGCTTCGGATTGAGACGCCGGAGGACCTGGGTCAGAGATTTGGTTGGCCGGAGCTTGGCGCGGCAGATGGTCCGCTCAAGAATGCGATTCTCGGCGGCAATTCGGCCATGCTTTACAAAATGACTGGTGCGAAAACCGGGTCGGCCTCTGTCTGCGGCGATCGGCTCGCCGATTACAAGCGGCTCTACCAGTCCGGCGGCGAAGACCGCTCGAACGCCTTATACGGCTTCATTCATTCCAGTGAACGCCAATAGACAGCGAATTGAGAGAGGGGCGGTGAAGTTTGGCTCGATGCTTCGGCTCGTTCGAGGCGGCGACCGGGTGAGCTTGTCGATACGAGCGATTCACATTTCGGCCTGCTTTGGCGACTGCCCTCGCGATCTCCCGAGACATTGTTCGGTCAGGAACTCGCTGAAGCGGTGCGGAGCCGCGCTGTGATCCGTCCGCTTCCGTGTGCCACCGGTCCGGAGAGCGGCGCGCTACGCCGCGAAAACGGCAATCTGCGACCGCTCGCTTCTGCCTTCGCCGATACTCAAGGTCCGCCCGTACTGATTGTGGGCCTGCCAGGCTGTTGCCTCGTCATCGAGGACCCCGTCGAACCGGGAACGCTCTGGTCTCTCCGACCAGATCGCGCCTCTCGTTGCAGCGGCGTCGCTGGCGCGTTGCCGGGGTCTTTACTGGACGAACCAGCCAAGGATGCGGTTACATCCCGAATTCGGAGGCGGATGCAACTATGTGGGGGCTCGGGGTTCTACGAGATTGCGCCTGCTGCCCGGCCTTTCAGCAACTTTCAAAAAGCTTCAGGTGATAAACTTCACGGTCTCCCGCAATGCTCCGTTCGGTCACTAGTTGGAGATTCACTCATGAAGCGAAGCCTGCGCGCCGCGATGTTGACGGCGGCGATCGCCCTTGCGGTTCAGCCCTCCCATGCGGCGGCCAATGCGCCCGCGCCGCCGAGCGCGGCGGAAAAGGAAGCGGCGGTACGCGAAAAGGCGCCGCTGTGGCTGGCGCAGTTCGACGTGCCCAGTGTCGGCATCGCCTATATCGAGAATGGCGAAATCGCGTTCGTCCGGCATTTCGGCTATCAGAGCTGGGGCTTTCCGGCCAATGACCAGACGCTGTACAATGGCGCCTCGCTGACCAAACCCATCACCGCCGAGGTGATTATGCGACTGGTGCAAGCGGGCCGCATCTCGCTCGACATGACGCTGGCCGATTACCACATGGAAGAGGACGTCGCGGACGATCCCCGCGCGCGCCGCCTTACGCCGCGGCTGGTCATGCGCCACCGGACCGGCTTCACCAACTGGCGTTACCAGACCGAAGGTGTGCTCCGCTTCAGCCGCGATCCGGACACCGAGACTGAATACTCAGGCGAAGGCTATGAATGGATGCTCGCCTCGGCGCAGGCGGCGGCGGGCGAGGACTGGAACGCTCTGGCCCGGGCGCTCGTCTTCGAGCCCGTCGGTATGGAACTCACGGGCTATACGATGGCCAATAAGTGGATTGGCCATCTGGCCGTCCCGTACAAGGCTGGCGAGGCGGTTCATAACAGCATCCACCGCAAGCCGGTCGCCAGCGACGATCTGCGCACCACAGCGGGCGAGTATGCGCGCTTCATGCTCGATGTTTGGGAAGGGGATTCCGTGTCACCCGCGCTGCGCGCGGAACAACGAAGCATTCGCCATTACCACAGCTACAAACCGGCCTGCCAGGGCGAGCAGAAGGCCGATTTCTGCCCGGTTAACGAGGGATGGGGCTTGGGCTGGTTCGTCCATGACTGGGGCGACCGCGCGATCGTAGAACACAGCGGCGGCGACCACGGGGAAAAGACTTTCGCCTTCTATGATCCCGTCAGCAAGCGCGGCGCGGTGATCCTGACCAACGGTGCGAACGGCGATGAGGTGATGAACCGACTGGTCGGGTTGCTCGACGGCGACAAGCGGCTGGCAGACTTCATGATGTCGCCGTTCTAGCGCGCGGCCCCCGCTGGCGCTGCTGGCCTGCGGAGCCGGCGGTTCCCCCGAACCGGCCATGGCGCAGCCGCCGGTTTAGTGACTGGCGGCGACGGACCCTGCAATATTACCGGGGGCGACAAGCGAGGCCCGCAGCCTTGTACGCCTTGAGCACCGCGCCATCCGGCTCTTTCTCAAGGTGCCGGCGATGAACCCCCAACCGGGCGAGTTGTCGGGAACGAAGGGGGCCATAGGCGTTCGTGGGTTTGCCGTTGCGAAAATTCAATCGGTTGGTAGGCTTCGCGTCTGAGCAGTTGTTTGAGGAGACCAAAACACATGCGTATGGTTTTGCAGGCTGCACTCCTCGCTGGTCTCGGGCTGCCCTCAGCGTCTGCGACGGCTGGCCCGACGCTTGATAAAGCCGTTGCTGCCGCGGAAGCGATGGGCTTCTCTGGCGTGATAGCGGCCGGCGATCGGCATGAGGTGACGTATCAACGTGCGCTCGGCTTGGCAGACCGTGCGCTTGCTCGACCGCACCGCGTCGGGCAGGTTTGGCCCTGGGCGTCCGTCACCAAGCAAGTGACGGCAGCCCTGGTTATGAGAGAAGTTGACCGTGGCCGCCTGTCGCTGGAGGCATCGGTGAAAAGCCTTCTCCCTGAGTTCACCGGGCCGACCGGGGATCGTATAACCCTCCGGCACCTGCTTCAGCACACCTCTGGCCTCCCGAACCCGATCGAAACACCTTTGACGTCTGATGAGGTGCCCGGTTTCTATAGGGAGCGCGGGGCAGGAACGTCAGATGCGGCGCGTGCGCGCGGCTTCTGCTCGGGACAGCCAAAGGCGGAGCCCGGGACCGGCTTTTCTTACAACAACTGCGACACTCAGGTAGCAGGCGCCATTCTCGAGCGGCTGAACGGCGCTCGCTTTTTGGCCCTTGTCCGGAACGAGGTTGCGCGACCGCTCGGGCTGCGCTCGCTCGGTTTCGCCAAAGAAGATCAGCCTGCGGGCGGAACCGGGCTGATCGGCTACGAGGCTGGCAAGCCGGCCGTGCCGATCAACTTCGCTGCTTTGGGAGCCGCCGGTGCGCTGGTCGGCAGCGCGTCCGACCTTGTCCGGTTCAATCAGGCGTTGATGGGACACCGGATCGTCAGTCAGACGAGCACTGCCGAAATGTGGAAAGGCGAACCGAAGCTGGGCTATGTCGCACTGGGCGCGTGGAGCTTCAGAGCCAATCTTAAGGGCTGTAACGGGCAGGTGGCGCTTGTGGAGCGCCGCGGCCACTTCGGCGGTATTCAGGTCCGCAGCGTGATTGCGCCGGCACTGGGCCGGACTATCGTCGCATTCACGAACAATGGCGATCTTGAGTTTGGCGAAGTTTGGCAGGGGAAAGGGTTGACCTACGAACTTGCCAGCGCGGCATTCTGCGCCGGGCAGAGTGACTGATCATTCGCCATGGCCGGGGCGGAGATCAAGATTGTCAGAAGAAGGGCGGAGGTCCCGAACTGTTGCAGCCCCCGCCACAAGCTTTTCAGGTAACAGGGTGACGCGACCGTATCTGACATCGAAGGGCTTGCGCGTGCTCGATGCCTCCGTCCGGCATCTGAGTTTCACGAGAGCGGCCCGGCTCGCATCGAGTATGGTCGCCAGGATCCGGAAACCTGCGACCATCACGGGTTTGCTGTTCTACTAAGTCACAGGCCCGGACGTGCCCCGGACACGCGGGCCTCAGCCGAATGTACGATCCGTCCGACAGCCAGAGCCGACCGCGCGCGTCGGCTGCCGCTGTGATACCCGCGTTGCCAGATCCGCTCCACCCGCTTGCGCTTCACAGACCACCCCGCGTGCGTGGCAGCGCCGCATTCCGCCGATACCCGTAGCGGCCATATCGCCGCGCCAGCTCCTGTCACTGTCACTCGCCTCGCGGTGCCAGTGCACTATGAGCTAGTTACAATCCGCCGCTTTCGCAGGATCGTTGAGGTACTTGAGTAACTCTGGATCAACGTCGTTCGTAAACTGGGAGCGGTCGCGGCGCAGCTTGCAGATCACTTCAAGCGCCGATGGATTGCTGCGAATCGCAGACCACTCGGCAAGCCCTGCAACGAGAACGGGGCGCCCATCTACCAGCGCTGTCGCGGGTGAGGAAAGCGGGCGACTGACATTGTCCAATCGCAAGGCTCCGTTCTCCGGGTCGACAAGAATTTCAGGTCGGTTGCTCCAGACCAGTGCTGCAGCGAGGGCGAGGAGCACGAGCACCGCGAGGGTAAAGGCTGCCACCCATTTCCCGACGCTGCGATTGGATCTGTTTGCAGCGGGCAGATCGCCTTTCTCGATGTCCTGCACCGGTCGGGCGGCAAAAGCATAACCGCGCCCGCGCACCGTACGCACGAACTTGGGATCATCCGCATCATCGTCGAGCGCTCGGCGGATGATTGCGATTCGCTGCGCGACCGTTTCGTCAGATACCGTCGACTGTTTCCACACGGCCTCGGCGAGTTCCTGGTTGGCGACCGGCTCAGGTGCGCGACAAGCCAGATGCCATAGGAGATCAAAGCCCAGATCGCTCAGCTTCACGGCTTTGCCACACTTCGATACCCGCCGTTCAGTGGCGTCGAGCTCGATCTGATCGAAAACGAGGCGTTCCTTCATGTGACGCAGGATTGATAGCGTCGCGGAGACCCGTCAACGATTTTTAAGGCTCTTCAGGCGGTCGAACGGAAGTCGCATCACGAGCGTTATCCGAGCACCGATCCTCAGGCCCGATCCTCGATGGAGCATCGCAAGCCGCCGCCCCGGAACTCTGTATGTCTCGTCTCCTGCTCTCGCAACCCGCTCAATCCGGGAAAAGGGGAGACGATCCTCGCAGCGCAGAAGAACGAGGGAGCGTCGAGCACAAAATTACCTCATGGTTCGCCTCGTTCGATGTTGCGGAGCGAACAAGCTGAACCCGGGCGCACGATTTCGGAGACATTCGTCAGTACCGCTTCGAACCCGCGGAATGCCTCAGAACGTGGCCAAGCCCTAATCGTCGGCAACCAACAACTTGCGAGCGACACAAAGGTGGAATATCAGGATTCCCCGAAGAACCGGATGAAGTTTGAGCTGGCCACCGATGATTACGGGCACCGCGAAACATATATATATATGTGGTCTGCGATCACGGCGAAAAAGCTGTTGGCCTTTCGTAATTCACAGGCAAGCTGGTGCAAGGTCGCTTTGATGGAAGGAGCGAGAGGGCAGGACCTGTCGGATTGATTGTCAAGCTTACTCGACGGAGATTTTCTTTTCGATGAGGTCTTGCTTGCCTCTTTTTGAGAGAATATCGCTGAGCATGAGTTTTGTTTATGCGTAAACTCGTGTGCTTCAGTTTCCTTGCACTGGCAGGCTGTGGCGATGCGGATTTCGCTTCCGAAAAAGTGCCCGCAGGATCAGGCGCGCATACAACAGCCACACACGAGACTTTCGAAAGTCAATTGTCCGCGCCTGCGCCGGATTACGGGGCCATGTTGAGTGCGTCGGAACCAGTTCAGCCTGAGCTAAGCGTGAGAACGGCGAGCGAACCGCCCCCCGCCGATGCCAAAGAAGTCGGAGAGACCTGGCTCGCCCGCCTCCGCGCTAGGAATTTCGCCACTGCTTGGGAGCGGAACGGCGAAGGGCATGATGCGCCGATCGAGGCATTCAGTCTGCGCATTTCAGAACAAGCATTCGAGACTTGGATCACCGAGAACCGCTGGATCGCACCTGATCACATCAGCTTCCGTTTCACGGCCGAACTCGACATACCACGGGTCGGCAACGGTGCGAGAGACGCAATTCGGACCTGGCCAGCATCCAAGGAGCGTACCGGCGCGCAACAACAAGCTGCGCAAACTGCGCGGATATTCCTTCAGGATGGTTGCTTCCATGTCGAGCAGCGCGACGGCCCGCCACATCTCGCCTGGTTCCATGCCGAAACCGGTCTCGGGCGGGACAGCGAAGGCTATCTGATAATGGTGAATCGCCTGACCGGAGCCACGGTCGCGCGCGTGGGCGAAATCATGACATGGGCTGGCCCCAATCGTTACCGGAAAGACGACCCGCGATTCTCTGAATTACGCGAGGTCTGCGGTGACGCCCCAATCTTCGGCGTGGGCAATCCGCAATCGCATGTCCGTTTCGAGCTCATACGACAGATTATAAATGACGGCCGAAGTGTCCGGCGATAATCTTGTTGTAACGACCAAGCGCGAGAGGCGGTTCCGACGATGAAGGGGAGCGGCGGACAGCACGATCTCCGCCTCGATCCGCTTAGTTCAGGCCTTTGCGCGAGAACAGCTTAGTGAGCCCTTCCGTCGGCGCTCTGTAAGCGATGTGCCGGCCCCACCTTGCGCAGGTGATGTGAAGCGCCGAGTTTCCA
>NZ_JAMWYX010000002.1:0-320253 GCF_024305245.1 Erythrobacter sp.
ATCGGAAAGCGCCAGTATCAATTCCTATGCGATTACCGCAATCCATCACCCGGTCGAAGATCGTGTGGCCATGCACCACCACCTTCTCGAGCGGGCCTTCGTGATTGAGAAAACGCTCCCGGATCCACAAAAGATCGCTGCGCTTCTGGTCGCCTAGCGGGACGTCGGGATCGATCCCGGCATGGACGAAGACGTAATCGCCCGCGCGGATCATCGTCTCGAAGCCTGCAATATACTCGCGTTCGGATTCGGGGACGAGCGCGGGCAGTCGTTCGAAGATTTCTTCCAGCGAGAGCGCGGCATATTGTTTTTTCGACAGGCCGTAGCTCAGCACCGTCTCGCGCCCGCCATGCTTGAGGAAATGGCGCAAGGCCTCGGGCTTTTCGAAGGCGGCGAGGAACATTTGCTCATGATTGCCCGCCAGCACCCGCACCTTTCGGCTCTGCTGCCAGGCGCGGGTGCGCGATATCACCCCGGCGCTATCGGGCCCACGGTCGACCAGATCGCCGAGCAGCACGACGCGGGTGTCGGCCGGTTCGCCCTTGCTGTCGTCCTGTTCGATTGCATCGATCATCGCGCGGTAGAGATCGATTCGCCCGTGAATATCGCCGATGACGTAATAGCGCGTGCCAGCAGGCACCGCGGGAAGGCGCGGTGCCTGACGAGGACGGAACATTTCGCGCAGCCGGTCGAACATCGGGTTGGTGGTGGCCCTGTGTGTGGAGGCGACAGGATGGTGGCCGGCGCGGGCCAGCCTGCCTGCCGCAAGATGGCGGCGTTTAGCTCCGGCACCGCCGGTCCGCAACCGGCCGACCGGATATTGCGCCGGAGGGAGACAATTGTGCGCCAAAGGCCGCGCGGGCGCAAGGTGAAGGAACCATCTTGCGCCAATGCAACTACATAGGTATGAAGATTGCAATCCGACGGGTGTCGTTCGCAACAAAGAAACGACGATCGGATTCGCAGGCGGGACAGCAAAACAACACAACAGGAAGCTGTCATGTCCAAAATCGCACTCCGCGGCCTCTCCGCCGCCACTCTCGCATATTGTCTTTGTTCCGCGCCCATGGCGTTTGCCCAGCAGTCGGGTGTCGCTGCGTCGGAGCATGAGCAGGCCGAGGACGCATCGGACGATGCGTTCGCGCTGGAACCCTCTGCATCGCCCGCTTCGCCGGTTCTCTCGCCGCTCTCCGGCACGCGGGCAATCGCTCCGGTCCCGGCAACCGCCAGTCGCGCCGCAGACGATGGGGCAGCGTCCGCCATCACCATTTCGGGCAGCGCGACGCTGACCTCCGATTACCGGTTCCGCGGCGTCTCGCAGACCGATGAAGGCATGGCCGTGCAGGGCGGGATCACCATTTCCCACGAAAGCGGGTTCTATGTCGGCACCTGGGGTTCGAACCTCGCCGGATGGGGTACCTTCGGCGGCACCAACATGGAACTCGATCTCATCGCGGGTTATGCCTTCCCGGTGGGAGCCGGCACGCTGGATACCGGGGTCGTTTGGTTCATGTATCCGAGCGGGGCCGACACCACCGATTTCGCCGAGCTGTATGCCCGATTGTCGGGCGATGTCGGGCCGCTCTCGCTGACTGCGGGCATCGCCTATGCGCCCAAGCAGGAAGCGCTGGGCAAGGTGTTCCTGACCGGCGCGGCCGCAGCCGCCGGACTGCCCGACAATCCGGGCGACAAGGAAGACAACCTCTACCTGTCGGGTGACGCGGTCTATGCTGTCGGCGATTCGCCGGTCAGCCTCAAGGCGCACCTCGGCTATTCGGACGGCAATTCCGGCCTTGGCCCGAACGGTACCAGCATCGCGCCCACCGGCACCTATTTCGATTGGTCGCTGGGCGTCGATGTCGCGCCGATCGAGGGGCTGACCTTGTCGGCCTCCTACATCGATACCGACATTTCCGCCGGTGACGGTGCCTATCTCCTGCCGAACTTTGCGACTCTGGCAGGCGGTGAGATCGCCGATGCGACGATCGTGTTCTCGGTCACTGCTTCGTTCTGATCAACGGGAGGGGCGCGGCTGGCACACCGCCGCGCCCCATCCTTGCATCTTTCAATCGAGCGAAAAGCTGACGGTGGTGACCACCCGCACCTTCTTGTAGGGGCTGTCTGCCATTCCCCATCCCCCGGCCTCGCCGTCGCGCGCCTCGATAGTGAAATAGCCTTGCGTCGCATCGCGGATCTTGCCGACGCCCGATCCTGAATCCTCGGCGAACTGCTGCGCCGAAGCGCGCGCGTCCTTGGTCGCCTCGGCTACCATGTCGGGCTTGATGTCGTTGAGGCCGGTAAAGGTGTAGCTCATCCCCGAGCCTTCCTCCAGAAACACGCCGCGCCCGACCAGATCGAACTGCCGCGCGACCGCCTTTTGCGCGCGGGCGATGTCCTCGCTGCGCAGCGCAAGCCGCTGGCGCACGGTGTAGGTGGTGACGCCTTCGTTGGTATAGCTCGCGACATTGGCGCCGGTCGGCTGAAGCGCTTCGCCGGGGAAGCCCAGATCCTTGAAGAAGCCCTCGATCGCCTGCGTGTCGCGGCGCACCTTGTCCTGCGCTTCGGCAAGACTGCTGGAACTGGCGGAATAGGCAATCGTCCAGGTGGCAAGATCGGCTGTGACATCGCGTTCGGCAAGGCCGCGCACCGTGACCGCGCGTTCGGCATCTTTGGCGCGCAGCAAGCCGTTGCCGAGCAGGTATCCGCCAGCGGTCAGGCCGATGGCAAGAATGGCCGCCGTCCCGAACCAGCGCAGCGTGGCAGGCTCGCGCCAGGCACGGGTCGGCCCATTCACCGGTTGCACTTCATCGCTGCTCATCGCATGTTTCCCCTACTGGTGTCGATGCGACGAGCTGTGCATTAACGTCGATGAACCGTTTTTGAATGAGGTTCTTGTTTCCGCCCGCCCTCCGGCGTGCGATATCCTCGCTCATGCGACCCGAAGGTCGCATCGCTGCGGGCGGCCGGTCGGCCTTGCGGTCGCTTCGCGACCGGTCTTTGTGTCAGATTTGAGAGTAGCTTTATGACAAAATTTCTCCACTCGATGATCCGCGTCACCGATCCCGACGCGACGGTCGCATTCTTCAAGCTGATCGGTTTGGAAGAGGTCCGGCGCTTCGATGTCGAAGCAGGGCGGTTCACGCTGATCTTCCTCGCCGCGCCGGGGCAGGAAGGCGTGGCCGAAGTCGAACTGACCTATAACTGGCCAGCGGAGGACGGCACTGCGGGCGAGCAATATGCCGGAGGGCGTAATTTCGGGCACCTCGCCTACCGTGTCGATAACATCTACGAGACCTGCCAGCGTCTGAAGGAAGCAGGCCACACCATCCACCGCCCCCCGCGCGACGGGCACATGGCCTTCGTCAAGTCGCCCGACGGGATCTCCGTGGAGTTGCTGCAGGAAGGCCATCTCGAGCCGGCCGAGCCATGGGCGAGCATGGAGAACACCGGCAGCTGGTAAGCACGCAAGCTCACGCCCCCATCGAAGTAAACGCGCCTTAACTGTCAAAATACACTTCGAAAGTGCACACTGGTTGCCAGCTGTGCACCGGCGCGATAGTCTGTTGACTTACGCGGGGAAAGGGGGTCGCCTTGTCCATCGGAGACCTTGGGTTGTGGCAGCTATTTGCGCTGCTGCAGCACGAGTTATTGCTGTTCGCCGGGATCTTTTTCCTGATCGGTGCCGCCGATGATCTGGTGGTCGATGGGATTTGGCTGTGGCTCAGGTTCAGCGGCAAGGCGGTGACCGGGCAGCGGCCGCGCGACGCGCTCCGTCAGCGGCCTTTGCATGCGCCTGCAGCGGTGCTGATCCCCGCATGGCAGGAAGCCGCCGTGATCGGCGATACCATCGCGCACCTGCTGGCCAGCTGGCCGCAGCGCGATCTGCGGGTCTATGTCGGCTGCTATCGCAACGATCCCGCGACGCTTGCCGCAGCGGTCGCGGCCGCTGCGGGCGATGGACGTTTGCGTCTGGTGATCCACGACCGCGACGGGCCGAGCACAAAGGCCGATTGCCTCAACCGGTTATACACCGCCCTTGCAACGGACGAGGCGCGATCAGGCCGACGGTTCGCGATGATGGTGTTCCACGATGCCGAAGACATGGTCGATCCGGCTGCACTGGCCCTGCTTGACGAGGGCATCGCTGGCGGCGCCGACTTCGTGCAGCTTCCGGTCGAACCGCTGGTGCAGCGCCACGGAACATGGCTGGCGAACCATCTGGGCAGCCATTACTGCGAGGAATTCGCCGACGCGCAGCGATCTGCATCCGAGCCGATCAAATTGCTCGCAGCGGGCGGGTCCGCTTTCGACGATCTGGCACCAAAACCTGCCGTTCGGCTGACAGCCTCTTTTCAAAATTTTCGCTGGAATGCGCTGTGAACTGCGTGATATGTAGCGGAACTAGTCGGATATCTAGCTCTCGACTTTTAAAAAAATGCCTCATTTTGAGACATCACTGCTTTTAGCATTGACTAATGGTCAACTAACTCCCCAGGGGACTTACCAAGAGCGTCATGTCTCAGGTGGCGTGTAAGGTCGGGATCACTAGCGAGCGCATGGGTGGGGTGGATCAATGAAGCTACTTAAAAAAATCAGTCAAACGTGCCTGCTCTCCCTAATGTTTGTAGGTGCGGGGCCTGCGGTGGCTGCAACCACGATAGATATTGCTCAGAGCTATAATCTAGAGGCCGTCCCTGTCGGTCCGAACCGGAACGACGATACGTCGGGATGGAGCAGCTTCGATGCGTTTACTGTACAATCGGGTGACACGGTTAATTGGAATATAGATTTCGCTGGTAATCAGCAGCTCACATTAACTGGTATGATGTCTATCTTTCCTTGGTTTCGTACAGCTGAGTCCGACACCATCAACATGACTGGCACCATGAATCTGCTGGGGGCAGATGGGTCGGTGCTCTTCTCTGCATCGAAAACCGATAGTAATGGCTCGATACATTTGGGCCAGTTTATGCGGAGCAGTGATTTCGGCGCCCTTCCTCCGAGCATCACATTCGCCGGGATCCAATACATCGGAACGGTTAACAGCTGGGCCACCGGTGATTTGTCGAAGACTTACGATCAGACGCGAATGCGGTGGAGCGCTGCATCGGCCAGTGTTTCGCAATTTCAGGCTTCGGTTCCAGAACCTACCACATGGGCGATGATGCTCCTTGGATTTGGATTCGTCGGCGGCGCGATGCGCTCCGTCAAACGCAAGCAGAAGCTTACCGTCTCCTACGCCTAGTAGTACTAGAAACGTACTGAGAGCGCCGCCGGTCGAAAGATTGGCGGCGCCTTGCTGCCTGATCTGCTGCCTGAGGGTGCGTCTGGTTTCCACCCATCTTCACCTACTGAACGCAGCTTATCGGTTTCCTGAAAGCCGACATCAGCAGCTGCGATAATGAACAGCACGCCGAGGCTCATGGCAAGGCGATGGTGGTGCGCGACTGGCTGGGCGCAGGATTGCCGGGGGCGGGCGTGGGCTGCGCGGCGGCGCGCGGCGCGCTCGATCGCCTCGCACGGGGACGGGCCGACATGCAGCCCTTCGCCAGCGAATCGCTGACAGAGGATTACGAACTCGGGCTCGGCATCGCCGCGCAGGGCGGTGTTTGCCGGTTTGTGCGGGTGCGCGGGGATGACGGGCGGCTGGTGGCGACGCGGGCGCTGTTCCCCAATCGGATCGATCATGTCGTGCGCCAGAAAAGCCGCTGGGTATTGGGGATCGCCTTGCAGGGCTGGGACCGCATCGGCTGGAGCGGCGGCGTGCTCGAAGGCTGGATGCGCGCGCGTGACCGGCGCGGTCCACTGGCGGCGCTGGTTCTGCTGACCGGCTATGTGCTGGTGGTGCTGACGATGCTCGGCGGGCTCGCCATTTTGGCCGGTGTGGGCGAGCCGGTGCCGATCAGCCCCTTGCTGACATTTTTGCTGGTCGCCAACCTCGCCGCCTTCGGCTGGCGCGCGGCGATGCGGTTTGCCTTTGCCGCGCGCGAATACGGGCCGGGCGAAGCCGTTCGCGCGGTGCTGCGCCTACCGCTGGCCAATGTCGTGGCAATCATCGCCGGGCGGCGGGCCGTGTTCGCCTACGCCCGCACACTGGGCGGGCGCGCGGCGGCGTGGGACAAGACCGAGCACCACGTCCATCCGCTGCGCTTGAGCCTGACGAGCGGCGCGCGCGCGCAGTGAAGCCTGCACGGCGAGCGGTTCCGGCGCGGGGCGCGCCACTGGTGATGATGGGGCTGCTGCTGGCCGCATGGATCGGTGGCCGCGCCGCGCTATGGGAAAGCCCGTTTCCGGCCAGTGCGGCATTGCTGCCCGGATTGCCATTTGCCGAAGCCGCGCCGTCCGCCGCGCGTCAGGCGTCCCTGCCCGCCGGACAGACCGACATTGCGGCAACCATTCCAGCCTCGGCTGCTCGCCTTCGCCGCGAACGTTCGGGCGGCGCTTTCATGTTGCTCGGCAGCGGGTTGTCGGTGGGCATGGATCCGCGCCTTGCCGCTGGCCACCAATTGCTGCGGCAAGCCGGGTTGCGAAACCCACTGTCACCGGCCCTGGCACCGGCACCGCGGCTGCGGGCCTTTGCGAGTGTGACGGGCAGCGATAATCCGCCATTTCTTCCGCCTGCTGCGCCGCCAACCGGCGCAATGCGCGCAGGGCGCTGGTCGATCGATGCGTGGGGATTTTGGCGGCAGGGTTCGAATGCCGCGCCGATTTCGCAGGGGCGGGTGCCGATCTATGGCGCGAGCCAGGTTGGGGCAGTGCTGCAATACCGGCTGGCCCCGGCAAACGCCCGTGATCCGCGGCTCCATGCGCGCGCCTATCGCGCTTTGGTGCGGCGCGGGGAGAGCGAGCTGGCGCTGGGCGCTTCGGCCCGCCCGCTGCCGCGCGTGCCGGTGCGGGCATTCGGCGAGGTGCGGGTGACTGATGGCGCGTTCCGCAACGAACTGCGCCCTTCCGCCTTCGCCGTCACCGAGTTCGCGCCGGTCGCGCTACCGCTCGGCACCCGGCTGGAGGCCTATGCGCAGGCCGGCTGGGTCGGCGGGGTGGAAGACACCTTCTTTGCCGACGGTCAGGCGAGCGTGACGCGCGAGATCGAAGCCATGGCAAGCGCCTCCGATAACGCGGTGCGGCTCAGCGTGGGAGCTGGGGCGTGGGGCGGGGCGCAGCAAGGTGCCCACCGGGTCGATCTCGGCCCGACGATGCGGCTCGACATGACCATGGGCGAGGTGCCGGCGCGCCTCTCGCTCGATTGGCGTGAGCGGGTGGAGGGCGATGCCGGACCGGGCTCCGGCGTGGCCGTCACCCTGTCGACCCGGTTCTGATCGGCGACTAATCGGCAACGCAGTGCCGACAATCGACGGGGATGCCCTGTCAGCGCGGCTTTTATCCACGGCCAGCCTCGGCTAATCGCACGGGCATGGACGTTTACCTGCCCATTGCGAATCTCTCGGTCAACGGCCTCTTCATCGTGCTGCTGGGCGGGCTGACGGGCATTCTGTCCGGGCTGTTCGGCGTCGGCGGCGGGTTTCTGACCACGCCGCTGCTGATTTTCTACGGCATTCCCCCCACGGTCGCCGCAGCTTCGGCCGCGACACAGGTGACAGGTGCCAGCGTTTCGGGCGTGCTCGCCCATTCGCGGCGCAAAGGCGTCGATTACCGGATGGGCACGGTGATGGTCGGCGGCGGCGTGGTCGGCGCGCTGATCGGCGCGGTGCTGTTCCGTGTGCTGCAGTCGCTCGGCCAGATCGATGTGGTGATCAACATCCTCTACGTGCTGATGCTCGGTTCGATCGGGTCGCTGATGCTGCGCGAGGCGATTACCACGCTGCGCCCGTCGAGCCCGGGCAAAGGCAGTGCGCCAGCGCGCAAGCGGCGCCACCATCCGCTGGTGGCGAGCCTGCCCTATCGCTGGCGGTTCTATGCCTCGGGCCTGTATATCTCGCCGCTGGCGCCGCTGATCCTCGGGATGCTGGTTGGCATTCTGACCATGTTGATGGGGGTGGGCGGCGGGTTCCTGCTGGTCCCGGCGATGCTGTATATCCTCGGGATGAGCGGCAATGTCGTGGTCGGCACCTCGCTTTACCAGATCCTGTTCGTGACGATGGTCACCACCATGACCCATGCGCTGACCACCAAGGCGGTCGATATCGTGCTGGCCGCGTTGCTGCTGCTGGGATCGGTCCTGGGCGCGCAGTTCGGCACGCAGATCGCGTTGAAGGCCCGGCCCGAATACCTGCGCCTCGCGCTTGCCGCGCTGGTTCTGGTGATCGCGCTGAGGATGCTCTACGGGCTGGGGGTGCAGCCCGACGAGATCTACACGGTGGCACCGTTGTGAGGCGCGCACGCGCCGCGCTTTTGCTGCTGCTGGCCGCACCGTTGCTCACCGCGCAGGCCGAGCCGATTCTGGTGCCAGAGGTCAGCCAGTCGCGGATCGAGGTGCGTCAGGGCTTCACCGGCGCCAACCTGCTGCTTTACGGCGCGGTCATCGCTCCGCCGGGCACTGCCGAGGAATACGACATCGTGGTGGTGCTCAAAGGGCCGGCCGCGCCGGTGCGCATCCGCGAGAAGGAACGGCTTGCAGGCATCTGGATGAACGCCGGCGAGAGCGATTTCCGATCCGTCCCTTCGTTCTTCGCCGTAGCCTCCTCACGCCCCATCGGCGAGATCGTGGATGAGCGTACCGCGGCGATTTACGAACTGGGGACGGATTTCATCCAGCTATCGCCCTCCGGTCAGATCGACCCGGAAGAACAGCAGCGGTTCGCCAGCGGGCTGGTCGCATTGCGCGAAAAGCAGGGGCTGTATCAGGAAGACCCGCAAGGCGTGCGGATCAGCGAAGGGGTGCTGTATCAGGCGCGGATCGAGCTGCCGTCGAATGTCGTCACCGGGCGCTACACCGCCGAAACCTTCGCCATTGCGCGCGGGCGAGTGCTGGCGAGTGCGACCGCGCGGATCGAAGTCGAAAAGGTCGGGCTGGAAGGTCAGGTGGTCGCTTCCGCGCAGCGCTGGTCGTTCCTGTACGGGCTGGGCGCGATCGCCCTGTCGCTGGTCATGGGATGGCTTGCCGGAAGGCTGTTCGCGCGCGGCTGAGCGGCGCCAATGTTGACCCGATATTAACTGCAGTGCCCGTATCTGTGCCGCCAGTTGTTGCAGTTGGTGCAGGAAAGGGCAGGCATGGCCGATCACGGCAGGCATGATTTCGAAGGCGTAACCGGCCCTGCGCCAGTGGCGGAGGATGACGGCCCGGTATCGAGCGGCGCGCCGGTCGATAATTCGCGCCTTCCGATCGGCGTGGTGCTGGAAATTTCCGGCTCCGGTTCGCAGATCGCCTTCGACTTGCAGCGCATCAACGAATGCATGAAGGATTCCGATCCTTCTGTGGCACTGGCCGGACAGGTTGGCAGCCAGATCAAGATCCGCGTCGGCGACGCATGGCTGCTCGCCAACGTCCGCGACCAGCGCAAGGACCGCCGCTCCGATGGCGGGATCATCGCTCATATCGACTTTCTGGGCGAAGGCGGCGAGGAGAAGCTGACCGGGCGCATCAACGGGTTCAAGCGCGGGGTCACGCGCTATCCCGTGCCGGGCGAGATGTGCTATCCGGCCACCACCCGCGATCTCGAACAGATCTACGCCAGTGACGGGCGCGCCAGCATCACCGTCGGCAAGGTGTTCCCCACCCGCGACATCCGCGCCGGGCTCTATATCGACGCGATGCTGGGCAAGCATTTCGCCCTGCTCGGTTCGACCGGCACCGGCAAATCGACCAGTGCCGCCCTGATCCTGCACCGCATCTGCGAGGCTGCGCCCAAGGGCCACATCGTGATGATCGACCCGCACGGCGAATATTCCGCCGCGTTCCGGCAGACCGGGCAGATCCTCGACGTTTCCAACCTGCAGATGCCCTACTGGCTGATGAACTTCGAGGAGCATTGCGAAGTCCTGCTGTCGTCCAGCGGCAATGAACGTCAGGTCGATGCCGATATTCTGGCCAAGTGCCTGCTCGCCGCGCGCTCCAAAAGCCGGCTGGCGCAGACGATGGGCAAGATCACCGTGGATTCGCCGATCCCCTATCTGTTGTCCGACCTCGGCAACATCATTCAGGACGAAATGGGCAAGCTCGACAAGGCGACCTCGTCCGCGCCGTTCATGCGGATCAAGGGCAAGCTTGACGAGATCAAGGCCGATCCGCGTTACCAGTTCATGTTCTCGGGCATGCTGGTGGGCGACACCATGGCCGACTTCATCGGCAAGGTGTTCCGGATGCCCGGTAACGGCAAACCGATTTCGATCATCGACGTTTCAGGCGTGCCTTCCGACATCACCTCGACGGTGGTGGCGGTGCTTGCCCGGCTGGTGTTCGACTTTGCCATCTGGGGCCGCGACGAGAAGACCCGTCCGGTGTTGCTGGTATGCGAAGAAGCCCACCGTTACGTACCCAACGAAAAGAACGCCGATGGATCATCGGTCGGCAAGATCCTCAGCCGGATCGCCAAGGAAGGGCGTAAATACGGCATCAGCCTTGGCCTGATTACCCAGCGCCCATCCGATCTGGCCGAAGGCGTGCTGTCGCAGTGCGGCACGATCATCTCGATGCGCCTCAACAATGATCGCGATCAGGCGTTCGTGAAAGCCGCCATGCCCGAAGGCGCGCGCGGTTTCCTCGATTCGATTCCGGCGCTGCGCAACCGCGAATGCATCATCTGCGGCGAAGGCGTGGCGATTCCGATCCGCGTGACGTTCGACAACCTCGAGGAACACAAGCGCCCGGCCTCGGAAGATCCCAGCTTCGCCGAGCTGTGGAGCAAGGACGGCGGCGAGGAAGAACTGGTGCAGCGCGTGGTGATGCGCTGGCGGTCGCAGGGGTAAAGAAGCAGTCTCACCCCCAGCCCCTCCCGCAAGCGGGAGGGGAGTATCAGCGCTTCAAATCCCCTCCCGCTTGCGGGAGGGGTTAGGGGTGGGCCTTTCACGTGCCTCTGGTATCTCCGTATAAGTGGATATGCAGCCGGTCGCTCATGCGGAAACCGTGTTCCAGGCAAAGGCCGCTCAGCCATTCCTGCCGTGCGCGCTGGATCGTGCTGTCGGTGCCTTCGGCCATCAGGAACACCTGACCGGGCCGGAACCGGTAGCGGCGTTGCAGTTCCAGCACTTCGGCCACGTCCTCCGGCGCGGCGATCACGAATTTGAGATAGGCGCGCGGGTCGGCAGCCCATGCGTCCAGGCGTTCAGGGATCAGCGCCAGTTCCGCCGGGTTGCCGCTATGCGCCAGCTTGGGGCTGACATTGTACTGATCGACGCGGATATCGAGCCTCGGCGGAGGGGCGACGGTGCCATTGGTTTCGATCTCCACGCTGATATCCGGCAGGTGTTCGAGCATTTCCGCCAGCCCGCCCGCCTGCAACAATGGCTCGCCCCCGGTGATGACGAGGCGGTTCTGGCCCAGCGTGGCAATCCGTGTCGCGGTTTCAGCGGGCGAGAGCGTGACCTGATTGGCCTTGCGCTCGAAAGTGGTGCCGTCCCGGTGGGGCCGGTTGTCGCCCTCGAAATGCCACGTATAGGCCGTGTCGCACCACACGCAGGCAAGGTTGCAGCGTGACAGCCGCACGAACGCGACCGGCATGCCCATGCTCGGTCCTTCGCCTTGCAGGCTGGCGAAGATCTCCGGTCCGCCGGTATCGTCGGTGGCGAGGGTGAGGTTCATGCCGCACGAGCCTCCAGGGCAGACATCAGATCGGCTCTGGTTTGCGCGATGGAATGACGTGCAAGCAGACCCACCCATGCAATCCGCGCAGATGGACGCACACGGGGCTTGGGTGCAAAAACATTGTCGGGCGCAGCGATCATGTCTCTGCCTATGCCACGAATTCTGCCGGTGGGAAATTTCCGCGCCGCCCGCCGCGTATCAATCTTCGTAGATGAAGATCACCTGGTCAGCCTCGGCCACGCGGACCCAGACCTGATAATATCCGATTTCATATTCGCCGCGCTTGTTGGCGACGGGGCGGGGCGATCCGATGTGGGAATCGATCCATTGCAGGCGCACGTCGCCATCCACAACGATCCGCCGACCGCCGAGCCGCTGCATCATCGTGAACATGTTGAGATCGGACACCCCGCCGGAACGGCAGCCCTTCACGTCGATCCGCCCGTCAACCACCTCGGCAGCCCCGCAAACCCGCGCCCGTTGCAAAAGCGCACGCAGCGCATCGGGTTCGAAGGCGATGGTGAGCGTGCCGGGCGTGGCGTAATCCTGCCGGGAATTGACGAAGAACAGTTCTTCCAACTCGCCATGGATGCTTTGGCCGCCGCCGCGTATATCGAGCAGGAACCGGCCCGGCTGTGTCCCGCCTTCGCCAGCGGCCAGTGCCATCACCGTCGCCTCGCCCGGCGTGATACACCCGGTCTCGCACTCCGGCAGCGATGCGCGCACCGCTTTCAGTGCCGCGTCCGCCTCTCCAACGCTGGCGAGGCGATGTGCGCGGTCCGCGTCGCCGCCAGCCTCTGCCGCCTGCGCCGCAAGTCCGGACGCCCACGACACCGCAAGCAAGGTCAATGCTGCGCGCAGCACACGCGATCTCTGTTCAATTCGGGAGCCGGTTGCATGAGAACCGCCATTCTTCGCAGCGACAAATGAACACGCGATGAGCGCGCAAAAACACGGCTTCATGGACAGCGGCAGGCGGTCTGGACGCGATAAAGCAGAGCGGTGTCATTTTCCTGTTTCCGAAATGTCATGCGCGGGATATTGCGTGCATCGACCGGCAGGACGGGGATCGGCCGTTTCGGGTCACGGAATATATCCCAACATGATTTTTGACCGGGTGAAGCCGCTGGATGCCATCTTGGCCGCGGCTCGCAACAAGTCCCTGAAGCGCACCATGAGTGGGCTGCAATTGATGCTGTTCGGGATCGGCTGCATCATCGGCACAGGCATCTTCGTGCTTACCTCTGCCGGCGCTCAGAAGGCGGGGCCGGGCCTGATGCTGGCGTTCGGCGTCGCCGGGTTGATCTGCATCGTCGCAGCACTGTGTTATGCAGAGATCGCCTCGACCATTCCGGTCTCGGGATCGGCTTATACCTACACCTACGCGACCATGGGCGAGTTTCTGGCGTGGACGGTCGGCTGGGCGCTGGTGCTCGAATACGCTATCGCGGCCAGTGCGGTTTCGGTCGGCTGGTCGGGGTATTTTACCGGCACGATCCTGAACGAGACTTTCGGTGTTCAACTGCCGGCATGGCTATCCGGAGGGCCGCTTGTGCTCGGCGGCGTGGAGGGCGGGGTCATCAACCTGCCCGCGCTCGCCATCGCCCTGCTTGTCACCTTGCTGCTGGTGATCGGGACGAGCGAGAGCGCGAAGGTCAACGCAGTGCTGGTGGCGATCAAGGTCACGGCGCTTACGGTCTTCATCGCGCTGACGCTGCCTGAGGTCGAGGTCGAGCGGTTCAATCCCTTCCTTCCCGCAGGCGTGTTCGGCGGCTGGGGAAGCGGGGTCGGCGCGATCGGGGCGGCGGCGACGATCTTCTTCGCCTATGTCGGTTTCGACGCCGTTTCGACCGCGGCGGAGGAGACCAAGGACCCGCAACGCAACGTGCCGATCGGGCTGGTCGGCTCGCTCTTGTTCTGCACCTTGTTCTACATCGCGGTCGCCGCAGGTGCGATCGGGACGATTGGCGGGCAACCGATCATGGGGCCGGGGGAAATTCCCTTCCCCGCAGGTTCCGAGGAACTCGCCCGTCAGTGCTTGCTGCCGCAACATGCCGCCGCGCTGGTGTGTTCGGACGAAGCGCTCGCCCATGTGCTGCGCCAGATCGGCTGGTCCGGCGTGGGCAACGCGCTGGGGTATGCGGCCTTCATCGCCCTGCCTTCGGTCATTCTGGTGCTGCTGTTCGCGCAGACCCGCATCTTCTTCGTTATGAGCCGCGACGGGCTGCTCCCCGAAGTCCTTAGCCGGGTGCACCCGAAGTGGCACACGCCGCACGTCGTGACGATCATCACCGGCAGCGTGGTGGCCTTCGCCGCGGCGTTTCTGCCGGTCGGCAAGCTGGCGGACATCGCCAATGCCGGAACGCTGTATGCCTTCGCCATGGTGGCTGTCGCTGTGATGGTCCTTCGCAAGAAGCGGCCTGACGTGAAGCGTCCGTTCCGGGTTCAGGGGCTGTGGTTCGTCGCTCCGGCCACGGTTGCCGGATGCGTTTTCCTGTTCCTCAACCTGCCGAGCGATGCGATGATCGTGCTGCCGGCGTGGACGGCCGCCGGCATCCTGATCTACTTCGCTTACGGCCGTCGCCGCAGCCATCTGGGGCAGGGTATCGTCGAGGTGGTCGATGATATCGAGGGCGACGAGGCGCTCGTCCCGATCGATCCGCCCCGCAGCTGAGCGCTTCGCCTATCCCAGCCGCGCCAGCGCCGCCGTAAGCCGCTCGACCTCGCCCTGATGATGGGCGAGATCGGCGCGGGCTTTCTCGACCGCTTCGGGCTTGGCCTTTTCGGCGAAGGCGGGGTTCGACAGGCGTCCGCCCAGCGATTTGGCTTCCTTTTCCGAAGCCGCCAGCGCCTTTTCCAGCCGCGCCTTTTCGGCGGCAATGTCGATGATCCCTTCAAGCGGGATCACGAACACGTCGCTCCCTGCGATCACCTGCATCGCCGGGCCTGCGGGCGCGTCGCCGATGGTGACGGGGGTCAGGCGGGCGAGGCGTTCGATTGCGGCGCTGCTGCGTTCGATGGTGCGGGTCGCCACGTCCGAGGGCGCAGCAAGGTACGCCGCAAGCTTGGCGCCGGGCGGAATGCCGAGTTCGTTCTTGGCGCTGCGGGTGTTGGTGGTCAGTTCGATCACCCAGTCGATCGCGTCGGTCGCTTCCTTGGAAACCTCCGCTTCCGGCGCGGGCCATTGGGCGAGGATCAGCTCGTAAGGCCGTGTCCCCAGCTTGTGCCACAGTTCTTCGGTGATGAAGGGCATGAAGGGGTGCAGCATCACGAGGATCTGGTCGAGCGCCCAACCGGCGACCGCACGGGTTTCCACGGCGGGCGGGCTGTTGGCGTCCCCTGCAAACACCGGCTTGATCAGTTCCAGATACCAGTCGCAGAACTTGCTCCACGTGAACTGGTAGATCGCGTTCGCCGCCGCATCGAAGCGCAGGTCGGCCATCGCGCGCTCGATCTCGGTCACGCAGGCCGCAACCTCGCCGATGATCCACTGGTTGGCCGCAAGCCGCGCAGTCGGCGCTTTCACACTGGCCGAGGCACCGATGCCGTTCGACTGGCAGAACCGCGCCGCGTTCCATAGCTTGGTGGCGAAGTTGCGATACCCCTCGACCCGCTTTTCATCCATCTTGATGTCGCGGCCCTGGCTTTCCATCGCCGCCATGAAGAACCGCAGCGCGTCCGCGCCGTACTGGTCGATCAGGCCGAGCGGATCGACCACATTGCCTTTGGACTTCGACATCTTCGCGCCGTCGGCCGCGCGGACGAGGCCGTGGAGATAGAGCGTATCCCACGGCTTTTGCCCCATGTTGTAATAGCCCATCATCATCATGCGGGCATCCCAGAAGAACAGGATGTCGAAGCCGGAAATGAGCAGGCTGTTGGGGAAGTGTTTCTGGACCAGCGGGTTATCGCTCTCCGGCCAGCCGAGCGTGGCAAAGGGCCACAGCGCGGATGAGAACCACGTGTCGAGGACGTCCTCGTCCTGCGTCAGGGCAACGCCCTCGCCAGCGAGCGCCTGCGCCGCTTCGGCAGTTTCGGCCACGAACACGCACCCGTCATCGCCAAACCAAGCCGGAATCCGGTGCCCCCACCAAAGCTGGCGCGACACGCACCAAGGCTGGATGTTCTCCATCCAGTTGAAGAAGGTCTTCTCCCACGTCTTGGGCACGATCCCGATTTCACCGGACTTCACCGCTTCGATCGGCTTCTTCGCCAGTTCCGCAGCGTTCACATACCACTGGTCGGTCAGCCACGGCTCGATCACCACGCCGCCGCGGTCGCCGAAGGGGGTGGCGATCTGGCGGGGTTCGGCGTCGTGTTCGACAGCCTCACCCTCTTTGTTCTTCGTGATGTGTGGAATCAGGAAGCCCTGTTCCTTCATCCGCTTGACGACCAACTCGCGCGCGCCGTCGACGCCATCACGCTTGAAGCGGTGCAGGCCGAGGAATTCCTCCGGCACCAGCCCGTCCGCCGTCTGGCAGACGTTGGCCTCGGCATCGAGCATGTTGAGCATTTCGCCCGCCGCAAATCCGGCGCGCTTGCCCACTTCGAAATCGTTGAAATCGTGCCCCGGCGTGATCTTGACGCAGCCGGAGCCAAGCTCGGGATCGGCGTGCTCGTCAGCAATTACCGGAATGCGGCGGCCCGTCAGTGGCAGGATCACGTGCTTGCCGACGATGCTGGCATAGCGTTCGTCCGCCGGGTTCACCGCCACGGCCATATCTGCCAGCATCGTTTCGGGGCGAGTGGTGGCGACTTCGAGATAGTCGCGGCCATCGGGCAGCGTCGCGCCGTCGGCCAGCGGATAGCGCAGGTGCCAGAAACTGCCCGCAATCGTCTGCGTCTCGACCTCCAAATCGGAAATCGCGGTCTTGAGCTTCGGGTCCCAGTTCACCAGCCGCTTGTCGCGGTAGATGAGGCCGTCGTTGTAGAGATCAACGAAGGTCTTGATCACCGCCTTGGTGAAGTGCGGGTCCATCGTGAACTGTTCGCGGCTCCAGTCCATCGAACAGCCCAGACGGCGCAGCTGGTGGGTGATGGTGCCGCCGGATTCGGCCTTCCATTCCCAGACCTTGGCGACGAAATCGTCGCGGGAATAGTTGGTGCGCTTGTCCTGCTGCGCCTCAAGCTGGCGTTCGACCACCATCTGCGTCGCGATGCCCGCGTGATCGGTGCCGACCACCCACAGCGCGTCCTTGCCGCGCAGGCGTTCGTAGCGCACCACCACATCCTGCAAGGTGTTGTCGAGCGCATGGCCGATATGCAGGCTGCCGGTCACGTTCGGCGGCGGGTTCACGATGGTGAAGGCCTTGGCATCCGGACGCTCGGGCCGGAAGCAGCCATTGGCCTCCCAATGCGCATACCAGCGCGCTTCGATTTCGGCGGGGTCGAAGGTGGTAGCCAGAGGCTGGTTCGTCGTGTCGGTCATAATGTCTCGCGCCATGCCAGCACCTATGTTGCGATGCAATGATGGAGGTAGCGGCGGCTCGACGCGAGAGCCTTGCAGGGGGCGGAAAATCTCCCCATAGCCTGATTCCGATGGAGAATGCGGCGCAATACTCGCTGGAAGACGGCAGCCAGCACGGCGAGGCGCAAGGCCCTCGGCTGGTGCTTTCCGGCACGCTGACGCTAGCCGCCATCGCGCCGTTCGAACGCGCGCTGCGCGGCGTCACCGGCCCGATTGCCGTCATCGATCTCGCGCAGGTGGACGAGATGGACACGGTCGGCGCGTGGGTGGTGTGTCGGTTGGCGCGCGAACATGACGCCGAGATCACCGGCGCTAGCGAAGCCGCCGAACGCCTGCTTGGCGCAGTGCGCGGGATCGACGCCGGCAGCGGTATTCGCGCGCCGCGCCTGCCGGTGTTCAAGCGCGTCCCGGTGGAGTTGGGCGAGAAGGTCTTTGCCGCACGCTCGGGCCTTTACGGCGTGGTCGGCTTCTTCGGGCAGATCCTGATCGGCGGGGCGAGCCTTATCCGCCATCCTTCGCGTTTTCCCGGGCGCGCGCTGGTGCACCAGATGGAGCTGGTCGGCGTCACCGCGCTACCGATCATCGGGCTGATGAGCTTTCTGATCGGTATCGTCATCGCGCAGCAAGGCTCGGTCCAGCTGCAGCAGTTCGGTGCGGAATCGCTGACCGTGAACCTTGTCGGGCGCATCACTTTGCGCGAACTGGGCGTGCTGATGACCGCGATTATGGTGGCGGGCCGTTCCGGCAGTGCGTTTGCCGCGCAGCTCGGCACGATGAAGCTGACCGAGGAGATCGACGCGATGCGCACCATCGGCATTTCGCCGATCGAAGTGCTGGTGATCCCGCGCATCCTCGCGGCGACCTTCATGATGGTGCTGCTGGGCTTCTACGCCTCGGTCATGGCGATTGTCGGCGGGGCGGTGGTGGGCGACCTCACGCTCGGCATCCCGTTCTGGACGTTTCTGGAGCGCATTCACGATGTGGTGCCCGAATATGATCTGTGGGTCGGCCTGATCAAGGCGCCGGTATTCGGCCTGATCGTCGCGCTGGCCGGATGCTATAACGGGCTGCAGGTGCGCGGCAATTCGGAAGAGGTGGGGCGGCGCACCACCATGGCGGTGGTCTCGGCGATTTTCGCGGTCATCGTGATTGATGCGTTTTTCGCGGTGTTCTTCACCGAAATCGGGTGGGGGTAAGCGATGGCGGATGATCACGACGCCCCTGAGCCTGCAATCGTGGTCGAGGGGCTGGCCAACCGGTTCGGCGATTTCAGCGTTCACGAAGGGCTCGACCTCACGGTCAGGCGCGGCGAAATCCTCGGCGTGGTCGGCGGTTCGGGCAGCGGCAAATCGGTGCTGATGCGCTCCATCATCGGGCTTCAGCGGCCGAGCGAGGGCCGCATCGAAGTGCTGGGCGAGACCATCAGGGACAGCGATCCCGACAACATATACGGCGTGCGCAGCCGCTGGGGCGTGCTGTTCCAGGGCGGGGCGCTGTTTTCCACCCTGACAGTGGGCGAGAATGTCGAGGTGCCGCTCAAGAAGTTCTATCCCGACCTCGATGCAAGGCTGCGGGCCGAGATCGCGCGCTACAAGGTGATCCTGTCCGGCCTGCCGGAGAGCGCGGTGGCGAAATTCCCGTCCGAACTTTCGGGCGGGATGAAGAAGCGCGCCGGGCTTGCCCGCGCCCTGTCGCTCGATCCCGAACTGCTGTTCCTCGATGAGCCCACCGCCGGGCTCGATCCGATCGGCGCGGCCAAGTTCGACCGGCTGACACGCGAACTGAAGGAAACACTGGGTCTGACGGTGTTTCTGATAACCCATGATCTTGATACGCTGTACGAAATCTGCGACCGGGTGGCGGTGATTGCCGACAAGAAGATCATCGCTGTCGGCACCATTCCCGAACTGATCGCCACCGGCCATCCGTGGATCGAGGAATATTTCAACGGCCCGCGCGGACGCGCTGCGCAGGCCTCGCACGACCGCAATCAGGCGCAGTCGGGCACGGCACAAACGACCGGGGCAAGCGCAGGGAAAGGTGGATAGAATGTTGGACACACCGGCCTTGCGGCGTTCATAGGAAGCGGCATGGAAACGAGAGCCAATCATCTCTGGGTCGGTGCGGTCACGCTGGTGCTGCTGGCGGGGCTGGCCGCATTCATCGTCTGGATCGCGCGTCTGGGCGAAGGCAAGCAGGACGAATTCGACATCTTCTACGGCCAGTCGGTATCCGGCCTTGCCACCGGCAGCCAGGTGAGTTTTGCCGGCGTGCCGGTCGGTCAGGTGACCGAAATCGCACTGGCCAAGGATGATCCGGCCTTTGTGCGCGTGCGGATCAAGGTCAGGGACGACGTGCCGATGCTGGTCGGTACGCAGGCCACGATCGAGGCAAGCTTTACCGGAGTTTCCACCATCCTGCTGGACGGCGCGCGCAAGGATGCGCCGCCGATCACCTGCGAGACCACCGCATGTCCCGAAGGCGCGCCGGTGATTCCGCCGGGCAGCGGCGGGTTCGGGGCGATCGTTGCCAGCGCGCCGCTGCTGCTGGAACGGCTGGCGACGCTGACCGAACAGTTGAACACGCTGCTGGGGCCGGAAAACCAGCAGGAGATTTCGGGCATCATCCGCAACACCAACCGTCTGACCGGCGGGCTGGCCGATGCCACGCCGGCGCTGGTCGCCAATATGGAACAGTTCGAAACCACGCTGACCGAATTCAACGAGACGCTCGACGCCGTCGAAAAGTTGACGCTCACCACCGACGAACTGGTCAGGACCGAAGGATCGCCGCTGGCCGAGGAGCTGCGCGGGACGTTGTCATCGGCCAATGATGCGCTTGCCGCGCTGGCCGCCACGCTGGAGGACACCCGCCCGGCGGCCCGCCAGCTTCGCACCAGCACCTTGCCGAATGCCGAAGCGACCCTGCAGGATCTGCGCGCCACCAGCCGCGCCTTGCGCGCGGTCACCGAAAAGCTGGAAAGCGAAGGCGCGGGCGCGCTGGTCGGGGGCAAGTCGCTGCCGGACTACAAGCCATGAGGACAATCGATCGCATGACCTTCCGCAAATGGCCCGCCCTGATCGCTCTGCCACTGGCACTGGCGCTGCCCGGTTGCATCAGTCTGGGCGGCGAACCGCCCGAAAGCCTGCTGACATTGAGCCCCGAAACACGTGCGCCGGTGGGTGCGGGTGCCGCCGCCGGGCCGAACCGTCCGGTAGTCGCAGTGATGCCGATCGAAGCCGCGGCCAAGCTCGACGTGCTGCGCGTGCCGGTGGCGGTGTCGGACACCGAACTGGCCTATCTGCAAGAGGCATTCTGGGTCGAAAAACCGGCCCGCCTGTTCCGCGGCCTGCTCGGCGAAGCGATCCGCGCGCGCGGCGATGCGCTAGTGATGGACAGCGATGAAACCGTGGCGCTGGCGACAGTGACCTTGCGCGGCAACCTGATCGACATGGGCTATGTTGCGGCGGATTCGTCGGTCGTCGTGCGGTTCGATGCCGTCCGGATCGCAGCCGACGGCAACGCCACCACCCGCCGCTTCGAAGCGCGCGAAACCGGTGTCCCGGCAGAGGGCCCCGCAGTCGGCGCAGCGATCAACCGGGCGGCGAACACCGTCGCGGGCGAAGTCGCCACGTGGGTTGCGGGGGGCTAGATCAGCCCCGCGCCAGCCGCGCGAACCCGCAGGCGCGCAGGAAATCGGCCTCGCGTTTGGCACGGCGTTCCTCGGCTTCCCAGTCGCGGCCCCACAGATCGGCCTGCCATTCTTCCTCGAGACACACCGCCTGCCACAGCGCCAGCGGCTCGTCCTCACCCGCCGCGTCGAACGCGGCGAGCGCGATCACCAGCGACGCAGCGAGTGTGGTCATAGCCTCGAGCCCGGCCAGCGCGAACGGATCGAGCGGTTCCAGCCGCGCGCGCAGCGCCGCCATTGCCGATTCCGGTTGCGGACGGTGGAGAATGCCGCTGACCCGCACCAGCGCGATGCCGTGATCGCTTTCGAAGCGGGTCAGCAATGGCTCCCACACCTCTTGCTGACGTGCATAGAGGGGCGCGTCGGGATCAGCGCGGTAACACAGCGTATCGGTTTCGGCATAGGTGACGAGATTGGCGATCACTCTGGCCGGATCGGACGCGACCACATCGATCGCGTAATCGGTCATGTCGCGAAACGGCAGGCTGGCGGGGTCGATGGTTTCGCCCTGCCGTCGCCATTCCGCCGCCAGCGCCTCACCCAGACCTTGCGTGGGTACCACCTGAGGCCGCCCGCCGACGGTCTTCACAGCGCGGCCATCGAGCATCACCTGATACCGGAGCGTTTCGGCGCCCGGCACCTCGGCAAGCGTCACTTCCTTGTAGAACCGCCGGATCATGGGTGCTGATCGCTCTTGGCGCGGTCACCGGCCTTCCACCGCTTGGCGATGATCGCCGGCAGGAAGAAGAATTCGAGCAGGCCGAGCACCGCCAGCCCCGCGCCCAGCGCCCACGGCAATTGCACCGGCAGCACATTGCGGGTGATCGCCACGCCCAGCAGCAGCAGGCCGAGCCCGCCGATGCGCGCTATGTTCATGATGATATAGCGGCGGCGGGCCTGCGCTTCGGCAGCGTCGCGGGCAGATTGGCTCATCCCAGCGCCTCCTCCAGCGCCGTCGCCAGCGCAGCGGATGTTTCGGCCACGCTCAGCGCGCCGCTCGCCATCAATTCGGCAGGCGCGTGGTATCCCCATGCGACACCGATCGCCCGCACTCCGGCGCTGCGGGCCATCAGCATGTCGAAGCTGGTATCGCCGATCATCACTGCTTCACGCGGGGCGGCTCCGGCTTCGAACAGCGCGGCCTCCAGCATCGCCGGATGCGGTTTGGACGGATGCCGGTCGGCGGTCTGGAGCGAGATGAACATGTCGGCGATGCCGTGGGTCGCAAGGCACGCGGCCAGCCCGCGGTCGGACTTGCCGGTGGCGACTGCAAGGCTCCAGCCCGCATCGCGCAGATTGACGAGCAATTCGGCGATGCCATCATAAAGCGGTTCGTCGAGCAGGCCTTCCTCGCGCCGCGCACGGAAGCTGGAGCGGTAGAATTCGGTCACCGCGCGGGCCTGATCCTCGGGCAGGTCGGGGGCGAGGCTGCGCACCGCGACCGGCAGGCTCAATCCGACGATCCGCCGCACCGCCTGCATATCGGGCCCGGCCAGCCCGGCGCGGGCAAAGGCGCGGTCCATCGCCCAGCAGACATCGGCCTGCCCGTCGACCAGCGTGCCGTCGCAATCGAACACGGCAAGGCGCACCGCGCTCATGCGTCCGCGCCCCGCACCAGCTGTGCGAGCGCAGGAACGCCTGCGGTCTCAAGCCCTTCGGCAATCCGGGTGCGGTCTTCGGGCGGCTTGTTCTGCGACAGCTTGAAGGTGGGGCGCCAATCGCGCACCGCCATGTCGAACCCGACGATTCCCTTGAACAGCCCGGCCCATGTTTTCCCGGAGCTTTCCTCCGCCCGCCACGGTTCGCCGCCCAGCCGGGCCTCGTGCTTGGCGATGGCTGCGTGGAGGAATGCCTCCAACCCTTCATCCGCCATTCGCGTCACCGGGCCTTCGCATTCCAAGGACACGTAATTCCAGGTCGGCACGGTGTCGCGGTTGGCATACCAGCGCGGGGAGACATAGCCGTCCGGACCATTGACCACGATCAGCGCTTCCGCCCCGCCGGCTAGGTGCCCGGTCAGGGCATTGCGGGCCGAAAGGTGGAATTGCACCACCCCGTTGCCCGCCGACAGCAGGGGCGTGCGCGCCGCCCGCAGGCCTTCGGGTGTGGCAGCGAAGATCGTGCCGAACCCGATGTCGGCGATCAGCTTTTCGCAGGCGGCAAGGTCATGGGAACGGAACTGGGGATCGGGATGCATCAGCGGCGCGAGCCTTTGGGCGGCCCCTTGGGGGCTGGCCGCGCTCTGTTGGCGGGGGGTTTGGCACCCTTGGGCGCGGGTTTGGCGGACTTGGGCGCGGGCTTTCCGGCAGGTTTGCCCGGCGCCTTCTTGCCCTTTTCCGCCGTCACACCGCGCGCACGGCGGGGTGCGCGGGTTTCTTTGCGCGCCTGTTTGAAGTGGCGGCGGGCCGCCTGCTTCTTTTCCTCCGGCGAGCGTTCCGGCACCTCTTCGCGCAGCGGGGAGGCATCGGACAGGCCGGGATCGAAGCCCAGCACTTCCATGCTGGCGGAGAAATGCTGCGGCAGATCGGCGGTCACATCCAGCTTGCCGCCCGTTCCCTCTCCCGATTTCGGCTCGGAAATGATCAGGCGCCGCGCGTGGAGATGCATCTTGCGGCTGATTGCGCCGGTCAGGAAGGATTCCGGCCCGCCATATTTGCCGTCGCCCACAATCGGATGGCCGATGGCCGCCATGTGGACGCGCAGCTGGTGGGTGCGCCCAGTGAGCGGCTCCAGTTCCACCCATGCAGCGCGTTCTCCGGCATGGTCGACCACGCGGTAACGGGTCTTGGCCGCTGCGCCGTTTTCCTCGTCGATATGCATCTTCTCGCCGCCGGTGCCGGGCTGTTTGGCGAGAGCGGCGTCGATCACGCCTTCGGACAGGGCGGGGTTGCCGACCACCAGCGCCCAATAGACTTTCCGCGCCGATCGGCTGGCGAAACGCTTGGAGAAACTGGCGGCACTGCCCGGCGTGCGCGCGATCAGCAGCACGCCCGAGGTATCCTTGTCGAGCCGGTGGACGAGGCGGGGACGCGGCGTCTTCTCGTCCTCCACAAACGCATCGAGCAAGCCGTCGACATGCTTGGTGGTCTTGCTGCCCCCCTGCGTGGCGAGGCCCGGCGGCTTGTTGAGCACGATCGCGCTCGGCGTTTCGCGAATCACCATCGCCTTGGCTTCGGCGATCTGCTCGGGGCTGAGCGTGCGGGTGCGCGGCGCAGCTTTGCGCGGGCCGGAGGCAGGCGGCTCCTCGCCGCCGGGCGGCACGCGCAGCTGTTGCCCTTCGGCCAGGCGATCCTCGGGCTTGGCGCGCTTGCCATCGACCCGGATCTGCCCGGTCCGTGCCCAGCGCGATACCGTGGCAAAGCCGATCTGCGGCAGGTTGCGTTTGAACCATCGGTCGAGCCGGATGCCGTCGTCATCCTCGCTGACCGTGAATTGCCGGACGTTGTCGGCGGGTGCGCTGGTGTCCTTGCCCTCGCTCATGACACGCCCTGCGCGGCGATCAGCCCGATGATGATCGCCGCCATCCCGGCGCCCAGCGACACCGCGCCGTAACCCAGCGCCTCGATCATCTGGCCGCGATGGAGCATCGTCACCAGTTCGGCGCTGAAGGCGCTGAAGGTGGTGAACCCGCCGAGCAGGCCGACTCCGATCGCCAGCCGCATGGTCTCGGCAGTTTCGGCCGAAGCCGTGCCGCGCGCCAGCCAGCCGAGCAGTGCGCCCATCAAAAGGCTGCCGACGAGGTTGACGCTCAGCGTCGCCCACGGAAAGCCGTCGGCGGTGCGCTGGCCCAGTACGTGGGTCAGCAGGCGTCCGGTCTGGTACCGGGCAAGCGCGCCCAGCGCGCCGCCACCGGCGACCAGCGCCGAAGCGGCAAGCGGAGAGAGTGCCAAGGGCATGGGGGAAGTGGTCATCGCCAAGGCTCTTAGCGGGGCTGGGGCGCTCTGCCTAGGCGGTGCGGCGCACGGTCCGGCGATGGCATGACGCTGACGGGTTGCGTTTCAGGCGGTGTTGGACTATCGGGGCCGGGTTTGGTGGGCGGTCCCTCGTGGGAATCGCCCCTCTATTATTGGTGTTTCACAGGCAATTCACCGCGTATCCCCGCATGATTCGGGCGGGCTCTGGCGTTTGGAAAAATTGAGGTAGTCGTCGTTTATGCAAATCATGGTTCGCGATAACAATGTCGATCAGGCCCTGCGCGCGCTCAAGAAGAAGCTGCAGCGTGAAGGCGTTTATCGCGAAATGAAGCTGCGTCGCCACTACGAAAAGCCCAGCGAGAAGCGCGCCCGTGAAAAGGCCGCAGCCGTTCGCCGCGCCCGCAAGATGGAGCGCAAGCGGATGGAGCGTGACGGGAGCAAATAATCCCGTCGCCGGGCGTGCGTTTCCTTGCGGAAACCCGCTTGAATCCCCTCTTCCGATCAGCCATCAGGGCGCGGCTTAACACCGCGCCCTTCTGTCGTCTCACACGGCGCGAAAGCGTGCCGTCACGCAGGACAACACCATGACCGAGATTACCCGCGTTCCGATCCGGCCCGTCGCAAAGGGCTCGCTGACCAAGCTGTGGATCGGCGTCATCCTCGCTATCGCCATCGGGGCGGGGCTGGCGTGGGCCGCAGTGCCGCGCGGGCTGAATGTCGACACGATCACAGCCGGCACCGGCCCGATGCCTAAGGCGGGCGATGTATTGTTCATCAAATACAAGGGTATGCTAGCATCTGACGGCACGGTGTTCGACGAATCGCGCGACATTCCGCTGCCGGTGCAGGGCCTGTTCCCCGAAGGCACGCCGTTCCCGATCGAGGAAGGCGCGACCATTCCCGGCTTCTTCGAAGGGCTGCAGCAGATGCAGAAGGGCGGCAAGTACACGCTCTTCATCCCCGCCGACAAAGCCTACGGGGCCGAACCGCCTCCGGGCGCGCCGATCCCGCCCAACGCCGATCTCGAATTCGAGATCGAGGTGGTGGACGTGATGAGCCAGCAGACGTTCGAACGTAATCTCGGCATCTTGCAGCAGACGATGCAGGCCCAGATGGGCCCCGGCGGCCCCGGCGGCCCCGGCGGTCCGGGTGGCCCGGGCGGTGCACCTGCGCCTGTGCCGGGTCAGTAAGGAGCGCTGGGCATGTCGGTGGACAAGGCAACCGTCGCGAAAATCGCCAGTCTGGCGCGCATCAGCATGGATGATGCCGCGCTGGAACGGATGGTGCCCGAACTGAACGGCATCCTCCAATGGGTCGAACAATTGGGCGAAGTCGACGTGACCGGGATAGAGCCGATGGCGGCGGTGATCCCCAATACGCTGCGCCTGCGCGATGACGTGGTGGACGCCGATCCGCTGACCGGCGGCGGCAGGCAGGGCGATGTCCTTGCCAATGCCCCGGCGGCGGAACACGGGTTCTTTGGGGTGCCCAAGGTGATCGAGTGAACACCGCAGGGCTTCACTCGATCATCCTGAGCTTGTCGAAGGATTGCCTTTTATTTTTTGAACCTGCCCCTGAAGAAGGACAGCCCTTCGACAGGCTCAGGGCGAACGGTTGGAAACGATGACTGACCTGACTCAACTCGGCGTGAAAGACATCCGCGACGGCGTGCGCGCCGGGGACTTCACCGCGCGCGAAGTGGCGGAAGGCTTCAACGCGGCCGTGGCAGACGCCGCCGCGCTCAACGCCTTCATCGTCACCACCCCTGACCACGCGCTTGCCGCTGCCGACACCGTCGATGCCGCCCGCGCTGCTGGCGCGGACCTGGGTGCGATGGCGGGCGTGCCGATCGGGATGAAAGACCTGTTCGCCACCGATGGCGTGCAGACCACCGCGGCCAGCCACATCCTCGAAGGCTTCACCCCCCGCTACGAATCGACCGTCAGCCAGAAGCTGTGGGATGCGGGCGCGGGGATGCTGGGCAAGCTCAATCTCGATCAGTTCGCGATGGGTTCGTCCAACGAAACCAGCTATTTCGGCAATGTTACCTCGCCGTGGAAAAAAGCTGGCAGCAACGCCGCGATGAGCCCCGGCGGTTCGTCGGGCGGTTCGTCCACCGCCGTCGCCGCGCGCATTGCGCCCGCCGCGACCGGCACCGACACTGGCGGATCGATCCGTCAGCCTGCCGCCTTCACTGGCATTTGCGGGATCAAGCCCACCTATGGCCGCTGTTCGCGCTGGGGCGTCGTGGCCTTTGCCTCCAGCCTCGATCAGGCCGGGCCAATGGCGCGCTCGGTCGAGGATTGCGCGATCATGCTCGGCGCGATGGCTGGATTCGATCCGAAGGACGCGACCAGTCTCCAGATGGACGTGCCCGACTGGGAAGCGGCGCTCAGCAGCGACCTGCGCGGCAAGAAGGTCGGCATCCCGCGCGAATACCGGATGGAGGGCACCGATCAGGCGATCCTCGATTCGTGGGAGCAGGGCAAGGCGTGGCTGAAGGACGCGGGCGCGGAGATCGTCGACGTGTCGCTGCCGCACACCAAATATGCGCTGCCCGCCTATTACATCGTCGCCCCGGCTGAGGCATCAAGCAACCTCGCCCGGTATGACGGGGTGCGTTATGGCCTGCGCGATCTGCCAGACGGCAGCGGCTTGCAGGACATGTACGCCGCCACCCGCGCCGCCGGGTTCGGGGACGAGGTCAAGCGCCGCATCCTGATCGGCACCTATGTGCTTTCGGCTGGTTTCTACGACGCATACTACACGCAGGCGCAGAAGGTGCGCGCATTGGTCGCCCGCGATTTCGAGCGGGCGTTTGCGGAATGTGATGTAATCCTCGCGCCCACCACACCGACGGCGTCGTTCCCCTTGGGCGAGAATGTCGATGATCCATTGGCGATGTATCTGAACGACGTGTTCGCGGTGCCTGCCAGCCTCGCTGGCCTCCCGGCGATGAGCGTGCCTGCGATGCTGAACGAACACGGCCTGCCGTTGGGCCTCCAGCTGGTCGGCCGCCCGTTCGACGAGCAGGGCGTGCTGAATGCGGGTCTGGCGATCCAGCAGCGCGCCGGGTTCAAGGCTGCGCCGGAGAAGTGGTGGTGATCGCCGATACCGCGCTGTGGATTGCCGGATTGGCAATCGTCCTCGCGGTGCCGCTGACCTTCATGGTCGCGAATTGGGTGAGAAAGAACGTCGATCACGGCGAAGCGCGGTTCGATACGCGTGAGCGCCCCGAGAGTGACGAGGAAACGAAATGAGCAACTACCGCATTCAGGGTGCCACGGGCGAATGGGAGGTCGTGATCGGCCTCGAAGTTCACGCGCAGGTCAGCACCCATTCCAAGCTGTTCTCCGGCGCGTCGACCGCGTTCGGGGCGGAGCCGAATTCGCAGGTCAGCCTCGTCGATGCCGCGATGCCGGGGATGCTGCCCGTGCCGAACCGCGAATGCATCCGGCAGGCGGTGCGCACCGGCATGGCGATCGATGCGCAGATCAATGCGTGGAGCCGGTTCGACCGCAAGAATTACTTCTACGCCGACTTGCCGCAGGGCTACCAGATCAGCCAGCTTTACCACCCCATCGTGGGCGAGGGGCAGTTGCTGATCGAAGCGGACGAGAAGGCCGGGATCCCCGAAGACAAGATCATCGGGATCGAGCGCATTCACGTCGAGCAGGACGCGGGCAAGCTGATGCATGATCAGCACCCGACCATGTCCTATGTCGATTTGAACCGCTGCGGCGTGGCGTTGATGGAAATCGTGTCCAAGCCCGACATGCGCTCGCCTGCCGAGGCCGGGGCTTACGTGCGCAAGCTGCGGGCGATTTTGCGCTATGTCGGAAGCTGCGATGGCAACATGGAAGAAGGATCGATGCGGGCCGACGTGAATGTCTCCGTGCGCCGTCCGGGCGAGGAATTCGGCACGCGCACCGAAACCAAGAACGTCAACTCCGTGCGCTTCGTCATGCAGACAATCGAGCATGAGGCGATGCGGCAGGTCGATGTGCTCGAAAGCGGCGGGAAAATCGTGCAGGAAACCCGCCTGTTCGATCCCGGCACCGGCACGACGCGGACAATGCGCAGCAAGGAAGACGCGCATGATTACCGCTACTTCCCCGATCCCGATCTGTTGCCGCTGGTGCTGGAGGAGGATTTCCTCGCCGAATGCCGCGCCAGCCTGCCGGAACTGCCGGATGCCAAGCGCAGTCGTTACACCGATGTGCTGGGCCTCACGCCCTATAACGCGCGTGAATTGACCGCCGAGGTCGAGACTTTCGCGCGGTTTGAGACGCTGCTGGCCGAAACCGCCAAGACCATCGGCAAGGATGAACCCGCCGTCGCTACGCAGGTCGCCAATTGGTCGCTCTCTATCGCTCCGGGCGTGATGAAGTCGCTGGGCGATGAGGCCGACCCCGCCAACGCCACCGCGTCTGCGCAGGCCAGCATCCTCGCGATGCAGGACAAAGGCGAGATCAGCGGCGGGCAGGCCAAGGAAATCTTCGAAATCGTGCTCAAAACCGGACGCGATCCCTCTGAAATTGCCGATGCCGAAGGACTGAAGCAGGTCAGCGACACCGGCGCGATCGAAGCCGCCGTCGACGCAATCATCGCCGCCAATGCCGACAAGGTCGAACAGTACCGCGGCGGTAAGGAGGCGCTGTTCGGCTTCTTCGTCGGCCAGACGATGAAGGCGATGCAGGGCAAGGCTAATCCGGGGGTGGTGAACGCGCTGCTGAAGGCGAAGCTGGGCTGATGACGCTTGAGTGTTTCTGCGGTGCGGTCAGCCTGACGACCGCCGGAAAGCCGGAGTTCGTCCACGCGTGCAATTGCGATCTGTGCCGCAAGGCCGGTGCGCAATGGGGCTATTTCAATCCCGCCGAGGTTACCGTCACCGGCCCAACCTCGACCTACTGCCGCCGCGACAAGCCGGAGCCGGGGGTCGATGTCCACTTCTGCCAAGCGTGCGGATCGACGACCCATTTTCGCCTGACCGAGGCAGCGGCGCAAAAGCACGGCGATGTGATGATGGGCGTCAACGCTGGGCTGGCCGAAGAGGCAGAACTCGCCGGGATCGAACTGCGTTATCCTGATGGCAAGAATTGGTCGGGCGAGGGCGAATTCGCCTATGTTCGCCCTAGCCGGATACTTGGCTCGGTCGCCTGACTAGGGCAATGCCCCCCTCTATCATCCTGATCCAGCCCGAAATCCCCGGCAACACCGGCGCGGTGGGGCGTACCTGTGTGGCGCTGGGGATGGAGCTGATCCTGATCCACCCGCTCGGCTTCGACATCTCGGACAAGCGCGTCAAGCGTTCCGGCCTCGATTACTGGCCGCACGTGAATCTCACCGAATACGCCAGTTGGGACGCCTTCATCGCCGCGCGCATCCCGCGCGAGGATCAGCTGTTCCTGTTCGAGGAATTCGGCAGCCGCAGTTTCTACGAGCCCGACTATCCGGACGATGCGATGCTGGTGTTCGGGCAGGAGACCAAGGGGATACCCAAGCCGATCATCGAACGGCACGAAGGCCGCCTGTTCCACCTGCCGATGCGATCCGACGTGATCCGCTCGCTCAACCTTGCCAATACGGTGTCGGCGGCGGCGTATCAGGCGCTGCGGGGCAAGCTATGAGCGATCGCTATTCCAGCCCCAGCGCGTCCAGGTTCATCGTCGCCGCATTGTAGCTGGCTTCGGCCAGCCGCCCGGCCAGTTCGGCGCGGATGGCGCGCACCTGTGCGTCGGCGGCGCTTTCCTCGCGCAGGTTGACGAGGAAGAAATCGCCCGCCCCCAGCCGGAAACGGGTGCGTTCGGCCTGCACCATCCGGCTCGCTTGCGTCACCTCGGCATCGGCCAGTTCAGCCAGCTTCTGCGCGGCGCCGAGGTTCTCGAGAATGTTGCCCACCTCGGTGGTGATCTGGTCGGCGATGCGGCGCTGGCGCAGTTCGGTCTCGCGCAGTTCGGCCTCGGCGCGCTGCAGCCGTCCGCGCGCCTCGCGCCGTTGCAGCGGTACGGTGAAGGTCAGGCCCACCACCGTATCGGTTGAATCGAAGCTCGGCCCGCCCGGTCCGATTTCGCCGAAATCGCGCGACAATTCGACACTGGCATCAAGCCGGGGCAGCAGATCATTGCGTCGCAACGCCACCCGGTTGGTCGCCCGCTCCAGCGCCAGCCGGAAGGTCTGCAGTTCCGGCCGGCTGCGGATCACGGCGTTGAGCGGGGCGGCGACCAGCGTCTCCATCTCGGCCATGGCTGCGACCATGTCGGTATCGGGCAGTTGTTCGCGGGTCGGGACGTACATCTGTCCGTTGGCATCGCGCAGATAGAACCCCAGCGAATTGGCGGCGGTGGCGAAATTGCGCTTGGCTTCCTCCAGCAGCGTGCGGCGACGCAGCAGGTTCTGTTCGTTCTCGGTCAGCGCGATCCGCGGGCGTGCGCCTTCGCTCACCTCGCGGCTGAGGCCCACCTGCCGCGCTTCGGCGATTTCGAGCAGTTCCTCGAACACCCGGATTTCCTCGCCCGCGGCGACCCAGCGCCAATAGGCGCGCAGCGCCTCGTGCTGGACGTTCAACTGCACCAGCAGCACATCGAGCCGCGCCTGACTGGCGGCAAGCCGGGTGTCCTCGATGGCGAAGCGGCGTTGGTCGATGTCGCGGTTGCGCAGCAGCGAGAACAGCGCGCCGACCTTCGCTTCGCCCAGCCGGTTGGTGAAATTGTAGTTCTCGTAGATCGGGAAATCGCCGTCCGATGCGCGGTAGGAACCGAACACCTCCGCGCCGAAGGGACGCAAGGGCTGGCGCGCTTCGACCTTGCCGAACCCGCCCGAATAGAAGCCGGTGAGCCGGTCGTAATATTCGCCCTTCAGCATCAGATCGAACGCGCCGTCAGCCGATAACTGGTCGCTGCGCGCGGCAGCCTCGCGCTCGAACGCTTCAAGGATCGAGGGGAAGGTGAGCGCGGATGATCGCAGCACCTCGCCCGGCAGCAGCGGTCCGGTGGTGAGCGCCACTTCGAGCGGATCGCCTACCGGCACGATGTCCTGCGCCAGCGCGGGGGCGGGCGACAGCGGCAGGGCCATCAGCGCCGCGCTGCAAGCCAGCCATCGCCAGCGGGTCAAGGTCAGGGCACGCGCCATTGTCACCGGGTCTGCGCGGCGTCTTCGCCCGGTGGCAGTTCGGGCGGGAAGTTGTTGAGCTGACGCCAGATTTCGTAACCGACCGGCACGGTTTCCAGCAGCACCCAGGCCTGCGCCTTGGCCCCGAACCGCACGAAGCGTTCTTCCGGCCAGGCATGGGCATCGGACTTGTCCTCGGCAATCAGCACGCGGAAGCGTCCGCTGGGCTGGGCCGACTGGTCGACCGCGACCACGATCCCGCCGAAGGTGCCGACCGCGACCGATGGCCAGCCGGAAAACTGCACCGCGGGCCAGCCTTCGAACATGATCCGCGCCCTGTCCCCGCGCTTCACCAGCGCGACGTCGCGCCCGTCGATGAACACCTCGACCACGCGTTCGGCGCCGTCTGGCACGAAGGTCGCCAGCACGTCACCTGCGTTGATGTAGGTCGCGGAATCTCCGGCATTGAGGCTCTGGATAAAGCCGTCGCGCGGCGCGCGCACGATCTGCACCGACTGGCGCGACAGGCTGACATCGGCGCGGTTGAGAGTGGCCTGTGCGGCGGCGACCCGGCCTTCCATTTCGGCGATGCGGATCTGCGCCTGCTCGTAATCGCGCCGCGCGGCCAATCCGGCCTCGAACAATTCGCGCGATCGGCGTTCATCCAGCCGCGCGGTCGCCAGGGCGCTTTGCGCAGCCTGCAATTGCAGGTCGACCTGCTGGCGTTCGGCCTGAAGTCGCTCGATCAGCTGCGGATCGATATCGGCGATGCGGACGATCGGATCGCCCTTTTCGACCGCGCTGCCATCGCGCACGTACCATTCCTCGATCCGGCCCGGCACCAGCGCGTTGATATCCTGCTTGCGCTCGTTCGGGTTGAGCGTGGTGACAGCCCCGCGCCCGGTCGCAGTCTGCAGCCACGGGGCGTAGATCAGGAACGCCAGTCCGGCCAGAAAGCCGACCAACAGCATATAGAATGTGGCGCGCATCACGCGCGGCACCTTGACGGTTTCCAGCGCCGTGAAGCGGTGCGGCGTGCGTTGCGACGCGTTCATGGCCGACCTCCGCTGCCGGGCGCGGCGACCTGAGCCTGCAGGCGTTCGACATCGGCGCGGGCGACGCGGCTGTCGCGGCGGGCTTTGGTAAAGTCGGTGAAATTATCGAACCAGGTCTGGCGATCAGCCTCCATGTGGAGGAACGTGTCGCAGCCGAGCGCGGCGTCACGCGCGGAGAAATAGACCACCGTTGTGTATGCGCCTGCGCGAATGGCATCGAGTGCGTGGGTGAGGTGTTCTTCCTCGATCAGATCGAACAGCCGGGTGAGCACGAGGACGCGCGGACGGGCGAGGATGGCGCTCGCCAGCTTGAGCTTGAGCAGTTCGATCGTCGAGAGCGGATAACCGGTCGCCGCGATCTTGGTATCGAGGCCGTGCTCCAGTCCGGCAACCGCCTCCGCCACACCGACCGCCTCCAGCGCATCGAGCATGCGCCAGCTTTCGCCCGCCGCGCATGACAGGCCGAGATATTGGCGGATCGTCATCGGCACGAAGCTGGGCCGGTCGAGCACATAGATGCTCATCCGCAGGTGATGCGCCTCGATCTCTTTCAGCTCTGTCCCGCCGAGCGTGGCGTAGCCTGTCGCCGGTAGCTCGTAGAGCTTGAGGACGTTGGTGAACAGGCGCTGCAGCCCGTGCTGGCTGGTCGCGGCCATCACGACTGCGCCGCTGGGAATGGTGAAATTGAATTCGGCTTCTTCGTGGCGGGCCGAGCCCCGGACCTGCCGGAACACCAGCGCGTGATCGTCCCCGCCGAGCGGGTCCGCACCGCCGGGCTTTTCCTGCTCGACATCGAAGAACAGGGAGACTTCCTCGCCCGCAGCGCACAATTCGTAGAAGTAGTTGAGATAGGTGCCCAGCTGCGCCACGCCGAAAAACGCGGCCGACAGCACCAGTTCTGCCGCCACCAGCTGGCCCAGCGTCAATTCGAACTGGATCACCAGCCAGCCGCCGAGCCCCAGCAGCACCGCACTGGCCGAGGCATACATCAGCAGGAACGACAGCGTCTGCGAGAAGTGCTGGCGGAAATAGCGGCGGCGCGCGTTGAGGTAATTATGGGTGGCGCGGTCGGTCTCGGCGATGGCGTAATCGACCCGCTGCTGAGATTTGAAAAAGCCGTTCGATTCGCCGATCTGTTGCAGCCACATGGCGGTGCCGTGCTTGGCATGGCTCATGTCGATTGCGGCGCGGATCGCGCGCGAGCCCCACACCAGCCAGACAATCCAGATCAGCGCGATCAGCACCAGCGTGAAGATCAGGAACAGCGGGTGGTAAAGCGACACCAGCACAAAGCCGACGGTGATGCCCAGCAGGATCGAGAATCCGTCGATGACCAGGATCGGCGTGCGCGACATGATCACCATCACATCGAAATAGCGGTTGAACAGCGCGCCGCGGGTGGTGTCGGTAAAGAACGGGTTCTGCGCGTAGATCGCGATCAGCGAAATCTCGCTGACCATGCGTGCGTAGAACCGGCGTGCAAACAGCTCCATCAGGTGAATGCGCAAGGCATAGAGCATCGAGGAGAACAGCAGCAGCACGAACAGCGTGACCGACAGCATCACCAGCGGCGCGGGCATGGCGGTGTTGGCAACCGTGTTGATCAGCATCTGCACGGATATCGGCGTCGCCAGCGACAGCAGGCTGATGCCGATGCCGTAAACTACCGCGAGCCAATAGAAACTGCTCTCGGGCTTCATGATCTCGGCAAAGATCCGGAAGAACTTGGTCAGCGAGATCTGCGAGCCGTAAGATGGGGCTTCAACCGCCATGGCAGCCTTTCTGTCCAATAAATGTGTTCACGCGATGCATCATATAGCAGGACAGGCGCGGAACGATGTACCCGCATCTTTCATCCGCGACCTTTAGGCGCGCTCCCCGGCTTGTCACGGCCAGATGCATGCCGCGCAACACTTTTTGCGGCACAGCTTCAATCCACCAGCTTGCAGGCGGTTCCGGCGGTTGCCGTTTATGCAAATTCATGAAGATACGAACCTACAGGAAGCTATTGAGAGGCATTTTCATTTCCAGGCCGCGTTAGCCATTGAACCTTGCCGCTAGATGAACCGTGCGGTTTCGGGCATGGGCAAGCAATGAAAAAAGCGGCGCAATCACCGGTGGATGGCGGAAAGCAGCGCATCCTGCTGCTGGTCGGCGGTGGTCATGCCCATGTGGCGGTGCTGGCAGACTGGATCCGGCGCGGGCCGCCTGCTGGCACCCGTACGCTGCTGCTCACCCCGTCGGTCGGATTGCGCTATTCGGGCATGGTTCCGGGCTGGCTGGCGGGGCAGCACGGACGCGATGAAGGGCTGGTCGATCTTGCGGCGCTGGCCCGGTGCGCGGGCGTCGAATTCGTTCAGGGGCGCTGTGTCGGCATCGATCCGCAGGCGCGGGTGGTGCGCACCGACACCGGCGAGGAAATCGCGTTCGATCACGCTTCGCTCGACACCGGCGGCGAAGGACGGGCGGCGGCGCTGCTGGGCGATGACCCGCGCCTGATCGATATTCGCCCGATCGAAACCTTCATCGCCAACATGGCCAACCGCGCCGCGCCGCGCCGCGTTGTGGTGGCCGGCGGCGGCGCGGGCGGGGTGGAACTGGCGTTCGGGCTGCGGAACCTCGCATGGGCCGAAGCGCGGCTCGAAGTGACTCTGGTGGCAGGCGAGGGCGGCTTGCTCCCCGGCTTTTCGGCGGCGGTGCGCAGCCGCGTGGGCAAGACTTTGGCGCGGCAAGGCATCGCAGTGCACACTGCCGCCGCGCAGTTTGAAGGCGGCGCTATCATGGCAGGCGCGCAGTCGCTCGAACCGGCCGATCTTGTCGTCGCCGCCATCGGCAGCGCCGCGCCGGAGTGGGTGCGGGCGAGCGGCTTGGCGGTCAATGATGCAGGCTTCGCGCTGGTCGATGCGCACCAGCGTTCGGTATCCCACCCGCATATCCTTGCCGCCGGGGACGTAGCCGCCCGCGCCGACCGCCCGCTGGCCCATTCAGGGGTGCATGCGGTGTTTGCCGGGCCGGTGCTGGCGGCCAATCTGCGCAGATTGCTGGCGGGTGAGCCGCCGCGCGCCGCCTATCATCCGCGTTGGAACAGCCTGTATCTGATGAATACCGGCGACGGGCAGGCGATTGCCAGCTATGGCCCGCTGGCGGCACAGGGGCGCTGGGTGCTGCGTCTGAAGCACTGGATCGACAAGCGCTGGATCGCAAAATACGCCGCGCTTGCGGAAACCGCGTAACCTCCGGCACGTTTCCGACGAAAACAGGGCAAGGAGTTCCCTTGAAGAAAATCATCATCCTTGCCGCATTGGCCGCGATTATCGCGGCCTATTTCGTGTTCGATCTGGGGCAGTATCTCACGCTGAGCGGGGTGAAGGATCTCGTCGTCCAGTGGGAAGCGTTCTATGCCGAGAACCCGGTGGCGGTGCTCGCCGGCTTCTTTGCGGTCTATGTTGCGGTCACTGCGGCATCGCTGCCGGGTGCGGCGATCATGACGCTGGCGGCGGGCGCTTTGTTCGGGCTGGTGACGGGCACGATCCTTGTCTCCTTCGCCTCGACCGCCGGAGCGACGCTGGCGTTCCTGTCGTCACGCTATGTGCTGCGCGACACGATCGAGGCGCGGTTTGGCGAGCGGTTGAAGGCGATCAACGCCGGGCTGGAGCGCGACGGGGCGTTCTACCTGTTCAGCCTGCGGATGATTCCCGCGTTCCCGTTCTTCGTGGTCAATCTGGTGATGGGCCTGACCCGCATCCGGATCTGGACCTATGTCTGGGTGAGCCAGGTCGGCATGCTGCTGGGCACCGCCGTCTATGTGAACGCCGGGACGCAGCTGGCGCAGATCGACAGCCTGTCCGGCATCGTATCGCCAGGCGTGTTGGCAAGCTTTGCCCTGCTCGGCATCGCGCCGTGGCTGGCCAAGCTGGTGATCGGAAGCATCAAGCGCCGCAAGGTCTATGCCGGGTTCACGCGGCCCGCAAAGTTCGACCGCAATCTCATCGTCATCGGCGCAGGCTCCGCGGGCCTCGTGTCGGCCTATATCGCCGCGCAGGTGAAGGCGAGCGTGACGCTGGTCGAAGCCAAGGACATGGGCGGCGATTGCCTCAACACCGGCTGCGTGCCGTCCAAGGCGCTGATCAAGAGCGCCAAGGTTGCCGCGATGATGCGCGGGGCGGACAAATACGGCCTTGCCCCGGTCGAGCCGGAGGTGCCGTTCAAGGCGGTGATCGCCCGCGTGCTTGGGGCGGTGAAGGCGATCGAACCGCACGACAGCGTCGAACGCTACACCGGGCTCGGCGTCGATGTGGTGAAGGGCTATGCGACGATCATCGACCCGTGGACGGTCGAGATCGCGTTGAATGACGGCGGCACCCAGCGGCTCACCACCCGCAGCATTGTCATCGCCAGCGGGGCTTCGCCGGTGGTGCCGGACATTCCGGGCATGGCGGACAGCGGCTACCTGACCAGCGAGACGATGTGGGACGCTTTTGCCGCGATGGACGAAGCGCCGCAGCGGATTGCGGTGCTGGGCGGCGGGCCGATCGGGTGCGAATTGTCGCAGGCGCTGGCGCGGCTCGGTTCGCAGGTGACGCAGGTCGAGATGGCGGATGCGGTGCTGGGGCGCGAGGATGAGGACGTGTCCGCACTCGCCCGCAGCGTACTGGAAGACTCGGGCGTGACCGTATTGACCGGCCACAAGGCGGTGCGGGTCGAAGGCAGCACCCTGTTTGCCGAACACGAGGGTTCCGAAGTGCAGGTGCCCTTCGATACGCTGATCGTCGCGGTCGGGCGCAAGGCGCGGCTGACCGGATTCGGGCTGGAAGCGATTGGCGTCGATACGGCGAAAACTGTCAACACCGACGAATTCCTCGCGACCAAGTTCCCCAATATCTTCGCGGCGGGCGATGTGGCCGGGCCATACCAGTTCACCCACGTTGCCAGCCATCAGGCCTGGTACGCCAGCGTCAACGCGCTGTTCGGGCAATTCCGCAAGTTCAAGGCGGACTACCGCGTGATCCCGGCCGTCACCTTCCTCGATCCCGAAGTCGCGCGTGTCGGCATCAACGAGCGCGAGGCGGCAGAGCAGGGCATTGCGGTTGAGGTCACCCGCTACGATCTCGACGACCTCGACCGCGCGATCGCCGAAAGCGAGACGCGCGGTTTCGTCAAAGTCCTCACCCCGCCGGGCAAGGACACAGTGCTGGGCGCCACCATCGTCGGCGCGAACGCGGGCGAATTGCTGGCCGAATATGTGCTGGCGATGAAGCACGGGATCGGGCTGAACAAGATCCTCGGCACGATCCATTCCTACCCCACCATGGCCGAAGCCAACAAGTTCGCTGCGGGCAACTGGAAGAAGGCGCACAAGCCCGAAGGGCTGCTGAAGTGGGTCGAACGCTACCACGCATGGCGGCGGGGCTAATCAGGAGAACGACAGATGCTTGCCAAGATCGCCTTGCTGATCATGCGGGTCGGCACCGGAATGCTGCTGGTGCTGTGGGGCGGCGCGCGGCTGCTGAATGACGGCATGGGCAGCGGCCTTGCCAACAAATATTACGGCGGCGTCGGCGCGGACTCCACCTTGCAACTCGCCTTCGCGGCCGCCGAGGTGACGATCGGCGTGCTGGTGGTGCTCGGCCTGCTGCGCAAATATGCCCTGATCGGTTCGGCAATCATTCTGGTGGGCGGGGCGCTGCCGATCTGGCGGCATTTTCTCGACCCGTTCGGGCTGTATCTGTTCGCCAGCCCCGACGACGCGAACCTGCTGTTCTTCCCCTCGGTCACGGTGGCGGGTGCGGCGCTGGCGCTGATCGCGTTTCGCAGGCAGGATACGCTGGCGCTCGACCGGCTGATCGGCAAGAAGCGCTTTTAACGACGGCAATCGGGGGCGCGTTTGGAACTGTTCGACCAGTTGAGAGGCGTGCTCGGGCTCGCGGTGTTGCTGGCTCTCGCTTGGGGCTTCAGCGAGAACCGCGCCCGCCATCCCGGCTGGCGCTGGATGCTGGGCGCGCTGGCGTTGCAGGGGCTGCTGGCGTTGCTGATCGTGCGGGTGCCGTTCGTGTGGGAGATCGTCGGGCTGGCCAACAGCGCGGTCAGCGCGGTCGAGCAGGCGACGCTCAAGGGTTCATCCTACATGTTCGGCTATCTCGGCGGAGCGCCGCTGCCGTTCGCGCTGGCCGAAGGCGAGCAGCCGCCGTTGATCATCGCGTTTCAGATCCTGCCGCTGGTGATCGTGTTTTCCGCGCTCGCCGCGCTGCTGTGGCACTGGGGCGTGCTGCGCTGGTTGGTCAACGGCTTGTCGTTTCTGCTGCGTCGCAGCCTTGGGGTGAGCGGCGTCGTCGGCCTGTCGGGCGGGGCGAACATGTTCCTCGGCGTGGTCGAAAGTCCGCTGGTGGTGCGCGCCTACTTTGACAGGATGACCCGCGCCGAACTGTTTCAGGTGATGGTGCTGGCTATGGCGACCATATCGGGCGCGATCCTGATCCTCTATGCCACCACCTTGCGCGCCACTGTGCCCGATGCGGTGGGCCACATGATTTCCGCCTCGCTGATTTCGCTGCCCGCCGCGTTGCTGATAGCGCGGCTGATGGTGCCGGGCAGCGCCGATGACGCCAAGACGGCGGTGGAGAAGGACGAACCCGGCCTCAAATACGAAAGCAGCATCGATGCGATCGTCAAAGGCACGATGGACGGGATGGCGCTGTTTCTCGCGGTGATCGCTGTCATCATTGTGGTGTTCGCGCTGGTGGCGCTGGCCGATCAGGTGCTAGCCCTGCTGCCCCTGATCGAAGGCGAGGCGATCAGCCTGAAGCGGGTGTTCGGCTGGCTGTTCTCCCCCTTCATGTGGCTGCTGGGCGTGCCCTGGGCCGAGGCGCAGGCGGCGGGCGGGTTGATGGGCACCAAGGCGATCCTCAACGAATATGTCGCCTATCTCGAACTCGCCGCGCTGCCTGACGGCACCTTCAGCCCGCGCAGCCTGCTGATCGTCACCTATGCGCTGTGCGGCGTGGCGAACCTTGCCAGCGTCGGCCTGCTGGTATCGACCATCGGCACGCTGTGTCCCGAACGCCGGGCGGAAGCTGCCGGGCTGGGGATGAAAAGCTGGCTCGCAGGCAATCTGGCGAGCGCGATGACAGGGGCGTGGATCGGTCTGGTAAGCTGGGGCGCGTGACCTGATGCTGGACGCCAAACTTCGCCCGCTGATCGATCCGCCGCTGAACCGCGCGGGGCAGTTCCTCGCCGGGTTGGGTGTGACCGCCAACGGCCTGACCTTTACCGGCCTTGCGCTGGGCCTTGGCGGCGCGGCGGCCATTGCGTTCGGGCATATCGGTTGGGGTCTGGCGCTGATCATCGCCAACCGGCTGGCGGATGGGCTGGACGGCGCAGTGGCGCGGGTGCGCGGGCCGTCCGATCTGGGCGGCTATTTCGACATTGTCGCCGACTTTGCGTTTTACGTGAGCATCCCGCTCGGCTTCGGCCTTCTCAGCGCCGCCAACACGCTGCCTGCATTGGTGCTGACGGCGAGTTTCGTGCTGACGGGGGTAAGCTTCCTCGCCTTCGCCGTCATCGCCGCCAAGCGCGGCGACACGACCGAGGCGCATGGGCGCAAAAGCTTTTTCTATTCCACCGGGCTGGCCGAAGGCACCGAGACGATCGCGGTGTTTATCGCCATGTGCCTGTTTCCGTCGTGGTTCGGCGCAATCGCCTATGGCTACGCCGCTTTATGCGTGCTGACGGTGGTGCAGCGCAGCGCAATCGCAGCGTCGGCGTTCCGCGACTGACGCGTCAGCGCTGGCCGATCTGGCCTGCTACGCGCTGACGCAGTTCGGCGATGCGCTCGGCATTCGCGCCCAGATCGCTGCGCCCGACCCGGCTGACCGAGCGGAAGTCGATCTCGTTCTCGCCGATCCGCGCGACCACATCATCCTTGAACCCGAACCAGAACGTTTCCGCCACCCCTTCTACCGTGCCGGTGGCGGCATCGGTGCGGATGTTGTTGAAGCCCATATTGCCCATCGCCGCCGCGACCGCCGCCACTGCATCGGCGCGGCTCGCGCCTGCCAGCGGCAGGGGCGCGAGGTTCGCATAGCGATCGGTAATGATCTGCGCGTGCGATTTGATCGCGAGTTCGGGCGCGACGCCCTTGTACAGTTCCAGTTCCCCCAGCGGCGTCTGATAATCGCTCAGCGGGTTGGCTTCGGCCTCGGCCCGCGCGGCCAGCGTCTCGGCGGAGAAAGCCGGCGGATCGGAAGTGTCGGTGGCGACATCGTGGATCGGATTGTCAGCCGCCGTGCCGCGCGCAGCGGTGAACATCACGAACACCGCGCCGGGTATCAAAAGCCCGATGATCGCCGCCGCCAGCACCACATTGCGGCGCGGCTTTGCAAGCACACCCAGAATCAGCGACACCAGCGCGGCGACCGCGATGATCCCCAGCAGGATCACGCCCCCGCCGAATGTCAGCGCCACCAGCCCGGTCTGCCAGCCCCACACGCCGATCTTGGTGCCGAGCGCGGCAACCGCGAAATACAGCGGGAGGAACGCCAGCAGGGCGAGGACGATTTTGGTGTGCCAGGGCAGGTTTTTCATGCCTGCTGTTTAGCGCCCCTGCGCAACAAGGCAAATATCCGTTCACGTTTTGCGGGAAACCCTTCGGCTTTCATGCGTAGGGACTATACGGCAACGGCGGGGGCGAAAGCATTCGAGCTTGTGGAAGTCCTGCTTTTCATGCCGGAAAAACTCGGTTATGTCCCCTGCGGTTGCGGGAGGACTAAGTTGTTCAGAGGACAAACGACTATGAAGCGTAATTTCCTGATGGGTGCGGCCGCGTTGGCGGGCCTGATGACTCTTTCGGCATGCGGTGGCGGCAACAACGCCCCGGCGGCTGAAGAAACTTCGGCTGCTCCGGCGGTCGAAGAAACTGCGGCGCCTGCCGCTGCAGCGCCCGATGCTGCTGCTGCCGGTGCGACGATGGAATTCGCCAGCATGACCACTGACGCCGCTGCAGGCGAAAAGGTGTTCGCGCTGTGCCGTTCGTGCCACGTGCTCGAAGAAGGCGTGAACCGCGTCGGCCCGTCGCTGCACAACATCGTGGGCCGTCCGTCGGGTTCGGTCGAAGGCTACAGCTATTCGGACGCCAACAAGAACAGCGGCGTCACCTGGACGACCGACGTTCTGTTCGAATACCTCGAAGATCCCAAGGGCTTCATGCCCGGCACCAAGATGGCCTTCCCGGGCATCAAGGATGCGCAGGATCGCGCCAATCTGGTGGCCTATCTCGAAAGCCAGAGCAGCTAAGATTTTGGTGTCATCAGCGCTGCGGCGCTGCTGATCAGGAAAAGCGGGCGGTGTGGGTAGCCACATCGCCCTTTTTCTTGTTCCTGCGCAGCGTCAATCAGGCGGCGGCTGTCGCCGGGTCTGCGGCCGGGCAATGCTGCTTCAGATAATCCTCGTGGCTCGGCAGGCCCGCGACGCCGCGTTCGACGATGGTGCGCAGGTTGGCGAGAAATTCGGCCAGTTGCGCATCGCTGACCTGGTCGGCCATCGGATCGTAATCGGCGGGCATGATGCCTTGCCCCAGCATCACCTGCACCCAGCTGGCCTCGCGGAACAGATCATCCGCATCACGCCCGACGCGGCCTGCGGCAGCGAACAGTTCGAGCTTGTGCGACAGACTGTCGGGCACAGCCATGTGCTTGCAATAGCGCCAGAACTCGGTGTCGTCGCGGTCGGTGCGGTTATAATGCAGGATCAGGAAGTCGCGGATCTGTTCGAATTCGGCGCGGCAACGGCGGTTGTATTCGTCGCGCATCGCGCCTGCACCGGGCGAACGCGGGAACAGCTGGATCAACCGGCTGACATGCGACTGGATCAGGTGGATGCTTGTGGATTCGAGCGGTTCGAGAAACCCGCTGGAAAGGCCGATGGCAGCGCAATTGTGCGACCAGAACGCCTGCCGCCTGCCGGTGGTGAAACGGATCGGGCGCGGATCGCCCAGCGGCCTGGTGTCCAGCCCCGCCATCAGCGTATCGGCCGCCGCCTCGTCCGTGGTGAACCCGCTGGAATAGACATGCCCATTGCCGGTGCGATGCTGCAGCGGGATGCGCCATTGCCAGCCTGCGTCCTTCGCGGTGGCGCGGGTGTAGGGCACCAGTGTCGACAAGCGCTCGCTCGGCACCGCCAGCGCCCGGTCGCAAGGTAGCCACCGTGACCAGTCCTCATAACCGACGCCCAGTTCCTGCCCCAGCAGCAGCGCGCGAAAACCGGTGCAGTCGATGAAGAAGTCGCCCGCCACGCGCTTGCCCCCGGCGAGCGTGATGGCGGTGATGTCGCCCGTCTCTCCATCGCGTGCGACACTCTCTACGATGCCTTCGCTGCGCGTCACACCGCGCCCTTCGGCGTAGGCGCGCAGGAACAGGGCATAGCGGCTGGCATCGAAGTGGTAGGCATAGGCCAGCCCGGTCATCGCGGTGTTGCCGACCCGGTCGAGTTTGCCGAACCGCGCCTGATCCGCCGCCGCCTGATGCAACGACCACTGCCACAGCCCGCGCGCATCGGGCTGCGCCTCGCCCATGCAACTGCGCCGCCAGTAGTGATGGAACGCGACATTGCCGAGGTTCATGCCGGTATCGCCGAAGGTGTGCAGATAGCGGCTGCCGCGCTTGCCCCAATCGACGAACTCGATCCCGAGCTTGAACGTGCCCGAGGTCGCCTTCAGGAATTCATGCTCGTCGATGCCGAGGATGGTGTTGAGCCGGATGATCTGCGGGATCGTCGCCTCGCCCACGCCGACAGTGCCGATCGCTTCGGATTCGACCAGTTCGATCGTCAGGCTCTGGCCCAGCAGGCGCGCGAACGCCGCTGCGGTGATCCACCCTGCGGTCCCGCCGCCGACGATCACCAGCTTCTGCAACTTGCCCTCTGCCATAGCTCTGCCCCCTTGCTCTGCTCTACCCTTGGGGCCGCTTCAATCCGCCACCGGGCGGAAGAAGGCGTTGATCGTCAGCCGTCCTTCGCGCGGATCGGAGGAAAGCGGCGCGGCATTGTCGATCACCCCGCTATGCAGGATGTTGCCGCGATAGAACACGGCGCTGTTGAAATGTCCGGGAACGGCATGCGTGCGTTCGAAATGCGGCGCGCCGTCGGTGGGGTAGGCCGCAGGCGGCAGGCCGGTGCGCACCACGTCGCGCTGCACGGCCTCGCGATAGAGCGGGAAATCGGCGTCTGTGATCGCCTCCAGCCCGGTCGACCGGTGGCGAAAGAACGCGGTTCCGCCGTGGCCGGTGCGGTGGAGGTACAGCATCATCGCGATCTGGCGCGGATCGGTGCCGTCGACATGCGGCAGCCGCTGGATCGGGGCGAGGTTGGCGGGCGGGGTGGTGACCAGCGAATACCACCCCTGCATCTCCCAGCACGTGCCGCCTTCATCGAACCAGCGGCTCAACAATGGCGAAAGCACCGCGACCCAGGCGGCGCAGACCTGCGGATCCATCGCCGCACGCAGGCCGGGATATTGCGGCGTGATTCTTGCAAAATCCTGCAAAGATGCATGATCGATGACGCGATCAGGCGTTTCGAGCATGGCATCGACAGTGACAAGAGCATGATTTTGCGACGAGAAATTTGAAAGCGCCGCCCTGTCAGGCGCAATGGCCCATCCGGGCGCTGCCGATATCGGGTGCGATGTGGGGGTGATTGCCATGACCGGAAGCCTAGCAAATGCAGTGACGGCGGCCTAGCAGTAACGATAAAACACTGATCCAAAATAATATAATGGAAAGTCGTTCCGCCTCGTCAATGCGGCCCTCGCCCTGCCTGTGCAGCACTGCAGAGCGCCCTGGAAAGACTGTGACAATCGGGCAACAAACTGTTGAAACCTTTCGGCATTGGTCGGAGGATTGGGCTGTATCCTGCATCCATACCGTTGATAAATTTATGGAATGTGGCGCAAAATCAGGGCCGGACCCGGCCGCGCGATTGGCGATTTACCTCGGCTGCAGACTGCGCTATGAAAAAACCTGCAAAAGCGCACGCATGATGTCGCTTGCTGGAGGGGATTTCAGATGAAGACCAACGGGATCAATGTGAGCGCGCGTCTGCTTTGCGGGGCCGCAACCTTTCTGGCGCTGGCCGCGACCGGCGCACCGGTGCTGGCGCAGGACGCCGAAGAACCGGCAACCGCCACCGCCGATGATGAAGAGAACGCGATTGTCGTCACCGGCATCCGCAGCTCGATCCAGTCCTCGCTCGATGCCAAGCGCAATGCGACCTCCATCGTCGAAGTGATCTCGTCCGAAGACATCGGCCTGCTGCCCGACCTTTCGATCGCCGATACGCTGGCGCGTCTGCCCGGCGTCACCGCCCAGCGCGTGCGCGGACGTTCGCAGCAGATCTCGATCCGCGGCCTCGGCCCCGACTTCTCGCTCGCGCTGCTCAATGGCCGCGAAGTGGTTTCGGCGGGTAACAACCGCGGGATCGAATTCGACCAGTTTCCGTCCGAACTGATCGGCTCGGGCGTGGTCTACAAGACCGGCGATGCGCAACTGGCCGCCATCGGCATTGCCGGCGCGGTCGATCTGCGCACGATCAAGCCGCTCGACTACAAGGATCGCCAGATCACCGCGCAGGCGACCTACACGATCAACGATCAGGGATCGCTGAACCCCGATTTTTCGGATGACGGGTACCGCTTCTTCGCCAGCTACATCGATCAGAACGCCAGCGGCACGCTGGGCTGGTCGCTGGGCGTGACGACTCAATCGATACCGACCCACATCATCCAGCGCGAGTTGAAGACCCGCAACGACCAGGTCTCGCGCACGGCCGACGGGGTGATTTATCCCAGCGACAATCCGCGTCAGGGCGTGCAGAGCCGCAGTTTCGAACGCACCTCGGTTGCCGGGACACTGCAGTTCGAACCGACCGACAATTTCGCGCTGACGATCGACAGCTTCTACACCGATACCAGCGATTCCGGCATCTTCCGCGGCACCGAAACTCCGATCGCTTCGTGGAGCGGGGCGAGTTTCGACAGCGCGACCGGCAGCGGCCCGTTCGCTGACACGGCGACCTATTCGGCGGTGGTGCCGATCTTGCGCACCGACACCGAAGGCGCCGAATCCTCGATCTTCGCGATCGGCGGTAATCTGGAATGGCGGGCGAACGACAATCTCGGCTTCGTGCTCGATTACGGGTATTCTACGCTCGACCGTGACGATGTCGATTTCGAATCCTACGCAGGGACCGGCCGTGCCCGCTCGGGTGCGCAGGACACGCTGACCTTCACCTTCCCCGAAAGCGGCGAATATTCGATCGACGGGCTGATCGATTACGCCGATCCGGCCAATGTCCTGCTGACCGATCCCGGCGGCTGGGGCCAGGTCGGATTCCTGCGCGAACCGGAGATCAACGACGAACTTCATCAGCTGCGCGCCGAAGCCTCATGGGAATTCGACGGCGGGATGATCGACAGCATCGTGGTCGGTTGGCTCTACACCGATCGCAACAAGGATTTCGACAATAACGGCACGTTCCTGCGCGCCGGCCCCGCTTTCACGGACAGCTCGCTGGCGATCCCGGCCGACCTGATTATCGGGTCGTCCAATTCCAAGGGGATCGGGCAGGACATCATCGCCTATAATCCGGCGGCGCTGCTGGACAGCGGCGTCTATCAGCTGGAACGGGCGACCGACGACACCGAATGGGTGGTCGAGGAGAAGATCCACAACTTCTACATCCAGGCCAATATCGACGGTGATCTGGGATCGGTTCCGGTGCGCGGCAATATCGGCCTGCGCTATGCCGATACCGAACAATCCTCGGTCGGCACGATCAGCGGCGGGTTCACCAATGATGTGAGCGCGAGCTACGATAACTGGCTGCCGAGCATGAACCTCAGCTTCGAGGTTGCGCAGGACACCTTCATCCGTGTCGCGGCGGCCAAGACCATCACCCGCGCGCGGCTGGATCAGCTGGCGGCAAACCAGAACATCTCCGTCAATCCGCTGAGCTGTGCGGACACGAATGGCGACCAGATCCCCGATACGGTGATCGGCTTCAATCCGCCCACGCTGGTATGTTTCAATCTGGGCGGGGGCAACCCGACGTTGCAGCCTTACCGGTCGACATCATTCGACGTGTCGTTCGAAAAGTATTTCACGCCCGGTTCGGCGATTATCGTCGCGGCATTCCACAAGGAATTGTCCGACTGGGTGCTCGATCTCAGCGAAACGATCGACCTGACCCAGCAAATCGAGAATGCCGGGTTCGGATCGATCCTTACGACAGCGCCCGAACTGGCCACCGGCGTGTTCGGCGGTCCGGTGAACTTCGCGGACGGATCGATCACCGGGATCGAAGGCACGCTGCGGTTCGATTTCGGCGATGTCTCGACCGCGCTCGACGGGTTCGGCGGGTTCGCCAGCGTGACCTATGCCGATGCCGAGATCGAACAGCCGGGGCTCAACCCGATCCGCATTCCGGGATATTCGGATGTCACCTGGTCGGGCGATATCTTCTACGAGAAGTACGGCTTCCGAGCCAAACTCGCCGCGCGTTACCGCGGTGCCTTCCTGTCCGAAGTGCAGAACTTCTCCGGCGGGCTCGACGGGGCGGATGCGCAGGGTGAAACCATCATCGATGCGCAGATCGGCTACACCTTCGAAAAGCCGGGCAGCCCGCTCAACGGCGTCGGGATTCTGTTGGAAGCGTTCAACCTGACCAACGAACCCTTCGTGACCCAGAACGATCTGCTGGGGGTCGGCGGCGACGTGGTCGGCACCTTCCCGAGCCGCCACGAGATCTACGGGCGGACGTTCAACTTCACGATCCGCAAGAACTTCTGATCGGTAGCATCGCAATACAACCCTCGGGTCGCTCCAGGGTTTCAGGAAGGGCTCGCCAGCAATGGCGGGCCCTTTCCGCGTCCGGGCTTTCAGTGCCGCGGCAGGCGAGACACCGGCGCGAGGCGGCATAAGCGGTGCATCCGCTTTCCTACTTGTGTTGCGGGTGGCAGCGTCGGCGCCATGCCTTGCCGCAAGTGCTTTTTCCGCCTCCCGATGACATCGGATGAGGGCGAAGATTTTCGCTCCTTGGACAGTGTCTCATGTGTCTCCTACACGCGCCGCCGCGCAGCGCGCGCCGGGGTTAATCGGCGTGGCAGAGCCTTCGTCGAAGCGACGATAGGCGGCGCGATCAGGTGGTGATCGGCGGCGCGGCGCAGTGGCGGGCGACGAATTCGCCATGGCCCGGCATCGCGGCCACCGCCTCGTCCATCGCGCTGCGGATTTGCGCCAGACGCTCGCCCACCGGCACGCCTCCACGCATTGCGGCGAGGGCGGGTGCACGGGCGGGCACGATGCCCTGGCCGAGATAGACCGCGATCCAGCTGGGGTTGGCGAACAGCTCGCGCTCGCCGGAAACCAGCATGCCGTGAGCGGCGAAGTGGTCGATCTTGTATTGCAGGCTGTCGGGGATCGGCATCGCCGCGCAGTAGCGCCACAGCTCGGAATCGTCCCGCTCGCTGGCCTTGTAATGCAGGATCAGAAAGTCGCGGATCCGCTCGTATTCGCTGGTGGTCTGCGCGTTGTATTCGCGCGCCAGCAGCGGCGACATCGCATTATCGGGCAGCAGCGCGATCAGCCGCAGGATGCCGTACTGGATGAGGTGCAGACTGGTCGATTCGAGCGGCTCCATGAACCCCGCCGAAAGTCCGATGGCGACGCAATTGCGCTTCCAAAACTCGCGGCGTTTGCCGGTGACGAAGCGCAATGTGCGCGGGTCAGCCAGAGGCTTGCCGTCAAGGGTGGCGAGCAGTTCGGCGCTGGCGGCGTCCTCCGAAATGAACTCGCTGCAATGGACGTAGCCGTTGCCGGTGCGGTGCTGCAGCGGGATGCGCCATTGCCAGCCAGCAACCTTGGCAGTGGAGCGGGTGTAGGGCGTGAATTCGCCCTTCTCACAGGGCACTGCCACCGCGCGGTCACACGGCAGCCAGTGCTGCCAGTTGTCATAGCCCGCTTCCAGCGCCTCCTCGATCAGAAGTCCGCGAAAGCCGCTGCAATCGATAAAGAACTCGCCGCTCACCGTCTCCCCGCTCTCCAGCGTGACATGTTCGATGAAACCATCCGCGCCGCGCAAACCTACGTCGACGACGCGGCCTTCCTTGTGCACGACGCCGCGCGCCTCGGCAAAGCGCCTGAGGAAAGCGGCGTAGAGCCCGGCGTCGAAGTGATAGGCATAATCGAAGGTCGACTGGATCAGCCGCCGATCAGCGGAAGGGTGCGTGAACTTGCCCGCCTTGGCCATGGCCCAGCACATCGAGAAATCGTCGATCGGGCCGGTGACGCGCCCGGCCAGATATTCGCGCATCCAGTGGTGATAGAACGGCACGGCATCGAACTCGGCGCCGTATTGGCCGAAGGGGTGGAAATAGCTGTGTCCGCGCTTGCCCCAGTCGACGAACTCGATCCCGAGTTTGAACGATCCTTGCGTCTCGCGCACAAAGGTTGCCTCGTCGATCCCGAGCCGTTGGTTGAAATTGCGGATCGGCGGGATGGTCGCTTCGCCCACGCCGACGGTGCCGATCGCTTCGCTTTCGATCAGCGTGATGGCGCAATCGCGGCCAACGACATCGGCGAGCGCGGCCGCCGTCATCCAGCCCGCACTGCCGCCGCCGACAATGACGATGCTGGTGAGCGGGGCAGGGGCGGCATCGGCGGTCATCCGCTATCCGCCGCAGCTTTCGCGGATCAGCAGGCTGGTTTCGAGCCGTTCGGAAATCGCCGGGCCATCGCCGCGGTCGATCAGCTTGGACACCAGCATCCGTCCGGCCAGGTTCGCGTCCTGATCGATGGTGGTCAGTTGCGGGGTGACGAGCCGCGCTGCCGGGATGTTGTCATACCCCACCACCGAGACATCGGCGGGCACATCGACCCCGGAGCGGGTAAGCGCGCGGATCGCGCCGATCGCGATGAGATCGCTGGCGGCAAACACCGCGTCGAACTTCAGGCCGCGGGCAATCGCGCTGCGGGTCGCGGCCTCGGCGGAATGGACCTCGAAATGGGCCGGAACGATCAGGCTGTCGTCGGACCCGATCCCGGCCTGTGCCAGCGCCTGACGATAGCCGCGGCTGCGCTGTTCGGCCTCGGGCGCTTCGGTATCGCCGAGGAACAGGATGCGGCGGCGGCCAAGGCGGACGAGGTGCGAGGTTGCGCGCCGCCCGCCTGCGACATTGTCCGATCCGATTGCGCAATATTGCGCATCGGGAAACTCCGCGCCCCACACCACGAAGCGATTGTCGCGCAGCGCCAGCGCGTTGAACGCATGGTGGAGCGAGCTTTGCCCGATGAAGATCACGCCGGTCGCGCGGCTGGTGCTCATCGCGTAGTCGAGATCCTCACCCGCGCGCGGGGTCAGATGGCTGATCAGGAGGTCGGCGTTGCGTTCGCGCGCGGCCTCAGCAATTCCCGCCAGCAGTTCGAGGAAGAACGGGTCCGCCACCCGGCTTTCGCGCGCCTGCGGAGCGGGAACGACCACCGCAATCGTCGCATCGGCCCCGCTCGGCCCGGCGGGCATGCTGGCGCGGAATTCATAGTCATGCGCCCGCGCGATCTGCCAGATCTGCTGCTTGGTACGCCGCTTGACCGAAGGACTGTCGTTCAGCGCGCGGCTAACGGTCGAGACCGACACTCCGGCCTCACGCGCGATGTCCTCCAGCGTGGCGCTGCGCCGTGAGGCAGGCCGGGTTGCGTTCATTGGCAGGCGGGCTCCGGGTTGTTTGCAACCCAGTAACCCGAACACGGCGCCAGCACCATGGGCGGTCTTGCCGCGCTGCCGATGGTGCTTTCATTCGCCAGCAGTTGCGCCGCGGCGAATTCCTCGGGCGGTGCCCAGCTCTGCGCCTCATTGCTCAGATTGAAGGCGCACAGCACGGCATCGCTGGCAGTGCGGCGCACGAAGGCAACGATCGCGTCGGGCGTGTCGAGCAGAGTGATATCGCCGATCACCAGCGCCGGCAGCTGCCGTCGCAGCGCCAGCAACTTGCGGGTGTAATGCAGGCTCGATTGCAGATCCTCCGCTTGCCGGTCGATCGCAAATGCGGCGTGCGCGGGATCGAGCTTCAGCCAGGTGCGGTTGGCACTCGAAAAGCCCGCCTGCGGTGCGCTCGCCTGCCACGGCATCGGGGTGCGCGCTCCGTCGCGCCCCAGCGTGTGCGGCCAGTTGGTGATGGCTTCGGGGTCGAGCAGATCCTCGAAAGCGACCTCGCCCTGCGGCAGGCCCAGCTCCTCGCCCTGATAGATGATCGGGTTGCCGCGAAGCGCGAGCAGCAGCAGCAGATTGAGCCGTGCGGCGCGGGCGTGGTCGCCGCCCTGCACCCAGCGGGTAATCGCGCGCGGGGCATCGTGATTAGAAAATGCCCACGAAGGCCAACCCTCGCCCGGCTCGCCGCTCCACTGCGCAAGACTGGCGCGAACCAGCGGCGCAGTGAGCTGCGGGGCGTAGAGAAAATCGAAATTATAGGCCGAATCCAGCCGCTTGCCGCCTTGGGTAAACGCCTTCATTTCCGCCAGCGGCTCCGGCCCGCCAACTTCGGCGACAGTGAAGCGGCCCGGAAATTCGTCGATCGTCTGCCTGATCCGCTCGAGGAACGCGACGATATCGGGGTGCGACTGGTTGTAACGCTTGGCCTGCATGTCGAACGGGCGCGTCACCAGTTCCAGCGGCAGGCCCGAGGGCGGATTGTCGCGCAAATCGGGATCATGCATCGAAAAATTCAGCGCATCGAGCCTGAAGCCGTCAACGCCGCGCTCCAGCCAGAACCGCGCGACATCCAGCAGCGCATCCTGCACCTCGCGGTTATGGACGTTGAGATCGGGCTGGCTGGTGAGGAAATTGTGCAGGTAATACTGCTTGCGCGGCCCGTCCCACTGCCAGGCGGAACCACCGAACACCGATTGCCAGTTCGACGGGGGCGATCCATCGGGCTTGGGATCGGCCCAGACGTACCAGTCGGCCTTGGGATTGGTGCGATCGCTCCGGCTTTCGCGAAACCAGTCGTGTTCGTCCGACGTGTGCGAATAGACCTGATCGATGATGACCTTCAGGCCCAGCCCGTGCGCCTTTTCGATGATCCGGTCGAAATCGGCGAAGGTGCCGAAGGTCGGATCGATCCCGCAATAATCGGCCACGTCATAACCGAAATCGCGCATCGGCGAGGTGAAGAAGGGCGAAATCCAGATCCCGTCGACCCCCAGTCCGGCGATATAGTCCAGCCCCTCGACGATCCCGGCCAGATCGCCGATCCCGTCACCATTGGTGTCGCGAAAGCTGCGCGGGTAGATCTGGTAGATCACGGCGCCGCGCCACCAGGCGAGCGCAGCAGTGGTTTCGGCAGCAGGTGCGGCGGCCGATGCAGCGCCGACGGACGAGGCATTCACGGGATCAGTACTCCGCCCTGCAGACGATATAGCCGGTGGCCGGGATGGTGAGGTGATAGGCGCCGATAGCCGCGCTGTTAGACGGACAATCGCCCGAAAGCGACTCCCACTGCGTCGCCCTGCCATCGACCGGGAAGGCGAGCGGGCGCGGGGTGTCTCCGGCGTTGAAGGCGATCACGATCTCGCCTTGGTCTTCGGGATCGAGCCGCGAAATCACCAGCGCACCGCCATCGTGATCGGCATGGCGGGTAAGCTGCTGCCCGTGCCGCAGCGCCGGTTCAGCCGTGCGCAGCGCGGCCATTGCGGCAATAGCGCGGTAGATCGGATGAGCGGGATCGAAATTGCTCGTGGCCACGCTCGCATCCGTGCCAGCGAGGTCGTTATCGGTGTAGACTGCGGTGGCAGACGGGAACATCGTCTCGCGCGCGTCCTGATCGTTACCGTCGGAGACGAAGCCCTGTTCGTCGCCGTAATAGATCGTCGGTACCCCGCGCGAGAACATCATCAGCGCGTGGCCCAGTTCGATCCGGCTGACCAGTTCGGCGTCGGAAATGCCGGGATTGGCCTGCTTCACGAACATCGCGAACCGGCCCATGTCATGATTGCCGAGGAAGGTCGGCAATTGCTTCGCGGTTTCGAACCCCTCGGCGTAAACCGCGTCGGTTTCGAACAGGTAGCTGAGCGTCGTGGCCGGTTTCTCGCCTGCCACCACATCGCGCACGCGGCCCTGAAACGCGAAATCGAGTACTGCCGGAAGCCCGGCCTGCGTGGTGAACTTGGCGAGATGCGCCGGTTCGAATTCGTACGCCTCGCCGAACATATGGAAATGCGGGATGCCTTGCGCACGGGCGTGATCGAGGATGGCCGGCGCGAACACCTGCCAGAATTCGGGGTTCACGTGCTTGGCGGTGTCGATGCGGAAGCCGTCGACCTTGAAGTCGCTGATCCACTGTTTGTAGATGTCGATGAACCCCGCCACCACGCGCGGGTTGGTGGTCATCACGTCGTCGAGCCCGGAGAAATCACCGGTGGTGCGGCTTTCGCCCTCCCAGAAACTGTCGCCACGATTGGTGTAATAGATCGGATCGTTGAGCCACGCCGGGTTCTTGATCGCCTTTTCGGCATCGGGAACATAGGTCGTATAAGCCCAATCGGGATCGGTCAGGTGCGCGAAATTCTTTGCGGTCAGATGCTTGGGATCGGTGCCAAGGAAGCCCTGATTGATGGGCGCGCCGTCTACTGCGCCGCGGGTGGTGTAGGGGTATTCCCCCTCCGAACGGTAGGGACAAGCCGCGTTGTTGCGCAATTCCTCGGGCGCATTCGGGCCGGAACATTCGGCATATTTGATCACGTCGGCGGTGTGGTTGGTGATGATGTCCATATAGACTTTCATCCCGCGGGCGTGGGCGGCATCGACCAGCGCCTTGAACTCCGCGCGGGTGCCGAAATGCGGATCGACGTCGAGGAAATCGGTGATCCAGTAGCCGTGATAGCCCGAACTCTCGCGTCCCGGCGGGCCCTGCACCGGCTTGTTTTTGAACACCGGCGCGAGCCAGATCGCGGTCGCGCCGAGGCCCTGAATGTAGTCGAGCCGCTGCATCAGCCCCTTCAGATCGCCGCCCTGATAGAAGCCCTTGTGGGCGGGATCAAAACCGTGATCGAGCCGCGTGCCTTCTATCCCGCCACGATCATTGGCCCGGTCACCGTTCTCGAACCGGTCGGGCAGGACGAAGTAGATGATCTCGTCCTCGGGCGCGCGATCGGCCAGTGGCGGCAAGGCCGAAGATTTCTCGCCCGCCAACGCGGTGCCGGCGCACAGCGCAGCGATTACGCTTACGAAGATTCGCATCATGACCCAACTCCCTCCGTTGGCGTTCTGGCATCATGCCCGAATTTTTGCAAATCTTTGTAGAGGGCAGTGTTGGTCCCGAACGCATTAAATAAGCCAATGATAAAACAATGAAAGGCAGCGTAATGCCTGCTCTTGGGAGAATTTTCACGATCAAGATCGCAAAGTTTCTTGCAAATTTTTGCAAGCTGTCCAGACTAGCTTAGCACGGGTTGGAAGCCATCGGCCATGAGAGCCGCGATTTTACCGCCCGGCGGGTGCCGCGTCATCCCTGCAGCAGCGGGGAGCGGCGGGAGAGGATAGTGCGATCATGATGCCAGCAGGCCACAAGCCCGCGCTGAAGCCAGCGCAGATATGGAACATGAGCTTCGGCTTTCTGGGCATCCAGATCGGTTTCGACCTGCAGAACGGTAATGTCAGCCGGATTTTCCAGACGCTCGGCGCCGAGGTCGATGAACTGGCGATTCTGTGGATTGCCGCGCCGATGACGGGGCTGATCGTGCAGCCGATCATCGGCCATCTTTCCGACAAGACGTGGGGCAGGTTCGGACGACGGCGGCCCTATTTCCTCGTCGGCGCGCTGCTAGCCAGCCTCGCGCTGTTCGTGATGCCCAATTCGCCGGTGTTGTGGGTCGCGGCGGGGATGCTGTGGATCATGGACGCCTCGCTCAATGTCACGATGGAGCCGTTCCGCGCCTTCGTTGGCGACAATCTGCCCGACCGGCAGCGCACGATGGGCTACGCGATGCAGAGCTTTTTCATCGGGGTGGGCGCGGTGGTGGCGGGCGCGCTGCCGTGGGTGATGACCAACTGGCTTGGCCTCAGCAATGTCGCACCGGCTGGCGAAATCCCGCAGACGGTGCAGTGGGCGTTCTATATCGGCGGGGCGGCGCTGCTGGCGGCGGTCGCGTGGACGGTGTTCACCACCCGCGAATATTCGCCGGATGAATTGGCCGGGTTCGAAGCGGCGCGGCGCAATGCGCTCGGCATCGCACGCAAGACCTCCGCCGCAGCGCTGCGCAGCGCCGCGCAATTCCGCAAGGGCGGGATGGTGTGGATCATCGCAGGCGTGGTCTTTGCCGCCTTCGTCGCGCTGGCACGCGGCGAAGCGCGCCCGGCGTTTCTGGGCGCAATCGAGGTCGCCCAGGAGCTTTACGTGCTGGCCGCCTTGCTCGCCGCATTCGGCGGCATCCAATTGGTCGCGAGCGTCTTGCGGGCCGAGGGGCGCAACCACAGCGGTTTTATGGAAGTGGTCAGCGATCTGTTCGCCATGCCCAAGACCATGCAGCAGCTCGCGGTGGTGCAGTTCTTCAGCTGGTTCGCGATGTTCGCGATGTGGATTTACGGCACGCCTGCGGTCGCCGAGTACCATTTCAGTGCGCCCGACCCGGCCACGCAAGGCTATCAGGACGCGGCCGACTGGTGGGCCTTGCTCGGCTCAGTCAGGAACGGTCTGGCGGCGGCGGCGGCATTGGGATTTATCCTCATCGCCGCGCGGATCGATCGCATCCGCTTGCATGCGATCAACTTGATGCTGGGCGCGGCGGGATTTGCCGGGATGCTGCTGATCCGCGATCCTGCGCTGTTGTGGGTGCCGATGATCGGTATCGGCATCGCCTGGGCATCGATCGTGTCGTTGCCCTATGCGATCCTTGCTGGCTGCGTCCCGGCGGAAAAAATGGGCATTTACATGGGGGTGTTCAACATTTTCATCGTCGTGCCGCAATTGCTGGCGGCGACGGTGCTGGGGTTCCTCGTCACCAACCTGTTCGGCGGCGAGCCGATCTACGCGATGGTGATCGCTGCGGTCAGCTTCGTGCTGGCGGCGATCGCCACTTTGTTCGTGGCCGATGGCGACCTGCCTGCCGACGCGCCGCTGCTGCGCGCAGGAGAGGCATGATGCGGCGGGGATTTGCTCTGCTGGCAGCGGCGATGCTGGCTTCGCCCGCATTGGCCGAGCCGGTCTATACGCCGCGCACGCTGGTCGAAGTGACGAATGCCGAGTGGACGCGCGATGCGGTGCTGTATCAGCTCAACACCCGCCAGTTCACGCCGGAGGGCACCTTCGCCGCCGCGCAGGACCACCTGCCGCGCCTTGCCGCAATGGGCGTGGACATCATCTGGTTGATGCCGATCCATCCCATCGGGGAGGTGAACCGCAAGGGCACACTCGGCAGTCCCTACGCGGTGCGCGACTACCGCGCGGTCAATCCGGAACTGGGCACCGAGGCGGAGTTTCGCGCTTTCGTGAACGAGGCGCACCGGCTGGGGCTGAAGGTGATCCTCGACTGGGTCGCCAACCATTCGGCCTATGACAATCCGCTGACGGTGAGCCACCCCGGATGGTACACCCGCACACCCGAAGGCGCGTTGATGAGTCCGCAGGGCACCGACTGGTCGGACGTGGCGGATTTCGATTACAGCCAGCCCGGTCTGCGCCGCTACATGACCGAAAGCCTCGTTTACTGGGTGCGCGAATTCGGAATCGACGGTTACCGCGCCGATGTTGCCGGCTACGTCCCGCTCGATTTCTGGGAGACCGCGCGGGCCGAACTGGACACGGTAAAGCCCGTCTTCATGCTCGCCGAGTGGGAGCAGCGCGATCTGCACGCCCGCGCTTTCGATGCCACCTATGGCTGGGGCTGGAAGGAGGCGATGCAGCGCCTGGTGAAGGACGGCAGCGGCGCAGGCGCGATGCGCGGCTACTACGCCGGGCAGGCCGAAACCTGGCCGCACGCGGCGCTGCGGATGGTCTATACCGACAACCATGACCAGAATTCGTGGGACGGAGTGGCGGCCGAAATCTATGGCCCCGCTTATGAAGCGGCGATTGCGCTGTCATTCGTGGGGAGCGGGTTGCCGCTGATCTATAACGGGCAGGAGGCCGACCTCGCCCGTCAGTTGGAATTTTTCGAACGCGATCCGATTGCGTGGCGCGAGGGCAAGCACGCCGCGCTGTTTGCCAGGCTGATCGCGCTCAAGACCGAGGCCGGCGCGCTGCACAACGGTCGTTACGGTGCGCCGATGGTGGAGGTGCCGACCAATGCCACCGCCGATGTCTATGCCTTCACGCGCGGGCAGGCAGGCGAGCGGGTGTTTGCGGTGTTCAACCTGTCACCCCGGCCGCAGACGGTCACGTTCGAACGCGCGCGCCACCATGGCCGCTACAGCGATGCGCTGAACGGCGATGCGGCGGCATTCACGGGCAGCGAAACGCTCGATCTTGCCCCATGGGGCTACCGGATTTTCAAGGAAAACAAGTGAGGCAGGACGTTATGCGGATCTGGTCGAAATCGGCGGCGCTGGCGGCCATAGTGCTGGTCGCGGGGCCATTGAAGGCGGAGACGCTCGAGCTTGCCTCGCCCGACGGGACGATCACCGTCACTGTCAGCGACGATAACGGGATCGCAAACTACGCAGTCAGCTACGAGGGCGATCAGGTGATCGCGCCTTCGCGGCTGGGCATGCTGTTCGCCGAACACCACGGCTTCGAACGCGGGCTTGAAATTGCCGGGGCGACCCGCGCAGCCAATGACAGCACGTGGGAGCAGCCGTGGGGCGAGCGGCGGATGGTGCGCGATCAGCACAATGAACTCGCGGTCACCTTTGCCGCGACCGATGGCCCGGCGCGGCAGGTGACCGTGCGGTTCCGTGCCTTCGATAGCGGGATCGGCTTTCGTTACGAGCTGGCCGAACAGGCAGCCCTCACCGGCGAGATCGCCATCGTCGACGAGCTGACCCAGTTCGCCGTCGGTGAGGCGGCGACCATGTGGTACACGCCCTCGGACGAATTCAACCGCTACGAATACGTCACCCGCACCGGTGCGGCGGGGACGGTCGACGATGCCCACACGCCTGCGACCTTCCGCAAGGAAAGCGGCATCCATTTCGCCATCCACGAGGCCGCGCTGGTCGATTATTCGGCCATGTCGCTGAGCGCGCTGCGGCCGGGCACCTTCGAAGCGCGGCTGCGCAGTTGGCAGGGCGGCCCGAAGGTAAACACAACCGCGCCCTTCACATCGCCGTGGCGCACCATCCAGATCGCGCAAGACGCGGTCGGCCTGATCAATTCCGACATCATCCTCAACCTCAATGAACCGAACAAACTGGGCGATGTATCGTGGGTGGAGCCGGGCAAATATGTCGGCATCTGGTGGGCGATGCACATCAATGATCGCACCTGGGGCAGCGGCCCGATCCACGGCGCGACCACCGCAGAGACCAAACGCTACATCGATTTCGCCGCCGAGCATGGGTTCAAGGGCGTGCTGGTGGAAGGCTGGAACATCGGCTGGGACGGGGACTGGTTCAACAATGGCGACCTGTTCCGCTTCACCGAGCCGATGCCCGATTTCGACCTCGCCGAACTGGGGCGTTATGCGCAATCCAAAGGTGTGCGGCTGATCGGCCACCACGAAACCTCGGCCAATATCGCCAATTACGAAAGCCAGCTGGAGGCCGCCTTCGACCTCTATAAATCGGTCGGGGTGCGGCAGGTAAAAACCGGCTATGTCGCAGATGCGGGCGATGTGGTGCGGGTGGATGACAAGGGGCTTCGCCGCTACGAATGGCATGACAGCCAGGTCATGGTCGATCATCACCTGCGGGTGGTGAAGGAGGCTGCCGAGCGGCAGATATCGATCAATGCGCATGAACCGGTCAAGGACACCGGCCTGCGCCGCACCTACCCCAACTGGATGACCCGCGAAGGCGCGCGCGGCATGGAATTCAACGCCTGGGGCACGCCGCCCAACCCGCCCAGCCACGTGCCGATGCTGGCCTTCACCCGGATGCTGGCCGGGCCGATGGACTTCACCCCGGGCATCTTCGACCTCAAGCCCAACGAGCGCCCGCCGGTGCGCGCCGATATTCCGCGCGGCGATCCGTCGAACCGCCCGCAGACCACGCTGGCGAAGCAGCTGGCACTGTATGTGGTGCTGTATTCGCCGCTGCAGATGGCCGCCGACCTGCCCGAGAATTACGAAGCGCGCCCTGACGCCTTCCAGTTCATCAAGGATGTCGAGGCCGACTGGGAGCAGAGCATCGCGCTCGCCGGAGAGGTCGGCGAGTATGTCGCCTTCGCGCGGCAGGGGCGTGCATCGAAAGAATGGTTCCTTGGTGCGGTAACTGATGAAAGCCCGCGCGATCTGTCGCTACCGCTCAGCTTCCTTGAACAGGGCAAGCAATACCGCGCCCAGATCTACCGCGACGGGCCGGATGCGCATTGGGACACCAACCCCTATGCCATGGTGATCGAGGAAAAGGTCGTGACCGGCGGCGATACCTTCGCCGTGCGGCTCGCTGCTTCGGGCGGGGTGGCGGTGCGCTTCATTCCGATCGGCAGGTAGCAGGCAAGCAGTAAGCAGAAAGGGCGGGCATCGCCTGATACCCGCCCCCTGTTTCTTCCCGTCCAAGGGAAAACTGTTTGCCGCGCCCGGTTAGGCGGCGGTCGCCATCCGTGCAAGCTCGCATTGCGACCAGATTTCGCTGAGCGCCCTGATCAGCCGGTCGATGTCGCCATCGGTATGGACCGGCGACGGCGTGATCCGCAGCCGTTCGGTCCCCACGGGCACCGTCGGATAGTTGATCGGCTGCACATAGATGCCGTGATTGTCCATCAGCCAGTCGCTGATCATCTTGCACTTCTTGGCATCGCCAACCATCACCGGAATGATGTGGCTGGGATTGTCCAGGTGCGGGATTCCCATGATGTCGAGCGACCGGCGCACCTGCGCGACGCGCTTCTGCTGCAGTTCGCGTTCTGCGCTGCTCACCTTGAGGTGGCGGATGCTGGCCGCAGCGCCCGCTGCCACTGCCGGCGGCAGCGCGGTCGAAAAGATGAACCCGCTGGCAAAGCTGCGCACGAAATCGATCAGGTTGGCGGACGCGGCGATATAGCCGCCCATCACGCCGAATGCCTTGCCAAGCGTGCCTTCGATCACGGTGATGCGGTCCATCAACCCTTCGCGTTCGGCAATCCCGCCGCCGCGCGGGCCATACAGGCCGACCGCGTGGACTTCGTCGATATAACTCATTGCGCCATGCTTTTCGCACACGTCGAGGATGGCCGCGATGGGGGCGATATCACCGTCCATCGAATAGACGCTTTCGAAGGCGACCAGCTTGGGCACTTCGGGGCCGAATTGCGACAGCATCTCGTCGAGATGCGCGACGTCGTTGTGGCGCCAGATCTTGTAGGGCGCGCGCGAATAGCGGATGCCTTCGATCATCGAAGCGTGGTTCAACGCGTCGGAGAACACGACGCAGCCGGGAATCTTCGACGCCAACGTGCCGAGGCCCGCCCAGTTCGAGACATATCCGCTGGTGAACAGCAGCGCGCTTTCCTTGTCGTGCAAGTCGGCGAGTTCGCGTTCGAGCAGCACGTGGTGGTGGTTGGTGCCCGAAATATTGCGCGTGCCGCCTGCGCCCGCGCCGCATTCGTCGAGGCAATCATGCATGGCTTCGAGCACCGCCGGGTGCTGCCCCATGCCGAGGTAGTCGTTCGAGCACCACACGGTGACGGCCTGCGTTTCCTCATCAATGAAGCGCGTGGCGTGCGGGAAGCGACCGCGATGGCGCTTGATATCGGTGAACACCCGGTAACGGCCATCGGCGCGCACAGTTTCCAGCTCGCCGGCGAAGAAGGCTTCGAAATCCATCGGGTATCCCTCGTTAGTCATGGTCATGTCGTTACGTTCCGTTCCTGCGAGCCGGCAGCCTTCCGCTGCGGCCCCGCACGCTTGGGTATTGCCCAGCCCCACAGCATTCCGTCACGGAAGGGCAGGGCAAGGAAGAGATGTTCTAGCACGCCCAGCAGGCTAAGGGTGAACAGCAGGCTGCCCCCCACCATCTGTGCACTGCCGACCGGCGCGGCGAGCGCGAGCGTGGCGAACCACGCGCTCATCGCCACAAGACCTGCGACCGACAGCGCCAGCAGCACAGTCATGCGGTTGCGGCCGAAATAGGTCTTCAGATAGGCGAGATGTTCAGGCAGCATTTCCGATGTGCTGTTGGGCACGCCGACGAACAGGTTGATCTTGGAAATCAGCCGCATCCCGAACATCAGCACGAACACGGTCGCGCCGATCTGGTTGGGTACATTCCACGACAGCGAGATCAGCAGCAGCGCGGTGAGCGCCAGCGCAACCTCGTGATGCATCACCGTGCCGGCGGCCTGACGGAAGCGTGCAACGCCGGTGAGCGACGGATCGCTCGGCCCGCGGCGCGGCCCGGCGGCGGCACCGGTGAGGAAGCTGAGTTCATGCCAGCCCCACACCATCAGTGCGCCGACAAAGGCGAGATACACTGCCCACACCTCGGCCGAAAGCGACGCGACAAGGATCACCACCAGTCCGGCAATACCGGCCACACTGCCGATCACCAGACTGCGCGAGAAGGTGGCGCGTTCACGGTTATCCGCCCAGGCGATCAGCCCGGTGGCGATGAACCAGATCGCGACCGTTACGATGAACGGTACAATATGACCGCTCCAGCTTACCACGCGGGCTGCAGCCTGATCGCACCGGGCAGCGCGTTCGACTTGGTCGGGTGCAGATAGAGCCGGGCGAAGTTGAAAGCGGCGCCAGCCATTCCCGAAGCCCGCATTGCCAGCCCGGTGATCCCGCCGCGTTCCTTGCCTTCCTCGATCCGGCGCGAAGCGCGCAGCAGTGCGCTCATCGCGGCGCGAAAGCCGGGGCTGTCGATGTCGAGTTCGACCGGGAAGACCTGGCGGCTGATCTGGTTGGTGATCGCGAACACCTTGTAATCATACTCGGTCGGATCGACGCCCAGCGCCTTGTGGAACACGGGCCGCGCATGGTCGCGCACGAACATCGTGGCATAGACCGAAACGAGGAAGAACCGCACCCACAGCTTGTTCATGCCGGTCAGCAGCTTGGGATCGGCGCGCAGCAGCATGGCAAAGGCCTCGCCGTGGCGGAACTCGTCGTTGCACCAGTCTTCGAACCAGCGGAAGATCGGGTGGAAGCGGTTCTGCGGGTTGGCCTGCAGGTGCCGGAAGATGGTGATGTAGCGGGCGTAGCCGATCTTCTCCGACAGATAGACCGCGTAGAAGATGAATTTCGGCTTGAAGAAGGTGTATTTCTTGGTCCGCGTCAGGAAGCCCAGATCGATGCCGATGCCGGAATCCTTGAGCGTTTCGTTGATGAAACCGGCATGGCGGCTTTCATCGCGGGCGAGCAGCTTGAACAGCTGCTTCACATCCGGGTTCTTGGTGCGCTTGGCAATCTCGGCATAAAGCACGCAGCCGGAAAATTCCGAGGTCAGCGAGCTGACGAGGAAATCGACGAATTCGGCGCGCAGTTCCGGTTCAAGCCCTTCGATTACGCCGTGGAAGGTGTCGTCCTGCTTGAAGTGCTTCTTGTTGGGATCGCCGACCATGTCACTGATCAGCTGGTCCCACTCCGCACGCACGCCGGAAACGTCGATCGCGTCGAGCGCATCATAATCGGTGGTGTAGAAGCGCGGGCTCAGCATCGTGCTTTGCTGGGCGATCTCCATCGCATGCTCGCGGGTGAGCGTTGCGTCGATCTTGGTATGCGCGTTCATCGTACCCTCCCCGGGGTGAAACTGACTTCGTAAAGTTCCTTGAGGTCGAAATAGGCCGCCAACCGCGTCAGTCCCCGCTCGAGCGCGGTGGCCCGGGTGACTGTGGCAGCGCGCTGGACAACGACGCTCTCGCCGAATTTGATCTGGATCGGCGAGCCATGCACCCTGACCTTGTCACCCGGATTGATTGCCACATCCCCGTCAAGCTCGACATGGGCGTGGAAATGATCGGGGCTCTGCTCGACCGTAATCGTGCAGCCGACATCGAACGATCGCGCGCTCTGACCAAGGAACAATGCGACCATTTACCGGGCGTCCTTCTGTGGGAGCATATTGGCGAAAACCGCGCGATTATCCGGCCCGAAGGACGAAACCTCGACACTTTTGCCGGTGACCGGGTCGCGCAGCGTCAGCGCGCCGTTTTCCCATTCGGTCAGTTCGAACGGAACCGCCGGCCCTTCACCGCGGATGCGGCGCTGGTGGACGAGGCTGCGGACGCTGGCGCGGATGAAGCCGCCTTCGCCGGGAGAAAACCGGCTGAGCACTTCGGCGGTGGCGCCGTCTTCGGCGCGCACGGTGCCGTCCGGTTCGTCGAAGAAGCGCAGGGTGCGCGCCGCCACCGGCTGGATGCCGGCTTCTGCACGCGCCTGTGCGGGGATCGAGCTGCGTTCGAAAAAGCCGAGTTGCACCGACGCCGTCAGCGCCAGCGTGATCACTACGAGCCCGCCCATCAGCATCAACGGCACCTTCTGGACCGTAATCTCGTCCTTCTCGTATTCACGAACGATCATGCCGGCGCTCCTTCAAATCCCTTGTCGCTCAGGCGATTGCCGACCGGCGTGCGGGCTGCAACCGGCGCGGCGACCGGGGCGTGATGGCCTGCGGAGACAGGCGCTTCCTTGATCTCGCTCAAATTCAGGTCGATTGCACCATATTGCGCGCGTACATCGGCGATCATCTGTGCAAGCCGCGCCGCATCGGGCACCGCACGCAGCATAGGCTGCGGCTGCGTAAACTGCCAAGGGCGCACATGCGGCCACAGCAGGATATGACCGAGCAGCCGGTCGCCGCCGATTTCCAGCGCGATGTCGCCGTAGTCACCCCCGCGCGGACGCAGATGGGCGGCCTTGACCTGCTTGAGCGGAATATTGATCCGCGTCTCGATCGCCATGCCGATCCGCATGATCAGGCGCACATCGGTAAGGATATAAAGCGTGCTGCGCGCGCTCAGCCAGGCGAGGAAATAGAGCAGCGCGATCAGCACCGCGCCCAGTCCCGCAGCGACCATCGCCGCATCGTTCCTGCCGCTGACGACCGCAATCACGATCAGCGCGCCCATGTACAGCCCCAGCGTGCGGGTGTGGAATGCGGTACGGGCCAGCATGCCGAGACCCGGACGGCCTTTCCACAGCACGGTTTCATCCGGTGCGGGCGTGCCGAGCCGATCGCCGTGAGCGGTCGGGCCGTCGTTCTCCAGTTCGGCGTGATCGATCCCGCCGGGCAGCGGCATGTCCGTCGCTGCCCGGGTGTCGGTGGTTGTCAGAGCCATGGTTCAGCCCTTTCCGGTGTCGCATACATATAACCGCCGCCGAAGTAGGCCTGAATGCGGTCTTCTTCGTAGCGGGTGATGAGGCCGGGGGTTTCCAGCGCGGGAACATCCTCGAACTGTGCGGCGGTGATCGCATCGATCTCGACGAACTCGGGCTCGTCACTGGTGGTGGGCAGCAGCGCGGCCAGCAGGCTGTTGCCGTGAACCGAGGCTACCATCATCGGTGCGAGCACCTTCTTGCCGGTGGTGGTCTCGATTTCGAGATAGCGGATCATGTGTTCGGCCTGATCGACCCAGATATCGGTGACCGTGCCGACTGTCTTCTTGTCGGCCGACATCACCGGCCAGCCGATCAGCTTGGGATCATTATCGGCAATCACCAGATCATGGCTTTGCGCGATCGGCACGATGCGCGGGCGGCCATCGAAGGTCAGGTCGGGATACTTGGCGCGATTGGCCCATGCAGCCGGCCCCATGCCGTCCTTCATCGCATTGCCCGATGGCACATAGGGCGCGCCCGCAGCGCGGAAGCCCTGCACACCGGCAACGGTCAGATCATCCCGGGGGACATCCTCGGGGATGTAAGTGCCGCGACCATGCGGCAGCTGGAACGCCTTCTTGTCGCCATCGAACAGGCTGATGGGAAGGATTCTCCCGTTTTCCTCTTCTTCGAGCGGATAGCCCTCGCGGCGGCTTTCCCGGTTAAGGTAGAACACCAGCGCGATGAAGAAGACGAAGAACAGCAGAAAGGCGAGTTCGGCGACATCGAATGTGCCGACGATATAGGCGTGGTTCATTTCACGTTCCTCTCATGAATAGGGTCGGCTGAGGCGGCGCCGGGCAGAATAGAATACGGGCAGGCTTGGGTAATCATGTCGGAAACTCCCTCAGGCCGAAGGGCTGGCCGTGCGGGCCGACCTCGTCAACGGGCCGGTTGCGCCGCGAGCCGACCAGCGGCCCAATCGCGGCAAGGCCTGCCAGCAGCAGGGCGATTTCAAGCATGTAGACGGTGGCATAACCACTCGCGCGTGTAGCCATGGTGGCCGGGGCATCGCCGCTTTGCACCAGCGCAGCGACCAGATCGCGCAGCAGCCCGCCGATCGCGATGCCGATACCAGCACAGGTCGCCTGAACCGCCCCCCACGCACCCAGCGCAAGGCCAGCGGTTTCGCTTTTGGCGATGGTCATCGCCTCGATCAGCGTGCCGACCGAAAACAGCCCGAGCCCGAGCCCGATCCCGAGCGCGCCGCAATACAGCATTGCCGGAGACGCGAATGGTCCAGCGAACAGCACGAGCAGAAAGGCGTTGATCCCGATCACGATACCCGCGCCCGACAGGCGCAGCGGATCCCATCCGCGTGCAAGGCAGCGGCCCGAGACCGTGAAACCCACCAGCGAACCGAGCGCCCATGCGCCGGTCAGTCCGGTGGTCGCACCAACCGACAGGCCGAGGATTTCGCCGCCGTAGGGTTCGAGCAACGCATCCTGCATCGCAAAGCCCATCGCGCCGATACCGATTGCCGTCAGCAGCCGCGCATTGCGCCCGTCGCGCACGAATGCCTGCCACAGGTCCGAGAACACCGGGGTTTCGCGGTCGGGCGCGGTCACCTTGGTGTTGCGCGCCTCCTGCTTCCACAGGGCGATGACGTTGAGCACGATGGTCAATACCGCGCAGCCCTGGATCACCTGCACCAGCTTGGTCGCGCTGTAATCCATCAGCACGCCGCCGATCACGAAGGCAGCGAACATCATGCCCACCAGCAGCATTACATAAAGCAGTGCCACCGCACGCGGGCGCTTGCTTTCCGGCGCCAGATCGGTCGCCAGCGCAAGCCCGGCAGTCTGCGTGACGTGAAATCCGGTTCCGGTCAGCAGGAAGGCGGCGATGGCGGCGACAAGGCCGATTTCGAAGCGGTCGGGCGTGCCGAGCAGCAGCAGCGCGAAGGGCATGATCGCAAGCCCGCCGAACTGCATCAGCGTGCCGAACCAGATATAGGGCACGCGCCGCCAGCCGAGCACCGACCGGTGGGTGTCGGACTTGTGCCCGATCAGCGCGCGAAACGGCGCGACCAGTAACGGCACTGCAATCAGCAGCGCCACCAGCCAGGTCGGCGTGCCGAGTTCGACCACCATCACCCGGTTCAATGTGCCGTTCAGCAGCACAGTCGCCATGCCCACCGTTACCTGAAACAGGGACAGGCGCAGCAACTGGCCGAGCGGCAGGTCCGCACTCGCAGCATCCGCAAACGGCAAGAGGCGGAAAGCCACCTCCGTCCAATGCGGTGCCAGAGGGCGGTCCGAACGCTTCATCCGTGCCTCACCAGTTCCAGCGCCTGCGATTTGTAGAAACCGCTGGAGATGCGCTGGGTGCGTCCGATGCTCCAGCCCGGCAGATTGCCGAGGCGTTCGCGCAGATCGCTTTCGGCGGTCGGCACGATGGCGGGGGAGCGGTCGGATTTGGGGAAGATTTTGCCGACTTCATGCATCGCGCTCAGCAGCCGTGTGCGCGGGGCGAAGGTGAACAGGATCGAACGGTTGGTGCGCTGGGCCAGTTGGCCGAGTGCATCGACCAGATCTTCCGGCTGATAATGGATCAGCGAATCCATCGCCACAACGTGCTCGAAGGTGCCCAGATCGGGATCGAGCATATCACCCGCGCGCCAACGGATACGCCCGTGGCCGAGGAACGAGGGCGCGCGTTCGCGTGCGACCTCGACCAGCCCGCCGGCCACGTCGATCCCGGTCACGTCCGCGCCGCGGCAGGCGGCCGAAACCGCCAGTGCCCCCGTGCCGCAGCCAGCGTCCAGCACCTTGGTGCGGCGCAGGTCATCGGGCAGCCAGGAAAGCAGCGTCGCGCGCATGGCATCGCGTCCGGCCCGCACCGTGGCGCGGATGCCGCTGACCTTGGTGTCGGATGTGAGATCGATCCACGCCTGACGCGCGGTGCTGTCGAAATAGGTCGCCAGCGCCTCGCGCCGGTCGTCGTATCCGGAAGGAAGCCGCGTCGCCATTATTCGAACCCCAGAAAATCGAAGATGTCGCGGTCCTTCATCGGCTGCGCTTTCGAAGGATCGACCCCGGCCCACAGCATCGCTGCCAGCCGCAGATATTCGTCCTGCGCCGCGATCACTTCGGGATCGTCGCCCATCTCGAACAAGGTGCACTTCTTCAGGCGCGAGCGGCGGATCGCATCGACATCGCGGAAATGCGCGAGGCGCGGCATGCCGACCTTGTCGCAGAAACGGTCGATCTCGTCGGTGTCCTTGCTGCGATTGGCGACTACGCCTGCAAGGCGCACATCGTAATTCTTCGATTTGGCGGCGATTGCCGCAACGATCCGGTTCATCGCGAAGATGCTGTCGAAATCATTGGCCGCCACCACCAGCGCACGTTCGGCGTGTTGCAGCGGCGCGGCAAAGCCGCCGCACACCACATCGCCCAGCACGTCGAAGATGACGACGTCGGTTTCTTCCAGCAGGTGGTGCTGTTTCAGCAGCTTGACCGTCTGCCCGACCACATAGCCGCCGCAGCCGGTACCAGCGGGCGGTCCGCCGGCCTCGACGCACATGACGCCGTTATAACCTTCGAACATGTAGTCTTCGGGCCGCAGTTCCTCGGCGTGGAACTCGACCGTTTCCAGCACGTCGATGACGGTCGGCATCAGTTTCTTGGTCAGCGTGAAGGTGCTGTCATGCTTGGGATCGCAGCCGATCTGCAGCACCTTGTGACCCAGCTTCGAGAAGGCGGCCGAAAGGTTCGACGACGTGGTCGATTTGCCGATCCCGCCCTTGCCGTAAACGGCGAACACCTTGGCGCCCTTGATCTTGTCGGCCGGGTCGAGCTGGACCTGGACCGATCCTTCGCCGTCGGGCTTGCTGAAAGCGGATTGGGGGCTGTGCAGGTTCATAGTTTACGATCCCTCGTGTTCATTCGCCCGCGAACACGCCTTCAAGGCGGTCCTCGAGTTCATCATTGGCTTCGCGCAAGGCGGCGAGTGTGGCTTCGTCAGGCTCCCACAGATGGCGGTCGCAGGCTTCGAGGAGGCGATTGGCCACCCCGGCGGAGGCCTTGGGATTGAGCTCCGACAAGCGACGCCGCATCGTCTCGTCGAGCACAAATGTCTCGGAAATCTTCTGGTACACCCACGGTGCGACCTGTCCGGTGGTGGCCGACCAACCGAGCGTGCTGGTCACGTGGCCTTCGATCTGACGGACGCCTTCGTAACCATGTTCCAGCAGGCCTTCGAACCACTTGGGGTTGAGCGTGCGGGTGCGGGTTTCAAGGTCGATCTGTTCGGCCAGCGTGCGCACCTTGGTGGCGCCGCGGGTGGCATCGAGGATGTAGACCGGCGTTTCGGCGCCCTTCGCCCGCGCGACCGAACGGGTCACGCCGCCGAGGCCATCGACATACTGGTCGACATCATTGATGCCCAGTTCGACGCTTTCGAGGTTCTGGTAGGTGAAATCGACCGTGCCGAGTGCGGAGTGCAGGATCTCGCGCTGCTGCACCGGCTTGCCCGAGACGCCGTAGGCAAAGCCCTTGTTGATCTCGAACGCGTTGGCGAGTTCATCGGGATCGGCCCACACGCCGCCCGCGATCATCTGGTTGACGTTGGCCCCGTAGGCACCTTCGGCATTGGAGAACACCCGCAGTGCCGCGGTTTCCAGATCGCAATCATGCTGCACCATCTGCGCCAGCGTATGCTTGCGCACGAAATTGGCTTCCGGCGTCTCGTCGGCCTGGCTCGCCAGCAACGCGGCCTGCGCCAGCATCCGGGTCTGCATCGGCAGAAGATCGCGGAAGATGCCCGAAAGCGTCATCACCACATCGATCCGCGGACGGCCGAGCTGCTCCAGCGGGATCAGTTCGGCGCCGCACAGCCGGCCATAGGAATCGCGCCGGGGACGGGCACCCATCAGCGTCATCGCCTGGGCAATCTGCACGCCTTCGGACTTCATGTTGTCGGTGCCCCACAGCACCATCGCGATGCTTTCGGGGAAAGGCTGCCCGCCGTTCACATGACGCGCGATCAGCTGTTCGGCCTGTTCGCTGCCCAAGCGGCAGGCATAGGCCGAGGGCATCAGGAACGGATCGAACCCGTGGATATTGCGCCCGGTGGGCAGCACATCGGGGTTCACCACCACATCGCCGCCGGGGGCGGGCTGGGTGTAACCACCATCGAGTGCATGGATCAGAGCGCCGAGTTCATCGGAGGAATCGAGCTTCGCCGCCAGCATCGCACGGTCGGGCGTCGCCCCATCAAGGCTGCCCGCTTCGCACATCGCGTCGAGCATGTCCTCACGCGCCTGCCCCTGCGGATTGCTGCCGAGGATGTGCAGCCCGTGCGGGATCAGCGCCTCTTCCATTTCATAAAGCCGCGCAGGCAGTTCGCCGATATCGTCATAGGCGATGTCCAGCGCCTCGCTCTGGTCGGCGATCAGCTGCGCGAGATCCGCGCGTTCTTCGGCGTGATCGGCGTCGTCAATGGTTGTGCGCCAGCGTTCGACAGTCGCCTTCAGCTCGGTCAGGCCCTTGTAAAGCCCGGCATGCGCCAACGGCGGTGTGAGGTAGCTGATCAGAGTCGCGCCCGAGCGGCGCTTGGCCAGCATTCCTTCGGACGGGTTGTTGGCGGCGTAGAGATAGAAATTGGGGGTGTCGCCGATCAGGCGATCAGGCCAGCACTTGCCCGACATGCCTGCCTGCTTGCCCGGCATGAATTCCAGCGCGCCGTGCGTGCCGAAATGCAGGATCGCGTGCGCGGCGTAATCTTCGCGCAGCCAGCGATAGAATGCGCTGAAGGCGTGGGTAGGGGCAAAGCCGCCTTCGAACAGCAACCGCATCGGATCGCCTTCATAACCGAAGCCCGGCTGCACACCGACGAAGACGTTGCCGAAATGCGCGCCCTGGATAAGGATATGACCGCCATCGGCCAGCTGCTTGCCCGGTGCCGGGCCCCATGCCGCCTCGATTTCCGCAAGGTGGGTTTCGCGCCGCACGTGCTCGTCGGCGGGAATGCGGTGCGCGACATTGGCATCGGTGCCATAACGTTCGGTATTACCCTTCAGCAGGATAGCACGCATCGCATCGAGGCTTTCGGGCACTTCGACGTCGTAACCTTCGGCCGCGAGCCGTTGCAGCGTGGCGTAGAGCGATTCGTGCACCGCCATGAAGGCGGCGGTGGCAGTCGCGCCGGAATTGGGCGGGAAGTTAAACACCACGATGGCGAGCTTGCGCTGTGCACGCTCGGCCTTGCGCAGCTGCACCAGCCGGACAGTGCGCGCGGCCAGCGCCTCGGCACGTTCGGGGCAGGCCTGCATCGGCTTGGCCTTTTCCGAGGCCGGGCGCGGACATTGCCGGTCGCAACCGGTGCAGCACGGGCCGGTATTGCCAGCGCGTCCGCCGAACACGTGCGGCACAGTCGATCCGTCGAGTTCGGGCAGGGCGACCATCATGGTGGATTCGAGCGGCAGCAGGCCCTGGGCGCGATGCGCCCATTCCTCAATGGTCTGGAATTCGATCGCGTGAGCGGCGAGATAGGGCAGATCGAGCTTGCCCAGAATTTCGCGCGCTGCGGCCGCATCGCTATAGGCGGGGCCGCCAACCAGCGAGAAGCCGGTGAGGTTGACCACCGCATCCACTGTCGGGCGGCCATCGGGGCCGATGAAGAACTGTTCGATCGCCGGACGCGCATCCAGTCCGCTGGCGAATACCGGCACGACCTTGAGGCCAGCGGCTTCGAATGCGGCAATCGCGCCATCATAATGCGCGCTGTCGCGGCCCAGCAGGTAGGATCGCAGCAGGATCAGGCCGACAGTGCCTTCGCGGCCTTCTTCGCGCGGGAGCAGGCGCAGGCTTTCGGAAATGCGCTGCTGGGTGCGCGGGTGATAGACCCCGGTTTCGGGGTAATCGACCGGGGCTTCGGCCTTGGTGATGCCGCGGCGATACATCCGCTCGCCTGCAGCATAACGATCGATCAGCGCGCGCACCATCGCGACCACGTTCTCGTCCGAACCGGCGAGCCAGTATTGCAGGGTGAGGAAATAGGCGCGCACATCCTGCGCGGTGCCGGGGATGAACTTCAGGATTTTGGGCAGGCGGCGCAGCATCTTCATCTGCCCCGCGCCAGAATTGGGCTTGCCGTTCTTGCCCGCGTTGCCGCGCAGCTTCTTGAGCAATGCCAGCGGGCCTTTGGCCGGCGCGTCCATGCGGTAGCCGCCCATTTTGGTCAGCTTGACCACCTCGCCCGCCGACATCAGGCACACCATCGCGTCGCATTCCTCGCGCCGCGCTTCGAGCGTGGGCAGGATGGCGCGAATGTGATCGTCGAGGAACAGCATCGTTGCGATCACGATGTCGGCTTCGGCAATCGCGGCTTTGACGGTTTCCAGATCGCCCGTTTCGCTGCCCCATTCCGATGCGGCGTGCAGGCTGAGTTCGATCCCTTCGGGCGCGAGCATCGCATCCGCCCGGTCGACTGCACCCTTCAGGTGGTTGTCGAGCGTGACGATCACCACCCGGACGGGCGCGCGCGGGTCGACGGATGCGGCGGAGGGGACGCTACCGTGCATAATGCGCCTTTGCGTCATAGAGGGTTTCAAGGTCGATTTCGGCGCGGCCATCGGCAGCGGCGAAAGCTTCGGTGTTGCGGCGTGCCTTGCCGCGCACGAAGAACGGGATTTTCTTGAGTTCGCGCTCGGCCTCGGCCGTCCAACCGGTTGCGCCGAAATCGGGGGCCTCCGTCACCGCGATGTCGGCAACGGGCGCTTCAACTTCCGTGTGCACCGAAGACTTGCGCGGGGAATGCGCCGCGTGATGCGACGCGCCCGCTTCGTCGGAGAATTCGAAATCCTCGCGGAACATGGTGAGCAGGTGCTCTTCCAGCCCCATCACCAGCGGGTGCACCCAGGTGTCGAAGATCACGTTGGCGCCTTCGAAGCCCATCTGCGGGCTGTGGCGCGCGGGGAAATCCTGCACGTGCACCGGCGCGCTGATCACCGCGCAGGGGATGCCGAGCCGTTTGGCGATATGGCGTTCCATCTGCGTGCCCAGCACCAGTTCGGGCGCTGCGGCGGCGATGGCGTCTTCGACTGCGAGATGATCGTCGGTGATCAACGGTTCGACCCCGCAGCGCGCGGCTTCCGCGCGGACTTCGCGGGCGAATTCGCGGCTGTAGCAGCCGAGGCCGCAGACTTCGAAGCCCAGTTCCTCACGCGCGATGCGGGCGGCGGCGACGGCGTGGGTCGCGTCGCCGAAGATGAACACGCGCTTGGATGTCAGGTAGGTCGAATCGACCGACCGGCTCCACCAGGGCATGCGGGAAGAGGTGTCGCCGAGGGCAGGCGTGGGATCTGCACCTGCCAACTCGGCGACGTCGGCGATGAAGGAGCGGGTTGCTCCCACGCCGATAGGGATGGTCCGCACTGCGGGCTGATCGAAAGTCTTTTCGAGCCAGCGGGCGGCCTCATCTGCGATTTCGGGGTAGAGGACGATATTGAAATCGGCCGAGCCGATCCGGGTAATGTCCTCTGGCGTAGCACCCAGCGGAGCGACGAGATTGACCTCGACACCCAGTAGGGCGAGAATCTTGCGGATCTCGACCAGATCATCGCGGTGGCGGAAGCCAAGCGCGGTGGGGCCGAGGATATTGGCGCGGGCTGCGCGCCCTTCACGAGGTTCGCGGACCAACGACTTGTCTGCCAGATTGCGGACGATCTGGTAGAACGTTTCGGCCGCGCCCCAGTTTTCTTTCCGCTGATAGCTCGGCAGTTCGAGCGGTATGACCGGGCAGGGCAGGCCCATCGCCTCGGACAGCCCTGCCGGATCATCTTGTATAAGCTCTGCAGTGCAGGACGCGCCGACGATGATCGCCTGCGGCTTGAACCGCGCCACGGCTTCGCGTGCGGCATCCTGAAAGATTTGCGCTGTATCCTTGCCCAGATCGCGCGCTTCGAAGGTGGTGTAGGTGACCGGCGGACGCTTGCCGCGGCGTTCGATCATCGTGAACAGCAGGTCGGCATAAGTGTCGCCCTGCGGCGCGTGCAGCACGTAATGGAGCTTTTCCATCGCGGTCGCCACGCGCATCGCGCCGACATGCGGGGGGCCTTCATATGTCCAGACTGCCAGTTGCATCGCCTAGATCTCCAGCATGTCGCGGCGCCGCAGCGGCCGGGCAAAGAGTTCGGCGAGATCGGCGGCCTGGTCGAAACCGTGAATCGGCGAGAAGACGAGCTCGATCGCCCACTTGGTGGTCAGGCCTTCGCCTTCGAGCGGGTTGGCAAGGCCAAGCCCGCAAACCGTGATATCGGGCCGGTCGGCGCGCACGCGGTCAAGCTGGCGGTCAAGGTGCTGGCCTTCGGACAGGCGCACATTCGGGCCGAAGCGGTCAAGCTCCCGCGCCAGATGCGCACGGTGCAGATAAGGCGTGCCGACTTCGACCAGCTCCATGCCGAGTTCGTCCTGCAGGAAGCGTGCAAGCGGCACTTCGAGCTGCGAATCGGGCAGGAAGGTGATGCGCTTGCCGGTCAGCTGCGGGCGCAGATTGGCGAGTGCGCGGGCGGCGCGGGCGCGGCCCGGCGCAATGACCTGCTCGGTCAGCGCAGGATCGATGCCGAAGGCTTCGCCCGCGGCACGCAGCCAGTCGGAGGTGCCATCGACACCGAACGGGAACAAAGCCTCGATCCGCTGAGCGCCGCGCCCTTCCAATGCCATCGCAGTCTCGCCGAGGAACGGCTGGGCCAGCAGGTAACGCGTGTTCGCGCCGACGCTCGGAAGATCGCGGGCGTTGCGGGCGGGCAGACAGCCGACCTTGTCAATGCCCATCTCGGCAAACAGGCGCAGGAACTGGTCTTCGACGATGTCCGGCAGGCTGCCGACAATCAGCAGCTCCCTGGGCGCATCGGCGGGAAGGGCAGGCATCACCGGCACCAGCGAGGACAAGCAGGCGTCCTCGCCTTGCGTGAAGGTGGTTTCGATCCCGCTGCCAGAATAGTTCAGGATGCGCACGCGCGGCATGTGCACCGCGCCGAGGCGCTGGGCTGCCTTGGCCAGATCGAGCTTGATCACTTCGGACGGACACGAGCCGACAAGGAAAAGCGTGCGGATGTCAGGGCGGCGTTCCAGCAGGCGGTTCACCACCCGGTCAAGCTCGTCCTGCGCATCGACCATGCCGGCCAGATCGCGTTCTTCCATGATCGCGGTGGCGAAGCGGGGCTCGGCAAAGATCATCACGCCCGCCGCCGATTGCAGCAGGTGCGCGCAGGTGCGCGAACCGACCACGAGGAAGAAGGCGTCCTGCATCTTACGATGCAGCCAGATTATGCCGGTGAGGCCGCAGAAGACTTCGCGCTGACCGCGTTCACGCAGGATCGGGCGGGCGGGCGCAGCGACGGGAGCCGGGTCGCGGGCGATTTCGGCCGCGCAGCCATCGAGGATGCCTGCTGCGCTCATGCCGGCACCGCCTGCGGCGCATTGGCGCCTTCCAACCGGGCCATGCGCAGCTTCCACAGAAACTGACCGGCGTTGATGATATAGGCGCTGTAGGCGGCCAGTGCGACCAGCATGCGCTGTTCCAGCGTACCGTAGCTACCGAACAGCATCACCAGATAAAGCGTGTGCAGCGCCAGCACGAGCATCGAGAATACATCCTCCCAGAAGAAGGAGGGGGCGAACAGCCACTTGCCGAAAACGACCTTCTCCCAGATCGAGCCGGTGATCATGATGGTGTAGAGCACCAGCGTCTTGACCACGATCGAGACATCGGCGGCAAATGCGCCTTCGCCGCTCATCAGCGTGCGCAGCACCAGACCGAGACTGACCAGAAACACCAGAAACTGAACGGGAGCTAGCACCCCCTGGACGATCGTCCAGACCGACTCGTCGCGCCGGACCCGCTCTTCAGCGGTGTAGAGCGCCCGGCTCTTCTCCTTGTCACGGCCAGCGCCCATCGGTGGGAGCTGGTGGTCGACCGGGGATGTTTGATCCGTCCGAGTCATTTCTAGCGTTAGCCTCTCTTGTGTGACTCGGAGATTAAGCCCGTTCGAGCTTGAGTGTCAACTAGATTGGACGTTTAGTTTTGTTGACGATTTCGCGCAGGGCGGTAACGTGGGTTTGCGCCTGTCCCCGAAAAAGCGTAGATTGGAGTCGCTGGCTTTTCGGGATCAGGGCCATGAGCGCGCTTGTTTATGCGGGCTCGTTACCTCCGGCGGAAGGTGTTCCGCATGACCTGGGAGGGTCTGGCAATGGGTGATTCGAAGCCTTCCGCCATATTCGGCGCCGGTTCGGCGGTTCTGCGCGGCGTCATTGCCGTGCCGCTCGAACTGGTGCGAAAGCGGGGATCGGCCTCTCCCCGGGAATCGCATGACAGTGTCAATGCGATGATCGAAAGCGAGATCATTCCGCGCCTGCTGATGGCGCATGATTCCGGCGCTTCCCGCCCGAACGCAAAGCACGGGCGGCCGATTGCGCCCGAAGCTGCGTCGCGGTTTGCGATGCTTCCGCTGCGGCTCGAAGCGGCCAGCCTGCTCGAGGAAGTCGATGCTTTCATTGCCGAAGGTGCCAGCGTGGAGATCATCTGCCTCGACCTACTCGCTCCGGCCGCGCGCAAGCTGGGCGTGATGTGGGAAAACGACGAGTGCGACTTCATCGACGTGACGATGGGTCTGTGGCGGTTGCAGGAAGTGATGCGCGAAATCGCCGCACGCTCGCCCGCCGATCTGCCCTCGCTCAATGTTCCGCGCAGCGCATTGTTTTCGCCAATGCCGGGAGATCACCATAATTTCGGCACGCTGATGATCGAGGAAGTCTTCTCGCGCGCCGGCTGGCAGAGCGAGGCTCTGGTCAAACCGGAGCGCCGCGAATTGCTCGATCGGATCGCCCAGCGGCCCTTCGATGTGGTAGGATTGACCCTCGCGCGCGACTGTCCTAGCGCCGCGCTCGCAAACCTCGTCAAGGCGATGCGCAGCGCATCGGCCAACCCCGGCATCACCGTGCTGGTGGGCGGACGAATGATCAACGAGAACCCTGATATGGTTGCAGAAGTCGGAGCTGATGGCACGGGCACGGATGCGCTTGCCGCGCTCGAGACGGCCGAGCATCTGGTGAAGGTAGCCCCGCTCTGCAGCCAGAACCTGCGATAGGCCCCGCGCACCCATGCTCACCCGAAAACATAGCATTGAAGGCAAGCATCCCTTTGGGAGAGCAGCTGAACTTTTCCACTCGCTGGATGCCGATGCGGCAATGAAACTGGCGATGATGGCGGGCGATGTCACGCTGGTGCTCGACGATACCGGGACGATTCTCGATGCGGCGTTCGATCCGCGCGAATTCCCGGGCTTTGCAGGCTGGGTCGGCACCAACTGGATTGAAACGGTGACAGACGAAAGTCGCCCGAAAATCATGGAGATGCTGGCCGCAGCCCGCAAGGGCGAGGTGCAGCACTGGCGCCAGGTCAACCACCCTTCGCGCGAAGGTGAAGTGCCGATTCGCTATGCAGTTCTCAGCGTCGATGGCGGCGCGCACCGGATCGCGTTCGGGCGGGATCTGCGCGATGCGGGCAAGCTTCAGCAGCGCCTGTTGCAGGTGCAGCAATCGCTTGAGCGGGACTATCTCAGGATGCGCCAGCTCGAAGCGCGCTACCGCATGCTGTTCGAACGGTCGACCGAAGCGGTGCTGATCATTGAGGCCGCGACGCTGCGCATCCGAGAGGCCAATCCGGCTGCGCATACGATGGCAGGTGCCCGCGCCGGAAGCCTGACGGGCAAGAAGCTTCCCACCATGATCGAAAAGGTTTCGCACGATGCGTTGCAGGCGTTGGTCGGGGCCGCGATGGTGTCCGACACGGTCAGTCCGGCGCAGATCCGCCTCGCGCACGGCGCGCATGACGTGATGGTTTCGGTCACCGGATTCACGCAGGATCGCGGCCAGTTCCTGCTGGTGCGACTGGCCCCCGCCGGTGAGCGGATGGCACCCGTCAACTCCCCGGTGCTGGAACTGGTCGACCTGATGCCGGACGCCTTCGTGGTGGCCGACAGCAATCTGGAAATCGTCACCGCCAATGCCGCATTTGTCGAGCTTTTACAGGCCGCCAGCGTCGATCAATTGCGCGGGCGGCACCTGTCCGAATCGATCGGACGGCCGGGGATCGATCTCGACCTGATCGAGGGCCAGATCGACCAGCATGGCGCGGCGCGCAATGTCAGCACCGTGCTGCGGGTAGGTCATGATCTCGAAGGCGAACCGATTGAATTGTCAGCGGTAAGGACCGGCGGCGATGATCCCTATTATGCTTTCGTGATCCGCCCGATCGGGCGCCGGTTGCGCGATCTGCCGCCGAATTCGCAGGAAATGCCACGCTCGGTCGAGCAGCTTACCGAGCTGGTCGGACGCATGAGCCTGAAGGATATCGTGCGCGAAAGCACCGATCTGATCGAGCGTCTGTGTATCGAGGCGGCGCTGTCCTATACCTCGGATAATCGCGCTTCGGCGGCGGAAATCCTCGGCCTTTCGCGCCAGAGCCTCTATTCCAAACTGCACCGCTACGGCCTCGGCAATCTGGCAGGCGACAACGACTGATTGCGCTGCAAGGCGCGGCAGGTAGGACAATGCGGCGCCCAGAGCAGGGTGCACACCGGCCCGCAAAACGGCACCAAAACCGCACCCAAATCGCAGAAAATTGCACCGGAATTGCGCTGAATCACCTTCAGATCGACTGGATGAGGCCTGTTCAGGCCCCCTGCGCATAGCCTTGCGGAGGCCCCCGAATGCCTACTGTCAAGCTGGCTTTGTGTCCCGGATTGGACACTGACAGCGACTCTGGACGGCTGAATCGAAAAAATTCCGGTGTCAGGCGGATAGACAGTGTCAAAACAATTTGACGCCCTAGCTTGTCAGGCATAGCCTCGCATTATGGAACATTCGGCACCTGCGACTCACTCCGTGTCCGTTCCGGCGGCACCACCAGCAAGGCTCCGGCCGAAGCCGCGTGACGTGCTTCGCCTGCTCAAACCGATCACCTGGTTCCCGCCGATGTGGGCCTTTATGTGCGGTGCGGTCTCGTCCGGCGCGGGTCTCGATGGGCGCTGGTGGTTCGTGGCCGGGGGCGTGATGCTCGCCGGGCCGCTAGTATGCGGCACCAGTCAGGCGGTCAACGACTGGTTCGATCGCCATGTCGATGCCATCAACGAACCTGACCGGCCGATCCCGTCGGGCCGCATTCCGGGGCGCTGGGGGCTGTATATTGCCATTATCGCCACGCTGATTTCCGCCGCAGTGGGCTGGCTGCTCGGCCCGATCGTGTTCATTGCCGCGCTGGTCGGCCTCGCCTTTGCCTGGGCCTATTCCGCGCCGCCGTTCCGGTTCAAGGCCAATGGCTGGCTCGGCCCGTTGGTGTGCGGGCTGACCTATGAAGGCCTGAGCTGGTTCACCGGCGCTGCCGTGATGCTCGGCGCGATGCCCTCGGTCGAGGTGGTCGTCATACTCTTCATGTATTCGCTCGGCGCGCACGGCATCATGGTGCTCAACGATTTCAAGGCGGTCGAAGGCGACCGGCAGACCGGCCTTACATCATTGCCGGTGGTGATGGGCGTGGAGGTCGCAGCGCGCACTGCCTGCATCACCATGGCGGTGGCGCAGATCGTGGTGATCGCCTTGCTGGCGCTGTGGGGCTTCACCCTGTCGGCGCTGATCGTCACCGGAGTGCTGGCGGCGCAGATCGCCGCCATGCCGCGCCTGATCCGCGATCCGGCGAAATATGCCCCGTGGTATAATGGCGTGGGCGTGACGCTGTACGTGCTGGGAATGCTCGCCGCGGCACTAGGCCTCGGGGGCTACATCTGATGCGGGCCTCGCTCGCCTCTTCCTCCACAGAGGTGAGCAATGCCGGGTTCGGTTGGTTGGCAATCATCCGCATCGGGCTTGTGCAGGCATCGGTCGGCGCGCTGGTGATGCTGGCGACGACGGTTCTCAATCGCGTGATGGTGGTCGAACTGGGGCTGCTGGCGGCAATTCCCGCCGGGCTGGTAGGATGGCATTACGCAGTGCAACTGGGGCGCCCACTATGGGGCCATGCGTCGGACAAGGGCAACAATCGCACCCGCTGGATCATCGGCGGGGTGGCAGTGCTGGCGGCGGGAGGCTTGCTGGCGACGCAGGCGACAATACTGCTCGCGACCTCCTTCATACCCGGATTTGCGCTGGCGGTGCTGGCTTACACGCTGATCGGCGCAGGCGTGGGTGCAGGTGGAACCTCGGCGCTGGCGCTGCTGGCATCAGGCGTCGCGCCGCAGCGGCGGGCAGCGGCGGCGGCGGTGACGTGGATCATGATGGTCGCAGGCATTGTCGCGTCGGCGATTACTGTGGGCGCGCTGATCGAGCCGTTCTCGTTCGAACGGCTGCTGGTTGTCGCAAGCGGGCTGGCACTGGCGATGGTGACGCTGACAGTGCTGGCTACCTTCCGGCTGGAGCGGCAGGCGGGCCGGTTCGGCAACGCGGCCAAGGCTGGCGCCGCCCCCGATTTTCGCGCGGCGCTTTCCGAAATCTGGCACGAGCCTGCGGCGCGGCGCTTCACCATCTTCATCTTCGTATCGATGATCGCCTTTTCGATGCAGGATCTCATCCTCGAACCCTTCGCCGGTCTGGTGTTCGGCCTTGCGCCGGGCGAATCGACGCAATTGGGCGGGCAGCATCAGGGCGGCATTCTGCTGGGCATGATTGTTACCGGGATTGGCGGCAGCGCCTTCAGTGGCAAGCGGCCTGACGGGCTGCGGATCTGGGTGGTCAGCGGCTGTCTGCTGTCGGCCGCGGCGCTGGGTGCGCTGGGGCTGGCGGCCGTGGCCGGGCCGGGCTGGCCGCTCGGCATCAACGTGTTCGTGCTGGGGCTGGGCAATGGCGTGTTCGCCGTCGCCGCGATCGGGGCTATGATGGGACTGGCAGGCGCGGGCGAGAACACCCGCGAAGGCGTACGCATGGGCGTATGGGGCGCCAGCCAGGCGATCGCGTTCGGACTTGGCGGGCTGACGGGCGCGGTCGGGGTCGACATCGCGCGGAGCGCGCTGGGCGACGATGGCACTGCATTTCAGCTGATTTTCAGCATCGAGGCTGCGGCATTTCTGGCCGCAGCCATCCTCGCCATCAGGGCGACAGGCGGGGCAGCAATGCGCGCCGGCATTGCAAACACGCAGAGGGAGCAGTTCGCATGAACCAGACTATCTATGACGCGGTAATCATCGGCGGTGGGCCTTCGGGTGCGACGGCAGCGACCGATCTTGCGCTGGCGGGCCATTCGGTGCTGCTGATCGAGCGCGGCGGGCGGATCAAGCCCTGCGGCGGCGCGATCCCGCCGCGGTTGCTCGCCGACTTCGACATTCCGCAAAGCCTGCTGGTCGCCAAGGCGCGTTCGGCGCGGATGATCGCGCCTTCGGGCCGGGCGGTCGACATGCCGGTGGGCGAGATCGGCTATGTCGGTATGGTCGACCGCGACGAATTCGACGAAGCCCTGCGTGAACGCGCGCGCCATTCCGGCGCGGAACGCCTCACCGCCACCTTCGAGAAGGTGGAGCGCGATGACGAGGCGCATCCGATTGTCACCTTCCGGCGGACCCGCGGCGGCCCGATCGAGGGCGTGCGCGCCCGCGTGGTGATAGGCGCGGACGGCGCGCGGTCAGCCGTGGCCAAGCAATGCCTGCCCGGGGCCGAGCGCGTGCCTTGCGTGTTCGCCTATCACGAGATCATCAAATCGCCCGAAAAGAACACCGAGAACTTCGACGCTTCGCGCTGCGACGTGTTTTATCAGGGCCGCCTTTCGCCCGATTTCTACGCCTGGGTGTTCCCGCATGGCGACACCGCGAGCATCGGGGTGGGCAGCGCCAACAAGGGCTTTTCGCTCAGGGGCGCAATCGCCACCATGCGCGACGATCTCGGGCTCGACCGGTGTGAGACGGTGCGCCGCGAAGGCGCGCCGATCCCGCTGAAGCCGCTGAAGCGCTGGGACAATGGCGCCGACGTGATCGTCGCCGGCGATGCGGCGGGCGTGGTTGCCCCGGCTTCGGGCGAGGGCATCTATTACGCCATGGTCGGCGGCCGGCTGGTCGGCGAGGCGGCCAGCGCCTTCCTCAAGACCGGCGAGGCCAAGCAGCTCAGGACCGCGCGCAAGAAGTTCATGAAGGAACACGGCACGGTGTTCTGGGTGCTCGGGATGATGCAGTATTTCTGGTATTCGTCCGACAAGCGCCGCGAGCGGTTCGTGACCATGTGCGATGACAAGGACGTGCAGGAATTGACCTGGCAGGCCTATATGCACAAGAAGCTGGTGCGCGCCAAACCGATGGCCCACGTCAAGATTTTCCTGAAAGACACCGCGCATCTGCTGGGTCTGAGGGCCGCGACACATTAGGCGCAGTCGCCATCTCGGCCATTGCAGCTTGTAATCGCGAACCCTAGACCAGTGCCATGAACAGAATGATGATCATGCCCGTCACCGTCGCCACCGGGGCGGCGCTGTGCGTTGCGGCGCTGGGGGCGACGATCACCGATCTCGGGCCGTGGTATCAGGCGCTCGACAAGCCCGGCTGGAACCCGCCCGACGTGCTGTTCCCGATGGGCTGGACGGTGATTTACGCGCTGATCACGATCGCCGGGATCACCGCTTGGCGGGCCGCGCCCACGGCGGCGAAATCCGAATGGGTGCTCATGCTGTTCGCTCTCAACGGTTTTCTCAACATCACCTGGAGCCTGATCTTCTTCCGCATGCAGCGCCCGGATTGGGCCTTCATCGAGCTGACCCTGCTGTGGCTATCGATCGCGGTGCTGATCGTCTATTGCGGCCGCTTTTCGCGCACCGCCGCCGCACTGCTGGTGCCCTATCTGGCGTGGGTGACATTTGCCGGCGCGCTCAACTGGGCGGTGGTGGAACTCAACGCCCCCTTCGGCTGATGCGATGATGGCGGATTTCTTCGCCAGCGGCCATGCGGCTGACCTGATCCTTGCGGTGCTGATGGCAGAGGCGCTGTGGCTGCGGCTGCGGCGCGGGTGGCATTGGCGCGCGGTCGCCGCGCTGCTCGGCCCGGCGGCACTGATAGTGCTGGGGCTGCGGGCGGCGCTGACCGGGGCCGATTGGTGGTGGATCGCGCTGCCGCTGGCAGCGTCGCTGCCGCTGCATCTGATGGATCTGTCGGCGCGCCTTGCCGCGCCTCCCAAGCCCTAACAACCGTCCGATCAGTACGCCGCTCGGCTTGCGCTAGCGTTTTCCAACATTCGCGCATCCGGCGTCGCCCGGCATCATCATCGCCTTGGGGCGTCGATCTTCTAGTACCCCGCCCAAAGAAAAACCCGGCCCGGCCAGAAGGCCAAGCCGGGTCATATTGGTGCCGAGGGTGGAGCAGCCGGGCCGCAAAGCCCGGCCCGCCCTTATTGCCCGGTCGAGCCCGCGATTGCGTCGCTCGGATCGTAGTTTGAGGTTTCCGGAGCGTAGTAATGCTCCTGCGCCCACAGGTACCAGTTATCGACGACCGTGCCGGTCAGCAGGATGCCGATCCCGCCGGTCAGTGTGGTCAACACTGCGAACCACCAGGCCCAACGGTGGATGGATTCGAATGTGGCATTGAAGCCCATCGTCCAGCGCCAGAACAGCGCGCCGCGTTCGGCGGCTGTCCCACGATCGGTGATCTGCTCGATCTCGCGCTCACCGCCGTAACGGCCAAGTGCGAGGATCGTCGCCCCGTGCATCGCGAACAGCAGCGCCGACCCATACAGGAAGACAATCGAGAGCGCGTGGAACGGGTTGTAGAACAGGTTGCCGTAGACCAGCGAGAAATTGTTGGTCCAGTCGAGGTGGCTGAAGATGCCGAACGGCACGGCTTCGGACCACTGGCCCAGCAACATCGGGCGGATAAACCCGAGCACCAGATAGAGCCAGATTGCCGAGGCGAAGGCCCAGGGGATGTGCATCCCCATGCCCAGCGCCTTGGCCCGGCGATAGGTCCGCGCCCACCAGGTCAGGATCGAGACGGTGAGGCTGAAGCCTGCCAGAATCCACCAGCCCCCTTCCTTGAGCGGAACGAACGGGCTGAAGCCGTATTCCGGACCCGGAGGGTTAAGCGAAAGCCAGAAGAATTCGCGCATGAACACCTGCGGGCTCCAGCCGGCCTCGGCCCAGAAGTTGAAGCCGATGATCAGGAACCCCAGCGTGCCGAAAACAAGGCTGATCAGCCCGAGCGTGCCGAGATAGATCGGGCCGAACTGGGCCTGCCCGATCTTGCCCAACCAGTAGTTGTAGCCGGTGTAGGGAATGCGGATGTCTTCGCCGGCAGGCATCGGAACGCCCATTTCCGGCGGCCCCTTGACCTGCACCTGGGTAAAGATGTTTTGATATGTCGCCATGGTTCAGGTGCTCCTTACGACCAGATCGGGATCTTCTTCCAGAAATCCCAGAATTCGATCCAGCTGCCGACATACAGAGTGCCGGAAATGACGATGCAGATGGCGCTCCAGAACCCGGCGCTCAGCGCAAGGAAAAGCCCCACCCGGTGGATGCCGAGCGTGCCGACAGAATAGCCGATGAAGTCACGGAAGTAGGTGTCTTCATATTCCGGCGTCTTCACGTCGGTTCCGCCGGTCGGGTTGACCGCCGAAAGCACCAGGCCGCCATGCAGTGCGAGCGCGAGGCAGTTCGTGAAGAAGAACGTGATCGCGAGCATGTGCACGGGGTTGTAGTGGAAGTTGCCGAAGGCGTAGCCCACGTTCGAGACCCAATCCAGGTGGGTCCAGATGCCGTAGGGAAAGCCGTTGCCCCACGCGCCCATCCACATCGGACGGATCACGTTGAGCGTGACATAGGCGAACACGGCGACGCTGAAGGCGATCGGGACGTGATAGCTCATGCCCAGCTTGCGCGAGATTTCCGCTTGGCGGAGCACCCACGAACTGAAGGCGACCACCGCACAGGCGGTGATCACTTGCCAATATCCGCCCTCGCTCAAGGGAGCAAAGGCGAGCCCGGCGTCGATCGGCGGTGGATTGATCGAGATAAGCCAGGGGTTGAGTGTCGGACCCTGGGCGGCTGCGGCGAATATCAGCGCTGTGCCAAGCAAGGCACTGATAGCCGTCGTCACTCCAAAGAATCCGACATAAAACGGCCCGACCCAAAAATCGAAAAGGTCGCCGCCGATCAATGTACCACCGCGTACGCGGTATTTCCGCTCGAAACTAAGGAGCGCCATAGGTCCATCCTTCCCGCCAGTAAGGCGGGCGTTTGAATTATCGAAAGAGTGTTAGGAGGCAGGCAGGCGAACCTGCCCCCTCACATTTCGAGGTCGGTTATCCCGCCGCCGGAGCTTCCGACGATTCGATAGCGGCCTGTACCGGCGCGGCCACGCCGGGAGCGCGTTCGAGCCAGTTGTAACGATCCGTGCTCAGCAGGATGAAGTGGATCGCGAATGCCAGCACCGCGAGACCCACATGAAGGGCCACGAGAGTGCGGCGGATGTCAAAATAGAACCAGATTCTCCACATGGGAAAATTCCTTTCAAAAGATATGATTAGCACGGCTGCCCGGCGTTAAGCCGGGGTCAGCCGATCACTGGCCGAAGCCAGCGCCAATCCAGGGCTTGTAAGCCCACATGAGGGCATGGGCGACCAGTGCGATCACCACATAGAGGACGAAAGTCCCCATGAAGCCCTTGTGGATTTCCTGTGCCTCTTCGGGCGTCAGGTAAGTCCCGACGCGTTCTCCGGGAGTCGGATCAGCCATAAGTATGTCTCCGTTCAGTTGGGTTTGATTGAGAGCCCGAAAGCTCCCGTCGGCATCCCCGCGTGATCCCCCACGTGGATTGGAGAGCCCCCTTTTGGGGGGCATTGGCATGCGCTGGTGCGGCAAGGGGCCGCACAAGCGAATTCAGTGTGGAGCGGTGCATGCGGTTCATGCTCCTGCTCCTTCCAGCAGCGCCTCTTCGAGGCAGTCTGCCGTGACGATGGCTTCCCCGCGCTGGCGGGCGGTGCGTTCGGCCGCATCGCGCAGGCGCTTGGCTGCGGAAATGCGGATCAGCACCGGCTGGGCATCGACCAATGTATCGAGCCGCGCCTTGGCGTCGTTGTCCCAGGTCAATTCAGCCAGACTGCGCGCCGGGGTCTTGTCGACCTTGTCCAGCTCGGTGCCCAGCGGCAGGATGTGGAACAGCGCATCGAACAGCGCATTGCACACTTCCTGCACCAGATAGGTCGCGCCGCCATAGCCCATGAAGGGCGTGCCGGTGTGCCGGCGGATCGCCGCGCCGGGGAAGCTTGCCGGAATATACATCCCGCGCGCGCCGCATTCGGCCATGTACATGCGTTCGTTGTAGCTGCCGAACATCACCAGCGGCGGGTTGGCGTAAATCGCGGCGCGCACTTCCTCGTTCACCGGCTTGACCCCGGCGCAGCGCGCGAACGCGAAGTTGCAGGGCAGGCCCATATCGTCTTCGAGGAACTGGCGGATGCCGCGCGCATAGGTTTCGTTGGCGACGATGCCGAAGCTCGCCGTGCCGAAGAAATCCTGCGTGACCGAGCGCCACAGATCCCACAATGGCTTAATCGTGGTGTGCTTTTCCCGCTCGATGAAAGGTTCTGGATCGAGGCCCAGTTCGGCTGCCAATGCGCGCAGGAATTTGGTGGTCTGCGTCAGGCCGACCGGTGCCTGGAAATAGGGCCGCTCCAGCGTTTCGCACAGGTTGCGGCCATATTCGCGGTACATGCAGACATTGGCGTCCGATGTCGCCAGATCGCGGATGTCCGCCAGGTGGCTGCCGAGCGGGAACACTATGCCGACTTCGGCACCGATGCCTTCGACCAACCGGCGGATTTCCGCGAGGTCGCTCGGCATATTGAACATACCATAGGCCGGGCCGATGATGTTGACGCGGGGCTTTTCGCCGTCCTTGCGTTCGCGCTTGGCGGGCATTTTCTTGGGGCCGAATTCGGTCCACAGCCACGTCAGCGCGCGGTCAGCCGATTGCCACTGATCTTCGTCAATGGTGCGCGGCAGGAAGCGTTTGATATTAGTGCCTTCGGGCGTCACCCCGCCGCCGATCATCTCGGCGATCGAGCCGGTGACGACCACTGCGGGCAATTCTGTATCCAAGGCCTGCCACGCGCGCTTCATCGCGCCTTCGGTGCCGGTCTTGCCCAGTTCTTCCTCGCCAAGGCCTGTCACAACGATCGGCAGCTCGTGCGGGGGCAGGGCGTCGGTGTAGTGCAGCACCGATGTTACTGGCAGGTTTTCGCAGCCGACGGGGCCATCGATGATGACCTGCAAGCCCTTCACCGCGGTGAAGACGTAGGTTGCGCCCCAATAGCCGCCAGCCCTGTCATGATCGAGAACTAGGCTCATGATCCGATCGCCTCCGCTGCCTTGCGCGCGGCCTCGTTCAAGGCTGCGTACTTCTTGCGGAACTTGGGACGGTCGACGGGGAGTTCTTCCCACACGCCCGCGGCATGCTCGGTGCCGACGCCTTCGAAGAAGTCGCGCATCGCGTCAAAGCGGGTCTTGTTCGCCATCGCCGCGTTGATCACCGTCGCAAGGCTGCCTGCGCCCGCCGGGCCCATCAGCGGCCGGGCCGAGATCAGGTTGGTGAAATACAACGAGGGGATCGCGCGCGATTTTGCATATTGCACCACAGGGGTGGTGCCGATGGCGAGATCGGGGCGGTATTCCTCGACCGCGGCAATATCCTGCTCAAGGCTGGCGCGGAACTGCACCTTCACGCCGCGCGCTTCGAGCCATTCGCGGTCGGGATCCGACCATTTGGTGCGGGGGGTTGCGGTGCCGACATAGGGCACCTCCGCGCCGCTTTCGACCAGCAGGCGCGCAACCAGCAGCTCGGAGCCTTCATAGCCCGAAACCGTGATCCGGCCCTTGATCGGCATTTTGTCGAGCGCGCCGCGGCAGGCGGCAATCATGGTGTTCTTGACCGCGTCGACCTGCGCTTGCGGCAGGCCAAGCGTGTCGCCGAGCGATTGCAGCCAGGCCGCAGTGCCATCCGCGCCGACCGGAGCCGAGCCGATGACCGGGCGCCCGGCGGCTTCGAATTCGCGGATGCTGGCGGTGTAGAACGGGTGGATCGCGGCGACCACGGCGCAATCGAGCGCGGCATAAAGTTCGCGCCATTCGCGGGTCGGGACAACCGGGCCAGCAGCAAGGCCCAAAGGCGCAAGCATCTGTCCGATCACCACCGGATCAGCCGGGAACATCTCGCCCAGCAGCGTCACCGTGGGCTTGTCCGTGCGTTCGCGCGGGGCGGCGACCGGGCCGGCTTTCACTTCGTTGCGCGCATATTGCAGCATCGCACCGGCCAGCACGTCCTTGGCTTCGGCGTGGGTCGGAATGCCGAAGCCCGGCACGTCGATACCGATGATGCGCACGCCGTTGATCTGGTCGCTCAGCAGCCGCAGCGGCACGCCGCTGGCGGTGGGGACGCAGAGGTTGGTGACGATGATCGCATCGTAGAGTTCAGGATCGGCGAGGCCTTCGACCGCTTCCTTGATGTCCTCGAACAGCTTGCCGGTGACCAGCGTTTCGCTGGAGAATGGCACATAGCCCACCGTCCGCCGCGCACCGTAGAAATGCGAGGTGAAGGTGAGGCCGTAAACGCAGCAGGCCGAGCCCGACAGCACGGTCGCGGTGCGGCGCATCCTGAGACCGACGCGCAACGAGCCGAAGGCCGGGCACATCGATTGCGGCTGATCATGCGGGCCCGCCTTCGGATCGACGGGGTAATCTTCGGCATAGCGATCCAGAATTTCGCTCTTGCCCGCAGCCCGCGCGGCATCGCGCATCGTGTCCTTGCTGGCGCAGCCGCCAGCTTCGGGCGCAGCGGTGGAGGCAGCGGAAAGATCGATCCGGTCCGGGGCGCGTGACGCGTCTTGAGGGGTGAGATCGTCCATCGCGCTCATGCCTCGTCGTAAATCACTTCGAGGCTCTCGCGGGTTTCGAACACGCCGCCGCGCATATCGGCCTGCGTCGCCGGAACCAGCTGGACATTGCCGCCGGTCACGTCCGCGCTGAACAGCCCGAGCAGGCCGTCCTGCGTCAGCGGGGTCGGGCGCACCGGGGGCGCTTCGGCGACGTTGATCGCCAGCTCCTCGAACAGGCTCGCCCATTCGCCGCCGGGGATGCCGATGATCTGGTAATTCGCGCTCTTGCGGCGGATATCTTCATTCGCGGGGATCGCGGTGAGCACCGGAATGCCGACCGCTTCTGCGAACGCGTGCGCTTCGCCGGTGCCGTCATCCTTGTTGATGATCATGCCGGCTACGCCGACATTGCCGCCCATCTTGCGGAAATATTCGACCGCCTGGCAGACATTGTTGGCGACATAGAGCGATTGCAGGTCGTTCGATCCGACCACGATGACCTTCTGGCACATGTCGCGGGCGATCGGCAGGCCGAACCCGCCGCACACCACGTCGCCGAGGAAATCGAGCAGCACGTAATCGAAGCCCCAATCGTGGAAGCCCAGCTTTTCGAGCAGTTCGAACCCGTGGATGATCCCGCGACCGCCGCAACCGCGCCCGACTTCGGGGCCGCCGAGTTCCATCGCGAATACGCCGTCACGCTGGAAGCAGACGTCTTCGATTTTCACTTCTTCGCCCGCCAGCTTCTTCTTCGACGATGTCTCGATGATCGTCGGGCAGGACTTGCCGCCGAACAGCAGGCTGGTGGTGTCGGACTTGGGATCGCAACCGATCAGCAACACGCGCTTGCCCTGCTGGGCCATCATGTAGCTGAGGTTGGACAGCGCGAAGCTTTTGCCCGAACCGCCCTTGCCGTAGATCGCGATGACCTGCGTTTCCTTGGTCACTTCGCCGGTGTGAACCGGATCGGGTTCCTGCCCGGCTTCATCGCGAAGCATGGCGGCTTGATCATCCAGGGTTCGGGTTTCGAGTATTGACATCAGCAATTGCTCCAATCGAGAACCATTTTCAGGCAATCAGGGTCGGTGAAGGCCTGCGGATAGGCCTCGCTGGCTTCGGTCGCCGGGCGGCGGTTCGTGACCAGCCCCGCAAGATCGAGCCGCCCGTTTTCGATCAGCACCCGCGTCTCGGCGAGATCGCCGGGCTGCCATTCGGCCGCGATGCGGAAATGCGCTTCCTTCATGAAAGCGGCAGGAAAGGCGAAGCTGACGCGTTCCGAATAGAACCCCGCAAGCACGATCTCGCCGCCTTTGGCGAGCCGCATCACCAGCGTATCTATGAGGTTCGCATCGCCGCTGGCATCGTAGATGGAATGATAATCGCTACGCTCGTCCTGCGACGGGTCGATCACGGCATAGCCGGTCGCGCCCTCGCGCCGGGCGGGGTTGGTTTCCCACACGGTCGGCGGTTTGCCGCCCAGCGCCAGCGTCAGCCGGGCGAGCAAGCGGCCAAGCACGCCGTGGCCGATGATGAGATCGGGCAGCGTGTCACGGCTGTCGATGCCGCCCTTGATCGCGTGGAAGGCGGTGGCGGCCAGCGCGCACAGCACGCCCGCATCGCCCAGATGTTCGGGGATCGGCAGTGCCCGCGCCGAAGGCACGATCACGCGGCGAGCAGTGCCGCCGAACAGCCCGCGCGCGTCGGTGTAGCAATTGGCGCCGGGAACGAAGACCCAATCGCCGATTCGCCCGCGCGCTTCCGGCCCGGCATCGACGATCCGTCCGACCGATTCGTAACCGGGAACCAGCGGATAGCCGAGGCCGGGGAAGGGCGGCATGCGCCCCGTCCACAGCAGCTTTTCGGTACCGGCGCTGATCCCGCTCCACGCGATATCGACGACGACATCTGCCGCCTTGACCGGCTTCATACCCAGCGACCGCAGCGCCAGGCGCTCCGGAGCTTCAAGTATGACAGCCAGCGTGTTCATCGGTTCACTCTCCACCCGTATTTTCGGGCCTTGAACGTCGACTCGAAATGCGAGTTGAAGCGTTCTTCACACTGTTTGCTACGCTTTACGCCATTCACTGTCAATTTGTTTGGACAAGTTTCCCTCAAGCCGTCGCGATGATCACGCTTGCGTTAACCGGTTGCGCAGTTGCGACGGGACGAGCGCGGGCGAAGCCGGCTTTCGTCAGCATGGCGATGATTTCCGCCGGGCTGCGGGGGCGGCCGGAACCCATGGCCCACAGATAAAGCCCGAAAAACGCTTCCCCCATCGGCTCCGCACCCGGAATGCGGGCCATTGGTTCGGCAATCAGCAGGCGTGCGCCGGGAGCAATGCTGGCGCGGATATTGCCGAGCAGCGCGAGCACGGGGGCGTCGTCGTGATCGTGCAAGATCCGGATCAGCGACACCATGTCATAGCCTTGCGGTATGGAATCCTTGAAGAAATTGCCCGGATGGCCCGCAACCCGCGCGGATCCGAAGGTATCGGCGAGCACGGTTTTTCCGGTTTCCACAACTTCGGGGAGGTCGAACAATCCGAGTTCCAGATGCGGCCAGGCAGCGCCGATATGGGTGAGGAACGCCCCGTGTCCGCCGCCGACATCGAGCAGCCGCCGGACGCCCTTGAACGACACCGACGCCAGCACCTCGTCCGCGACGAAATGTTGGGAGGCGGCCATGAGTTGCGAATATTCAGAGGTTTGCGCCCCGCGTTCCGCCCCGCCGTGGAGCGCCCCGGCATAGGTCCAGAAGCGCGACAAATCGGTCGGCTCGCGCCGGTCGCGGCGCAGCAGGGCAAGCGGATCGGCGAGATCGGCATACAGCAGGCGGTGATGGCGGATCATCGCCTGCACCCCCGGATTGGCCGCGAATACCGCGCCCTGTTCGCCCAGCATCCAGCGGTCCGGCCCGGCCTCCTCCGCCAGCATCAGTGACCGCGCAGCGCGCAGCAGGGTAAGGGCGGCATCCTCGCTCAGGTCCATGCGGCGGGCAATTTCCGCCGCACCGATCGGGCCGTCCCGCAGGATGTCGAGCAATCCGCCCTCCACCGCCGCGCGCAGCACCTGCGAATAGGCGAACCCGGCGAGCAGATCGAAAGCGCCATTGGCGCGGCTGCGGGCAATCCGGCGGATCAGCGGCAGGCGCGCGGCCCAGTGTTGAAAGCGCGGGTTGGCGAACACCGCATTGCGGCGTGCGATCCAGCCCGTCCGGATGCCTGTGCGGATGGCACTCCAGTCGGTCACGGGCGGGGAAATTCAGGGGCCATATGTCTAAACAATTGGACAGATGCGGTGACAAGGTCAATGATATTGTCAGGAAATCGGGCAGGGAGGACAGGTGAGCGCGCGAGTCGTCGTGATCGGGGCCGGAATTGGCGGGCTGGTCAGCGCGGCGCTGCTGGCTGCGCGGGGCTGCGATGTCACCGTGTTCGAGAAAGAGGGCTGGGTCGGCGGAAAGGCGCGGCGGGTCACGGTCGACGGTGCAGAGATCGACGGCGGGCCGACGGTGTTCACCTATCGCGCCGTGTTCGACGAAGTGTTCGCGGCGTGTGGAACCCGGCTCGAGGATCACGTCACCATCGCCCGCGCCGAGGTGATCGCCCGCCATGCGTGGGACGACAGCGGCACCCTCGATCTCTACGCTGACCCAGAACGCAGCGCCGCCGCCGTCGATGCCTTCGCCGGAGCGCAGGCTGCGCGCGGATATCGCAGCTTCACCGCCGAGGCGGCGCGCATCTTCGACGTGCTCGAAGACCCGTTCTTGCGCGGCGACAAGGCCTCCACCCCGTTGCCGATGATGTGGCGGATCGGGCCGTGGAAGCTGGGCGATATGCTCGCGATGCGCCCGTTCGACCGGATGTGGACTGCGCTCGGCAGCCACTTCAAGGACCAGCGCCTGCGCCAGCTGTTCGGCCGCTATGCCACCTATTGCGGATCGTCGCCCTTCGCCGCGCCCGCCACGCTGATGCTGATCGCCGATGTCGAGGCGCGCGGGGTGTGGCTGATCGACGGCGGCATCCATGCGCTCGCCACAGCGATTGCGTCCGTTGCCGAGCAACAGGGCGCGCGGGTGCGCACCAATGCGCCGGTGGCCGAAGTACTCACTGCCAATGGCCGCGCCAGCGGGGTGCGACTGGCTTCGGGCGAGGTCATTCCCGCCGACATCGTCATCTGCAACGGCGATCCGGGCGCGCTTGCGACCGGGCGGCTGGGAGCGGCGGCCACGCGCGCGGTGCCCGCGATCCCGCCTGCCAAACGCTCGCTCTCGGCGCTGGTATGGTATGCCCGTACCCGCACCGCAGGATTCGATCTCAGCCACCACAACGTGTTCTTCTCGCCCGATTACGCCCGCGAATTCCGCGAGATCGCCGCTGGCATCACGCCGTCCGATCCCACCGTCTATGTCTGCGCCATGGATCGCGGCGCGAGTGACGACGCGCCGCCGCCGGAAGGCCGCGAACGCCTCCAGATCATCGTCAATGCGCCTGCCTATGGCGACACCCACGCCTATTCACCCGAGGAGAAAGAGCGATGCACCCAAGCCATGATGGCCACGCTGCGGCGCTGCGGTCTGACATTGGAAGAGCCGTTGCCGCACCAGCTCATGACCCCGCAGGATTGGGAGCGCCTGTTCCCGGCCACGGGCGGCGCCCTTTATGGCAGAGCGTCGCACGGCTGGGCGGCCTCTTTCCAGCGGCAGGGGCCCAAGACCCGATTGCCCGGTCTGTATTGCACGGGCGGGGCGACCCATCCGGCGGCTGGGGTGCCCATGGCAGCCTTGTCCGGGCAGCTGGCCGTGCGGGTGATCGAACGGGACCTCGCTTCGACGAGGACATCCCGGCAGGCGGCTACAGCTGGTGGTATGTCGACGCGATCAGCGACGACGGGCAGCACGGGCTGACGATCATCGCCTTTCTGGGCAGCGTGTTCTCGCCCTATTACAAGCGCAGCGGACGGGGCGAGCCGCTCAACCATTGTGCGCTCAACGTCGCGCTCTACGGCCCGCAGGCGCGCTGGACGATGACCGAGCGTGCGTCGGGCGCGGTCGAGCGCGATGCGAGTAACCTCGTGATCGGGCCGAGCAACGTCCGGTGGGAGGGCGACGCGCTCACCATCGACATCGTCGAAGGCGACACCCGCCTGTTCGTGCCGTGGCAACGCCCGGTGGTGGGCCGCGTGCGGGTGCTGCCCGAAGCGCTGAACCGCTCCGCCTTCGCGCTCGACGGTAAGGAGAGCCACATCTGGCACTGCCTCGCGCCGCGCGCGCGGATCGAGGTGGAGATGACCTCGCCCGGCATTTCGTGGAGCGGCAAGGGCTATCTCGATCACAATCGCGGGGCGGAAGCCCTGGAGAAAGGCTTCAACACCTGGCACTGGTCGCGCGCGCATCTCAATGAAGGCGCGCTGGTGTGTTACGAGGGCGAGCGCGGCGACGGATCGCTGTTCGCCAGCGCGCTGCGGTTCGACCGGGACGGCGTGCCCGAACCGGTCGACCTGCCGCCGATCGCGCGACTGCCGCGCAGCAAGTGGCGGGTCGAACGCCGCACCCGGTCCGACATCGGCGTGGCCGAAGTGCGCCGCACGTGGGAGGACACCCCGTTCTACGCCCGCTCCGAACTCGCCTCGCGGTTCGCGGGCGAGGAGGTGGTGGCGGTGCAGGAAAGCCTCGACATGCGGCGCTTCTCCTCGCCGCTGGTGCAGTTCATGCTGCCCTACCGGATGCCGCGCCGGAAGGGGTAGGGCGTTTCCTCCCACCGCTGCGGCGCGCCTGTAGGAGACACATGAGACACTGTCCAGGAACCGAAAACCCCCAGCACCGTGCGGCCTTGTCGGACGGTGGCGGAGGGGGGGCACGCAGGACATGCGCGCAGTGCTGCCGAGTTTTGCGCGGGTAGGAAAGCGCAGGGCGACACAAGAACCGCGAACGTTTTCTGACAAAGCGGCTGGAGCGGGTGAACGGCCATTACCGGGTGACTGCGGACACTAGCGACGAGCGGGCCAGATCAAACCAGATCACACCAGATCACAGGCGCGATCACCTGCTCAGGCCCGCAATGCCGCGCGCGGTTCATCCTTGAGCGCGGACTCCAGCCCCATTTCCGCCAGCCACTTCGAAAATTCATCGTAATTGGCGACAATCTCGCGCAGCGGTCTGGCGTTCACCTTACGGAATGGCGTCGATACGCTGCGATGCGAAAGGTCGAGAAAGTCGAGCACCCGGTCGATGGTCTGCTGGTGCGCCGCAGCCTGCTCCAGATCGCGTTCGTAGACGACTTCATGATAATCGAGACCGGCAAGGGCGGCGCGTTCTTCCTGTTCGAGCGCACGGCGCTGGGCAATCCACGCTTCGAGCGTCGCGCGCCGCACCGTGACCGCCGTTGTCACCGGCCGATCGTCGAGCTTATGGTAATTGTTGCGGGCTTCCGCGACCAGCCCGGACAGGACGTGACGCACCCGGTCGGTTCTGGTGAGGTAGATGATCCGCCAGCCTTCTTCGGCCAGCCCCCGAAGGAATGTCTGCGGATCGAGCGTGCGGCTTCCAGCACGCTCTCGGTCGCGAGTGAGATGATAGATTTTAACGTGGCACAACAGGCTGCGTCCACCGGTGCGGCGCGCGTGTCCGCGCAGTAATGCGCGCGGAAAAAGCGTCCGCTCGTGACCGTCGCCCAGCAGCTCGCCGCGCGCGGTGACGTGCCCGGTCGATCCCAGCAGGCTTTCCAGCACCGTGCTTCCCGATCGCCCCTGGGCAAAAATCAGAACCGGTGCCGCGCGCGGCCGCCCCGGCAGTGCGGCAAGGCCATAGGCGAGCGCGGCGCTGCCGTTGCCTTTCAGCAATTGTGGCAGCGACGAGAACGACATGACCGGACCTCTTTCAGCAGGCGGGATATCAGAGCGATGGGCATCAACTCTGCAGAACGTGCCTGCTCTGGTATCTGCCGCCGCCGCCGCTCTGCCCTATACTCGGTTAAAGCCTCCGGACTAACGGGCGGCAATCGCGGGGTTTTGGCTTCGGATGGCGCGCGGAATTAGCCCATCAAACCGCGTACGAACGGGATCAGCCCGGTCTGGCGGGCGCGTTTCATGCGTTCGGCTTCCAGGATTGCGTGCACCTTGGCGAAGCATTCGCGCACGTCATCGTTGATGATGACGTAGTCGTAGCCGTCCCAGTGGCTGATTTCGGCGCGGGCGCGCTCCATGCGGGCGGCGATCACCTCGGCGCTGTCGGTTGCGCGGCCGGCGAGGCGGCGGTGGAGTTCGTCGATCGAGGGGGGCAGGATGAACACCCGCACCACATCCTGCTGATCCTTCTGGTACAGCTGCTGGGTGCCCTGCCAGTCGATATCGAACAGGAAGTCCCGCCCGTCCTTCAGCGCGGTGCGGATCGCGCCCTTGGGCGTGCCGTAGCGGTGGCCGAACACCTCCGCCCATTCGTAGAAATCGTCTTCCTCGATCATCCGGTCGAAATGTTCGGGCGTGACGAAGTGGTAATGCACCCCATCGATCTCTCCGGCGCGCGGCGGGCGGGTGGTGGCCGAGACCGACAGCCTGATCTCGCTATCGGCGGCGAGCAGCATCTTCGACAGCGTCGTCTTGCCTGCGCCCGATGGCGAGGACAGGATGAACATCAGGCCCCGGCGGTGGAGCGTGTCGTCTGCGTGGTGTGAAGTGTCGCCCATAGTCCCCGTTGCACCAACACAGGCGCACAAATCAAGGGCGCGCGGGTGAATGCGCGGTCAGGATTCGGCGTCGGGCGTGGTTCCGGCTGTTTTGCGGGTGCGGCGTTTGGCCTGAACCCGCTTGCCGCGATCATACAGCACCTTGGCCGCCAGCCCGCCCGCGACCACCGCCAGCCCGACCGGCGAGCGGGTGGCAAGTCGGCTCGCTCCCCAGAGTGCGACCGTGCTCATAACCCCGCGGTTCTCGACCAGCCGTTTTGCATTGTCGGAACCGATTTGGCCGGTGAGAAGTCCCTTTTCGAGCCGCTTGCGAAGCAACAGGTTCGCCCCGCGCAGCACGACGTCGGCGATCATCAGATTGGTGGCCGGATCGGGCGAGGGCAACCGCGATTCGCCGGATTTCCCGGCGTCGGTGCGCTTGGTCGGGGTCCGCCGTCGCACCATCGCGCCTACTTCTTCCTTCCGAAATCGACGCTGACGACGTTGGACCCGTCCCCATCCCCGTCACCATCGGGCTCGGAACCGTCATTCTCGGCGATTTCATGCGCCTCGGGAGCCAGTTCATCGACCGCGGCCTGGAATTGCAGCCCGAAATCGACCGCCGGATCGACGAAGGCAGTGATCGCGGCGAAGGGAATCACCAGCTTGGCGGGCACCTGATTGAAGGTGAGGCTGACGGTGAACCCTTGCGCGCCGACTTCGAGATCCCAGAACTTGTTCTGCAGCACGATCGTCATCTCGTCGGGGAAACGTTCACGCAGGTGCGGCGGCACCGACACGCCCGGCGCGCCGGTCTTGAAGGTGATGTAGAAATGGTGCGCACCGGGCAAGGTCGCGCCGCGATTGACGATCGAACCCAGCACCCGGCCGACCACGGCGCGCAGGGCTTCCTGCACGATCTCGTCGTAGGGGATCAGGCTATCGGGCGTTTCAGTGCTCATACGACGTGAATCGTGGCGAGGCGCGCGGGGTTGGTCAAGCCTTTCCGGCGTTCGCCGCGCGATTGATCGGGAATCTACGACGAGGCGAATGCTTGTCAGCGCCGCCGAGACGACTATAGCGCCGGGCCATGGCCAGCACTCCTTCCCGCACCGGCTCGGTAGAGCGCAACACCACCGAAACGCGGATCGCGATTGCCGTCGATCTCGACGGGACGGGCGCGTATGATGTGTCGACCGGGATCGGCTTTCTCGATCACATGGTCGAACAGTTCAGCCGCCATTCGCTGATCGACGTGACGATGAAGGTCGCCGGCGATCTGCATGTCGACCAGCACCACACGACCGAGGATTCGGCCATCGCACTGGGGCAGGCGATAGCGCAGGCGCTGGGCGACAAGGCCGGGATCGGGCGATACGGCGCGGCCTATTCGCCGATGGACGAGACGCTTTCGCGCGTGGCGCTGGATATTTCCGGGCGGCCCTTCATCGTGTGGAAGGCGGGCTTTACGCAGGAACGCCTGGGCGAATGGGACACCGAGCTGATCGAGCACTGGTTCCATTCGGTGGCGCAGGCGGCGGGGATCACGCTGCATATCGAACTGCTTTACGGCACCAACAACCACCACATCTGCGAAAGCATCTACAAGGGCTTTGCCCGTGCGATGCGGCAGGCGGTGGAACGCGACCCGCGCAAGGGCGAGAGCGTGCCGAGCACCAAGGGGCAGCTTGGTGGCTAGCATCTTCATTGCCTCGCTGACCTACACCGTGCCGATCGAACAGGTCGACGCGGTTCTGGCCAGCCACCTTACATGGCTCAACGCCGGGCATGAGGCAGGGCATTTTCTGGCCTGGGGGCCACGCGAACCGCGCGACGGCGGGTTGATCTTCGTGAAGGCGGCAACCCGGGCCGAGGCGCAGGCCTTGCTGGAAAGCGACCCCTTCATCATCGAAAGTCTGGCCGATCTGACAATTATCGAATGGATTCCCCGGCTCGCCTTCCCCGGATTGGAGGCGTTCAATGGCTGAGGTGGTCGCCTTGGTCGATTACGGCGCAGGCAACCTTCACTCGGTTCACAATGCGCTCAACGCGGCGGGGGCTAGCGTTACCGTCACCGCCGATCCTTTCGTGGTGCGCGCGGCGGATCGGATAGTTCTGCCCGGTGTCGGCAGCTTCAAATCCTGCGCCGAAGGGCTGCGCGCCATCCCGCAAATGGTTGAGGCGATGACCGAGCGGGTGCAGGTCGGCGGCGCGCCGTTCCTCGGCATCTGCGTCGGGATGCAATTGCTCGCGACTCGCGGGCTGGAGCATGGCGAAACACCCGGCCTCGGCTGGATCGCGGGCGAGGTGCGGCTGATCGAGCCGACCGATCCGAGCATCAAGGTGCCGCACATGGGCTGGAACGATGTCGCCATGCTGCCCCATGCGAAGGACCACGCGGTGATCGAGGAGGGCGAGGCCTATTTCCTCCATTCCTATCATTTCGCTGCGACAAATGGCGCGGATATCGCCGCCATGACCGATCACGGCGAGGGGCTGGTCGCAGCGGTCGCGCGCGGCAATATTCTTGGCGTGCAGTTTCACCCGGAAAAGAGCCAGGCCTATGGGCTGGCGACGCTCCGGCGCTTTCTGGAGTGGTTCCCATGAAGGATTTGGCATGATCGTCTTCCCTGCCATCGACCTGAAAGGTGGTCAGGTCGTGCGCCTTGCCGAAGGGGACATGGAGCGCGCCACGATCTACGGCGACAATCCCGCCGCACAGGCGCTGATCTTCGCCGAAGCCGGGGCAGAACACCTGCACGTGGTCGACCTCGACGGCAGCTTTGCGGGCGAAAGCCGCAACCGCGCGGCGGTGGAAGCCATCGTCGAAGCCTTCCCCGGCTATGTCCAACTGGGCGGCGGGATCCGTGATGCAGCCGCGGTCGAGGGCTGGTTCAACCTCGGCGTGGCGCGGGTGGTGATGGGTTCCGCCGCGCTCAAGAATCCCGAATTCGTCAAGGACATGGCGCGCGAATGGGAAGGCGGCATCGTCGTCGCCGTGGACGCGAAGGACGGCATGGTCGCGACCGAGGGCTGGGCCGAAGTGTCGGACGTTCCCGTGGTCGATCTTGCCCGCCGGTTCGAGGATGCGGGCGTCGCCAGCGTGCTGTTTACCGACATTGGCCGCGACGGGCTGCTGAAAGGCGTGAATATCGAAGCGACCGTCGATCTGGCGCGCCGCGTCGACATTCCGGTGATCGCCAGCGGCGGGGTGAAGGGGCTGGACGATATCCACATGCTGGCTCTGCACGCGCATGAGGGGATCGAGGGCGTGATCACGGGCCGCGCGCTGTATGAAGGGCGGCTCGATCTGGCGGCGGCGATTGCGATGGGATCGCGAGAGTGAATCTGCATCGCCATGAAAACCTGATCGTCTTCGTGATCTGTGTTTGTGCCGTGTTGGGTAACTGGATGGGCATTGTTCCAAGTTGGGTGGCCTTTCCAATGATTTTTGCAGGCGCAATCCGCAGAATTCACAAGGACGGTGGCGTCGAGGCAATCCGAAAGGGGTGGCCCAAATGACAGTCCGCATCCGTGTCATCCCCTGCCTCGACGTTGCCGACGGGCGCGTGGTCAAGGGCGTCAATTTCGTCGACCTCAAGGACGCGGGTGATCCGGTCGAGCAGGCGCGCGCCTATGACGCTGCCGGAGCGGACGAGCTGTGTTTCCTCGACATTTCCGCCAGCCACGAAGGGCGCGGGACGCTGCTCGACATGGTGCGGCGCACGGCGGAGGTGTGCTTCATGCCGCTCACCGTCGGCGGCGGAGTGCGCAGCCCCGAGGATGCGCGCGCGCTGTTGCTGGCGGGCGCGGACAAGGTCGCGGTGAATTCCGCAGCGGTTGCCCGGCCCGAACTGGTGGGCGAGATCGCAGCGCGCTTCGGCAGCCAATGCGTCGTCGCCAGCGTGGACGCGCGCCGCGTGGTGCCGACCACCGGCGAGGAATCGCCCAAATGGGAAATCTTCACCCACGGCGGACGCAAGCCGACCGGGATTGATGCGGTCGAATACGCCATGAAGGTCGCGGAGCTGGGCGCGGGCGAACTGCTTGTCACCTCGATGGACGGGGATGGCACGAAAGCCGGCTACGACCTCGATCTGACCCGCACCATCGCGGACCGGGTCAGCGTGCCGGTGATCGCCAGCGGCGGTGTCGGCAGCCTCGATCATCTGGTGGACGGGGTGACGAAGGGCCACGCCAGCGCAGTCCTGGCGGCCTCGATCTTCCATTTCGGCACCCACACCATCGCCGAGGCGCACGCAGCATTGCGGGCCGCAGGGATTCCCGCGCGCGGTTGAAACTTCGTCATTGCGAGCGTAGCGAAGCAATCCAGAGCGGCTAGCGAGGCGCTCTGGATTGCCGCGCGCCTGCGGCGCTCGCAATGACGAGAGTTGAACCGTGTCCGACACCCTCACCCGCCTTGAAGCCGCCATCGCCCAGCGCCGCCATGCCTCACCCGAGGAAAGCTATGTGGCGAAGCTGCACGCCAAGGGCCTCAACAAGATCGCGCAGAAGCTGGGCGAGGAAGCGACCGAGGCGGTGATCGCCGCGTTGGCCGGAGACGAGCCGGAGCTGGTGGGCGAAGCCGCCGACCTGTTGTTCCATCTCATGGTCCTGCTCGGCGCCAGGGGCGTGACGCTGCAACAGGTGCTCGCCGAACTCGACCGCCGCGAAGGCACCTCGGGCCTCGCCGAAAAAGCTGCACGGAGCGAATGATGCCGATCGACCCGACCTTGCCCTATGACGACAACAACATCTTCGCGAAGATCCTGCGCGGGGAAATCCCCTCGAACAAGGTCTATGAGGATGAATGGGCCTTCGCGTTCGAGGACATCAGCCCGCAAGCCGCAATCCACACGCTGGTGATCCCGAAGGGGCGCTATGTCAGCTGGGACGATTTCTCAGCCAAGGCGTCCGACGCCGAAATCGCCGGGTTCATCCGCGCGGTGGGCGAAGTGGCGCGGGCCAAGGGGCTGGTCGAACCGGGCTACCGCCTGCTCGCCAATGTCGGCGCGCATGGCGGACAGGAAGTACCGCACCTTCACGTGCATATCTTCGGCGGCGAGCCGCTGGGGAGGATGATCAGCAAGCATTGAGGCATCGCGCCCTTATTCCACTGCCGTTCATCGACAAAAAACCACACGTGGCTTTGCAGCGATTCCCCGCTGCGCTAGGTGGCGCGTGATGATCTCTCCCAATCCTCCCGGCGGCATCCTCGATGGTGTGCGGCATTTATATGCGGTGCGGGTGTATTACGAGGATACCGATCTGTCGGGGATCACCTACCACGCCAATTACCTGCGCTGGTTCGAACGCGCGCGCAGCGACCTGCTGCGGCTGCTCGGCATCGATCAACGCGCGGCGATCGAAGCGGGTGAGGGCGCCTATGCCCTGTCCGAAGTGAACCTGAAATACCTGCGCCCGGCCAGACTTGACGATGACGTGGTGATCGAAACCCGCTGCACCGAACTCGGCGCGGCATCGTGCCGGATGCACCAGATTGCGCGGCGCGGGGACGATATCCTGTGCGAGGCGAACCTGCGGGTCGGCTTCATCACATTGGACGGCCGCCCGCGCCGTCAGCCTGCCGAATGGCGTACCGCATTCCAGACTTTCATGAACGAGGAAACCTGAACCCGTGACGCTCGCCCTCTCCAGCGCCGCCGGTGCGGCCCCTGTGGCCACCCGGCTCGACCCGCTCGAACTGTTCCTGCAGGCCGACATCATCGTTCAGGCGGTGATGCTGGGCCTGATCGTGGCCAGTATCTGGGTGTGGATGATCATCGTCTCGTTCTCCCTGCGGATCGGAAAGCTCGACAAGGCCTCGCGCGAATACGAGGGCGTGTTCTGGGAGGAGCGCGACACGAACACGCTGGTCGGCAAGCAGCAGCGCCGGGAAGTGCCCGCCGCCCGCGTGGTCGGCGCCGGGCTGGATGAATGGAAGAAATCCACCGCCAAACAACCGGTCGATCGCGAGGCGACCCGCCAGCGCATCGGTGCGGCGATGGAAAGCCAGGTCGCCGAAGAAGCGGACGAGTTGGCCGGGCGGTTAAACTTCCTCGCCACGGTCGGATCGGTCGCGCCGTTTGTGGGCCTGTTCGGCACGGTATGGGGGATCATGAACAGCTTCTTCCAGATCGGCGCGCAGCAGAGTGCGTCGCTGGCCGTGGTCGCCCCCGGCATTGCCGAGGCCCTGTTCGCCACCGCCATCGGGTTGTTCGCAGCCATCCCGGCGGTGATCGCCTATAACCGCTTTTCGGGCGCGGTGAACGTGTACGAAGCCAAGCTGCAACGCTTCGCCGACAAGGTCCACGCAGGGCTGAGCCGCGAACTGGATCGGGTGTGAGGGTATGATGGAAGGCGCAACAACCGGCTGCGCAGCAGCCGCAAGGGCGACCGCCCGCCCGCAGCGGGCGCAGCTTTGCTGCGCGTATAGCGAGGATCGCGCGCCCGGAGGGGCGTGCGGAACACAAGCATGGCGATGAGCATGTCCTCCTCCCGCCGCAGAGGCACCAAGCGCACGCGCCGCGCGGCGATGGCCGAGATTAACGTCACGCCGCTGGTGGACGTGATGCTGGTGCTGCTGATCATCTTCATGGTCACGGTAACGCTGCCCGCGGTCGGCGTGCCGGTCGAATTGCCCGAAAGCCGCGCTGCTGCGGTCGAGGAGCAGCCGGACCAGATCACCATCTCCATCGACCGCGCGGGCGTCATCTATATCGAGGACGAGGCAGTGTCCCAAGGCCGCTTGCCCGAAGCGCTCGAAGCGCTTGATCGCGGCGGCGAGCAGCCGCTGGTCGTGCTGCGCGGCGACCGCAGCCTCGATTATGGCCGGGTGATGCAGGTTATGGGCGAGTTGGGCCGTGCGGGCTTTACTTCGATCTCGCTGGTCACCGACGGTTCAGTTTCACCGCCATAACCGGGACGATGATGGGAGAGATCGCCTTTCGCAACGAGGAAAAGATCGGCTTTGCCGCAGCATTGGTGCTGCACGGCGCGCTGGTTGCCGTGCTGCTGATGCAGGCGGTGCGCAGCGAAGTGTCGGTGTTTCCCGAGCGGATGACGGTAAGCCTGGCGACCGAAGTGGGGCTGGAGGCGGCCTCGCCCGATCCGGTGGCTGAAAGCCGCGCCGCCATCGCGCCGACGCTGTCCGATGATCCCGCGCCCGCGCCCGAACCGGCGGCTGCCGAGCGTGCGGAGCGTGCCGCGCCGACGCCGCCGCCGACCCAGCGCACAACCCGCACCGCTTCGACCCAGCCAACCCGTGACCGTTCGCGTCCCGACCGAACGCCCTCCAAACCTGCCGCGACGCCCGCCAAGGCGGCGGAAAGGGGCGGCGGCAGCCTGATCGGGGACGATTTTCTCGAAGGCAAAGGCAGCTCGACCACCACGGAGGAGACCCGCGCACCTGCGGCGAATTTCGGCAGTGCCGAGCGCGCGGCGCTGTCCTCGGCGATCACCCGCCAGTTGCGCCCGCATTGGACTGCGCCTTCGGGCGTGGATACCGAAAAGCTCGTCTCGACCGTCTCGTGGGATCTGAACCCCGATGGCAGCCTCAAGGGCCGCCCGCGCTGCAGGACAGATGCCAGCAGCATCACGGCCAGCAACCAGCCGCAGGCCGGCCTGCATTGCGAGCGCGCCATTCGTGCGGTTCAGCTGGCCGCTCCTTTCAAACTGCCCGACCAATTCTACGATCGCTGGAAGGCGCTCGAATGGCAATTCGACCGAAGGCTCTGACATGACCAAAAAGCTTCTGCTCCTCCTTTCCGCCGCGTTGATCGCCGCCCCCGCGACTGCGCAGGATCTCGGCGCGCCCATCGGCGAAGGGCAGCCGGTCGAAAGTATTGCGGTCGAAGGCGATGACGCCGACGGCCCGCTGCGCGGCACCGTCACCGACGAATCCGCATGGTCGGATATCGGTATCGCGATTCCCGCCTTCGCCACCGACCGCGAGCGGCCCACCCCCGCCAATGCCGATGGCACCGGGGCGTTGGGGCGTGAGGTCGCGCGCGTTATCACCGCCAACCTGCGCAACAATGGCCTGTTCAAGCCTGTCGGCCCCGACAGCCTGCCGCAGCCGAGCTTTACCCAGATCACAGCGCCTGCGTTCAGCACATGGAGCGGGCGCAGCGCGGAAATGCTGGTGCACGGCTATGTCCGCGCGCGCGACGATGGCAAGCTGGTGGTCGGCTGTTACCTGTATGACGTCGCGCTGCAGGACGAACTGGTGCGTGAAGGCTGGGTGGTCGGCCCGGCCGATTGGCGGCGCGCGGCGCACAAGTGCTCCGACCTTATCTTCGCGCGCCTGACGGGGGAAAGCCCGTTCTTCGACAGCCGCATCGCCTATATCGCCGAGACCGGGCCGAAAGACCGCCGGGTCAAGCGGTTGGCGGTGATGGACAGCGACGGGGCCAACCACCGCTTTCTGACGCTGGGCAGCGCCACCGCGCTCACGCCGCGTTACTCGCCCGACTATTCGAACATTCTCTACCTGTCCTATGTCGACGGCAATCCGCGCATCTATGTCTATGACATCGGCAGCGGAAAACAAACGCTGGTGACCGAGAACCGCAATCCCACCATCGCCCCGCGCTGGTCGCCCGATGGCCAATCGATCCTGTATTCGATGGCGGTCGCGGGCAATACCGATATCTACCGCGTCCCTGCGACCGGCGGGCAAAGCGTGCGGCTGACCAGCAATCCCGGCATCGATGTGGGCGGATCATATTCGCCCGATGGCCGCAAGATCGTGTTCGAAAGCGACCGTTCGGGCAGCCAGCAATGCTATGTGATGGATGCCGACGGATCGAACCAGAAGCGCATCAGCTTTTTCGGCGGGCGCTGCGCCACGCCCGAATGGAGCCCGCGCGGCGACCAGATCGCTTTCACCCGTATCGCCGGGGATTTCAACGTCGCGGTGATGAACACCGGCGGCGGCAATATGCGCGTGCTGACGCGTGGCTGGCAGGATGAAGCTCCGACCTGGGCGCCCAATGGCCGCATCATCCAGTTCTTCCGCACCGAGAAGAATACCGGCCGCTCGGGCATCTGGCAGGTCGACCTGACCGGCGAGAACGAGCGCCGCCTGCCGACCCCGGTCGATGCGTCCGACCCTGCCTGGGGGCCGATCCGTCCGTGACGGAATGCCTTGCGCCTGATAGAGTCCACCCGAAAGGAAAAGAGCGATGAACACGAAAATTGCCACGATCCTGCTGCTGGCTTCGGCCACCACACTGGCTGCCTGCTCCAAGAAGGCACCCGAGCAGCTGCCGCCGCCGCCGGCCGAAACCGCGCAGACAACCCAGCCCACACCGCAGGTGCAGCCCACCGGCCCGCAGGTCGGATCGCAGCAGCATTTTGCTGCTGCCGTCGGTTCGTCGACCACGGTCTATTTCGACACTGATCGGTACAACATCGATTCGCAGGATGCCGCTGCGCTGCAGGCTCAGGCGCAGTATTTCGCGCGCTATCCGCAGGTCACCTTCACCATCGAAGGCCATGCCGACGAACGCGGCACGCGCGAATACAACCTGGCGCTGGGGGAACGCCGGGCCGACTCGGCCAAGAACTTCCTCGTCAGCCTCGGCGTCGATCCGAACCGGATTTCGGTCGTGAGCTACGGCAAGGAACGTCCGGTGGCACTCGCATCGAACGAAAGCGCATGGGCGCAGAACCGCCGCGCGGCGTCTGTCATCATCAATTAAACGCTGAAATCAGGCGATAATCAGCCCTGAAGCAGGCCGGACGAAAGCTCGGCCTGCGCCGCATAGGGTGCAACCGGGGGTTCGCTGCCCGCCAGATCGCGCGCGCCGGTTACGATGCACAGGCCAGCCAGCGCGAGCACCGAGAACAGGCTGGAGAGGGTCAATTGCTGGCTCATGGTCCTGTTCTTTCCGCGCGATGGGGGCAATCCCGCTGCATCAGTGATCTATCGCAATGCAACATTTCACATTGCAACTGGTTCCCGTGATCGCATCGCTTTGCTTTATTCGCCACCTCCCCTAGATTGATCGCCTGATGCCATCGACCAACGACATATCCGGCCCGCGCGCCGCCCGCAGCCTTGCCGCCGGACCGCGCGCATGAGCCGCGCCAAACGTTCGCTCGACTGGGGGTTCCCGCGTTGGCGCGCCTATGGCTCCTCGCAAGAAGCCGTGAACGTGCGGATGTGCGACCGTCACGGCTGCGACGAACCGGGCAATTGCCCCGCGCCCAAGGCTCCGAACAGCCGCGACCGGTGGTATTTCTGTCAGAAACACGCCGCCGAATATAATTCCAAATGGGATTACTTCGAAGGGCTCGACAAGGCCGAAACGCAGGAACGCGCCCGCGCCGAGCAGGCCGAGAACGCCGGCTATGCCGAGGCGGCGCATTACGGCTGGGCCGGATCGGGCGATGGATCGCGCAGCGCCGATGAAATGCGCGCACTCGACGTGCTGGGGCTGCAAACGGACGCGGATTTCACCGCCGTCAAGAAAGCTTACCGCGCCCGCGCGAAGGAAGTGCACCCGGATGTGAAGCCGGGCGATGCCGAAGCGGCCAAGCAGTTCCAGCTGATCCAGACCAGCTACGAAGTCCTGCGCGCCGCCGAAGAACGCCGCGAGTGGCGGGGGTAGCGGAGGGCCTGGGCAGGGACAGGCAGGCTAAAGCGCCTGCTTGAACACCCGCCCGCCTTTCATCACCAGTTTGAGGTTGGCATCGGGGTCGCCGAGGAAATCGAGGCTGGTCGCCGGATCGCCGTCCCATACCAGCAGGTCGGCCAGCGCGCCCGGTTCGATCACGCCCAGCCTGCCCCGATAAGGCGCGCGTTCGCCCGACATCGCCAGCAATTCGCCCGCCGCGCCGGTCGCCATTGTCAGCGCGTCGAACGGCGACATGAAGCGGGTCAGCTTGGCCAATTGCCGTCCCTGGCTGCGCGAACCGCCGGGGTTCATCAGGATATCGGTGCCGAACGCCATCTTCACGCCCTCGGCCCGGCCCTGTTCGAAGGCGCGCACGGTGCCGACCGAAACCTGCTCCTGCTTGGCGATCTGCACAGGATCGGTCTTGGGATTGGAATCCTCGTCGGCGAGGAATGGCTGGATCGACCACCACGCGCCCTCTTCGCGGATCATTCGGATCGTCTCGAGATCGGCGAGCTGGCCATGTTCGATCGACTTCACGCCCGCCCTCAGCGCCCGCTGGATACCATCCGAGGTGTAGACGTGGCTGCACACATAGGTGCCCCAATCCGCCGCCGCCCGCACCGCTGCGCGCATTTCCTCTTCAAGGAATTGCGCAGTGTCGAGCGGGTCGTAGAGCGAGGACACCCCGCCGCCTGCCATGATCTTGATCTGGCTGGCTCCCTTCATCAGCTGTTCGCGGGTGCGGCGCAGCACTTCGGCCTCGCCATCGGCGATCGCGGCAACGCCGGTGCGTTCGGTGTAGTCGGCCGGATCGCTGTCCATCCGGGGCAGTGTGTTGAGGAAGCGGAAATCGCCGTGGCCCGAGGTCTGCGAGATCATTGCGCCCGAAGGGAAGATGCGCGGCCCCGGCAGCACACCGCGATCCACCGCCATCTTCAGACCGAACGCCGGCCCGCCGGTGTCGCGCACGGTGGTGAAGCCGCGCATCAGCGTCGCGCCCGCTTCTTGTCCGGCGATCAGATGCACCAGCGCAATGTCCTGCGTCAGCGCGGCGATCTGGCTGACGCTGACCAGCGTCGCGTGCCAGTGGCAATCGATCAGTCCCGGCGTAACGCTGCGCCCGCCGCAATCGATCCGCTCCGCATCCTGCGGCCCGGTCCCGGCACCGACGATGGCGCTGATCTTTCCGCCTTCGACCACGATCTCGCGCCCGCCATGCATCTTCGCAGCGTTGCCATCGAAAAAGGCGAGGTTGGTGAGCACGATGGGCCGACCCGGCGTTTGCGCGCGGGCATAGGAGGGGGCGAGGCCGAAGCCCGCGAACATGCCGAGCACCGCCGCGCTGCCGCCCAGTGCCTCGCGCCGCGAGAGATCAGCCTCGATCCGGGCGAAAGCAGCCTGCGTTTTCGGCGATCCGCACAGGCAGGGATTGATCCACACGGCCCCGGGCTCTGCCGCGTCATGCCCGCAACATTCCAGACCCATCGCGCATCCCCCTCTGATCGCCAACAGCGACCGAGCGGTATCAGAAAATCGCCTTCAAACCTAGCCGCTTGGCCCGCTGCTCTAGCGATCCGGATTGTCGTTCCACCACGCCACATCGGTCCACGGACGCACATCGACCTCGTGGCTCCAGCAATTGCGCGGTTGGTGGGCAAGGTGCCAGTAGGTTTCGGCCAGCGCCGCCGGGTCGATGACGCCGTCGGCTCCCTTGGCCTGTTTGAAGCCATCGAACCTGTCACCCAGCAGCTTGCCGAGCGTGTCGGGCGCATCGACCGCGCCATCGACCACGACATGCGCGACATGGACGCCTTGCGGAGCGAATTCGGCGTTCAGGGTCTGGCACAGCATCCGCCGCCCGCCCATCGCTGCCGCATGGCTGTGCTGCCCGGCATTGCCGCGCACCGCTGCGGTGGACGACGTGACCAGCAGCGTGCCGGGCGTGCCGTGCTTTGCCCGTTCCGCCATCGCCGGAAACAGCGCGTGGGCGAGCCGGAACACCCCGTAGGTGCCGAGCCGCCAGCCCAGTTCGAAAGTGCGGTGCGGCGTATCGGCCAGCTTCCGAGTGCCGATCTGCGCGCCGAGATTGTAGAGCGCGCAAGCGATCGGGCCGATCTCTGCCTCGGTCCGCGCCACCAGTTCCTCGATCGTCCCGTCCTCGGCAGCGTTGAGCAAGGTGCCGCTTGCGCTGCCTCCCGCTGCCTCAATGGTGTCGACCAGCCGCGCAAGGCCGTCCCCATCGCTCCTGCGCGCCAGCACCGCATGATAGCCACCTGCAGCAAAGCGCAGTGCGGCATTCCCCCCGATCCCGGCGCCTGCGCCAAGCACCAGGAATACGGGTTTGCGGCTGTCGGTCATGGCTGGTTCTCCCCTCGCACCGCCCATGATCTAGCAGGCGAGGGGAGAAAACTCACACGTGTTCGAGCGCTTGCGCGAAATCGGCGATCAGATCGTCGGCATCCTCGATCCCGATGCTGATCCGCACCAGATTATCGCTGATCCCCAGCATGGTCTTGCGCGCGTGCGGAACCGAAAGGTGGGTCATGCTCGCCGGGTGGCTCGCCAGCGTCTCCGTCCCGCCGAGGCTGACTGCCAGCTTGGCGATGGTGAGGTTGTCGAGGAACGCGAAACTCTCCGCCTCTCCGCCCTTGATGAACAGGCTGAAGGTGCTGCCTGCGCCCAGACAGTGGCGAGCATAGATGTCCTGCTGGCGCGCATCGGCGATGAAGCCGAGATAGCCCAGCCCTTCGACCTTGGGATGGCCGCGCAGGAATTCGCACACCTTGGCGGCGTTCTCGCCTGCGCGCTGCATCCTGAGTTCGACCGTCTCAAGCGAACGCAGCAGCATCCACGCAGTGTTGGGATCGACGATCCCGCCCATCGTGTTGCGCAGCGCACGCACCGGGTCCATCCACCGCTTCGCCCCGGCAATGCTGCCCGCGACCAGATCGGAATGGCCGCCGACATATTTGGTCAGCGAATAGGCGACGATGTCCGCGCCATGTTCCAGCGGGCGTTGCCACAGCGGGCCGAGGAAGGTGTTGTCGATGGCAATGGGAGTGCCTGCGAGAGCGGAGTCGCGCGCGTCCCTCACCGCCTCGATATCGACCAGCGCGTTGGTCGGGTTGGCCGGGCTTTCAAGGTAGATCATCGCCACCTTGCCGCCCTGTTCGTCGGCCTGCGCCTTGGCTTTGGCCAGCACCGTATCGAGTTCTTCGCGCGTCGCACCGGCGGGAAAATCGACATAGGTGATGCCGAACCGGCTCAGCACCTTGGCGACGAAGCCTTCGGATGCGGCATAAAGCGGGCCGGAATGGACGATCACATCGTTCTGACTGGCATAGGCCATCATCAGAATGCAGATCGCGGTCATCCCGCTGCTGAAGGTCAGCGCGTCCTCCGCCCCGTCCCACACCGCGAGGCGATCTTCGAGGATTTCCTGATTGGGGCCGTTGAAGCGCGAATAGACGAGCCCTTCCGCGCCGCCTTCGCGCAGGCCGGTGATGCCTTCGAAATGGCGCTTGCCCGCCGCCGCGCTTTCAAAGGCGAAGGTGCTGGTGAGGAAGATCGGAGCTTTCAGCGATCCTTCGGACAGTACCGGATCATAACCGTGGCCCATCATCAGCGTGGACGGCTTCAGCGGCCGCCCTCCGATTTCGCGCTTGGCGGGTTTGGGTTTGCGGCGCGGGGTGGGGGTATCAACAGCGTCTACGGCGTCTGGCATGGCCAGGTCCTTCCTTTGCTCACGCTCCCAGGAAGGCGGGAGCCGATCACGGCCAGCAGGGCGCCCGTTCCTAACCTCCTCAGGAACGCCTCTCCGCTGCTTCCGCGTTGCTGGCCGTCAGGTATCGCGCAGGCTGGCGGCTTGCAAGCTGCGCGGGCCGGCTTTCAGACGGGCAGATCGTCAGTTCAGACGAGCGCAGCGATGCCCCACACTACGCCAACGATCAGGAACACGCCCGCCACATCGAGCAGCGCGCCCGCCGTAACCATCCGCCCGATCGTGATCCGCCCGGTGCCCCACGCGATGGCATTGGGGCCGGTGCCCGCTGGCAGCATGAAGCCCCAGCTCGCCGCCAGTGCAGCCGGCAACGCGAGCAGCACTGGATCGGCCCCCAGCGCCACCACCAGCGCGGCGACCACCGGGATGATTCCGGTGGCGGTCGCGACATTGCTGGCGAATTCGGTGACGACAATCACGAGCGCCGTCACCGCCAGCGCGACCAGCAGCAGCGGCCAGTATTCGAGCGGTAACAGCGCCTCTCCCACCCAATCGGTCAGGCCCGATCCCTGCATGCCGCCCGCCAGCGCCAGCCCGCCGCCGAACATGAAAATGACGCTCCACGGGGCAGCCTTGGCCTCGTCCCACACCAGCAGACTGCGGCCTGTCCCGTCGGGGATGAGGAACAGCGCCAGCGCGCCGAAGGTGGCGATCGACCCGTCCGTCCACGCGCCCGGCGGCAGCAGCGGCGCCAGCAGCGGCTGCGTAACCCAGCCTGTAAAGGTCAGGGCGACCAGCACCGCCAGCCGCAGCTCTGCCGCGCTCCACTGCGCAGGGGTGGCGATGGCCGCGCGGGCAGCGGCAAGATCGAAGGTTTGCGCGGCAATGCCCTGCACCCGGCCGATGATCCACGCTGCCAGCGGCACCCCCACCAGCACCACCGGCACGCCGTAAAGCGACCACTGGGCAAAGCTGATCCGCACGCCCGAGATCGTGTCCAGCAACCCCACCGCAATCGCATTGGTGGGCGATCCGACAATGGTACCCAGTCCGCCGATGCTGGCGGCAAAGGCGATCCCCATCGGCAGCGCGCCATCGATGCCTTCCTGCCGGACAGGCTCGCCATCGCTGCCTGCGCCTCTGCCACCTTGCAGCACTGCGAGCGCCATCGGCATCATGATCAGCGCGGTCGAGGTGTTGGAGATCAGCATCGATAGCAGCGCAGCGGCGATCATGAAGGCCAGCAGCAGCCGTCCGGGGCCGCCATTGGCGCCCACCACGCGCAGGATGGCGAGGCTCAGCCGGCGGTGCAATCCGGTTCGCTCGATCGCCAGCGCAATGAATGCGCCGCCCAGCAGCAGGAACAGGATTGGCGAGAAATAGTCGCTTGCCGTGGCATCGGCGGTGGCGACTCCGGCCAGCGGCAGGACCAGGAACGGCAGCAGCGCCGTCACCGTCATCGGCACCGCCTCGGTCATCCACCAGGCGGCCATCCACACCACCAGCCCGGCGACCAGCCATGCGCCCGGCAGCATCCCGGCCGGCGGCGGCACCAGGATTGTCAGCGCGAACGCCAGCGGGCCGATGATCAGGCCGATGGCGCGCGCGTTCATGACTGGCAGGTTCCCCTTTGTCTCACCCGTCAAGGGGGTAACAGTGCGGCGGGTGCAGGGGCAAGTCCCGCCGTCCGGTTACGCCCTATTCGACTTCGCTCACCGGATCATCGGGGGAATAGCCATTGTCGCCATAGATCACCATCCCGGTGCGGATGCCCTGATCGGCAGCGCGCGCCAGCTTGACCGCCCGCTCCGTCATCAGCCGCATGATCGCCTGATTGGGACGGAAAGGAATCGGCTGCGTTATGTCTGCTTCGAACGCCGCCAGCCCGCCGGCCTGCGACCGTACGTTGTTGATCGACGGGTCGCGCTCTCCCCGCGCCATATCGGCCAGGTCGGTGTCGAAGCGCTTGTAGTCCACGCGCCGGTGCTTGCGCAGCAGTTTGCCCACGTCATCGGCGGCAAATTGGCGCAGGTGATCGTGCAGCGCGGCGTCGTCGGCGAAGTAGAAGGGCGCGGCTTCGCTGTAGATCGGGCTCACCTGCAAGCTGCCGCCCCACGCCTCGACCCCGCGCAGCGAATTCACGAACTCCTCGCCCGACAACGCCAGCAGGGCATCGACGTTGCTGCCGGTATAGGCCATCCGCTGGATCGATGGGCTACCGATTGCGCCGTGCCAGAAGCCGTAGATCACCTTGGGATCGCGCCAGTTTGGATAGACGATCCGCTCGCGAATATCGCGCGGCGACAGCGCGACGCCTTTGACCCGCACCAGCTTGGCATCGTGCAGACCCGCCTGCTCTTCGCCAAAGCGCAGATGGGCCGTATCGGTCAGCGGATAGGCTTTCGCCAACGCCTCGATCACTGCGACATTGTGCAGGTTGATCCAGTAGGCGAGCTGTTCGTTGCGCGGCAGGCGCGCCAGATCGAGCTTGCTCCCGATCCGTTCGAGATCGGCGCGGTAGTCGGACAATGCGCCGAGAATTTCGGGTTCGACAAAGGAAAGCGCGACGCGGTTGCCTTCCAGCCGGTAGCGCGATTCGTGGCCATAGACGATGCGGCTGCCGACCACCGGTTCGACCCTTGGCGCGCCGTCGCGGATCGACGGGCCCATCGGGATCACCAGCCAGGCCAGTGCCTCGTCCCAATGCTGCCAATCGAGCCGGTGATCGCGGCGTTCGGTGGCCGGGGCAAAGCGGTCGAAGGCCGAAGGTTCGCCAGCGGCGGTGGTGGTAGCAGCAGCATTGGCGAAGGCCGGGACGGGCACCATGGCGGTTGCCAGCAGGCCCATCAGAAAACCGGTTTTCATGGCTATTCCTTTCGTTACGTCAGCCCCTCCGATGCGGTGTCATTCGACGGCGTTCTTGTTCGGCGGGTCGCCCGGCAGGACGATGTTGGAAAAGAACACCCGGCCCCTCGGCTCACCGCGCGACCGCAGCCGTTGCAGCTTGCGTTGGCGCTCGGCCAGCAGGTTCGCCCCGGCCTCGCCGACCCGGCTGGATTGCACTCCGCTGCTGGACGAGGTGAAAAGATAATTGGCCGGGCGCGCGCCTCCGGAAAAATCGGCAATGTCGTGCTCGTTGATCGCGGCGCGGGTAAGCCGGGTCGCTGCCACGATCTCGGCCACTTCCGGTTCGGCATACTCCGTCAGGTGGGCGCGCAGATCAGCTTCGAAGTCGGGGAAATAGAACGGCGCTACTTCGGCATAGAGCGTGGCCACTTCAAGACGGTCACCCAGCTTTTGCGTTCCGCGCAGCGAGTTGACGAAGTCCATCGCCGCCAGATCGAGGAGCGAGCCGACATTGGCCCCGTTGAAGGCAAAGCGTTGCAGCTCCGGCCCGCCGATCTCGCCGCGCCAGAAACCGTAGATCACCTTGGGGTCGCGCCAGTGACGGAACACGATGTTCTCGCGGATATCGCGCAGCGACACGGGAATGCCGCGTAAGGTGGCGATCGTGGCATCGTCGAGCGGGACGCCGTCCACTGTGACTTCGCGCGGCTCGCGCAGCGGCCATTCGCGCACCAGCTGTTCCAGCAGCGCGACATTGTGGAGATTGAGCCAGAAGGCGAGTTGTTCGTTGCGGGGCAGGGCGGCGATGTCGAGCGTGTCGGCCACCCGTTCCAGATCCTGCCGGTATTCGGTGAAGCTCGCGATCACTTCCTTGTCGAGGAAGTTGAACAGCACCAGCGAGCCTTCCAGCCGGTAGCGCGATTGCGGCCCCTGCTTGACCCGGGTGCCCAGCACCGGATCGACCCGTCGCGCCCCTTGCCGGGTGGAAGGGCCCATCGAAAGAACGATGTTCTTCAGCGCCCAGTCCCAGATTTCGTAATCGATCCGGTGGCGGATCGGATCGGCGGTGGGCGCGAAAATGGCGAGCCGATCGCGCTCGCTTTCGGGCTCGAGAACTCCGCCGCCGCTCGGCTGCACGAACTGCATCGCCGGGGGCTGGTCCGGTTGAATGCTGGAACGATCCGGCACGGCAGATGCCGCAGCCGGTGCGGCCAGCATCATGCCGGCAGCCAGACAAATCAGGGATTGCGGCACCACGTCATCTCTCCCACCAGAGGGAAAAGGCCCGTCCGAAAGAGAATATATCTCAAGCAGATAAACCGGAGATGAATGGATTGTAAGGTGGGCTGGCTACTCCACCTCGCCCTTGTCTTCGGGGTCGCCGGGCAGGTCGATATTGCTGAAAGTGACCGTGCCGGTCCGGCCCTTGCGGATGATCTCCTGGAACTTCGTCTCGCGCTCGCGCAAAAGCGCGGTCATCGCCTGCGGGATGCGGAAACTGGTGGAGACACCGTTCGACGTGATGTTGGTGTAGGACGGTTCGCGCACACCGCCGGCAAGATCGGCGATGTCGTGCTCGGCGATCTTGGGTTCGGCGCCGCGGGTCTTGGCGAGCAAGGCCGACGTATCCTGATCGGCATAACGCGTCAGATGAGCGCGCAGGTCTTTCTCGAAATCGGGGAAGAAGTACGGCGCCGCTTCCTTGTAGATGGTCGCCACCTGCAGCCTGTCGCCCAGTTCCTGCGTGCCGCGCAGCGAATTGATGAAATCATTCGCCCCGCGGGTCAGCAGGCGCGCGACATTATCGGCGTTGAAGGCTTCCTTCTGCAACGATGGGCTGCCGATCTCGCCGCGCCAGAAGCCGTAGATCACCATCGGATCGTTCCAGTGGCGATAGACGATCTTTTCGCGGATATCGCGCGGCGACAGCTTGATGCCTTCGACGGTAATGAAGCGCGCATCATCCAGCAGGACGCCGCCCACCTTGATCTCGCGCGGCTGGCGCACCGGCCAGGCATTGGCGATCTGCTCCACCATCGCGACATTGTGGAGGTTGATCCAGTAGGCGAGCTGTTCGTTGCGGGACAGCGCCTGAATGTCGACGAGGTTGGCCGTATTCTCCAGATCCTTGCGGTATTCGGTGAAGCTGGCGATGATGTCGTCATCAAGGAAGCTGAACATCACCCGCGTGCCTTCAAGCCGGTACCGCGACACGTGGCCGTACTGGCGGCGGGTGCCATAGCTGGGGTCGGGACGCGGTGCGCCTTCGCGCAGGGACGGCCCCATCGATACGACGAGGTTCTTCATCGCCTCGTCCCAGATCGAATAATCGATCTTGTCGCTGTTGGGGTTCTTCGACGGAGCGAAGGTCGCCAGATCGGAGTCCTTGGGCGCGCTTTGCGCCGCGGCAGGCGCGGCAAGGCACAGCGACACAGCCGTCGCCAACAGGGCGCGGCGCAGCGAAGAAGAGTGCAGGAAAGGCATCAGCGGGGGTCTTCCTGTCTGTGGCGCGGGCCGCCCGGCGGACGGGCTTACGCGGCCATGTTGATCGCAAGGCGCGGGAGCGGCCGCCGAGGGAAAGCTATCCGATTCCCGCGTCTTGCAGGACAATCCATAGCATATCGGGTGGGTGCGGTGTCGCCATCAATCGTACGGCATCCACCGTTCATCGACTCGTGATGTCGCCGGTCGGGACGAATGCCGGGGCAGCCCTGTAGCGCTGCCCCTGACACGATCCGTCCGCCGTGCAGCGGATTATTTCGGTGACAGCACCATCAGCATCTGCCGACCTTCGAGCCGCGGGAAGGCTTCGACCTTGGCGATTTCGGCAACATCGTCCTGCACCTTCTTGAGCAGGTCCATGCCGAGATGCTGGTGCGCCATTTCGCGCCCGCGAAAACGCAGGGTGATCTTCACCTTGTCGCCATTGTCGATGAACTTCGTGACGTTGCGCATCTTCACGTCATAATCATGCGTGTCGATGTTAGGGCGCATCTTCACTTCCTTGATATCCTGCGTCTTCTGCGTCTTGCGCGCCAGATTGGCTTTCTTCTGCGCTTCGTAGCGGAATTTGCCGACATCGAGGAACTTGCACACCGGCGGGTCCGCATTGGGGGACACTTCGACGAGGTTCAGGCCCTTTTCATTGGCCTGCTCAATCGCTTCGCGGGTGAACATCACACCAAGGTTTTCGCCTTCGTCATCGATGACGCGGACCTTGGGTACGTTGATCATGGTATCAAACCGAGGGCCGCTTTTTACGGGCGGGGCCATCGAGCGCCGGGGTGGACGTGATATGGGGTGTTCTCCTGTGGTTGCTTACGTGCAGCGCGCTCCATAGTGCGAAACGCGCGCGAGCGCCAGATAGAGTCTTACGCGGCGGCCCGCCACAGCGGAAAGCGCGCAATCTGCCCCCTCGCAGGCATCAGCGCCTCAATCCGGCTGGCCGGTTGCAGCGCGGCGCAGATTTCGGGCGCACCGGCGTCCATGCCGCCAGTCAGAGTGCCGAAGGCGGGCAGGATCATCCTCTCGGCCCCGGCGGCGCTGCGGCCCATGACGGCGCAAGGGCGGGCGATGTGGCGATTGCGAACCGTCACGCGCATCTTGGGGTGATAATGGCCCGACAATTCCGGCACGGTCTCTCCGGCGCGGGCTTCGTGGCGCAGCATGATCCCGCCCAGTTCCAGTTCGGGCACAATCGCGCCGCCGAACCCGCGCGGCAATTCCTTGTCATGGTTGCCGGTGATCCACACCCAGTCGAGCGCGCGGGTCAGCGCTTCCAGCATCCCGGTCGCATAGGCATCGAGTCGCAGCGCGCCCGCATCATCGTGGAAATTGTCGCCCAGCGTAATCACCCGCCGTGCGCCGGCGATCCGCACAGCGTCCGCCAGCCGTTCCAGCGTGTCGCGGCTGTCATAGGGGGGGAGCATCTGGCCGCGCTGCGCATACCAGCTGGCCTTTTCCAGATGCAGATCGGCCACCAGCAGCGTGCGCTCCGCAGGCCAGTACAGCGCACGCCCCTGACCCAGCAGCATTTCATGCCCGGCGAACGGGAAGGGGGCGAACATAGCGGGAACCATGCACCTTCCTTTGCTGGCTTTATGCGCGCCTGCAACAAAAACCGTCACTGCTGGCCTTGTCGAAGCCTTGCCTTTTCTTCTAACCCGTTCGTCCGAGAGAAGGACGATCCTTCGACAGGTTTAGGGTGAACGGGGATTTATGGATTGGTCTGACAAGACGGCGCGCGCGCGGACGTGGTTTGAAAGCTTGCGCGATTCCATCTGTGCCGAGTTCGAGGCGATCGAGCGCGAGGCGGGGTCGGACGCCAGCTTTCAATACACCCCCTGGAGCCGCGAGGAGGAAGGCAATCCCGATCCCGGCGGCGGCGTGCAGGGGTTGATGAAGGGCAAGGTGTTCGAGAAGGTCGGGGTCAATGTCTCGACCGTGCGCGGCAGCTTCGCCAAGGAATTTGCAGGCTCGATCAACGGCGCCAGCGCCGACGCCCCCGGCTTTGTCGCCACCGGCATCAGCTTGGTCGCGCACATGACCAACCCGCACGCGCCCGCCGTGCACATGAACACCCGCTTCCTGACCACCACCAAGGCGTGGTTCGGCGGCGGGGCGGATTTGAACCCGCCGATCCCGTTCGAAGAGGATACCGAGCAGTTCCACGCCGCCATGCGCGCCGCCTGCATGGGCCACAACCCGACCTATTACGAACGCTACAAGAAATGGGCGGACGAATATTTCTATATCCCCCACCGCGAGGTGCATCGCGGGGTTGGCGGGATCTTCTACGACCATCTCGAATGCGTTGACGATGCCGCGTTCGACCGTAATCTCGCCTTCACGCAGGATGTCGGCAAGGCGTTTCTCGACGTGTTTCCGGCACTGGTGCGAAAGCGGATGGGCAGCGAATTCACGCCGGAAGACGAGGCACGCCAGCTCGAATACCGGGGGCGCTATGCCGAATTCAACCTCGTCTACGACCGCGGCACGATCTTCGGCCTGAAGACCGGCGGCAATATCGACGCGATCCTGATGAGCCTGCCGCCGCGGGCCACGTGGAGCTAGGCCGCAGTCCCGAAGCGCTGATACGATGATGTCACCGGTGACGCGCGGCGCGGGCGATCACTCGTCTTCGACCGGCGCGTAAGCCCGCACCCAGTCGACATACATCTCGACCTCGCCGGCCTTGATCCGGTCCACCGTGGCTTGCGGCAGGCCCTTGTAAGGCTCTGCGATCCCGCTGGTCTTGAACGGATAGATCCCGCCCAGCGCGAAGTTCAGGATCAGGTGCTTGGGCGTGTCGAACCGCCATTGGCCGTAGAAATCGATCATCGGGCGCGTGGCGCGGTAAACCAGTTGGTCATCGACCTCGAACAGGATCGCGTCTTTCGTCCATTCGATTCCATAAGTGTGCCAATCGGTCGCGTCGGTGCCTTCTGCGAAGAAATGCTTGTTCACCATCGGGGTCTCGCCCGAATAGCCCGGTCCGTGCAGGGCAACGCCGATCCAGTCGGTTTCGCCGACATATTCCATGATGTCGATTTCGCCCGTATCGGGCCAGCGGCCATTGCCCAGCATCCAGAACGCGGGCCACACGCCCTCGTCGGCAGTCAGCTTGATCCGTGCCTCAATGCGGCCATAGGTGAATTCGGCCTTCCCCAGTGAATTGATCCGCCCGGAGATGAAGTCTGCCTTGCGGTCCTCGCGGGTGTCCACGCCGGGGCGGTAGACCGGACGCAGCACCAGAACGCCGCCATCGGCGCCCGCGACATCGGATGCGAACCGGATCGTGTCGGGGCTGTCGAGATAGGCCTGCTGTTCCTCGTTCACCCAGAAATCCATGCCGACCACGTTCCACTTATCGCGGTCGAGCGTGCCGGCATCGAACTCGTCTGCGAACACCAGCGGGCGCGCTTCGGCGCTTGCTGCCACGGCGTGGCCTTCCGCGTTGGCGGCAATCGAGGCTGTCGGCGCGACCAGCGCGGCGGCGAGCAGGGCCAGCTTATAGGGGGCAGTTTTCATGCAATTCTCTCCCGGATCTGATTTTGCGGATAGCACGGCTGGCCCGGATGGCCACACCGCCGCGTGCATCCTGCGATAATCCTTGCCCCGCTTTGCTGCGGCGCACATATTCATCTGCGATGCTCCGCCAATATGAACTCGTCGAGAAGGTTCTCGAATACGATCCGCATGCCGACGAGGCGATGCTGAATCGCGCCTATGTCTATACCGTACAGAAGCACGGCACCCAGAAGCGCGCGAGCGGCGACCCGTATTTCAGCCATCCGGTCGAAGTCGCCGGGCTGATGACCGATCTGAAGCTCGACCAGTCGACCATCATCACCGCGCTGCTGCACGATACGGTGGAAGATACGCTCGCCACGATCGAGGATATCGAGGTGCATTTCGGCCCCGAAGTCGCGCGACTGGTGGACGGGGTGACCAAACTCTCGAAAATCGAGACCATGCCCGAGAACGAGCGCGCGGCGGAAAACCTGCGCAAGTTCCTGCTGGCCATGTCCGAGGATATCCGCGTGCTGCTGGTCAAGCTGGCTGACCGGCTGCACAACATGCGCACGCTGCATTTCATCAAGTCGCCCGAAAAGCGCCAACGTATCGCACGCGAGACGATGGATATTTACGCGCCTTTGGCCGAGCGGGTGGGCATGTACGAATATATGCGCGAAATGCAGGCGCTGGCATTCCGCGAGCTTGAGCCGGAAGGCTATGCCACCATCGAGACCCGGCTGGAGCAGCTGCGCAGTCAGGATGGCGGGCAGGTCGATGACATCGCCCTGAAGGTCAAGCAGCGCCTTGCCGAAGCGGGCCTGAGGGTCGAGGTTTCGGGCCGCGAAAAGCACCCCTTTTCGATCTGGCACAAGATGGCCGAACGCCATGTCAGCTTCGAACAGGTGACCGACATCATGGCGTTCCGCGTCCTGACCGACAGCGAGGAGGATTGCTACCGTGCGCTCGGCATTCTGCACACGACGTGGCAATTCCTGCCGGGCAAGTTCAAGGATTACATCTCGACGCCGAAGACCAACGGCTATCGCAGCTTGCACACGTCGCTGATGTACGAAAACTCGATGCGGGTCGAAGTGCAGATCCGCACCCGCGAAATGCATCGCCGCAATGAATTCGGGCTGGCGGCGCATTGGGCCTACAAGCAATCGGACAAGGCCGATGGGCAGGTGGGCTGGCTGCGCGACCTGATCGAGATCGTCGAACAGAGCCACGATGCCGAGGAGTTGCTCGAACACACGCGGCTGGCGATCTATCAGGACAGGATATTCGCCTTTACCCCCAAGGGCGCGCTGTTCCAGCTGCCCAAGGGCGCGACCGCGGTCGATTTCGCCTTTGCCGTGCACACCGATCTGGGCCTCGCCTGCGTCGGCGCGAAGATCAACGGGAGGCACATGCCGCTGCGGACGCCGCTGACCAACGGGGACGTGGTCGAGATCATCAAGAACCCCGGCGCCGCGCCGCAGCTGTCGTGGCTGGCCTTCGTCGTCACCGGCAAGGCTCGCGCCGCGATCCGCCGGGCAGTGCGGCTGAAAGAACGCGACGAGGTCGCCGCGATCGGATCGAAACTGTTCGATGAAATCGCCGCGCGTGTGCCCGCCCGCATCGGCAAGAAGGCGATCCGCAGCGCGCTGCAGCGGCTCCGGATGGATGAACCCGAAGACCTGATGTACGCCATCGGCGCCGCCAAACTGACCGACCGCGAGGTGATGGAGGCGCTGGTTCCGGGCTGCACCGCCGGGATCGAGGATGACGAACACTGGACCCGGCGCGAACGCGCGATCTCCGTCCGCGGCCTGACACCCGGCGTCGCCTTCGATCTCGCCACCTGCTGCCATCCGGTGCCCGGCGACCGCATCGTCGGCATCCGGCGCAAGGGCGAGACCGTGCTGGTCCACGCGATCGACTGCCTTGAACTGGCGAGCGGGGTGGACAATGACTGGATCGATCTTGCCTGGGGCAGCCGTTCGGTCGGCGCGCTGGGGCAATTATCGGTAACGCTGTATGACCGCCCCGGCACCCTGGCGGAAATGGCGGGCATATTTGCCCAGAACAAGGCCAACGTAACCAGTCTGGTGCAGACCCATCTCGATCACCCCTTCACCACCTACGATATCGAGATCGAGGTGCAGGACGTGGCGCACCTCAACCGGATATTGTCGGCTTTGCGCGCCAGCGATGCGGTGGCGCAGGCGGATCGCCAGTAGCATATGGCGATCATCGGTCTGGATCATGTGCAGGTGGCGATCCCGCACGGCGGCGAGGATCGGGCGCGGGTGTTCTACGCCGATCTGCTGGGAATGCGGGAGGTCGCCAAACCCGCCCAGCTATCGCCAAGCGGATGCTGGTTTACGGGCGGATCGTGCAACCTCCATCTGGGGGTGGAGCAGGACTTTGCCCCCGCGCGCAAAGCCCATCCTGCGCTGTTGGTCGATGATCTGACCGCTCTGCGCCATCGGCTGGAGGCGGCGGGTTATCCCACGCGCGACGATAAGCCTGTCGCAGGCTATGCGCGGTTCTTCACGCAGGATCCGTTCGGCAACCGCATCGAATTGATGCAGAAGCTTTGACGGGCGGCCGGATCAGGTGAACGCCAGCAGCAGCGCAACGAGCACGACCGAATAGGCCGCAATACCGCCCGCGATTGCCAGCGGATTGAACGCCGGAGCCAGCGTCGCCTGTGCCATCTGGGTGAGTTGGCTGAGCATTTGCGGCCAGGTGTAGGCGACGAAATCGCCTTGGCTCATCACCGCGATCAGGCGCTTGTCCTTGTCCACGATCGGCAGGCGGCGGAAGCGTTCGTTGCTCATCACCTGCAGCCAGCCGAGCACATCGTCATCCTCGCGCGCCATGCGGATATCGGTGGTCATGACCGCGCTGACCGGCGTGGTCTGCGGATCGCGGCTTTCGCCGATCACCCGGCGGAAGATGTCGCGCTCTGTCATCACGCCAAGGATGCAATTGTCGGCATCGGTGATGAAGATCGAGCCGAAATTCTTGTTTGCCATCTGCGTCACCGCGTCGAACACGGTGGTTTCCGGCGAGCAGGTGAGCGGCGGAGCCTTGCTGTGAAATTCCTTGCGATCGCCGATCTTCATGTCGTGTCCTCCCCTTGGAGTGAGTGGTGCAGGGATACGAACGTACGTGAAAGATGTGGGTTCCGTAAGGGAAAAGGTGACCGGAAGGCAGCCGCGCTATTCTGCCCGCCGCACCGGCACACGGATATTGCAGATATCGGCGCCGCCGGCGGGGGTGATGAAGAACGGATCGCGGCGGTTGGCGACCGCATCGGCGTAGGTCGCGAAGACATCGCTTTCGGTCGAGAGATATTCGAACGCGGGTTGCTCTGAAGGGGCGAGGTCACTCGCCACCCGCACCGACAGGATCGGCGTGCGCTTGGCGGCTTCCTCGGCGGTGTAGAACCCCAGCGCGCCCGAGCCACGCGGCAAGCTGGAGAGGTGCTGCATCCCCTCGATCACCCGGCCCACCAGCGCGATGTTACGATCCAAGTGACGCGGCGCATGGCCGATCACGGTATAAAGCTCCGCGCCGGAGCCGGTGTCCGGCGAATAGTTACGGCCGACGCCGACCATGCCGTAGCAGTGGACGGGCCAGCCGAGTTCTGGTGGCCTGTTAGGCGAGAACGCGGTTCCGATGGGGAATCCGCTCGAGAAGGTTACGATGGGGCTATAAGGATCGAAGAAGTTGGCTCGCCGAGGGACGGGACGCAGCTGAACGGATTCCGATTTGCCGAAGCCGTCAAATGCAACACGGTGATCTCTAAACCAGAGATAGGGGGACACCGATGCACTAATCTGTGCAGCATATTCATCCTCCCCCATCACCTTCAGCCCCTCGGGCAGCGGCTTTGGCGTCCCCGTCGCTTCGGGGTTGTCATAATTGGGATCGCCCCATTGGGTGACGTAATTGTCCTGCACGCGGTTGACCGAAATCCCGTCATACCAGCCGCTCCGCGCGAACAGGCGGATGTTGTGCACCCAGCCTTGCGAAAACGGCGCGGGCATCAACTGGATCACCACCTGTCGCGGCTTGCCCTCCGCATCCGGCGCGAGGGTCATCACCAGCAGATCTTCCGCCGCAATTGCCACCCAATCGGCGGCTGGCGCGGCCGCGACGATCTCGGATGGAGCAGGCGCTCCCTTCGGCTCCTCCTGAGCGGACAGCGGCAACGAAAGGGCGAGGGCAGCCGAAACGGCGAGGAGAGCGGTTCTCATGCAAAAGGTTGTGCCACATTCCCACCCCAATCAAAAACCCCTTTCCACGCGTTTTGGGGGGCGGAAAGGGGTTCTTGAGGCAGCGTTCGCAGGGAATGCCGGATCCGCGCAGCGCTATGCCACGGCGACTCCTTTACCACGATCGCGCACCCCGGCCAATCCTCCGCTCGAACACCGCCTTGCGGAACCACGCATTCGCCGCTATCGGCGCGTGCTTGCCCTGACAGGCGCTCAACCAGCGAAGCGGCAGCGCGCCAGATCGGCGTTCAAGCAGCGAAGCGATAGCGCACCGAGGAGCATGCGGAGCAGTGGCCGAGTGGTCGAAGGCGCACGCCTGGAAAGTGTGTATACGTCACAAGCGTATCGTGGGTTCGAATCCCACCTGCTCCGCCACCTAACCATATTATTGCCTCGCATTCTGTCTCACGCGGACAGGACACCCTTGGAAAGCCGTGCTAAAGGCTGTCTCATGTCGTCACATATTACGACATGCGCTCTCACCCTTGCGGGCGGCATCGGTGGGGGTATCATCGGAAAAGGTGCCCCCAAATCGGAGAGCAGCATGGCCCTCACCGATCTGCAGGCGCGCAACGCTTGACCGCTTGGAAGGGCTACAAGCTGACCGACGAGCGCAGCCTTCGGTTCCCGGTCCGACCAAACGGCTCAAAGCTCTGGCGCCTCATGTACCGATTCTCCGGCAAGGAGAAGCGGCTCGCGATCGTCACCTAACCGAAGAGACTGAAGTTGGGTGGATTGCGGCCGTCGAATCTGAACCACGAGTGCAGAAGCGGCGAGGCGTGGCAGAAGGCTGGCTCTCTCACATTCGTCTCTCTGTTCGTGGATGAAGGCATTCTCGCGGAGGTCGACGGGAACCCACAGCGATGGATGACGGCGCGGGCGGCGAGACAACTTGGGAGTGCTTTCCTATTTGCCCGAGCCTATTTGCCCGAGCCTATCCGACCGAGCATCTCGGTCGGGCAGTCTTGCCCGGCACCATGTCAATCCGGAGGCTGTTGCGCGGCTCTCTTGCCCTTAACCGATTGCTAGCAGACGAATGAAGTCTTAGCACATTGCCGAACAGCATCGGCGCGTGATGGACGAACCTTTCGAAGCGGACAGAGAAATGCCGATCAGCCTGCTGCTTATAGACGACCACGAACTGGCCCATGCCGGGATGCGCATGGTTTGTGCCACCCGCAGCGATATCCGGATTGCCGCCTGTTTTCCGCTCGCAAGACCGGCGCTCGAATGGTTGAAGGACAACACGGTCGATGTCGTTGTCTTGGATCTCGAACTCCCCGACCTTGCCGGCCCATCGGTTCTGGTGAAGATCCTCGATGCAGGTAGGTGCAAGGTAATCATCTTGACGGGGACGGGGTTCGGCAAAGTGCTTCGCACTTGCCTCGATCTTGGCGCGCAATGCGTTGTTTCCAAGGCCGATCCGGTGCAATATGCGCTCGACGCCATCGATGCCGCGCGCGAAGGGCGGACCTTCGTTTCTCCCACGGCAGAGCGACTCATGACCGGCCTGCTTGGGACGGATATCGCTCTTCCCCCGCGCCAGCTGGCGGTCCTGCAGCTTCTGGCCGCCGGAGAAAGCAACAAGGAAATCGCCTTCCGCCTAGGTATCACGCCGCCGACAGTCTCGTTCCACCTCGCCGAGCTCCGTCGCAGGCTGGAAGCGACCAGCAATCGTCAACTCGTCGATCGAGCGCGGGCTGCGGGGCTGGTCATTTCTGCCACATAGGGATGCTCCATCATGCTTCGCACCAGCGGGCGCAGAAGGAGCAGGTGACCCATGGCTGCAGCCTTTATGCGATTATCCGAAGTCGCCCGGCTGACGACGAGAATCGGCACGCGGTCAGGCCTCATACTCATCAGCCGGTCTTGCAGTTCTTCATGGCTGGCGGTCTCCTCGTCGATGAAGCAGGCGCGGGGAAACTCTTTTTGCAATTGTTCCAGCGAGATCGGCTGTTCATCCTCCACGGGTAGAGGAAGGAGGATCGTCACGCGCGTGCCTCCCGCGCCGGTCTCGATCGTATACGCAGCGCGCAGCAGCGAAACGGTCTCGCGTATGGCGCGCCAACCCTTCCCAAAACGCGAGGGCATCGGACCGGTGTCATGGCCTTCGCTGTCGCCCGAGAGAAAATCGGCGATTTCCTTCGGCATGCCGGGCCCGCTGTCCTTCACTGTGATCGCGAGACAATCGCTGCTGCTCTCGCAGGAGATCTCGATCACGCCCGATTGCGTCGCGCGCACTGCATTGTTGAGGAGGTTGGAGAGCACCCGCACAAGCAGCGCCTCGTCCGCGATGATCCGCGTGTTTGGAACGCAGGCGCGCGTGAGGACGACATTGCTGCTCATCGCAGCAGCGGCGTAAATGGTGACGAGGTCTTCAAGCAGCCGCGCGACGTCGACCAGCCCGAGGGCAAGGAAGCTGCCCCCGCCGCTATCCCTGGTAACGCTCGATCCGACGATTTCCTCCAGATGCCGGGCCGATGCTTCGATGAGCGTCATCAGGTCTCGCGGAGGAAGTTCGCTTCCGGCCTGGCGGGCGAGGAACACGGCGCTGCTCAGCGCGTGAAGGACATGGCGCGTATCGTGTGCCGACATCTCGATCAGGCGGTCGCGCGCCTTGAGGCCGGCCAAAGCCGTCTCGCGTTCCTCAGCGAGGCGGCTCGCGTCCTCGCTGATCGCCATCCTGGCGAGCAGTTCGCGCTTGGCCTCCTGCTCGGCCGCAAGCCGGTCGTGCTGGAGCTTGCGGAGGTGCAGGCCGACCGCCAGGGTCGCCATGGCGCATTCGAACAGACCGATCGGACCGATCCAGTGCCAGTTGACAGCAAGGAACGGCACCAATCCCGTAATCGCGATCGCGGTCGTGATGATGTAAAGCGAGAGAGCCGACCAACCTATCAGCAGCGGCAGGAACTCCATGCCGTGGCGGCGGGTCGCCACCCAGCCGATTACCGGAAGTGCCGAAGAGGCGACCAGCGTGAACATCCAAGCCGCGGCGTGAAGTGGCATAACGGGCAACGCCGGCACCGCCAGCCTGACGAAGGCTGCGAGCACCACCAGCACGCCGAACGCCATCGTCGCTCTGAGGAACACGTCGTAGCGCGGCATGCCTGTGCGCGTCGCCAGGAACTCCCGACCAAACTGGAGCATCAGAAGACCGAAGGCCGAGCGTGCAATGTCGCCCACGACGCCTTGAAGGTCAGGGTGCCGGTAGAGCCAGAAGATCGTCAGGTAGCCCTCGGCATGGAGCGTGTTGAAGGCAAAGGCCGCTTCGGCCAGTCCGAGCCAGATAAACACGCGCCGACCGGTCGCAGCGAGCAGGACGACGTTGAACAGTGCAAGGATCAGGCTTCCCGCGACGACCCCAGCGACGAGCGCAATATTGCCGCGCCGCGCGACGAAGAAATCCCCGGCGGTCTCGATCCGTAGCGGCATCCAGGACGAAACCTCGTCGCGGAAACGGATTACATAGGTCGCCTCCTCGCCGCCGGCGAGATCGACTTCGGTTGCATAGGCCTGGAATTGGTCGAGGACCTTACCGAGCTGTTCGCGGTCTGCCCCGTCGAGGATGACGCGCCACCGGTCGGCGTCCTGGCGGTAGAGCGTGAACTCGGAAATTGTGCTGCGTCCGGTGGTCAGCATCCACGACCCCGGCTCCGCGCCGGTGTTGTGCAGTCTGAGGAACACGTAGGCCGGCTGGCCGACCGTCCCGAACTGGGTCGACGTATGGCTTACCGCGCGCGCGGACGCGAAATCGCGGGCGAGCGGCGGGCCTTCGTGTCCGGCGCGCGTGAAACGGATGTCGGCCTTGATCTCGCCAGCGGACTGCCCCGGCACAAGCTCGATGGCGGGGATGGTCGCGGTTGCGAGGGCAGGGGTGGCAAACGCGGCAAGCGACCAGACCAGCAGAGCCAGCCACGCAATTTTTCGCATCATTCCCCCCGAACGGCCCCATGCGATTCGCTGGTCGTGCTGCTCGTGAAAGCAGATGCCTGGAACAGGGCCGTTGCGTCAGTTACAGCCGATCACCACTTGCCTGCAAGCCGCATCATGAGGTCGGACGCGAGGTTCGCGCCCGCCTGCGCGGCGTCGAGTGCGGGCGGCTGTTCGCGTTCGAACCCGTTGGCACCGGCAACGAAGCGGCCCGGGCCGCGGGGCGGGCCTTCCCCCTCCGCGACCAGTGTGGTGACGATCTGTCCGCTATCGAGATCGGTGACGGTGATCTTGAACCTGATGCCGAGCGGCGCATCGGGAGCGCCGGTCTGGGTCAGGGTCATCATCAGGTCCGCAAGGCCCGCGATGCCGCGCATCTCTGCGGTCTGCTTGTCGGCCGGACCACCCTCTGCTGCCGCGATGGCTCGGACAGCGAGCGAGCGGTCGACAAGGACCAGCCCATTCGACTGGAGACGGCTCTGAAAGGCTTCGAGCAGTTCCCACTCCCGGCTCTCGTCGAGCAAACTGTCGCGTCGATCGTCCTCGACCTCGCGGCGCCCGAGGCGAACCTCGCGGTCGCGAGTGGTGACCAGCGCGCCTTCGGCATAGCGGCCATTGCGCGACACTTCCGCAGCAGTGTCCACGGCCGTCTCGCCGCGATCGGTCAGGACAGTGTCATAATCGTTAGCGATGCGATCGCTGAGTTCGCGGTTCCAGAACACCACGATACGCGGCGAACCGGCGCGGCGATAATCGTCGGCGGAGCGCGTTTCTTGAGCCGCGCGCATGTTTGGCGCGCGTGCAGGCGCTGCGAGCACCTCCGGGGTCCCCTCACGATACTGCGCGGCTGCCGGGGCTCCAGACGCAGCCACCGCAAAGAAGGCTCCAGCCCAGACGGCGATCATGCGCATTCTATTCCCCCGCGATCTCGATTAGGTAATACTTGACCTCGTCGCGCTTCATCGAGCGTTCTCGATAGACCCCGGTAGCGTAGGGCTGAATGATCACGCGCTGCCATGCCGAGGACGGCTCAACCGGATACTGCACATCGTCCATGAAACTGGAGCGAGCGCGGATGGTCAACGCCCGCTTGGTGCAGTTGACGAACCGGGCGCTCACCTCGACGGTGTCGGTCTCGGTGCGGCGGGCGAACAGGCCCTCGACGACCATATCCCGGGTCAGCGCTTTGTCGGCGAACTGCACCGCGTTGAGATCGATCGGCGTCATCGAGCGCGGCACGTTGGCGACCAGCGCCGCGCCGGCATAGCCGGGCGCCTTGCGCGCCTTGCCGGTCTTGCACTTGACGACCTGGTTCTCGCGCGCGGCGAGTGGCTGGCCATCTCCGAGCGCGGTCAGCATGACCGCTCCTGCGACCAGCGCCGCGAGGCTGCCCGCACCCAGCGCGGCGGGCAGTTTCATTCGACGGTTTCCCCGGCTTCGGGGACCTGCGCGTTGGGATCGAGCCGCATCGGCTCGTAGGTGGCGCAAGCCGATAGGTGGAGCGCTACGACGAGGGCGGCAGTGGCCCGGACAACGGCTTTCATGCGGAAATTCTCCCCTGTTAATTTAGCGATAGGTCACGTCGTCGGTCGCAGCGCGGGCGACGTCGTAGGAATTGGACCAGGCGATCGCACCGCTTTCGAGATCGACCAGCTCGAAGGTGATCTGGGTGAAGCGCTGGACCTGTCCGGTGCGGGCGTTGCGCGCGTCCTGCGAGGCGATGTTACCGGTCAACCGGAAGTCGGCTCCGAACTGCGCGCGGGTGAGGCCGGTCGTCCCGCTATCGGTGATGCCCTCGCGCTTGAGCGCGCGCTCCTCCTCGATCATCGCCGCGTTCTGCCGGGCGAGGAACACCATCCGACCGTCGCTTGCCCGGTTGAGGCTGGTGCGCAGCCTGTCGGTGATCAGATTTTGGTTGATACGCTGAGAGCTCTCGTTGGTGAAATACCGGCTGTCGACGATGATCCGTGGTGGCGTCGTGCGGGCAGCGATCTCGGGCATCGAAAGAATGTCGCGCACCATCTGGTCCGACATGGCGAGCAGATCGCGGCTTTCGATCCCCACGCCCTGGACAGGCCCTGCCATCCCGGCATCGAGATCGCGGGATTTGCCCCGCTTCTGGGCCGCCGCCGGCGTGCCAACAGTCAGCGAGATGGCGCAGGCCGCCAGCGCGAAGCTGCCGATCAGGTGGTTGGCGATTCTTTTCACATCATGTCTCCGCACGAGCGCGCCGGCACGCTCATATCTCGTTCGCCATCAGCGCGCGGCGGAAGGCCTCGTCGCGGGCATTCGCTTCGTCCTTGCTGGCACGCATCTGGGGTGCATTCTGGGGAGTTCCGGGAATGCCGGCCTTGAGCGCCGCAGGCGAGCGGTCCGCCGCCCAGCTCAAGCTGCACCGCTGGTTGCCGTCGCTGATCATCGTGACGGCGGGCGCCGCACCGCCAACGAATGAAGCCGCCGCGGCGGTAGCGGGGGCCGCAGCTTTGCCCTTGCCCTTCGCATTGCTCTTCGCCGTCGCCTTTGTCGCGCCTTCTGCGGTGGCAACGAAGATCGCATCGGGCAAGCTGTCCCAGTATCGCACGTCGACCTGGGTCTTGGTGGCATCGGACGCCGCGCCCGAGGCAAGCCCGCCAAACAGGCCGATGAGTGAGCCGGCCACGCCGAGCTGGTCGGTAAGGAGCGAAGTCGCTGTCAGAGCCACGTCGCTGACGGTGCCCATCGTGTTCTTGAAGGCCACCTTGCCGTTCATAATCGCATCGAACTTGCGCCCGCCCCGCGTCGTCGCCTGGAAATTGATGTCGGCTGCCTTTGCGAGCGTCGCTCCTCCGAACGTCGGCATTGCCCCCTCGGGCGTGTATTCGACGGACGGTACAAGTCCGACCATCTGGCCGCCTGCGCCACGCATGAGCTTGACCGGGCCGAGGCCTGTTTCGGCGATGTGCAGCACCGTCGCCCCGGCGGGAGGTTCGCCGAGCGCCTTGTCGATCTTGGCCGCCGCGGCGAAACTATCATTTGCGAGGGCATCGCTGCCCATGCACCGCGCCGACCAGCCGGCGAGAAAGTTCATGAGCGCGAAGTCGGATTGAAATTCCTCGGCCTCGGACACCGTGTCTTGGTATTCGGCGGAGACGAAGCTGGCGCGTGCATTGCCGTAATCGCCGTTGCGCAGATAGAGCAGCCCGCGATAGTAGTATGCCATCGCGCGTTCGTAGGGGTCGCCCTTGAAATCCTTTATACTTTCCACGTTGAATTTGCTGCGAGCGGCCTTGGCCGCCTCGTCGTTCGCATAGATCGCCTCGATCCTGTCGAGCGCGTTGTCGAAGGCCCACTCGGCGGCTTGGTATTCACCGACCGCCATTGCCGCGCGGCCGAGCTTCGCGAAGTTTGCGACCGCATTGTATTCGCCGTCGCGCAACAGAGCGGAGTAGAACTTGCGAAGCGGCTCCGGCTTAGCGTCGACCCATGCACGTCCGCCCTCAGGCAGGTCGGCCGCGAAGATCGGGCGTCCGCGCGACACCGGCCCGGCGAGCATCGCCGGATCGACCGCACGGGCGTTACTCAGGAAGGAGACCGTTGCATTGCCGATGCCGACATCGCTCGGGTTGGAGAAATAGACCCGCAGTGCTCCGCTCTGGTTGGGCACAGCGGCGACGAAGGTCACCTCGTATTTCCCCGCAGCCTTGACGCTCTGGTAAAAGCTGCAGCTATTGACCACGTTGTCGACCTGCCCGGCATAGCCCGACGTCATGCGCCAGCCCGGACGGGGGCCCTTCGCGTAGGTGGGATCCTCGCGGTAGTGGCGATAACTCGCCGGAATTTCAGTAACGTATGAGCAGCTCAGGTTTTCCTTCTCCATCAAGTCGAAGGAAAAGGTCTGTGCAGCATATTTCTGCCCGTCCCGACCGATCACATGGCCTTTCGCTGGGTCGAGCGAGATGAGGTAGCTCTCTCCCGGCACGGCGGGAACGGGACGGATATCCTGCACTTCAACCGGTTTCTCGGCTGCCGCTCCTGCAGCAAGCATGACCATGCTCGCGCCGCACATCGCGCGCACGATAGCGCCCTTGCTCATCAGAATCCCCCCATTTGCATGCCGCAGCGATCCCTCCGCGCTGCAGGGGACGATCATTATGTGCGGTGATGTCCAAGCGATACCTAAAAGAATTTAGGTGCCTCGGCTGTCCCGAAGCTAGCCCGCCGCAACCGGCTCGATTGGCGACAAGGCCGAGACAGGGGCTGCATTGCCGTTCCGAATATCGCTCATCCAGTCAGCCACGTCAGGAATGGGATCGCTTTCAGAATGTCCGCTGCTGGCGGAAACGCGGCAACCATCGAGCCGACGATCTCCGGTTCCGTCAGTCCTGATGCGCAAGCGCTTGTCGAGAGCAGCAACGCCTTTTCGCTGGATCTTCTTCGAGACGCTTTCGCAGCTGCCCGGTGGGGACTGACATGTTCATGCGAACCTGCCGTCGAGTTCGACAGCCCCGGCGTCCGCTTGCTGCGGGCCGGTGTCAGGTTTCAGCAACAGGGTCAGCAAGCCGGCGACAAAGACCAGCCCCGCGCTCGCGCCGAACATCGCCTTCCATCCGCCCATGTCCTCGAGCAGAGGCAGCAGAGCCGCACCGATCATGAAACCCAGCGGCACGATTGCCGCGAACAGGGCGAAGGAGAGCGCCGCGGCTTCCTTTGCCGTAGCCCGCATCATGATGACGAGGTTGGCCAGATAGAACAGAAACAGCGGCACATTCTTGATGAAGAACCACGCGACATACAGCCGATCATCGGCCCACAGCGTCTCGTCGATCAGGTAAACGCCCATCACGGGCAAGGCGATCACACCTGACCAGAGGGCGATCCGCCTTGCCCCGAACCGGTCGACCATCCATCCCCCGAGCGTGAGGCACAGGAGGCCCATCGCAACATTGGAGGCGCCCATCAGCGATCCGAGCTCGGCCTGGTTCCAGCCAAGCTGCCGGATTGCGAACAGCGCATCGGTCATCTCGTTGAGCCTTTGATGAACGCTGTAGATCAGGACCACCAGCACGGTGATGAGACCCTGCGGCCGGAGAAGATTACGCAGGGCCGCCCCAAGAATGGGAAACAGCCTGTCATTCACGAATGTGATGTCCGGCGAACGCTGTCCCCCGGTCCACGGCAGCAGCTTCTCGCCTGCGCGTTCCCGGATGATAAGCGCTGCCGTGGCAGGAATCAGGAACAGCACGAGCATTCCCATCATGGCGCTCGCAAAGCCGTGGTATTCGAGCAGATAACCGGTCCCGGCCATACCGGCGGCGATGCCGAACACCTTGCCGCCGAACATGAAGCCGTTCATGCGCCCCATCTCGTTTTCGGGCGTGAGGTCCACAACCAGCGCGTCGAGAGCGACGTCCTGCACCGCCGTGAGCATGGACAGCATGAAGATGAACCCGATGACCAGCGCGGTCTGCCCGGCGAGCGGTGAGATCACCGAAATCGTGACCAGACTGGCGATGATGCATATCTGCGAACCGATCAGCCAGGGCCTGCGGCGGCCCATGGCGAGCCAGGTGTAGCGGTCCATCATGAGGCCAGCGAGGAACTTGAGGCTCCATGGAAGGGACGCCGCCGCCGCAGCCATTGCCACCACCTCGGTCGACTCCCCGTTTGCCGCGAGCCAGGTGGGCATGGCGTAGAAGAATATGCCCTGCGGAAAGCCCTGCGCGAGGTAGAGCAGCGTGCCGAATATGAGGCGCAGCCGCGAATTGTCGGCAAAGGCGGGAAGGGCGAGGCGCGTATCGCGGCTGATGACGGCTCCGGCGCTCATGCGATTTGTTCCCTTGCGATGATCGCGGCTTCGCCTGCCGCATCAGTGCGGCTCCTTGCCAGTGCGCGGGTCAAGGCAGGGCCGAAGGCAAGGAACAGGGCTCCCCCCGCAAAGCAGAAGCCTGCGTTGAGCGACCAGAAAACCGTGGGCTTCATGGTCTCGTAAAGCGTTGCGATGTATCCCCCGAACATATTGCTGAAGAAGATGGTCAGATAGGCCGCTGCCATCATCCGCGCGGCAAACCTCGGCGGCGCATAACGCCCGGCTATCGCAAGCACCGTGGGCCAGTACCACGCAAAGCCCAGCCCGGTGATGATGAAGGACAGGACCGGCAGCGCAATGCCGACCTTGCCATCGCCCGCGATAGCATCAGCGACGGCCAGCAACGCGACCCCGGCACCGGCGAACAGTCCGCCCAGAGCGATCTTGGTTGTATCGGAAGGTTCCACCCCGCGGCGGGCAAGCGCACGCCAGTAGATCACCGTCAGGGTCGTCAGCACGACGATGGCGGTGCTGTTGACCGCGACGAACCAAGCGACCGGGAAACGCCCCAGCCAGGTTTCGAGATCGACCGTCGCATCGATCCACACCATGCCCATGTTGAAGGTCTGGTCGAACCCGGCCGTCACCACGACCATCAGCGCGTAGATGAACGCAAGCAGCCCGATCGAACGGCCTTCAGCCGTAGTGATCGGGCCGTTGTCCAGCGCCTCGCTGCGCGACGTGACGGCGTCTGGCAGAGCGTCGGCGCCCCGCAGATAAACCCATAGCGCGGCGAGCATCAGCAACCCGGCAAAGCCGAAACCGTAATGCCAGCCATAGGCCTGCGCCAATAGTCCGCACGCGACGGGCCCCAGGATCGCTCCGATGTTGATGAAAGTGCTGAAGATCGCATAGGCTCTGGTCATGCGCTCGTCGTCGGGTTGGTAAAGCTGGCCGACCTGCGCGGCGATATTGCCCTTGAGCGCGCCCGAACCCAGGATCAGCAGCAGCAGCGCGATGAGAAAACTGGCGTCGAAAACCATCGCGGCGTGGCCAGCGGTCATCAGCAGGACGCCGATCACCACGGTCCGCTTTGCCCCCAGCCAGCGATCGGCAATCCAGCCGCCGAACAACGGCGTGAAATAGACGAGCCCGGCGTAAAGCCCGAAGGTCTGCCCTGCGAGCGCTTGTGTCGACAGCGGGCCAAGCACGCTTTCCACCGCCCAGCGGTAGGTTTCGATCCCGGTGACCTGGCCGATCTTATCCGCAAGGAACAGCTCCTGCGTCATATAGAGCACGAGCAGCGATTGCATGCCGTAGAAGCTGAACCGCTCCCACATTTCGGTGAAGGCGAGATAGGCGAGCCCGCGCGGGTGGCCGAGGAATGTGCGCTCGCTCATTCGGCGGGTTCCACATTCCCGCGAACGGTCTTTGCCCTTGCCAGATCCGGATACCCGCCCCGGCCCGATGGGATCGTGATGAAGCGCGAACACAGGAGATGGATGAAGAATGCCGCAGCAATGGCCGGGAGGCTCGCCGAAGTGTAGCGAAACACCGCCCCCGGCGTCTGGCTCACGGGTTCTAGCAGCGCGAGATAGGTCACGAACCCTGCGAGAAGTGCGATCATCGCGGCCGGGTTGAACCCGGCGACAAAGCCATATGCGCTACCCGGCGCCGCATGGTGCAGCGGCCGGATATCGACCGTTTTCCGTCGCAGCACCAGCCAATCGGCCAGCAGGATGCCGGTCGTCGGCGCAAGGACTGCCCCGTAAAAGGCAACAAACGTATAGAACCGCGCATACAGGGCATCGCTCGCCAGCAGCAGGATCAGCGCAGCAACAATGCCCAGCATTGCCACATTGCCGGCAAAGCCGAATGCGCGCGCAAATGGTCCGAAATTTTGCACGATTGTGGACACATTGCCCTGCAGCATCCCCGTCAGGCTCGACAAATTGGCAAAGATCAGCACCAGCAGCATCGCCAGCCCGATCACCGGCCCGACCAACGGCGTCATCCACCCCGCCGGGTCAGGCGATCCCAACACCAGCGAGGACGCCAGCCCCGCAAGCGCGGGCAAGAGGGAAACCGGCACCAGTCCGATCCATGTTCCCCACATCGCCCCGCGCGCGCTGCGGCCATAGCGCATCAGATTGCCTGCCAGCCCGAACCACGAGAGCGTGATCGCAACATTAAGTTCGGTTGCCAGCATCAGCCGCGTTGCCCGGTCAAATGGCGAGGCGGGCGGCTCGGATGAGAAGACGGCCTGCCACCCGCTCTGCCAGAACACCGCGACCAGCAGCCCGCCCGACAGCAGCACCAGCAAGGGAACCACCAACAGGTTCAGGCGCCGCAAGGTGTCGCTGCCCCGCGCGGCCAAAAGGCAGCTGAGCGCAAGCACGCCAAGCGCGGTTGCCTGGGCCACCGGCCACACGGACGCAGGCGCAAGATAGCCAAGCCCGATCAGCACTTCGCGCGTCGCATCGCCTGCCATGTTTGAAAGGATGGCGGAATTGAACGGGACCACGCCCAGCACCAGCACCACCGCCAGCAGACTGGTGCCGGCCGGGCCAAACGCGCTGCGCATGAACACGAAACTCTCGGTGCCCGTCCGATAGACCGGCAACAAAAGCGCGATGGACAACAAGCCGATCCCCAGCGCTGTGCCGAAGAACAGCGCCGCCACGCCATCGGCAAAGCCGACCAACTGTCCGGTCGCCCCGCCAGCCAGAAATCCCCATGTGGCAATCGCAAGACCACCTTTGACCGCCAGCATGTCGCGAAACGACCAGCTGCGCTCCTCGGGCAGCAGCGGCAGCGTTTCGGCAAGCGCAGTTTCGATCTGTGTGCTGCCGACCATTTGCTAGAAGACCTGCACAATCAGGATGATCGCGAAGGATCCGATGGTAATCGTGGCAAGGGCGGCGGTGTCCGCTGCGGGCAGGCGGCGATCGGTCTCTTTTTCGCATGAAAGGATGGCGAGCCGGCGCTCCAGCTCACGCTCGAACGCGGTAAGCTGCGGGCGGATCATTGTCCCGCTCCGGGCCGATTCCGACCGTCACCCGGCTGTATCGTTTTCATCGGCCAAGCCTTCCCCTTTCGCGCCGACCCGGTGGTTGGCGCGCTGCGCAACGTCGCTTGATTTCAACTGATCGGCGCAGACCGTAGATGCCTGTCGTCAGAGAATGCGGTCAACCGGTCGGACCGTCAAAAAAGCGTCAATTCGTGCCCAGTCGGGTCTCCGTGCTCATCGGACCGAACAGGTCAGCCGGATGGACGCACTGGCAGGAGATTTTCATCGTCAGTTCGGTTCAGGTTGAATGACCCGCCAACGGGCTTCTCAGGCCCAAAGGCGCTTCGCCAATTCGGGAAGAGCCGCAGCATAGCGAGCGACATCCTCAAGCCTTCCTGTGCTTACCCGGGAATAGGCGGCCCAAGGCCCATAAGCGCCTCTGATGGCGATACCCTGTTCGGCCATGGCGTCGCGTAGGCTATCGGCATCGGGCACCTTCACGAACACGAAGTTGGTCTGCGACGGCAGTGCGGTCAGTCCAGCCTTGGCGACAGCATCAATGATCATCGCCCTCCCTTCCAGCACCGCTGCGCGCGACTGGTCGAGGAATGGCGTATCATCATAGCTTGCAATCGCTGCTGCCAGTCCTGCGAGATTGCCGCCGAAGCTCATCATGGGTGACTGGATGCGCCGTGCGTTGGCTTCGCTGGTTATGGCATAACCGACCCGCAGCCCCGCCATGCCGTAGATCTTGGAGAATGTGCGGCACACGATCACATCCTTGCCGCTTCGCACCAGATCGATCATCGAGTTGTCTTCGGGTCGGTCGGTCAACTCGTTGTATGCCTCGTCCACCAGCAGGGTCGCTTTCGGGGTCACTGCCGCGGCGAAGCTGCGCAGCGCCTCTGGCGGGATCAGCATGCCAGTGGGATTGTTGGGGTTGCAGATCTGCACCAGCGCCGCGCCGTCCGCAGCCTTGGCTGCCATCGCGGCCAGATCGACGTTCATGTCCTTTGCCAGCGGCACGCGGATCGAGGTGACGCCTTGCCGCTCGCCGTATAACACCGTCGTATCCCAGAACAGATCGGGGCACAGAATCGCTCCCTCGCGCCCCCACGCCAGCGAAATGGCGCACAGGATTTCCGTCGATCCTTCGCCGACCACCACCTGTTCAGGCGTGACCCCGTGCCGCTCGGCAATCATCGCGGTCAGGCGCTGCAGGCCGCGGTTGGCATAATAGCAGCCCATCTTCGCGGTTTCGGTGATTGCGCGCAGCGCAGAGGGCGCAGGCCCATAGGGATTTTCATTGCGGCTGAGCAGTGCCTGTCCGATCTTCGGCCCGAAATCGGGTTGGGCCGCAGTGGTTGCCACCGTCGCGCCCAGTCCCGACATCGGCAAGACACCCAAGCCGCCGGCAAGGCCGGCACCGGCGAGAAAGGATCGGCGACTGGTCGGCATCGGGAAACTCCTTCAGATCAGGTTGGCAGGGGCTCAGAACTTGGCAATCATCAGCACTCCGATGAATGTCAGATAAAGGCCGAAAACCCGGCGCAGGATCGCCGGAGAAAGCGTGTGCGCGGCCGCCACGCCGAGCGGCGCGACCAACACCGAGGTGGCAATCAGCACTATGGCTGCGGGCAGGTGGACAAAGCCCAGAGCACCCCAGCCGAGACCGCTTTCGTCAAGCCCGATCAGGATGAAGCCCATGGTCGCCGGAATTGCAATCACCGCACCCATCCCCGCCGCAGTGCCGATGGCGCGATGGATCGGCGTGCCGCAGACGGTCATCGTCAATGTCGTCAGGGTGCCGCCCCCGATGCCGAGCAACGTCGAAAACACTCCCAACGCGCTGGCGATGCCAGCGCGCGGCAAGCCTGAAGGCAGGGCAGCAAACAGCGGCTCTCCCTGCCGGGCGGGCAGCAGAAAATAGACCGCAAACGAAAGAACCCCGGTGCCAAAGATCAGGGCAAGGAGCGCGCCCGACACAAGATCGGCAAAGATGGTGCCGACACCTGTTCCCAGCACCACCCAGATCGCCCAGCCCTTAAGCAAGCCAAAATCCACCGCCCCGCGCCGAGCGTGACTGGTGGTCGAACGGATCGAGGTGAAGATGATCGAAGCGAGCGACGTGCCGACCGCAACGTGCGCGGTCTGGTCGGGCGCTACGCCCAGCAGCGGCAACAGGAGCATCAGCGCCGGGACAACCACAAACCCTCCGCCGATGCCGAAGAGACCGCCAGCAAAGCCGGCCGCTGCACCGGCGAGCAGCAGCGCCGGAAGCGCAAAGGCGAGTGAAGCGGGCACGATCATTGGCTGTGAGAATAGGCCCCCCGGTTCCAACTCCAAGCGAATTATCGCACTGCAACATGGGGCAAATGACGCATGCGGGCATAAGCATCTGGCATACCGGCCGCAGTACCGCACCTGGCCTGAAGGCGCTTGTTTTGCCTAAGGCCGCAGCTTTTGTTGTCCTGATTTGCGCGCCTGTGAGAGCGCCGGACAGAGTTCGGCAGCAACGCCCCGCCGACCGCTCGTCAATGTCAGCTGGAATCAGTGCCGACTTGCCGCGACCGGCACGTCGATGGTGCAATGGATGCCGTCGCTGCAAAATCTGAACGTGGTTCGCGCATCGAGCTGATAGGGTAGTGCCCGCTCGATCAGTTCGCGGCCGTATCCACCGTTTGCTTGCCGCACGCCGCGGTCCTCCAACGCGACACCCGTCTCTCGCCACTCGACATGGAGTCGCAGTTCGTCAGCATCGACAGCGACATGCCAGGTGACCTGCAAGCGTCCGTCCTTTGATGACAGCGCCCCATGCTTGGTAGCATTCGTGGCCAGTTCGTGCAGTGCAAGGGCCATTGTCTGCACCGTTGCAGAGCGGAGCTCGATGCCGTCTGGCCCATCAAGGATAATCCTGTCATTGGGCGCGGCGATGGCAGATAGTTCGGCTTTCAGTAATTCTTCGAAGGTCACGCGCTGGCCCGCCGAGAGGTTCGACAGCAGCCCTTGCACGCGTGATAATGCCGCGAGACGAACGCCGAACCTTTGCTCGAACTCGATCAAAGATGCCGATTTTTCGAGCGTCCGGCGGGAGATCGCCTTGACCACGCCAATCAGATTGCGAGTGCGGTGCTGCAACTCAGCCACCAGCACGCTTTGCCGCGCCTGAAGCTCGCGGAGATCGTGGATGTCGGTCGAGGTGCCCAGCCACTCGATGATTTTACCGGCCACATTCCTGACGGGCGTGGCCCTGATCTGGAACCAGCGGCAATCGTCAATGGAGGCCGTGCAGATGCGCGCCTCGATTTCGAGCCGACCCGTCCGTTCGGCTTCGGCCCAGCACTGTTCCACGCTTGCCCGGTCGTCGGGATAAATCGCCTCGAGCCAACCGCGTCCAAGACTGTCCTCGATCGCCAGACCCGTGTGTTCTTCCCACTGCGGACTTGCCCAGATCCACTGTCCGCCCGCCTGCGCCCGCCAGATCAGTTGCGGCACACCATCAATGAGCGTCTTCAGGCGGGTTTCGCTTTCGCGCAAAGCGGTTTCTGCGCGGGCACGCCGGACGGTAGCCCATAGCCGCTCCGCTGCTTCCTCGACGGTCTCGACTTCGACGTTGCTCCATGCGCGCGATTTGGTCTGGACGATGCACAAAATGGCCTCGAGCTTGCCGTCCTTGATCAGCGGCACGTTGATCCAGGCAATGACATTGCGGTCGACATAATAATCGCGCTCGGATTGGGCGATCTGGTGTTCGTTCCGGGCGTCGCTGACGACCCAGGACTGCGCGTTTGAAAGGCGCTCGGAGGTGGTGCGGAACGCCTCCATAGGATAGCGCCCTGAGAGATTGGGGGTGCCGGGCACCGCAAAGTCCTGCTCGACGACGCCAAACCCGGCTTCCACCGAATAATCGACGTAATAGGCCCAGTCGGCGCCCAGATGTTCGCCCAGGATTGTGCATGCAGTCCTGCGGATCTCGGCCGCATCGGTGAGGGGGCGAAGAGCATCGCTGAGCTTCAGAAGGAAGGCGCTGCGCTTCTCGCTTCGGGCAAGAGCTTCGGCACTGTGTTTGCGATCGGTAATATCGGTGATGACCGACGCCGCGCCTGTCACCATGCCGGACTTGTCCCTGATCGGAGCCGTGGCGACGCTGGTCCAGATCTTTCGGCCGTCTTCACTTGTGTAGAGAAACTCCATTCCTTCAGAATTCGTCTCGCCGCGCAGGGCGCGGGCGCCCGGATATTGCTCTCGATCGACAAGGCGACCCTCGGCGTCCCATGCCTGCCAGCGGTCTCCTCTGTCAGGGTCGCGCGATGGCATTCGCTTGGTTGGCAGGTAACGGCGATATTCTTCGTTCGAGAGGACGAACTCTCCGTTCGTATCCAGGATTGCAACCCCGACCGGCACATTGTCGATAGCAGCCGCGAGGCGCGCTTCGCTTGTTAGCAGTGCCTTGTAAGCCGTTTCCCGCGATGTGATCTCGAACCCGGAATGGAGAATGCCGACCACTTCGCCGCTCTCGTCTCGTACCGGGCTGAAAGAATAGTCGAAGAACCTGCGCACGAACCCGCCATCAGCTTGGAGCACGTCAAATCCTTGCCTCTCGACGCGGACTGGCTTGCCGGCGAAGGCCTGCTCGATCTGCGGCGTGACGACATCTTCAATCGCGCCCCAAGCGGCTAGATATGAGCCGCCCAAGGCCTCGGGAGGCGCGTTCATCATCGTCTGGTAGGCATCGTTCTGGAGCATCACCAGTTCGCGCCCCCAGATCAGGACCATCGGCACAGGATTTTCGAGCACCAGATTGAGCGTCGTTTTCAGTGACGCCTGCCAGTTGCGCATCGGGCCCAAGGGCGTTGCATTCCAGTCGAATGCGCGGATCCGCTCCGCCATCTCGCCCGTTGATCTAAGCCAATCTGGTTCCAACTCACCCTCCCGGTGATCCGCACCATGCAGTCGCGGCGCGAAGGAGTCACCATCTAAGCTACGATGATGTGGCGTTGGCTATCGCAGATGCGCGCGATCGAGCAGAAGTCATCCAGGCACCAGTCCGATAGGTCTACGCGCGGGCAATCACAACACACGCAGTCGTTCGCCTTTCCACCCACGTCAGGTCATGAGTATGGTCGTTGCGCGAATGGCGGATTTTGCGGGTTCGCTTCGCATGAGCGGCCATTCTGGCATGGACTCCGAAGCAGCCATTGGGTCAACATACCAAAGCCTTGCGCTTCAAACATCTGGTGCACTGCCAAAGCATTCCCGTATTGACGTTTTTTTGACGATCGCGCGCTTGATCGAATTTTTGTGCGCGCCCATTCACGGAACCGCGTTTAGGTGGCCACCCCAAGCTCCAGGGCGCTTGAAAACCATAAGAAGGGCAGCGATTATGAAGCTGAGCCACAAATACATTCGGGCATCCTCGCTGGCCATGTTCGCGCTGACCACAGCGATGCCGCTGAACGCGCAGATGGCCAGTGGAACCGCTGCGGCCGCAAATGAGCATTCGGTAATCGCGGCCAGTCAAGATGCACCCGAAGGCAGGGTCAGATCCACAAGCGGAGAGATCGTCAGCTCCGCTGCGCCGGAGCAGGATGCGGCTCTCAGCATAGTCCCCATCGCTGCTACCGCCAATTCCGGCGGAGCGCGCGCGCCAGCGCAGACCGGTGACACCGCCATCGAATTCGCGCGGATCGCTGATGCCTATCTGGAGGCGGTGATTAACGCCATGCCGTTCGCGGTCTATTTCTCCCTGTCCGACATTATGGAGCCGGTGCATTCGGCGATGCCCGACAATTCACCTGCGGCCCTTGCGCGCTTCAATGCTCAGGAAGATGCGCTTTACCAAGCGCTTCTTGGCGTCGAGGCAAGCGGCCTTGTCGCGCGGGGCGATTGGGTCGCCTATCAGTCGATGAAAGAAATGATGGAGGCCAATATCGGTCTCAGGCAATGCCGACTGGAAGGCTGGAATGTCAGCCACATGGACGGATGGCAGACCGCGTTTACAGACATTGCGGCGCGCCAACCGATCGCTACCGAGGGCGAACGGGCGGCAGCGCTGGAACGCTGGGCCAAATTGCCGGCCTTTATCGTTCAGCAGGAACAGAATCTCGCAGATGGCCTAGCCAACGGTTACTCCGCGCCGAAATCCGTCGTTCGCCGGGTGATCGGGCAGCTGGATACCATGCTGGCAACGCCAGTCGAAGGTCATCCGTTCTACGCCTTTGCGGCGAAATCGCCCGAAGCGCCCGATTTTCGGGCGAGCATGCGTGTGCTGGTCGAGACTGCGATCAATCCCGCGATAGAAGCCCATCGCGATTTCCTGCGCGACCGCTATCTGCCTGCAGCACGCGAGGAAATTGCGATATCCGTCCTTCCCGGTGGGCGCGATTGTTACGAGGCCATGCTGCGCAGCTATCACAGCGCTGAAATCGGTGCCGAACGCACCTACGAACGCGGGCTCGAAACGGTTGAAATCCGCACCGGGGAGGCGATCGCGCGCGGTGAACCGCTTACGGGCGCCAAAGACCTTCCTTCGATCCTGGCAGCAATCAACGCACTGCCCGCAAACCGGTTTTCCAGCGAACAGGAATTGCTCGAATTCACGCGCGCATTCATTTCGGTTACGCGCGAGAAAACGAAGCCCTTCTTTTCCTCGCTGCCAACGGCGGAAATGATCGTTGAGCCTTATCCCGATTTCCTGAAAGGAACCGGCCAGTCCTCCCGCTACGAAGCCGATCCCGGTGGGAATGGTGCTGCCATTTATCGTATCCAGACGGACGAATGGGACACTCAGACGCGCGGAAGCGCCGAAATCACCGCCGTTCACGAAGGGTATCCCGGCCACCATGTCCAGATTGCGACTGCGTTCGGCGTAGAGGGCCTTCACCCGATTACGCGCCTAGCGAGATCGACGGCTTTCATCGAGGGCTGGGCGCGCTATTCGGAAGCGCTGGCCGAAGAGGCGGGCCTTTATGCGGACGGGTATGGCGAGATCACCCGGCGCGCCTGGCCCGCACGCGGCATGGCGATCGACGCCGGAGTCCATGTCTACGGATGGTCCAATGAACGGGCCATCGCCTACGCGCAGGAGTCGGGTCGATTCGTCGGCGATTCAGGGCTCGATCTGCTTGATCGCATCGCTGTCTGGCCCGGCCAATTGACTGCCTATGATACAGGCGGACTCGAAATCATTGCATTGCGCGCCGAGGCCGAGGCGCGGCTTGGCGACAGGTTCGACATCCGGTCGTTCCACGACCGAATCCTTGAGAACGGCGCGATCCCGCTCGGGGCGCTGCGTGCTCATGTCGAGGCTTGGATCGCGGAGGTAGAAGCGAAGCGGTAGGAGGGCACGGCGCGAATCTGACGCTGGTGCGGAAAACGTTCCCCCAGCTGGTGCTTACCGTCTCAACGTTCGACGATGTCCTTTGACATTGGCGCAAGCTTCGCAAGCAGGCGGTTCTGTGCCGCGAACGGCACGCCCGCTTCGCGCATCGCGGCCTGCAGGTTTTCGACCAGCGCGTTGAGATCGGTTCTGGTCACGCCCATTCCGGCGTGCGCGGTGCGCATGTCGCGGCCGGTGTAATCACAGCCCGCACCGAGCAGATAGCAGAACTGTTCGTCCAGCGTTCGCTTCAGCCGCACCATGTCTTGCGCGGCGAAGATATCTGAGATGCGCGGATCGGACTCGCTCATTTCGACAGTGCGGATCGCGATTCGACGAATGCCTTCACGTCCGCCGAAATCGGCGACCAATCTTGCGCTGTCATAAGGCTTGGCGCCGGCATTGGTATCGCTCTGGGTGTAAGGATCGACCGGCAGTTCACCCGTCACGGGATCGCGCACTTTTTCTTCGACCCCGAACTCGGCATCCCAATCGGTGCCTTCGGCGGGCGCCTGTTGAAGGAGAATGAATAGTGTGGCGGTAGCAGTCATCAGCATCAGGAAGGCTCCGGAAAATTCATCAGAATGCGACTTGTGCGGACACAAACCCGCCGCGCTGATCCGAAAAGGTGGCGATCGAACCCAGGTCGACATATGCCGCCGTCAGGGTGACATTGTCGGTAACCGCGTAGGCAGCGAACAAATCCATCCAATCGTCTTCGCCCAGACCAAGATTGTCGGGCTTGCTGCGATATTCGGCGCCGATCACCGCGCGGCGCGACAATTGATAGCCGAGCGAGCCTTCGAATTGCAGTTGATACCCCCGGCCAGCGGCCGCACCGAAGCCGAGCAAGCCGAGCTGATTGGCCTCGGTGAAGCGCGCAGTCGCGTTGATCAGCAGGCTGTGGGCCAAGAGCAGCTTGGTGGCGCTGATGGTGTAGTCCATGCCGTCATCATCAGCAGCACCCAATGCGCGCACGATAGCGCCATCGCGATTGCGTTTGTGTTCGATCCCGACCGCAATCTGCGGCAACCAGGTTTCGCCATAGACGAGATCACCCGCTACACGCATTTTTGCGCCGAACACTTCCTGACCGAAGGTAAATCCTTCGCCAAGCCCCAGCAGCGCGCCGGCATCACGGGTGTCGAAATCCGCCTTTGCGTACGACAGCTCCAGCCGATCGCCGATGCCAATCGCGACGCCATAGGAACGCCAGCCGAACTCAGGCAATTCGATCGCAGTGGCATGGGCGGATACTCCGACCCCGCCGCCTGTCTGCCGGCCGGCAATGGAGGCCCAGCGCGCGATTCCACCCCCCGAAGCGCCTTCGACCGTGGTGATCCCGTTGGTCAGCAGCAACTTCCCCCCCTTGAATGCGCGCACCTTGCCGATCCGAAAGCCGCCATCGCCGAACGCGCTTGTGGATCCGAGGGGTTGCAATGCACGCTGCGTGGCTGCTGCAGGATCGCGAGCCAACGGCACAGCGGCAGTCTGCGGTTCTTCGAACCGTTCACTATCGAGCACGGGCGAATACGCGATTTGCGGCGCGTGCGTGGCCCGATCATCTGCCGCAGCAGATCCGGCCGCAGCGTGGCAAAGGCTCAGGAGGCAGGGGGCGAGCAACGTCATCGCGACGGGCGTTAATGGCACAAGGTAAATAGCGCCTAAACCAGTCAGGGACGGTTTTTTAAGGGGTTCAGGTTAATTCCAATCCTCTGATATGCCCTTTCGCAGTTTCCCCTATTTCTTGTCGGCAATTACCCTTGCTGGCGCAGCGGCGCTTGCTGGCGGCGCATTCGTTGTGCAGGCGGCAACCGGTGCAAGCGTGCGGGTGCAGGTCGTTGACGTCAATGGCATGCCGGTGCGCGATGCGGTGGTTGAACTGCATCACGCTCGCGGTGCTTCCGGCCCGATCCGCTTCCCCTGGAAGATGGGCATGGCTCAGAAGCGCCTGCAATTCACACCTGGCACATTAGTGGTGGCCCAAGGCAGCACTGTTGCCTTTCCCAATCTCGATCAGGTGCGCCATTCGATCTACAGCTTTTCCAAGCCTGCGCGCTTCGAGATCGACCTTTACGGCCGCGATCAGACCCGTACGCAAAGCTTTCCGATTACCGGCAGCGTGAAGCTGGGTTGCAACATCCATGATGATATGCGTGGCTACATCCGCGTTACCGACACGCCGTTTGCGGGCAAGACCGACCACAATGGCTATGTCATTCTGGCCGGGATGGCCGCGGGTAACGCCAGCATAACTGTGTGGCATCCGCAATTGCGTAGCCCCGCCAATGAAATGAAATCCGCCTTCAGCGTGAGCGGCGCGGCGCAGGTGCACAAGATCAAGGTAACCTTGCGGTGATCCGTAAGCTGACTGCGCCTGCAAATTTGACAAAGACATTCAACCGGCTTTCCAAGCTGCGGTTCGGTTCACTGCGGGCGCGCATCGCCGTGCTCTATGCCTCCTTGTTTGCGGTGGTGCTGGCACTTGTGGTGACCTTGGCAGGCAGCGGCCTGTCGCGCTTTGCCGAGACCAGCGCGGCACGCGATCTGGCAGCCAATGCACGGGTGTTTGACGAAATTCTCGCTGCGCGTTCCCGGCAGATGGGCGATCAGGCCGGGGTGTTGGCGCGTGATTTCGGGTTTCGCGAAGCTGTGGCAACCGGCGACGCGCCGACGATCGCCAGCGCTCTGAGCAGCCTTCAAAGCCGGGTTCGCAGCGATGCCGCCTTTGTGCTGACTCTCGATGGCGAGGTGCTCGCCGCAGATGCCAGCGCCGCTCCGGCAGCCGCCGATCTGTGGGCGCGGCTGGATGCCGGCGAAACTCGCGGGATTATCAAGGGCAAGGATGGGCTTGCACTGGCAGCAGCCGCACCGATTGAAGCGCCCGATCTGATCGGATGGCTGGTGATTGCTCAACCGCTGGACCGGGCCGAGCTGGATCGGCTGGTCGAACTTGCCCCGATCGCGCTTGAAGCGCAGGTGGTGGAAGCCTCGCAGCAACCCGATTGGCTGCAAGCGGCCAATACCGGCGATGTGTTCGAACGCCAAGAAGGCGAGCGGCTGCTTTACCATGTGTCAGACCTCACCGTGCTTCAGGAAGGCGTCGCTCCCCGCCTGGTGCTCAGCCATTCGCTGACCGAAACACTTGCTGCCTATTCCGGCCTCAAGTGGCTGTTGGCTGCGCTGGCGGTGGGCGGGATCGTGCTGGTGCTGGGGTTGAGCTGGCGAGTGGCGCACAGCGTGACCCAGCCTTTGCAGCAGCTTGATGCCGCCACACGGCTGATCGGTGAAGGGCGCGAAGTCGCGCTCAACATTCCGACCGATGATGAGATCGGGCGGCTCGCCAGCAGCTTCAATCAGATGGTGACCGCGATCGAGGAACGCGAACGGCAGATCATTCATGTCGGTTTGCACGACGGGTTGACCGGCCTGCCCAATCGCAAGTTGTTCACCGAACAGCTGGCCAACACACTCGCGCGCCGCCGCGATGGCGAACAGGTGATGATCGCCTACGTCGATCTTGATGACTTCAAGATGGTCAACGACACGCTCGGCCATCCAGCAGGCGATACGTTGCTACGCACTGTCGCCGACCACCTGCGCGAAGATCATCCCGATGCGCTGATCGCGCGGTTGGGCGGCGATGAATTCGCGATCCTTGTCGATGGCATTGCCGAAGGCGATAGTCTGGGCGGCATAGCGGACGCGCTGCAACGCTGCTTTGGCCGGCCGATGACAATCAACGGACAGGCTGCGATCTGCGGTGCCAGCATAGGCATTGCCATGGCCCCGGGCGATGGCAACGATGGCGTCACTCTGATGAAGAACGCCGACCTTGCGCTCTACCGTGCCAAGCACGAAGGCAAATCGACCTACCACTTTTTCGAACCCAGCCTCGATGATGCCGCCCGGCGCCGGCGGCAGCTGGAAATCGACCTGCGGAGCGCAATTCGCGATGGCGAATTCGAGCTTCATTTCCAACCGCTTTATTGTGTCGCAGAACGCAGGCTGACCGGGTTCGAGGCGTTGATCCGATGGAATCACCCGACCCGAGGCCAAGTCAGTCCGGTCGACTTCATTCCTTTGGCGGAAGAAACCGGGCTGATCATCCCGATCGGCGAATGGGTGATCCGTGAGGCGTGCCATCACGCCAGCACATGGCCCGATGATGTCTCGGTCGCAGTGAATGTCTCGCCCAAGCAGTTTACCGCAACGGGGCTGGCCAGCACCATACTTCAGGCGCTGGCTGCCAGCCGACTTCCTCCCCAGCGGCTCGAACTGGAAATCACCGAGAGCATTTTCATCGCCGATATCGATGCTACGCTGACGACGCTGCATTCCTTGCGCAATCTGGGGGTGCGGATTGCGCTCGATGATTTCGGAACGGGCTATTCCTCGCTGAGTTACCTGCGTTCTTTCCCGTTCGACAAGGTCAAGATCGACCGCAGCTTCGTCGAGGACCTCGGCACCAACGGCAATGGCCATGCAATTATCCGTGCGATCACCACGCTGGCCGATGCGCTGGGGATGGAGACGCTGGCCGAAGGGGTGGAGGACATCGCCCAGTTCGAAGTGCTGGAACGTGAAGGTTGCCGCCACATTCAAGGGTTCCTGTTTTCGCGGCCAGTCCCTGCCATTGCCGTCGCTGGCTTGTTGCGTGACGGGGCGGGCTACCAGCGTCAGATCTGCGCGTGATTCTCTAGTCAATCCGCCGCTCTGCGGAGTGAGCCGCCGTTCGGCTCTGTCAGAGCAAATGCACCTGTGGCTGAGCGCGGGATCGACGTCTGCCACGAGACGGTGCGGCACTGGTCGAACAGGTTCGGCCCGTTGTTCGCCGCCGGAAAACCCGCCTTCCCCGTCAGCCGCGGGTTGAAAAAGAAGCACAAGACTCCTGTCGAAAACTGTGAGAGACTTTTGGCCTCACGACTCGAGATCAGGGGGAATATCAATGGGTAAGGCGCGTTATCTTACAACCGTAGGTCTGATCGGAATTGCCGGGCTGAGCTGGTCGGCTTCCGCCCGAGCAGAGAACATCCACGATCGAACTAACGAGGAGTTAACCCTCGAGGCGCAGGGGGCGTTCGGCGGATATCGGGTCGAGGCACCGACTGCTCTGGCAGAGTCGCCGAACCTGGCGGTGCTCCCCGACTTCATGGTTCGCCGCAATCTCGACGCCGTGCCCGTTCCGCCGACGCCGGAACTGATCGTACGCGACGACGTAGGGGTCAATTTCGGCGATCCGAACAACACGCAACCATCGGTCGTCCAACTATTCGTGCAGAACAATCAGACCGGCGGTGTCTTTTTAAATTGCACCGGCACACTGATCAATCCGCGCACGGTGCTTTCGGCCGCGCACTGTTTCAACAGTCGTTCGTCCGAAGACTATGGAACGATCGACACAGCGCCGTTTTCGCTTCTGGTCTCCACCGGACAGACCACCAATGGTCGGCTATTCAGCTATCTCGGAACCGGCGCCAGCTACAGCCAGGGCGGCGTGGCGACCAGCACCGATGTCGTCATCCATCCCGCCGCCAACCTCGATAATGGCGCGCTCGAATTTCCCTGGGCCGACGTGGCTCTGGTGGCGCTGGACGAGCCGATCACGGATTCGGGCGCAATGCCGATCCTGCTGTCCCCGCTGACCGAGCTCACGCGCGTTATTCAGGTCGGCTACGGCACCAACGGCACGGGCAGCGGCACGGCCGCCCCCGGCTCCAGCTTCCTGCGCCGGATCGGCGAGAACCGGCTGGGCATGGTCGGCAGCCTCGGCGATTTCATCGACGGCGTCTTCCCGGCCTTTGCACCATCGACGCAGAATCTGGGTCAGGTGTCGCAGGCCTTTTACTGGACCGATTTCGACAATCCTAACCGCACGCCGGAACAGCAGGCGGGATGCGAATTCACCGGCACCAACATCAGCTGTGCGAATATCGATGCCGTGCTGGCGATCGATTATTTCGATGGTGACGCGCTGCCGCTGGAATCAGGCACTGCCCCGGGCGATTCCGGTTCTCCGCTGATCGTGGCCGATCTTTATGAATTCCCGGTCATCGCGGGCGTCCTGTCGGGGGGATATGACTTCTTCGGTCTGGGCAGCGTCTACGGCGATGTCAGCTTCTACAACCCGCTTTATCCGTTCTTCGAATTCATCACCGAGAACACGCCCTACAAGTATGTTTCGGCGAAGGCAGGGTTCGGGAACTGGTCCGATCCGCGGCACTGGACGCAGGATCTCGATCCCGGTTTCTTCATCGATGACGGCACCGGCACACTGGTCAATGGCATCCCCGCGGGCAACGAGCCGGGCATTCTGAAAAGCGGGCCGAAGCTCGGTTCGGTTCTGGGGCAGGATATTTCCGGCAACACCGGCGCACCGACTCCCGGTTTCGAGAATTTCGATATCAGCCTGCCCGAATCCTCGCCGTTGCTCGGCCTCGGCTCGACCGGGTTCGTGCCCAACAACACCGACGGTACGCCGGGCACGGCCTTCGATGCGCCTGCGCAATATTTCGATGTGCTTCTCAACCGCCCCGGCCGCACGCGCGTGGACATCGACGTGAAGATCGACAAGCTCGCGCTCGATCACGCGCTCGCCAGCTTCAAGCTGCCTCAGGGGCGCACCTTCGACACCATCATCGGCTATGAACAGTTCAACGGCATCGCGCAGATCGACGGCCAGTTCAATGCCGGTCTGGTCGCGCTGTTCGGCGGTATCACCGAAGGCCGGGGCACGATCGCAAGCGAGGCGGTGTTCAACTTCGGTGCCGGCATCGCGCCGGGCGGCCTGCTGGGTATCGGCACGCTGACCATCGACGGGGACTACATCCAGCTCGAAGACGGCGCACTGGTCATCAATGCCACCAAGGTCCGCAATGTTCTGGTCAATGACCTGCTTGCGGTCACCGGCGATGCGAGCCTTGCGGGCAAGCTGATCGTGGCGTCGAGCGCGCGTGTGCGGTTCGGTGATGCATTCACCGTGCTTACGGCGGATTCGGTGCTTGGCGGTTTCGACGATACCTTGCTTGTGACGTTCTCTCCGCTGCTGTTCGCAGAGTCGCGGGTCGAGGGCGGCAATGTCGTCGTCGACATCAATGCGCGCCGACTGCGCGATCTGTTTGCGGGCAACCGGAACCTTGCATCGCTCGGTGCCGCTCTCGATACGCTGAGGTTCGGCAATCGCGGATCCCGGTTCACCGGCCTGTTCGACGTTATCGACGGCGCCGGTCTGGAATCGCTGGTGCCGACGCTGGCATCGCTCACGCCGACCAGCGCGTTCAATCAGACGATGCTGGCGAACAACTTTTCGCAACGCTTCACCGGGCAGATCTCGCAGCGGACGCTGGCGCTTCACGGCGGGAACAAGGCTGCCGCGGTGTTCACGCCGGCAGGTGGCGCAGTCGCCAACATCGCTCAGACCAGCGCGACACAGCCGGGCCAGCTCGGGTTTTTCGCCACGGTCAGCGGCAGCTTCCTCGTGACGGGGCAGGAACGCAATTCGGGGGCCAATGCGCTGCAAGAGGCCGCCTTCACCCAGGCCGGGGAATTGACGCTCGGCACGGATTACCGGGTGAGCGACGACCTCATGGTCGGCTTTGCGATGACGAGCATCCGCAACGGAGCGGCGCTGACCGGATCGCAGCCGCGCGCCGATGATACCAGCGTATCGGGAGCGGGCTATGCGGCGCTGCGCATGGGCAATGGTTTTGCCGACATCTATGCGGGCTTCTCGCGCCAGAGCTTCGGCATTTCGCGCGCGGCCCAGGGGGAGTTCCGGTCAGCGTTCGATACCGCGTGGAGCAATCCTGACGGACGCCAAAGCTTTGGCGGCGTTCGGGTCGGCCATGCCTTCAACCTGCTCCCCGGAGTGAGCGCGGGCCCGGTCGCCAGCATCGACTATGTCCGGACCGACATGGCAGGCTATTCCGATTTCGGGGCAGGCGGGTTCGGGCTGACGGTTCTTGATCGCTCGTTCACATCGGTGGGCAGCAAGGCCGGCCTGATGGCGGCAGTGGAAACCGGGATCGGCCGCACTGCCAGGCTGAGCGCGTTCGGATCGGTTGCCTATGCCCGCGAACTGGCGGACACCAGCGACGAAGTCGTCGCCGTGATCGCAGGGGCGGAGGATGTGCCGTTCACGATCGCGAATTTCTTCGAACCGGACTGGGTGGCTGCGACTGCCGGGGTGGATTTGGCGGTAGGATCGCGTCTCACCGTCGGCATGTCGGGTCATTCGGATTTTGGCCGCGGCACCCTGAGCAACACGCAAGGCCGCTTCAATGTGAACTGGCGCTTCTAGACACCGGCCGGTTTGCTGCCAACGGATTCGGTCGGCCTTGCCAGGATATGGCGGGCCGGCCGAACGTTGCGACCACTTCCTGACTGGCAGCCTCTCTTGCCCATGCCGCGATAGCCGCAGGTCGGCCTCCGGCTGTTTTTCCAGCCGCGCGCCAATGGCTTCTCGTGAGAAAGCGGGCCGCGCGGTGCCGCGCTTGCGATACTTGCGCCACAGGCTAAACGACGTGCATGCCTGACCCAGATCGCCACCCGACCCAGCGAGCATTATTGCTGGAGGCGGGCATCGTCCGCGAAATCCCGCCAGCGCAAGTGGCAGACTATCGCGGCGATGGTTTCGTCTGGCTTCACGTCGAAGGGGCTGGCCGTAACGGGCGGCCCGATCTGCCTTCCTCACTGCCCGATCTTGCCGCCAACGCGCTGCTGGCGAGTGAAACCCGTCCCCGCTGCGACGAGATCGAAGAGGGCGCGATCATCAACCTGCGTGGCAACGCGCTTGTGGCGACGGCGGATAGCGACCGGCTGGTTTCGATCCGGGTGTGGGTGGAGGGTGGCCGCATCACCTCGGTCACGCGCAACCCGCTCGCCGCGCTGGCAAAGGTCGAGGCAGCGATGCTGGCCGGTAAGCTGTGCGACGGCGGGGATTTCGTCGCGGCGCTGGCGCAGGCGATCAGCACCGAACTCGACCCCGAAGTCGCCGAACTCGGTGACGCGCTCGACGATTGCGAGGCGGGGATCGAAAGCGCCGATATCTACGCCTTGCGCCGCCGCATCGCCGCGCTGCGATCGCAGGCCATTGCACTGCGCCGGTTCGTTGCACCCGACAGGGATGCTCTGGCATCGATGGCGCAACTGCCCTTCGCGTGGATCAGCAAGGACGACAGGGTGCATCTGCGCGATGCGGCTGATCGTTTTGCGCGCATGGCCGAGGAACTGGAAGCCGTGCGCGAACGTGCCGCGCTGCTGCATGAACAACTCACCGATCTCAGGGCCGAGATCGTGGACCGGCGCAGTCTGGCGATTGCCGTGGTCGCTTTCATCTTTCTGCCGCTCACCTTCGTGACCGGGCTGCTAGGCATGAATGTCGATGGCATTCCCTTTGCCGATCACGAATGGGCCTTCTGGGGCGTGTTCGGCGTTTGCGTCCTGATTGCGCTGGCGGTGCTGGGGTGGTTCGCCGTCCGCCAGTGGCTGGACGACTAGGTTCCGGCACGGCGCCCTACGCCCGGTAAGGGCACTGCCAACTCAACTGCGCCAGGCTTCCGGCGAGCCTGGCGGCGATCCGCAGCGCAGCGGCAGTATCGTTTGACAACGGGCCGGGCTGAAGGGAATCGTAAGCATATGGGAAAACTCAGCGGATTTCGCGTGATCGACCTTTCGCAGTTTCTGCCGGGGCCGATGCTGACAGTGATGATGGCCGATCAGGGTGCCGAAGTCATCAAGGTCGAGCCTGCGGGCGGCGACCCTGCGCGTGAACAGGCACCCTTCGATACTTACGACGGCGCGCGCCATTCGGTGTGGTTCGCCAATCTCAATCGCGGCAAGCGCAGCGTGGTGCTCGACCTGAAAAGCGATGACGGCAAGGCCGCCTTGCGCGATCTGATCGCAGGGGCCGATGTGTTCGTGGAAGGATTCCGGCCCGGCGTGATGCAGCGCCTCGGCTTCGACTACGCGGCGGTGAAGGCGATCCGGCCGGATATCGTCTATTGTTCGATTTCCGCCTTCGGGCAGGACGGCGCGCTGGCGCATCACCCGGCGCATGACATGGCGGTGCAGGCGCTCGCCGGGTTTCTCAGCGTCAATGACGGGGCTGACGGAACCCCGGTGGTGCCGGGCGCGCCGAGCGCCGATCTCGCCGCCGGCCTTACCGCGCTGTCGGCGGTGCTGATGGCGCTGGTCGGGCGGGAACGCAGCGGGGAGGGCGCCTATATCGACTGCGCCATGTTCGACAGCCTGCTGCCGTGGTGCGCGCACACCGCCGGAAGCGCGATTGCAGGCGGCGAAAGTCCGCAATCGGCATCGCAGCGCAGCCTAGGCGGGGCGGCGCTCTATCAGATATATCGCACCGCCGATAACGCCCACGTCGCGCTGGGCGGGCGCGAGCTGAAGTTCGCGCGCAACCTGCTCGGCGCGCTCGGGCGCGAGGATCTGCTGCCGCTGGCAGAGGCGCCTGCGGGCGAACAGGGCGAGTTGATCGCATTCCTGCGCGAAACCTTCGCGGCGAAGACCCGCGCCGAATGGGAAGCGTGGTTCGCCGACAAGGATGTGGCCTTCGCCCCGGTGCTCGATTTCCGCGAGGCGCTGGATGCACCGCACGTTGCCGAACGCGGTCTGATCGTTACCGGCGACGGCGGCGGCAGGCACATCGCGCCCGCAATCCGCTTTGCCGGTGAGGACTGGGTGCCGGGGCGGGTGCCGGGCCTGCCCCAGCCGCCATCGCCATGATTTGACACGTATCGTGCCATAACCTAGCCATCAGGACTATGGCTGTCCCGTCCCTGCCTTCTGCCTTTGCCACCGGAACGCTGCACGCCGACGGTCGGCGTGAACGTGGCCGGTCGAACAGGTCGCGGATCGTTGCCGCCATGCTCGATCTGGTCGGCGGCGGCGCGGTTTCGCCCAGCGCGGCGCAAGTGGCCGAAGCTGCCGGAGTGGGTCTGCGCACGGTGTTCCGGCACTTTAGCGACATGGATGCGCTTTACCGCGAAATGACCGAGGCGATCGAGGCGCGGGTGCTGCCGATCCTGCTGCGATCGCCCGCGGGCGACAATTGGCAGGCGCGCATTCGCGATCTGGCCGAGCGCCGCGCCGCGATCTTCGAGACGATCATGCCCTATCGCATCTCGGCCAGCGTACGTCGGTTCGAATCGCCCTATCTGATGCAGGATTACCGCCGGATGCTGCGGCTGGAGGCCGAGACGGTGGAGGCGCATCTGCCTGACGCCGTGCGCGCCGATATCGCCGCCGCGCGCGGGATCAACGTCATTCTCAGTTTCGCCACCTGGCGGCTGCTGCGCCACGATCAGGGTCTGCCCGTTGATGAGGCGCGCGCGGTGGTTCAGCGCATGCTCGCCGATGCCATCAGCGGTTTGCCGGAGAGATGATTGACCGCGCCAGCCAATAGTGACATTCATCGTGTCAATAAAACAAGCCTAGGGGAGATCTGCCATCCACGTCCTGCGCACCCCCGATGCGGCCTTTGCCGACATCCATGATTTCCCCTTCGCCAGCCATTATTGCGAGATCCGCGATGCGGGCAGCGGTACGCCGCTGCGCATCCACTATATCGACGAAGGCCCACGCGATGCCCCGGTGGTGCTGATGATGCATGGCGAGCCGACCTGGTGCTATCTCTACCGCCACATGATCGGCCCGGTCGCCGCCGCGGGGTTTCGCGTGATCGCGCCGGATCTGGTCGGCTTCGGCAAGTCCGATAAGCCCGCCGCCAAGTCCGACTATAGCTATGCCGCCCATGTCGGCTGGATGCGGCAATGGCTGGTGGCGCTGGACCTCACCAACATCACGCTCGCCTGCCAGGACTGGGGCTCGCTGGTCGGCCTCAGACTGGCGGCGGCCATGCCCGACCGGTTTTCGGGCGTGGTGCTGTCGAACGGCGGCCTGCCCGAAGGCGGCCCGGCACCGCGCCCCTTCGCAATCTGGCGGGCGTTTTCGAAGTGGAGCCCGCTGTTTCCGATCGGGCGGATCATCGACAAGGGCACCAAACGGGCCCTGAGTGATGCCGAAATCGCCGCCTATGACGCGCCGTTCCCGGAGGCACGCTACAAAGCGGGCGCGCGAATATTCCCCGCGCTGGTGCCGTTCGCCGGCAACCCCGCCGTCCCCGATCAGCGCGCCGCGTGGCAGGTGTTCGAGGCGTGGGACAAGCCGTTCCTGTGTGCTTTCAGCAATGGCGATCCGATCACCCGCGGGGGCGAAAGCCGCTTCATCGGCCGCGTTCCCGGCACTGCGGGCCAGCCGCATCGCACGCTGAACGGCGGGCATTTCATTCAGGAGGATGATCCGGACGGGTTCGTGGCCGCTATTCTGGAAGTCGCGCGGCAGGGAGGTCAAGAATGAAGGTTTCCCACCAGCTTCACCCCTCGCCCGAGCAGGCCATGCGCTTCTTCTCGGCGGACGATGACGGGCCGATCTGTATGGTCAACCTGCTGAAGTTCAGGGACAAGGCAGCCTATGCCGATGGTTCCGATCCAGAGCTTTCGGGGCGCGAAGCCTATGCGCGCTATGCCGCCGGAGTGCAGGCCTGCATCGCCGTGGTGGGCGGCAAGCTGCGGTTCGGAGGCACTGTCACCGACCTTTTGCTGGGCGAGGTCGAGGAGTTGTGGGACATGGTCGCGATTGCCGAATATCCTTCGCGCAAAGCGATGTTCGCAATGGTGCAATCGCCCGAATACCAGGCAATCGCAAAGCACCGTGACGCAGGGCTGGCAGGACAGCTCAACATCTGCACCCGGGCTGCGGGCGAGTGAAGCGCTGGCAAAAGGCAGCGCTCGGCACGGCGGCGGTGATCGCTGTGCTGGGAGGCGGGGCCTGGGTCTGGCGCACCGATCTGGCACTCGCCTTCGTCCGCTGGCGCAGCACGGTGGAGGTGGCGGAGAACCGCCCGGTGCCGTGGCAGCAGGGGCCGGAGCAGGCGGCAACGCCCGCTGCCGAGCGCCCGCCCAACATCGTGTTCATCCTGTTCGACGATCTCGGCATGAACGATCTTTCCACCTTCGGCGGCGGGGTTGCAGGGGGGCGCGTGCCGACCCCGAATATCGACCGTCTGGCGGCAGAGGGCGCGATCTTCACGCAGGCCTATGCCGGCAACGCCACCTGCTCGCCGTCGCGCGCGCAGTTGATGACCGGGCGCTATGCCACGCGCACCGGGTTCGAATTCACGCCCACCCCGCCAGGTTTCGCGCGGGTGGTGACGATGGTCTCCGCCGATGTCAGCCCCGACCGACCGCCGATCGAATACAAGGCCGAGGCCGATGCCGTCGCCCCCGCATTCGAAGACCAAGGCCTGCCGCCCGAGGAAGTGACGGTTGCCGAAGTGCTGAAGGCGCGCGGTTATCACACGGTGCATATCGGCAAGTGGCACCTCGGCAGTGCGCCGCAGTTCCACCCCAACGCGCAAGGCTTCGATGAAAGCCTGAACCTCGACGGGATGCTGCACCTGCCGGAAGATCATCCCGATGCGGTGAATGCGAAAATCGATTTCGATGCGATCGACCGGTTCCTGTGGGCCTCGGCGCATTTCGTCACGAGTTATAACGGCGGCGAGAAATTCGCGCCCGGCGGATACCTTGCCGATTACTGGACGGATGAAAGCCTGAAGGTGATCGAGGCGAACCGCAACCGGCCCTTCTTCCTTTATCTGGCGCAGTGGGGCGTGCATTCGCCGTTGCAGGCGACCCGCGCCGATTATGAGGCGGTGGGCGATATCGGACCGCACCGGTTGCGGGTTTACGGCGCGATGGTGCGCGCGCTCGACCGCAGCGTCGGGCGGATCATGGCCAAGCTGGAGGCCGAAGGGCTGGCCGACAACACGCTGGTGGTGATTTCGAGCGATAATGGAGCCCCCGGCTATATCGGGCTGGATGATCTCAACGCGCCCTATCGCGGGGGCAAGGGGACGTTCTTCGAGGGGGGCATTCGGGTGCCATTGTTCGCCCGCTGGCCTGCGCGGATTGCGGCGCAGAGCCGGGTTGCGCTGCCCGTGGGGCAGGTCGACATCATGCCGACGCTTGCCGCTGCTGCGGGAGCGTCGCTGCCGAAAGGCGTGACAATCGACGGGCGTGATCTGCTGCCCGCGCTGACCGGCAAGGGCGCGTCGCCCCGCGCCGATGCGCCGTTGTTCTGGAATAGCGGCTATTACAAGGCGGTGCGCGCAGGCGACTGGAAGCTGCAGGTGAACGAGCGGCAGGGCAAGGCGTGGCTGCACAACCTCGCCGCCGACCCGACCGAGCAGGTCAACCTCGCCGATACCGCGCCGGAACAGCGGGCCGCGCTCGAAGCGTTGCTGGCGGCGCATCACGCCGGGCGCAAGCCGCCGCTCTATCCCAGCACTTTCGACACGCCCGTACCGATCGACAAGACACTGGCCGAGCCATACCGGCGCGGGGATGAAATGGTCTACTGGCCCAACTGACGCAGATCAGGCGCGAACTTGCGATTTGGTGCCAATTTCGTGCGGTTCGGGTGCAATTCAGTGCCAAAATCGTGTCACTCAGCTGATCCACGCGCTGCTGCATCAATGTTTCACGTGGAACATTGCCGCGCTTGCATTCCCGTGCGCGGCAGACGAAACCGGCCTGCATGAGCATGGCACATCCCGGCGAATGGCGGTTCGCGATCGATCGCGGCGGCACCTTTACCGATGTCGTGGCGACCACGCCGGGTGGCAGGCTGGTGACCGACAAGCTGCTCAGCGAAAACCCCGGCCACTATGCCGACGCTGCGAGCGAGGCGGTGCGGCGGCTGATGGCACGGCATGGTGAAGCGCCGATTGCCGAGCTGCGGATCGGCACCACGGTGGCCACCAACGCGCTGCTGGAACGCAAGGGCGAGCGGCTGGCATTGCTCACCACCCGAGGGTTCGGCGATGCGTTGCGGATCGGCACGCAGGCGCGGCCCGAGATTTTCGCGCGCCACATCATCCTGCCCGAACAATTGCCCGCCCGCGTGGTCGAGATCGCCGAGCGGGTGGGGGCGGATGGCACCGTGCTGATAGCGCTCGACCGTGACGCGGCGCAGACCGCGCTGGCCTCGCTGCGGGATGAAGGATTCGATGCGATTGCCATCGTGCTGATGCATGGCTGGAAGTACCGCGAGCACGAGATCGCGTTGGCCGAAATGGCGCGGGCGGCGGGTTTCCGTCAGGTCAGCGCCAGCCACGAAGTCGCGCCGCTGATCCGCCTGATCCCGCGCGGCGATACCACCGTGGTCGACGCCTACCTTTCGCCGGTATTGCGCCGCTATACCGACACCTTGCGGGCCGAACTGCCCGAGGCTGCGCGGCTGCGGTTCATGCAGTCGAACGGCGGGCTGGCCGAAGTCGGCGCGTTTCGCGGCAAGGATGCGATCCTGTCCGGTCCGGCGGGCGGCGTGGTCGGCATGGTCGCGGCAGCTGCGCCGCTGGGTCACGGCAAGCTGATCGGCTTCGACATGGGCGGCACCAGCACCGATGTCGCGCATTATGCGGGCGAATACGAACTCACCGGCGATAGCGTTGTGGCAGGCGTGCGGGTGGCCGCCCCGATGATGCAGATCCACACGGTTGCGGCGGGCGGCGGGTCGATCTGTTCGTTCGATGGCGCGCGTTTCCGGGTGGGGCCGGAAAGCGCAGGCGCCGATCCCGGTCCGGCCTGCTACCGCAAGGGCGGGCCGCTGACGATCACCGATTGCAACCTGTTCCTGGGCCGAATCGATCCGGCGTTCTTCCCGCATGTCTTCGGCCCGGCAGGCGACGCAGCGCTCGACCCGGCGGCCGCCCGCGCCGCGCTGGAAGCGGTTGCCGCTGCGCTGCCCGACCCGCGCCCGCTTGCGGAGATTGCTGAAGGCTTTCTCGCCATTGCGGTCGACAACATGGCCAATGCGATCCGCAAGATCTCGGTCGCGCGCGGGCATGATGTCACCGCCTATGCGCTCGCCTGTTTCGGCGGAGCGGGCGGGCAGCACGCCTGCAAGGTCGCCGATGCCTTGGGAATGGAGACCGTGCTGGTGCATCCGCTGGCAGGGATGCTGTCTGCCTTCGGGATCGGGCTCGCGCCGGTCAAGGCGATCCGCGAAGTCAGCCTTGTGCAGCCGCTGGAGGACAGCTTTGCGCAGCCGCTCGCCGCGCTGGAGGCGGAGGCGCGGGCGGTGCTGCTGGAACAGGGTATTGCCGCAGAAGCCATCGCGATCCGCCCAAGCGCCCGCCTGCGCTTTGCCGGGAGCGACAGCGTGCTGACCATCCCCTGCGACGAACCGCAAGCGATGGACGCCGCCTTCCGCACGCTCCACCGCCAGCGCTTCGGCTATTCCGATGCCAGCGCGCCGATCATCGTCGAAGCCCTGAGCGTCGAGGCGAGCGGACAGGCGGGCGGGCTGGGCACCGCCACGGCCGATCCGCTGGGCGTGCAGGGCAAGGCGTCGGGCGACTGGCCGACCATCGCCCGCACCGAACTGCGCGAGGGTGCGGCGCAGCGCGGCCCGCTGCTGATCATCGACCCCGGTTCCACCACCGTGGTCGAGCCCGGCTGGCAGGCGCGGCTGGCGGACGAAGGCAGCCTGATCCTCACCCGCGCGGAGCCGCTGGCGCGCGAGCAGGCGGCGGGAACCGCGGTCGATCCGGTGCGGCTGGAGATCTTCAACAACCTGTTCATGGCCATTGCCGAGGAAATGGGCGTGGTGCTGCAATCCACCGCGACATCGGTCAACATCAAGGAACGGCTCGATTTCTCCTGCGCGCTGTTCGATGCGGCGGGTGCGCTGATCGCCAATGCGCCGCATATCCCGGTGCATCTGGGCAGTATGGGCGACAGCATCGCCCGCGTGATCGAGGCGCGGGGGAGCGGGCGCAACGGGGCCAAGGATGGGCGCGGCTTCCGGCGCGGCGATGCCTATGTTCTCAACGATCCCTATCGCGGTGGCACCCATTTGCCCGATATCACCGTGATCGTGCCGGTGTTCTATGGCGAAGACGGGGATAAACCCGACGCCTTCGTTGCCGCGCGCGGGCACCATGCCGACATCGGCGGGATCGCGCCGGGCTCCATGCCGCCCGAAAGCCGCAGCATCGCCGATGAAGGCGTGCTGATCGACAATCTGCTGATGGTGGATCAAGGCACGTTCCGCGAGGATGCCGTGCGCGCGGTGCTGGCCAGCCGTCCACATCCTGCACGCAATCCGGGGCGCAACCTGTCCGATCTGCGCGCCCAGCTGGCCGCCTGCACCCGCGGGGCCGAATTGCTGGCAGGTGCGGCGCAGGAACAGGGCGCCGAGGTGGTCGCCGCCTATATGCGCCACGTCATCGCCAATGCCGAGGAAAGCGTGCGCCGCCTGCTGGGCCGGCTGGAGGACGGCGAATTCGCCTATCCGATGGATAATGGCGCGGTCATCAAGGTCGCCATCCGCATCGACCATGCGGCGCGTTCGGCGGTGTTCGATTTCACCGGCACCAGCGCGCAGTTACCCGACAATTTCAACGCCCCGCGCTCGATCACCCGCGCCGCCGCGCTCTATGTGCTGCGCACGCTGATCGACGATACCATCCCGATGAATGACGGATGCCTCAATCCGGTGACGCTGATCGTGCCCGAAGATTCGATGCTGAACCCCCGACCGGGTGCGGCGGTGGTGGCGGGGAATGTCGAGACATCGCAGGTCGTCACCGACGCGCTGTTTGCCGCCTGCGGCAGGCTCGCACCGTCGCAGGGCACGATGAACAATTTCACCTTCGGCAACGATGCGCACCAATATTACGAAACGATCTGCGGCGGATCGGGCGCGGGGCCGGATCATGACGGCACCAGCGCGGTGCAGACCCACATGACCAATTCGCGCCTGACCGACCCCGAAATCCTCGAAACCCGCCTGCCGGTGCGGCTCGATGAATTCGCCATCAGGCGCGGTTCGGGGGGCGAGGGGCAGCATCGCGGCGGTGACGGAGTGGTGCGGCGCGTCACCTTCCTTGAGGAAATGCGCGCCAACATGCTCGCCAATCGCCGCAAGGTTGCGCCGCGCGGGATTAGCGGCGGTGGGAATGCGGAACCGGGGCGCAACTGGGTCGAACGTGTCGATGGCATTATCGAGGAACTCGGAGCCACCGGATCTGCGCTGATGCAGCCGGGCGATGCCTTTGTGATCCTGACGCCGGGCGGCGGCGGTTTCGGGGAGAAAGGCGCTTGAACTACTGGCCTCTGCTGGGGATCGCGCTGGTCGTGATCGGCTTTGCCCTGCGCTTCAATCCGCTGCTGGTGGTGGTCGGCGCGGCGGTGGCGACAGGGCTGCTCGCGAGCCTCGATGTCGTCGCGGTGGTCGAGGCGCTGGGCAAGGCGTTCAACGACAACCGCTATATCTCGGTCACGTGGATCATCCTGCCGGTGATCGGCTTGCTCGAACGCTACGGACTGCAGCAGCGCGCCCGCACGCTGATCGAGGGGATGCGCGGAGCGACGATGGGCAGGCTGCTGGTGATCTATCTCGGCTTTCGCCAGATCACCGCCGCGCTAGGCATGAAGGATATCGGCGGGCACCCACAGGCGGTGCGTCCGCTGGTCGCGCCGATGGCCGAGGCGGCGGCGGAAAAATCGCACGGCGCCTTGCCGGATGACGAGCGCGAACAGGTGCTGGCGATGGCGGCGGCGACCGACAATGTGGGCCTGTTCTTCGGCGAGGATATCTTCTTCGCCATCGCCTCGATCCTGCTGATCCAGGGCGTGTTCGAAAGCGCGGGCTACCCGCTTACGCCGCTGCAATTGTCGGTCTGGGCAATCCCGACCGCGATCTGTGCCTTCATCATCCACGGCTGGCGGATTACCGCGCTTGACCGGCGCCTAGGGCGGCGGTCGGGCCAACTGTCCGGGAGCGCGCGGCCATGATCACCTATGAATGGCTCTACTGGCTGGCGGGCGCCTTTTTCGCAGGCTGGGCGGTGCTCAGCTTGCGCGATGGGCGGATCGGTAACGCCGCGTTCTGGGGCGTGCTGGCGGCGAGTTTCTTTCTCGGCAGCCATCTGTCCGATTTCGCCAATGGCGTGCTGGTGCTGGCGCTGGTCGCCATTGCTGGAGTGGGCGCGGTCAAGCGCAGCGCGCCGGACACCACCACGCCTGAAGAACGCGCCGCCTTCTCCGCCCGGCTCGGCAACCGCCTGTTCGCGCCTGCGCTGATCGTGCCGGTGACGGCGGTGGCGGGGACGCTGCTGTATAATTACACGCCGCTGTCCGACACCGGCCTGTTCGCGCCCCGGCGCGAGACGCTGATCCTGTTCGGCATCGGCGTGCTGCTGGCGCTGGCGGCGGCGATGGTGTGGCTGCGCCCACCGCTGCTCGCCCCGGCTGAGGAGGGGCGGCGATTGATCGATTCCATCGGCTGGGCGGCGATCCTGCCGCAGATGCTGGCGGCGCTGGGCGCGGTGTTCGCGCTGGCCGGGGTGGGCGATATCATCGGCGGACTGGCGGGCGGAGTTATCCCGCAAGGCAGCGTGTTCCTGACGGTGGTGGTGTTCGCGCTGGGCATGGCGCTGTTCACGATCATCATGGGCAATGCCTTTGCCGCCTTCCCCGTGATGGCGGCGGCGATCGGCATTCCGCTGCTGGTCGAAACCTATGGCGGCAACCCGGCGGTGATCGGTGCCGTCGGAATGCTGGCGGGGTTCTGCGGTACCTTGCTGACCCCGATGGCGGCCAATTTCAACATCGTGCCTGCCGCGCTGCTCGAACTGAAGGATCAGAATGCGGTAATCCGCCAGCAGGTCGGCACGGCGATCCCGCTGCTCGTGTGCAACATCGTCATCATCTATGTCGGAGCCTTCCTGCTGTGGAACTGACCGAGGAAACCGCCCGCAAATTCGCAAGCATCGCGCTCGGCCACGTGGCGCGGCCTTACCCTTACAAGGACGATCACGTGTTCGAGAGCGAGGCCGACGTGCGGCCCCCGCGCGCGGCGCATCCGGTGTTCTTCGGCAGTTACGACTGGCACAGCTGCGTTCATGGCTGGTGGACTTTGCTCACCTTGCGGCGGCTATATTCTGCGACGCCCGAAGCCGCACAGATCGCCGCGCTGGCCGAGGATACCTTCACGCCCGCAAAGCTGGCGGTGGAGCTGGCCTATCTCGACCGGCCCAGCGCGCGCGGGTTCGAGCGGCCCTATGGCTGGGGCTGGCTGCTGTACCTCCACCTTGAGGCAGGGCGGCACGATGACCGCGAATGGGCCAATCGGCTCGAACCGCTGGCAAGGGCGTTTGCGGCGCGCCTCCGCGATTATCTGATGGTGCTGACCTACCCGATCACGGTCGGCACGCACTTCAACACCGCCTTCGCGCTGGTGCTGGCGCGGCGCTGGGCACTGGTACACGACCCCGCGCTGGCGGCGCTGATCGACGATTGGGCCGAGCGCGCCTTCGGGATGCGCAGCGATTATCGCGGGTGGGAGCCGGGGGGCGACGAATTCCTCTCCCCGGTGCTGATCGCCGCGCTGCTGATGGCCGAAGTGCGCCCGCACCTGTCCTTCGCGCCATGGTTCGATGCGCTGGTGCTGGCAAACGGCTGGCTGGAACGCGAATGCCGTCCGGTCACGGTGTCGGATCGTAGCGACGGCAAGATCGCCCATCTCGACGGGTTCAATCTCAGCCGCGCATGGTGCCTTGGCGGCTGCGCTGCGGGTTTGGCCGATCCGGTCGCGCAACGGCTGCTCGGCGAGCGCCGGCGCGAACACCTTGCCGCCGCATTGCCGCATGTCGCGGGCGACTACATGGGCGAACACTGGCTGGCGAGCTTCGCGTTGCTGGCGCTGCTGCCCGATAGCTGAGCGGCGGGCACCAACCGCAATGATCCATCGACGAACGCCGCCGCGGTCGATCAATCCCGTGCATCATCCGGCAAAGGCGGCTTTTCCTTCGGCATCAATGCGCTAGTGTGGGCTAGCAAGAACAGGGGATCATCATGCTCGAATTGAACGGCGTCAGCCATGTCTACCCTAATGGCACGCGCGCGCTTTCCGATGTGACGTTGTCCATTCCCAAAGGGATGTTCGGGCTGCTGGGGCCGAACGGCGCGGGCAAATCGACCCTGATGCGCACCATCGCGACATTGCAGGCACCGACGTCGGGCAGCATCCGTTTCGGCGATATCGACGTGCTGGCAGAGCCTGACCGGCTGCGCCGCACGCTCGGCTATCTGCCGCAGGATTTCGGCGTCTATCCGCGCATTTCGGCTTACCAGATGCTCGATCACATGGCGGTGCTCAAAGGCGTGAACAACGCGGGCGAGCGGCGCGCGGTGGTCGAACACCTGTTGAACCAGACCAACCTGTGGGCCGTGCGCGGCAAGGCGATTGCGGGCTTTTCAGGCGGGATGCGCCAGCGCTTCGGCATCGCGCAGGCGCTGATCGGCGATCCGCAGCTGATCATCGTCGATGAACCCACCGCCGGGCTCGACCCGGAAGAACGCAACCGGTTCCTGAACCTGCTGGCCGGCATCGGGGAGAATGTGGTGGTGATCCTGTCCACCCACATCGTCGATGACGTGGCCGATCTGTGCCCGCGCATGGCGGTGCTGGCACAAGGGCGGGTGCAGTTGGAAGGCCCGCCGCGCGAACTGATCCGCTCGATCGCAGGCCGCGTGTGGCAACGCACCGTCCCGCACACGCAGCTGGCCGACATGCAGGAGTGCCACGAGGTCATCTCGCACCGCTTCTTTGCAGGCGCGATCGTGGTGCACGTGCTCAGCGATACCCAGCCCGAAGGCTTCACGCCGGTCGTCGGCGGGCTTGAGGATGTGTATTTCACCACGCTTGCCGAAACGCGCCGCCCCGCCGCCGCCGCTGCGGCCTGAGAGGAGCGATCCCCATGCTGACCGCATCGCTCGCCGCGTTCGAGATCCGTTACCAGCTGAAGAACCCGGTGTTCTGGGCCTCGGTTGCGATCTTCTTCCTGCTTGGCTTCGGCCTGTCAGCCAGCGCCAATGTCAGCATCGGCACGCCCGGCTCGGTGCAGGAAAATTCGCCCTATGCGGTCACCACCGCGCTGGGGATTATGGCGCTGTTCTATCTGTTCGTGATCACCTCGTTTGTCGCCAATGCGGTGGTGCGCGACGATGCGACCGGTTTCGGCCCGATGATCCGCGCCACCCCGGTCGGGCGCAGCCAGTTCCTCGCCGGGCGTTTCCTTGGCGGGCTGGCCATCGCGATTCTCGGCTATGTGGCGGTGCCGCTGGGCATTGCGGTCGGCTCCGCGATGCCGTGGGTCGATCCGGAAACCGTGGGGCCGGGCGGCTTTGCCACCTATGCCTGGCCGTTCCTGATCATTGCCATCCCAAACCTGATCCTGTCGTCGGCGCTGTTGTTCAGCCTTGCCACCATCACCCGGTCGATGCTGGCGAGCTATATCGGAGTGCTGGTGCTGGTGATGGGCTATCTCACTGCCAGCACGATCCTGGGGAGCGAGCCGGAATATCAGGATGCCGTCGCCCGGTTCGAGCCGATGGCGCTGGGCGCGATCGGCGAGGTTTCGCGCTACTGGACCGCGGCCGACATGAACACGCGGGCGATCCCGCTCGAAGGCAATCTGCTGATCAACCGGCTGCTGACGCTGGGGTGGAGCGCGCTGTTCCTCGGGCTGGCATGGTCGCGCTTCAGCATGACCGAGCGTGCGCCGTCGCGTTGGCGGCAGAAGCGGCTGGCGAAGCAGGCTGCCAAGGCTGCCAAGGCCGAAACGGTGCGCCCGCACAGCCTTTCTGCCCCCGCTACCCGCAGTTTCGGCGCGGGCCATGCGCTGCGCAGTTTCTGGATCAGGCTGAAGGCCGAGACCTTGCTGGTGCTGAAAAGCCCCGGCCTGATCGTCCTGCTGCTGCTCGCGCTTGCGCTCACCGCTCTCAATCTTGCCCTTTCGGAAACGACCTACGGCACCGCGTCCTATCCGCTGACCGCCAATGTCGTCGCCACCGTGATCGGCAGCGTCAGCCTGTTCAGCCTGATCGTGGCAGTGTTCTATGGCGGCGAGCTGGTCTGGCGCGAGCGTGATGTGAAGATCAACGAGATCGTCGATGCCACTCCGGCGCCGGGCTGGGCGATGTTCGTGCCCAAGATCCTCGCGATTTTTGCCGTGCTGCTGCTGATGTCGCTGACCGGGATGCTGGCAGGCATGGTCTACCAGCTGCTGTTGGGGGCCGAGAGCATCGATGTCAGCCTGTACCTTGTGTCTTTCGTCCTGCCGCAAAGCGTCGATCTGCTGCTGATCGCGGTGCTGGCAGTGTTCTTTCAGGTGCTCAGCCCGAACAAATATCTCGGTTGGGGGCTGTTTCTGGTGTGGTTCGTCAGCCGCATTTTCCTGTCGAACCTCGGCTATTCCAACATGCTCTACACCTTCGGCGCGGGTCCGGCCGAACCGCTGAGCGACATGAACGGCACCGGCGGGTTCTGGCTGGGCGGGCTATGGGCGCGGGCCTATTGGGGCGCGTTCGGGGTGTTGCTGCTGGTGTTCGCGCACTGGGCCTGGCCGCGCGGCACGGTGGTGGCGGTGTGGCCGCGGCTGAAAGGCATGGGGCGGCGCGTTACCTTCGCCTCGGGCGGGGTCGCACTGGCGGCGGCCGGCACGATGATCGGCACGGGCCTTGTCATCAATCACAACATCACGGTGCTCAACGACTACCAGACCGCCGACGAGCGTGAGGCATTGACCGCCGCATACGAACGCAAATACCTCAAATACGAAAGCCTGCCGCGCCCAGTGGTCACCGACGTGGAATTCATCGTCGATATCGATCCCGATCAGCGCCGGATGGACGTGCGCGGCCATTACCTGCTGCGCAACGACACGCAGGCTCCGATCCGCGAAGTGCACGTGCGGCAGGGTGACGACGCGACGGAATTCACCCGGCTCGACGTGGCCGGAGCGAAGCTCGCCAGCCATGACACCGAATTCGGATACCGGATCTACGAATTCGATGCACCGCTGGCACCCGGCGCGACCACGCGGCTCGATTTCACATCGCTGGTGTGGCGGCGCGGCTTTGCCAATGGTTCGGCGGCGACCGATATCGTCGACAACGGCACCTTCGTGAACAATGCCGTGTTCGCTCCGATCATCGGCATGAACCGCCAGGGCCTGCTGCAGGACCGCACCGAGCGGCGGCGGCAGGGTCTGCCCGACGAACTGCGCACCGCCAAGCTTGAGGATACCTCGGCGCAGAACGAAAACTACATCAGCGCCGACTGGGTCAATTCGCGCATCACCATCAGCACCGCAGCCGATCAGGTGCCGATCGCGCCGGGCAACAAGGTGTCCGACGATGTTCTCGGCAGTCGCCGCATTGCGGTGTTCGAAAGCCCGGCGCCGATCCTCAACTTCTTCTCCGTGCAATCGGCGCGCTATGCCGTGGCAGAAGACAGGTTCGGCGATGTTAGCCTGTCGGTCTATCACGATCCCCGCCACGACTGGAACGTTCCGGCGATGCTGACCGCGATGAAGGCCTCGCTCGGCTATTTCACCGAGAATTTCGGCCCCTACCAGTTCGGATATGCGCGGATCATCGAATTTCCCGGCTACCAGAGCTTCGCGCAGGCGTTTGCGGGCACCATGCCCTATTCCGAAAGCATCGGCTTTGCCGCCGACGTGCGCGATCCCGAAAGCATCGACTACGTGTCCTACGTCACCGCGCATGAACTGGGCCACCAGTATTGGGCGCACCAGATCGTGGGCGGCGACATGCAGGGATCGACCCTGCTGTCGGAAACGCTGGCGCAATACAGCGCGCTGATGGTGATGAAGGAGCTGTACGGGCAGGACAAGATCCGCCGGTTCCTGAAATACGAACTCGATCAGTATCTTGCCGGCCGCAAGGGCGACGTGCTGGGCGAACAGCCGCTGATCCGGGTCGAGAACCAGGGGCACATTCACTACCGCAAGGGCAGCCTTGTTATGTATCTGCTCCAGCACAGGCTGGGCGAGGACGCGGTCAATCGCGCGCTGGCACGGCTGATCGAGCGGTACAGGTTCAAGGGCGCGCCCTATCCGCGCAGCCTCGATCTGATCGCCGAACTGCGCAAGGAAGCGACCACGCCCGAGGATCAGGCCTTGATCACTGACCTGTTCGAGAAGATCACGATCTATGACCTCAAGGCGAAATCGGCGAGCACGCAGCGCAATGCCGATGGCAGCTGGACCACGCGGATCGCGGTGACGGCGGGCAAGTTCTATGCCGATGCCAAGGGCACCGAAACCCCTGCGACGCTGGCCGAACGGATCGAGATCGGCCTGTTCACCGCCCGGCCCGAAGCGGGCGCGTTCGACACTGCAGACGTGCTGTCGATGGAGCGTCATCCGGTCCGCGCGGGCGAGCAGGTGGTGACGATCACCACCGCGAAAAAGCCGCTATTCGCCGGGATCGATCCCTATAATTTCTACATCGACCGCAACTCGGACGATAACGTGGTGACGGTGGAATAGCGCGCTAGCGGAAGCGCGACGGTTTGAGGTCGTATTTCGCCAGCTTATCGTAGATCGTCTTGCGCGGGGTTTGCAGCATCGCCTGCAATTGCGCGATATCGCCCCGGCATTGGCGCAGCGCGTCCTCCAGCACGGTACGCTCGAAATCGGCGACGATCTGCTGCAGGGGGCGGTGTCCATCGATGGCGGAGCCGGGGCCGCCGATATCGGCAAGGCCGAGCACGAAGGCGCGCGCATAGCCGCCCAGTTCGTGGAGATTGCCCGGCCAGTCGTGGGACAGCACGTGGCTCCACTGCGCCTCTCCGATTGTGGGAGCATCGCAATCAAGCTCGCGCGCGTGGCGGGTGACGAACAGGCGGAAGATTTCCGGCACGTCCTCGCGCCGCGCCGCCAGCGCGGGAAAGGCGATCTGAACCGCGCCCAGCCGGTGCCACACTGGATCGCGGTCGGTGTGCGAGCCGTCATCGGGCAAACGGGCGATGATGACGCGGATATTGAGCCGCCGCGCGGTGCTTGCGCCGATCGGCAGCACTGTGCGGGTCTCGACCAGCGACAGCAGTCTTGCGGTCAGCACCGGGCCGGCCGCCGCGATCTCGTCAAGGAAAAGCGTCCCGCCATTGGCGCGCTCGACCAGCCCGGTGCGTGACAGCCCGCCCCGCGACGAACCGCTGCCAGGATCGCGCCCAAACAATAGCAGTTCGGCGTCTTCGTGGGCGAGAATTCCGGCATCGACCGTCACGAAAGGGCGAGTGCGGCGCGCGCTGGAATCGTGGATCAGACGCGCGGCGTGGCTTTTGCCGGTGCCGGCCGGGCCGGTCAGCACCACGTCAATTTCGGACCGCGCCACGCCTTCGATCACCGAACGCAGCCGCTGTGCAGCGGGCGACGAGCCGGGGATCGCGTGCCCGGCACTGCGTCCCGCTTCCTCGCGCAAGCGGCGGTTTTCCAGCGCCAGCGCGCGGCGCTCGCTCGCGGCGCGCACCGCGCGGAACAGGTCTGCCGAGGAATAGGGCTTGGTCAGGAAATCCGCCGCGCCGTTCTTCATCGCATCGACCGCCATCGCGATGTCGCCATGCCCGGTGGTGAGGATCACCGGCAGTTCCGGGTCGACCTCGCGCAACCGGGCGAAGAAGGCGATCCCGTCGATCCCCGGCATTCGCACATCGCTGACCACCACGCCCGGGTAATCGGGGGTGAGCCAGCCCAGCGCGGCGCGGGCATCGGGGAAAGCGACCACCTCGGCGCCTTCAAGGCTGAGCGCCTGCATGGTGGCATCGCGCAGCGGCGGATCATCCTCGACCAGTGCGATCCGCAAGGGGGTCGGTGCGGCGGTCATGCGGCGAGCATGACCATGGTGAAGCGCGCGCCGCTGGCCGTGTCTTCGTGGACCAGATCACCGCCGATCTGGCGCATGATGTCGCGCGCAATCGCAAGGCCGAGACCGATGCCTTCGGTCTTGGAGGTGACGAAGGGCTGGAACAGCGTGTCGCGCAGGTCCGCCGGCACGCCGGGGCCATCGTCGGTCACGCTGAGGCGCAGGGTGCCCGCCGCGCGAGTGACGGCAAGCATGATCTGTCCGCCTTCGCCCGCCGCCTGCACCGCGTTCTGGAGCAGGTTGACCAACACCTGTTCCAGCTGGACGTGGCGCGCGCGCACCTTGGCGGCGGCCGCTTCGCCAGCGGGCGGAGTAAGGGTGATGCCTTTCTGCCGGATCTGGTCGCGCAGCAGCAGCCGCGATCCGTCGATCACCTCGGCCAGAGTGATGTCGCGCGGCTCCTCGGCAGAGCGGCGGCTGAAATGCAGCTGTTCCTCGGTAATCTCGCCGATCCGGCCCGCAAGGCTCGCGATCTTGCCGAAATTGTCCGCCGCCTCGGCGTGGCGGTCCGCTTCGAGCAGGCGTTCGCCGCTTTCGGCATAGACACGCATCGCGGCGAGTGGTTGGCGAATTTCGTGGCCGAGCCCGGCTGTGATCTGCCCCAAAGTCGCCAGCCGGTTGGCCTGCTGCAACTGGTCGCGCAATGCCGCGGTCTGCTCGGCAACATGGGCAGCTGCGCGGGCCTGACGCTGGCGCCGCCACACCGCCGCCCCCGCGCCCGCCAGTGCGAGAAGTGCGATCGCGATCACCCCTGCCAGCCGCCCGTTGGCTGTCGCCACCAGCAGCCGCGGCGCGGGATCGGCAAGCAGGTGCAATTCCCATCCGATCGGGGCGATCGGCTGGGTTTTCTCGATCATCCGCATGGGGGAGGCGGCTGTGCCGGTGGCAGGCAGTTCGAACGGTCGGGGTTGGGCCACGCCGAAGCGCATCGCATCGCGCGCCGGATCGCGCGGCGCGGCGGTTTCAGCGCGGTTTTCCGCCGCGCGAAAGCGCCAGTCGGGATTGCTGGCGAGCAGTACGATGCCGCCCGTGTCGGTGACGAACACCCCGTCCTCGGCATCGCGCCACTTGGCCTCGAGACTGTCGAACTCGACCTTGACCGCCACCACCCCCAGCGGATTTTCCGCCGGGCCGACCCGCTCGGCAAGGTAGAGGCCCGGGCGGCGGCTGACGGTGCCGAGCGCGAACTCGCTGGCGGTGCCATCGCGGCGGGCACCTGCGAAATAATCGCGGAAGCCGTAATTCGAACCGATGAAGCTGTCGGGTCTGTCCCAGTTGCTCGCCGCCAAGGTCAGCCCACGCGCGTCCATCAGGTAGATCGCCGCTGCATTGGTCTGCTGCGCCAGCGCGGCAAGGCGGCGATTGAGCACCCGGCGCTGCCAACGGTCGCCCGCCAGCAGCGCCGCGACTTCGGGATCGACCGCCAGCACACGCGGGACAAGGCTGAACTTGTTGAGTTCGCTTTCCAGCCCCGCTGCCAAGATCGCTGCCTGACTGGTCGCGGCAGCGCGGGTTTCGTCCAAAGCGCTGACCCGCATCGCCCGATCGAGCCCGAGCATCGCCAGCGCGCCGAGCAGCACGATCGCAGCCAAGGCGATCGGAACCAGATGCCAGCGCCCCAACCTGTATTGCATGATGCCCCCAAGGTGCCGCGAAGTGGCACTTGTGCGCCTTTCCGCACTGGGAGCAAGAATTTTGTGCGGAATTCCGCACAGTTTTCGCGGCTCGTCGGGGCAGGTTTCTGAATATCCTGCATTTCCTTTCATGACGCCATTCGCTTGCAAGCGTGGTGTCGCGGCCCGATCATGCAAGCCGGAGAGACAGAGGCCGGGGAACCAGCAGATAATGGGCGCGCAGGCAGCCATGACACCGGGGGCGATTGCCGCACCGGCGAAGAAACCGCTTTACCGGCAGCTGTATGTGCAGGTGCTGGCGGCTATCGCGCTGGGCGCGTTGATCGGGCATCTTTATCCGGAATTCGGCACCGCGCTCAAGCCGCTGGGCGATGGGTTCATCAAGCTGGTGAAGATGATCATCGCCCCGGTCATCTTCCTTACCGTCGCCACCGGCATCGCCGGGATGAGCGACATGAAGGCGGTCGGCAGCGTCGCGGGCAAGGCGTTCGCCTATTTCCTGTTCTTCTCCACGCTGGCGCTGATCATCGGGCTTGTCGTCGCCAATGTGGTGCGTCCGGGCGAGGGGCTCAACATCGATCCCGCCACGCTCGATACCGCTGCAGTCGAAGGTTATGCCAAGACCGCGGAAAGCCAGTCGATCAGCGGCTTCCTGCTCAATATCATCCCCGAGACCCTGTTCAGCGCCGTTACGGAAGGAAATATCCTCCAGGTGCTGCTGGTCGCAATCCTGGCGGGCGTGGCGATTGCATCGACACGCCCGCACAGCGATCTGGTGATGGACGTGCTGTCCTCGTTCAGCGAGGTGGTGTTCAAGCTCGTCCATATGCTGATGAAGTTCGCGCCGATCGGGGCATTCGGCGCGATTGCGTTTACCATCGGCGAATTCGGGCTCGGCTCGCTCGCCAATCTCGCGGCGCTGATTGCCACCTTCTACGCCACGTCGCTGCTGTTCGTGCTGGTGGTGCTGGGGGTGGTCGGATACCTCACCGGCTTCTCGATCTTCGCGCTGATCCGCTATCTGCGCGAGGAACTGCTGCTGGTGCTGGGCACGTCATCCTCCGAAGCCGCGCTGCCGAGCCTGATGGAGAAGATGGAGATTGCCGGCTGCAAGAAGGCGGTCGTGGGCATGGTGGTGCCGACCGGCTATTCCTTCAATCTCGACGGCACCAATATCTACATGACGTTGGCGGCGCTGTTCATCGCGCAGGCGCTGGGGATCGACCTGTCGCTGTCCGAACAGCTGGCGCTGGTGCTGGTGGCGATGATCAGTTCCAAAGGTGCGGCGGGCGTGACGGGCGCGGGCTTCGTGATCCTTGCCGCAACGCTTTCCGTGGTGCCGAGCGTGCCGGTGGCGGGCATGGCGCTGATCCTCGGGATCGACCGCTTCATGTCCGAATGCCGCGCGCTGACCAATTTCATCGGCAATGCTGTGGCGACGATCGTCGTGGCGCGCTGGGAGAATGCGCTCGATCGCGAACGGCTCGCCGCTGCGATGGCAGGCACGCCGATGCCGCTGCCCGAAGAGGATATCGAGCGTCACGAACGCAGCGGCCCTGTCAGCGAGAAAATCGCCGAAGTGCTGGAGGCAAACCCATGATCGCGCGCCGTCATCTATTGGCGCATGGTGCGCTGCTGGCGATGCTCGCCGGAGCGGGGCCGCGGGTGCCGTTTGCCGCCGCGCACTCCGCCCCTGAGGAAATCCTGCTGTGGCCGGGCCGACCGCCCGCCAACGGCAATGTCACCGGACCGGAGAAGATCGGCGGGCCGGGCGCGGGCTACGGCGCGGTCTCGAACATCTCGACGCCGCGTATGCGGGTCTATCGCCCGGCAGTGCCGAACGGCGCAGCGGTGCTGGTGGCTGGCGGAGGCGGGTATTTCCGGATCCAGTTGTGGAAGGAAAGCACGCCCGCCGCCGAATGGCTGCAGGCCCGCGGTTTCACCGTGTTCGAACTGATCTACCGCCTGCCAAATGATGGCTGGGATTCCACCGCACCGTTCATGGATGCGCAGCGGGCGATGAAGATCATTCGCGGCCGCGCAGCCGAATTCCAGCTCGATCCGTCCAGGATCGGCATCATGGGCTTTTCCGCAGGCGGCCATCTGGCGGGCTTCACCGCGCTTCAACCCGCCCGCGCGCTCTATGACGGCGCTGATGCCTACGAGCAGGTTTCCGCGCGGCCAGATTTCGCGGTGCTGCTTTTTCCGGTCGTCACCTTGCGCAAACCCTATGACACCACCCGCACCCGGCGCGAAATCGTGGGCGACAAGGCCAGCGTCAAGGACGAGGCGGCATGGTCGCTCGATACCTATGCGGACAAGCACGCGCCGCCCACCATCATCTTTGCCGCCGCCGACGATGCGATCACGCCGCCCGGCCACGGCATCTTGTTGTTCGAAAAACTGGTCGCCGCCGGGGCGAGCGCGGAACTGCATCTGTTCCGCGACGGCGGGCACGGCTGGGGTCTGGGCAAACCCGGTCAGGTCATCAGCCAATGGCCTGCGCTGTTCGAGCAATGGGCACGCTCGCTCAAAATTATAGAAAAACAGGGAGAATGAATATGTCGACACGGCTTTTGGGCAGGCTTGTCCTGATGTGCGGTGGCAGCCTGATCGCCGCCACCTCGGTTCACGCTCAGGTGGTGGTCCCCGCGCCTGCCGCTGCGGATGAAATTCCCGCCGACGCACCCCGGTCCGAGCGCGAGATCATCGTCACCGGTACCCAGATTCAGGGCGCCAAGATCAATGATGTTCTGCCGGTCACCGTGGTCGACGAGATCGACATCCAGAACATTGCCGGCGCTTCGGGCGATGATCTGTTCCGCGCCATTCCGCAGGCGGGCGGGGTCGCGTTCAACGAACAGAACGACGTCAGCCAGAACAATGCCCGCGGCGACGTCGCCTCGATCAACCTGCGCGACCTTGGCACCGGCAACACGCTGGTGCTGATCAATGGACGGCGCATGGTGCTGAGCCCCGGTTTCCAGACCGAATTGCTGGTGCCGGTGGTCAGTTCCGATGCCAACGAGATCGCGCCGGGCAGCGTCCGTCGGCTCGAGGTTCTGCGCGACGGCGCTTCTGCGATTTACGGCGCGGATGCGGTTGCGGGCGTGGTCAACACCGTGCTGCGCGGCAATCGCACGGGCGGTTTCATCGAAGGCGAATGGCGCGGCGGTGACGGCACCAGCCTGTACAGCACCCAGCTCAATGGCGGCTACGGCTTCGACTTCGGCGGCGGGCGCGGCAATTTCACTGTCTATGGCGGCTATTTCCACGAAAACGGCCTGCCGTCCTCGGCGCGGCCCTATTCCGCCGATGATGATCGCCGGGCGCTGGTGGAAGGCACCGATTTCGAAGGCGATACGCAGTTCAACAACCGCAACACATTCGGTCCATTCGGCCAGTTCGACATTCAGGCGCCATCGAGCCGCACGCCGATCGGCGATGACGATTTCTACCTGCAGCCCGACAGCTTCACCGGCTGCAGGCTCGATTTCGGCGGCGGTGTGTGCGCGCGCAACGGCACCACCCCGGCCCCGGATGTGCGTTACAACCGGGCCTTCGGCACCACGCTGATCAGCGAAAAGACCCGCTATAATGCGGCGGCGCTGTTCAGCTACGAGTTTACCAACAGCCTCGAAGCCTATTTCGAAGGCACCTATTACCGTTCGGAAAGCAGCCGCAACATCACTCCTGCGGCGATCCTCAGCGCAGTGCCGGTCGGGATTTCGCGCAACGCGTACTGGAACCCCTTCGGCGCGGTGACCTTGCCTGACGGCACCCCCAACCCCAATCGCCTGCCGGGCACCACCATTGCCGCCGGCGGCGCGGACCTCATCATGGAGCGTTACCGCTTTGTGGATGTCGGCCCCCGCACCGTGGATGTCGACAAGGATACCTATCGTCTCGTCGCCGGTCTGCGCGGCAATTTCGGTGCGTGGGATTTCGATACCGGGTTCGTCTATTCCGAAGCCAAGCTGACCGATCTCGAAGGCAATCGCGTTTCGCTGACGCTGATGCAGGAGGCGATCAACCGTTCGACGCCCGATGCCTATAACCCGTTCAACGGCGGCTGCGTGACCGGCGATCCGGGGGAGGGCGACTGCACACCCAATCCGCAAAGCGTGATCGACCCGTTCCTGATCGACGTCTTCCGCACCGGCGGCACCACGCTTGCGCTGGCGGATTTCAAGGTCAGCAACAGCACCCTGTTTGCGCTGCCGGGCGGCGATGTCGGGATTGCGGCTGGGGTGGAATGGCGGCGCGAGACGTTCTTCGACGATCGCGATCCGCGGCTTGACGGCACCATCACCTGGACCGACAGCGTCACCGGCGTGTTCAACGAGAGCGATGTTGCCGGAACCAGCCCCTCGCCCGATACCAGCGGCGCGCGGCAGGTCTATTCAGCCTTTGCCGAAGTGTTCGTGCCGCTGGTGAGCGAGGATATGGATATCCCGCTGATCGAAGCGCTCAACCTGCAGCTTGCAGGCCGGATGGAGCATTTCGCCGACATCAACGAAACCGCTGTGGTGCCGCGCGTGGCAGCATCGTGGACGGTGATCCCCGGCGTAACCTTCCGCGGCGCCTGGTCTCAGGGCTTCCGCGCGCCGAACCTGGTGCAGGTCAATGACGCAGGCACCACCCGTTCCAACACGCGTGACGATTTCGTGATCTGTCAGGCGCAGGTCGAAAAGGGCATCATCGATGATCTGGGCGTGTGTCCGGGTGCGGGCGTGATCAGCTTCCGTTCGGGATCGGACCAGCTCGCGCCCGAGGACAGCACCAGCATCAACCTCGGCATCGTGCTCGAGCCGCGCTTCATTCCCGGCCTGACGCTGACGGCGGATTACTGGCGCGTAAAACAGCGCGGGCTGGTCGGCACTTTCGGGGATGACAACGCGATCGCGCTCGATTTGCTGCGGCGGCTTGCCGGCGGCAGCAACCCCAACGTGGTGCGTGCAGATCCGACGCAGGAGGAGATCGATCTGTTCGCCGGAACCGGCCTGGCCCCGGCTGGCGAGATCCTGTTGGTCAACGATCCCTATCTCAACCTCGACAGCCGCACATCCAAGGGCATGGATTTCGGGCTGTTCTACAACGTCCCCGATTTCGGCATCGGCAAGTTCCGGCTGCGCTTCAACGCGGCACGGCTCGACAGCTTCGTGCAGTCGGCCGGACCTGATGCGGAGGAACTGCTCGACGGGATTGCCGCCGGGGTTCTGCCGCCTGAAGTGGTCGTTGGGGGGCTGGGCGAACTGCTCGAGATCGAGGGGCGACCCGAATGGCGCTTCAGCGGGTCGGTCAACTGGGATACCGGGCCGGTCGACGTATCGCTGTTCGCCAGCTATGTCGGCGAGGTATGGAACACCAGCGTGACGCGCGATGACCCGATCATCTCGGACGATCCGAACGCCAATTTCTACCGTGTCGGAGACTTCCTGACCTTCAACACCGCGATCGCCTACACCATCGAGAACAACACTGCGCTCGATGGCACACGGATCCGGTTCGGCATCAACAACCTGTTCGACAAGGATCCGCCGCTGGCAGACGATACCTATGGCTACCTCAGCTCGCTGCATTCGCCGCGCGGCCGGGTATTCCGGGTCGAACTGCGCAAGCCGTTCTGATGCGGGCGGCGCGGTGGCAATGTGCGGCGTTGCTGGCGCTGGCTGTGGCGAAGGGGGCAGGTGCGCATGCGCCGCCCCCAGAACCACCGCTGGGCGACGAAGCACCGGCGGTATCGCCTGATTGCCGCACCGCCGCCGCCAGCCTTCATTTCGATTTCGCCGGAGCAGCGCCTTCTGCCTGTGCGATTACCGGAGAGCGCGATTTCACGCTGCTGGTAACGCCGGAGCATGCCCCGCCGATCAATCCGAGCCCGTGGTACGCTTTCCGGTATGAGGCGGACGAAGGCGGGCCGATCACCGTGACCCTGCGCTATCTCGCCGGGCAGCACCGCTATGCACCGAAACTGGCCATGGGCGACGGCGAATGGCGCGAATTGCCGGCGGAACCGACGCCGGACGGCAAAGGTGTCGTGTTGCGACTGCCCGCAGGCAAAGGATCGGTTTCGGCGCAGGAGCGGATCATCCCCGGCGATGCCAGCGCGGATCTGGCACGCTGGAGCGGGTTGGCCGGCGCGCAGCCTTTCCAGCTTGGCCAGTCCCATGATGGCCGCCCGATCGAGGCGATCCGGATCGGCCGCGCCGATGCGCCGAGGCTGGTGGTGCTGCTCGGCCGTCAGCATCCCCCCGAAGTGACCGGGGCGATTGCCATGCGGGCCTTCGTCGATGCGCTGGTGGAAGCACGCGCGCGAGCACAGCAGGATTTTGCCGACTTACAGTTCCTCATCGTGCCGATGCTCAATCCCGATGGGGTGGCGCGCGGTCACTGGCGTGCCAATCGCGGAGCACAGGATCTGAACCGCGACTGGGGGGCATTTACTCAGCCCGAAACCCGTAGCGTCAAGACGTGGCTCGATGCGCTGCCTGCAGGCGTGCGACCGGTGCTGATGGTGGATTTCCACTCGACCCGCAGCAACCTGTTCTACGTGCAGGGGCCGGACGAGGCGAGCGCGGCGCAGCAGCGGTTCCTTGCGGCATGGCTGGAGGCACGCGAAGCCGAGGTTCCGGGCTATTCCTTCTCCATCGAACCGCGCAATGCCAATCCCGGTAGCGGTACGGCGAAGAACTGGTTCCACGACGCCTATGGCATCCCGGCCTATACCTACGAGGTGGCCGACGAGGCCGATCGCGCAGCAACCCGCGCCGCCGCCGGATTACTGGCGCAAACCCTGCCCGAGGCGCTGACCGCTTTGGCGGACTGAAGGCTGGAGGCGTTCAGCAATCAATTTCCAGCAAGGTTTCGCCCGCCAGCAGACTGCCCGCAGCCGGTAGCAGACCCGGCGCGCTGGTCTCGTCCTGCGATTGCGACTGCAGCGGCCACCACAATTCGAAGATCGTGCCGCAATCGGGCCAGCTCTGGATCGTCAAAGCGCCGTTATTGCTGGCGATGATCCCGGCAACGACTGCCAGGCCAAGACCGGTTCCGGCCTCGCCCTTGTCGGTAAAGAACGGCTCGAACACGCGGTTCAGGTCCTCGGCAGCGATTCCGCAGCCGGTATCGCTCACCCGGATCACGGCGGAGGGCACCTGCGGCAGCGTACCGATGGTCAGCGTGCCGTTCGGCAGGTAATCGGGATCGGCAATCACTTCCAGCTTGATGCGCGAAACCTGTCCGGGCTGGAGCGCATCGCGGGCATTGAGCGCGAGGTTGAGCACCACCTGATTGAGTTCGGTATCGTCGGTCCGCGCCATCAGCGGCGCGGACGGCACGTCAACCTCGATACGGTGGAGCGGATCGGACAGGCTGGGCGCGACCAGATCGCGCACGTCCCACACGGTCTTGCGCAGATCGACCAGCCGGGGATCCGGCACCCGGCGGCTCACCGTCAGCAGTTTTTCCACCAGCCCCGCCGCGGTCGAGGCAGCGGACTGGATGCGCAGCGCGTGGTGGCGGACGCGTTCGTCCTCGATGTTGCGCAGCAATTCCGCAGTGCCCGAGATTGCGACGATGAGATTGTTGAAGTCATGCGCGATGCCGCTCGCCAACTGGCCCACCACTTCCTGTCGCTGGGCAAGCATCAGCTGTTCGCGCAGCCGCGCCTTTTCGCGCTCCATCGCCCGCCGCTCGCCGATGTCGCGGGTGACGCACACCATTCCGCCTTCGGGCGAGAGCGACAGGGCCACTTCCTGCTCGATCGGGGTGGCGTCGCGTCCGCGCCCCTGGGTTTCGCCGCGCCATTGGCCGATCTGCCGGACGACGGGCATCGCCTCATCCTTGATCCGTTCGCCTTCGACCGGATCGTAAAGGATGCTCCAGGGCTGACCGATCAGCGGCGCAGCGTCGTCATATCCGAACATCAGCGCATGGGCGCGGTTCATGAAGATGAAGCGCCCTTCCGCATCGGTGATGGCAATGCCATCGTCCGACGCCTCGATCGCGGCGACCAGCCGCGCGAGGCGGGCTTCGGTGGCGACGCGCGAGGCGTCGCTTTCGAAGCGGCCGGCGGCCACTCGGGCCATGACATCGCGTTCGCGATCGGATGCGGTGTCGAGCACGCCGGGCTCGAGCAGCGCGGCGAGGCTGGCCGCTTCACGTTGCAGGGTCTGGGCAAGCGATGGATCAGGCTGGTGCATGGTGTGACTGCTTTGCAAAGCTGGAGTGGTGGAAGTCGCCCTTGACCTGATTGACGCCTGCTTTTCCGGCGCAATTCAGGCGTGTGGCAATGACGTCCTATCCTTCCGTATCTGTCGCTCCCTTCCTCGGTATGTTCATCTATCCGGAGGTTGCCTCGCGCTAACCAAAGGTTTTTGCGGGCACGCTTCCCGGCGTCGGAGATCCCCTCGCGCCGATCAGAGGCCGCGGTCCTGTCGGCATTCGGAGGTCAGCCGCGGCACGCCGCCGATGGGTGTGGCCAAACCCAGAAAAACCAATGGAAGCGGCAAGATGGTGGCAGGCGCGATCATGCTCGCTTCGGCCGCCGCGACCTGTGGTGCTGACAGCAGCGGCTTCAATGCAGACATATCTTCCAATCTACAAAATAGAATGGTTTCGAAGATTTATTGAATTTTTCAGAGGGAAGACGCTGGTCTAGATACCTCTCCGCAACCCCGACACGAAAGGGCCGGAGCATGGACACAGCCAATCACCAGCAGGAATTCGCGGCGCAGGAGCATGGCCATCGCCTCGCTTTGGCCCCGGCGCACAGCCGATCCGGCCTGCGGTTGGTCAGCACCGGCTTACGGTTGGCAGAGCCGGTCCTGGCGCCCGACGCTGCGTGGGCCGATGCCTTTGCGCAGCTGACGGGTTGGCTCGATATCGCGGTGGAACCGGTAGCGGCGAACCGGACACCGGGCCTGCAAAAGGTCGCGGCATGGGCACGCTCCGCCGCCGGCACGGTCGCCGCACCGCAGTTCGCACCGTGGCAGCCGATCTCTCCGGTGGCGCTGCAGAACGCCGACAATCCCGATCTGCCGCGCGCCGACTGGGCCGCGAGCTATCTGTTCGATCATGGGCAGGGCAGCGGGCAGCGGGTGGGCGCGCTCGATCTGATGCTGATGTCGCCTCATCCGGCGCGCTGCGAGCCCGGGGAAGATCGCGCGGCCCCGCTTCCGCGTCTTGGCATCGTCGAAGCAATGCTCCGCGCCGCCCGGAAAGAGGGCCGCAGCAGGATCGCGATCATCGTGCCCGCGAGCCAGCGTAACGCAGCGATAAAACAGCTGTTGATGGCTGGCCGCTCGCTGACCCGGGACGGGGTCGAGCTGGAAATTCTTGCCGTCGAACAGGCGCTGGCCGGATTGCTGTTGCCGCGCCCGCAATGGGATGCGCTGATCGTTACGCCGTGTCTGCGCAGTATCGTGTTCGCGATGCTGGCGCAGGCGACCGGCGTCGCCGGGCCGTGGCCGATGCTGTGGCATGGGGCTCGCGGTCTGGTGCTGGTTGCCAGCGAGGTGTTGAGTGACGCGCGCGGGCGCCTGCCGCTCGATGCGGCGGTGATGACACAGGCTCTGGCGTTGACCATGCAGCACGCAGGCAAAACGTCGGCGGCGCTGCGGCTTCACCGGGCCAGCGCCCAATTGCGCGACAGCGGGGTCGTGACGCCGTCGCGCGGTTCGCCCGCACCCTATGTCACCGAAATCGACGATGCGCAGTTCGTGCAACTGGTCTGCTCGGGCAGCGCGGCGAGCAAGCGGGTTGTGCCGCATTGGCGCGCCATGCCCGAAAGTCCTCCCACCGTCCCGACGGGCGATGCCGCGCGTCTGACCCTGGTGGCAGCCAACCTCTCACCTTCCGCTTTTTGAAAGGGCGCCCAACGTGCCAAGCCGAAAGATTGTCGCCACCGAACTCGCCGGCGTTCTGCGCCAGATTTCTCACCCGGATCGCATTCGCTTGCTGCTGAAGCTGCAGGCTGGCGATCTGACCGTCAACGAGCTGGCCGAAACGCTCGAGATTCCCGCCACCCGCGTCTCGCAGCATCTCGGCGTGCTGCGCGCGGTGGGATTGGTGGAAACCGAATCCAAGGCGCAGCAGCGGGTCTATTGCCTCAGCCAGCCGGAACTCGCCGGATGGCTGATCGACGGCATCGATTTCATCGCCCACCGGCTCGGCCGCGCCAGCGCCAAGGATATCGAGCTGGCGAAAGAGCTATGGCACAAGGAAGCGTCAGAAACGGTCAGCTGACCTTCCCCATCAGGCGGCAGGCCGCTGCATCAGCCCCGGGATCGATGTTTTGCCCGGATCCTGCGAGCGCCGTCCGTAACGCTGCACCAGCTCGTTCCATTCGACCGTCAGGCTGCCGCCAGTGCTCTGGTGCAGCTTCTCCCACGAGGAGAGCATCTCAAGGCACGCATGGTCGATATATTCGAGCTTCTCGACATGGATATGCATTTCCGATCCGCGCGGTGCCCGTTCCAGCGCGCCTGACAATTGCGGGATCGAGAAGAAGGTTGCCGATCCGGTCAACCACACATCGGTGCGGTTGGTTTCGGCGGTGTTGGTCACTTCGATCTCCAGATGCGAGAAAGTGTAGACCAGCTTGAGGGTCGCCAGACCGAAGCCGAGGATAACGCCGGTGAGCAGGTCGATCGCGACCACGCCGAACAGCGTCACGAAATAGATCGCCAGTTCCTGCCTGCCGAATTCGGCGATCTTGCGGATCTGGGCCACGTTCACCAGCTTGTAACCGGTGTAGACGAGGATCGCGGCCAGCACCGCGGTCGGGATTTCGTTGAGCACGAACGGGAACGCGGCCACCGCCAGCAGCAGCCACGCGCCGTGCAGGATCGCGGAAATGCGGGTGGTTGCGCCAGCTTCGACATTGGCGGCAGAGCGCACGATGACGCCGGTCATCGGCAGCGCGCCCACTGCGCCGCAGATCAGGTTGCCGATACCCTGCGCGCGCAGTTCCTTATCGTAATTGGTGCGCACGCCGATGTGCATCTTGTCGACCGCTGTGGCGCATAGCAGCGTTTCGGCGCTGGCGACGAATGCGAACACGATGCCGAGCGTGATGATGTCGGGATCGAGGAACCCGGCAAGCGCGTCGCCAGTGGGAATATTCAGCGCCGTGGTAAGATTGGCCGGCAATTCGACCAGCGTGATCGGCAGCGCGAAGACGAAGGCGAGGGCCGTGCCGACAAACACGCCCAGCAACGGGCCGGGCAACAGGGCGAGGCGTTTCGGCTTGAACTTGTTCCACGCGACGATGGTGAGGATGGTGATGAAACCGGCCATCGCTGCAAGGTGATGCACCGATCCATCGACCGGGATGGCATTGATGATCGCTTCGGGAATGGCGGCGATGTTGGCAAGGCCGCTGGAGCGCGGAGCGGCATCCAGCATCACGTGGAATTGCGACGCGAAGATCAGCACACCGATGCCCGCCAGCATCCCGTGGATGACCGAAGGCGAGATCGCCCGGAACCACTGGCCGAGCCTGAACACCCCGGCGAGCAATTGCAGCGCGCCTGCAATCAGCCCGACGACGCCGAGCATGATCAGCCCGTGTTCCTGCACCAGCTGGTATACCAGCACCGCCATGCCCGCTGCCGGCCCACTGACCTGCAGTGGCGATCCGGCGATGCTGCCCACCACCAGACCACCGACGATGCCCGTGATCAGGCCCAGCGCAGGCGGCGCGCCCGAGGCGATCGCGATGCCCATGCACAGCGGCAGGGCAACGAGAAACACCACGATAGAGGCGAGGAAATCCCTCCCGACGACGGCAGAGCTCAGGTCAGTGGCATTCGGCTTCATCGTGAAAGTGCTCCGGCGCGGAAGAGAGGGGAGGTGTGCACGGCGTTTTCGGCAGGCGGGATCGGGTCAGCAGGCGTGATTGGCGACCATGGCGGAGGCGACTTCGCTGGCATAACGTTCCTCGACCGGAACCCAGGTGCCGCTAGCCTCGTCAAAGGCGGAGACTTCGCCCGTCTTGATGTCATAGACCCAGCCGTGCAGCTTGACCGATTTCTGCGCGAGCGCCACCGCCACGGTGGGGTGGGTTCTGAGGTGCTGCAGCTGCAGGATGACATTCTGTTCCAGCAGCATCCGCATCTTGGTATCCGCATCCAACCCGGCACCCAGCGCCTCGGTAATGTCGACCGCGCCCTGCGCAAATCCAAGCCATTCGCGCACGTGCGGCAGGTTGGTCAGGCCGGCGGGGTTCATCGCGCCCTTCATCGCGCCGCATTCGGTGTGGCCGCAAATCACGATGTGCGGGATCTGGAGCGCGCCGATGGCGAATTCGATCGATGCAGTCACGCCGCCGGTCTGCTTGGTGTGCGGCGGCACGATGTTGCCGGCATTGCGCAGGATGAACAGCTCGCCCGGATCGGTCTGGGTCAGCATCGCGGTTTCGATGCGGCTGTCCGAGCAGGTGATGAACAGTGCCTCGGGGCTTTGACCGGTGCTCAGACGCTCGAACAGCGCCTGCTTTTCCGGGAAAACCTCGCGCTGGAACTTGATGACACCAAGGGCAAAATTCGACATTCGGGTAGTCCTCTCAGCTGGAAGTCTCGGGGGCGTCAGCCGTCCACAGCTCGCGCACATGATCAATGTGCGAGCCTTCACCAAAGCGGTTGCGGACATCGACAAAATCGAGCGCCTCGACGATCCAGGCGGCAATGCCGGGATGGGTCAGGCGGTAGAAATGATTGCGCCCCTCGCGCCGGTCTTCGACGATCCGGTGGGCGCGCAGCGGGGCCAGGTGCTGGGAAATGCGGGTTGCGGGCAGATCGAGCGCGGCGGCGATGCTGCTCACATCCTGCTCTCCGAGGCGCAACTCCTCGATCAGGCGCAGCCTGTCAGGGTGCGCGAGCAACCGCAGCAGATCCGCCAGTTCGCGGGATACGATCATCCTGCTTGGCAATACATCCTCCCACACCTGCAAGGTTCTGCAGACTTGAATGCTTGAAGCTATTGAAGGTATCGGATTCGGTCAAGCAACTTGCGTGCGGGATCGGACGGACGCTTGCATTCGCGGCGCGCCCGTCCGACACTCGGCCCGGCAGGAGAAAGACCCGATGGCATCGGCAAGCGCGCATCCCGACGATCCGCATTTCGTCCACCGCACCGGCTGGTTGCGAGCGGCGGTGCTGGGGGCCAATGACGGGATCGTCTCGGTCGCATCGCTGATCATCGGGGTGGCGGCGGCGGGGCCTGCGCCCGGTGCGGTGCTGATCGCGGGGGTGGCGGGGCTGGTCGCAGGCGCCATGTCGATGGCGGCGGGGGAGTTCATCTCGGTCTCCTCGCAGCGCGATTCCGAACAGGCCGATATCCGGCGCGAGAAACTGGCGCTCAAGAAGATGCCGGAGGAAGAACTCGCAGAACTTGCGGCGATTTACGAGGGACGGGGACTCAGCCCCGACACGGCGCTGCTGGTTGCGCGCGAACTGAGCGCCCGCGATGCCCTGACCGCGCATATCCGCGACGAATTGGGCCTGTCGGACGCACTCGCAGCGCGGCCGCTGCAAGCCGCTTTTGCCTCGGGCATGACCTTCAGCGCTGCCGCTGCACTGCCGGTACTGGTTGCGTGGGTGGTTCCGGCTTCGGCCATTGTCCCTGCTGTCCTGGCAGTCGCGGTTGCGGCGTTGGCGCTGCTGGGTGCGATCGGCGCGCGTGCAGGCGGAGCGCCGCTGCTTCCGGCTGTTCTGCGCGTGCTGGGCTGGGGCGTGTTCGCGATGGGGATCACCTTTGCCATCGGATCGCTGCTGGGCGTCAGCGTCTGACACTGACGGTCTGCGTCGTCTTTCCCATGGCCGCGCGCACCGCGCCCTGCTAAGCTCACCGCTGGGCAAACCGGGGAAGGATATCAGGCGCGTGGCAATCGGCTTTACCGTCAATGGCAAGGATGTGAGCGTGGAGGCCGAGGCCGATACGCCGCTGCTGTGGGTTCTGCGAGAGGATCTCGCGCTGACCGGCACCAAGTTCGGCTGCGGCATTGCCGCCTGCGGGGCGTGTTCGGTGCATGTCGATGGACAGATCACCCGCTCGTGCAGCGTGCCTGTCAGTGACATCGCGGGCAAGACCGTGACCACGATCGAAGGGCTGAAGGGCGATGACGGCACGCTCCACGCGGTCCAGCAGGCGTGGATCGCCGCGCAAGTGCCGCAATGCGGATATTGCCAGTCCGGCCAGATCATGGCGGCGGTTGCGCTGATCGAGCAGACTGGCACGCCGTCCGACGCCCAAATCGACGAGGCGATGACCAATATCTGCCGCTGCGGCACCTATCCGCGTATCCGCACGGCGATTCTGGCCGCCACCGGTCAGGCGGCCGCCGCTGCCGTGCAGGGAGAGGCATGATGGCCGACAACCCCAATCCCAATATCGACGAAGTGGGCGCCGCGCCCGCGCCGGAAACGCCGGTCAAGAAGAAGGGCGTGAAGCGCCGCATCTTCCTCGTCGGCAGCGCGCTGCTGGTGGGCGGCGGCGTGTTCGGCCTGTACTGGACAGACAGCGACGCGCGGGCCCGCGCCAAGGCGCTGACCACCGGCGATGGCGAGCACAATTTCCTCAGCTGGATGAAGATCGCCGAGGATGACATCGTCACGCTGTTCTCGCCGCATATCGACATGGGGCAGGGCACCCACACCGCGCTCGGCCAGATGCTGGCGGACGAGCTCGATGCCGATTGGAGCAAGCTCAAGATCGAGCAGGCGCCGTCCGATATCGCCTTTTCCAACACCGCGCTGGTGCAGAGCTTCCTTGGCGAGATGACCGGCTATCCCGGCGTCATCAACGCGCTGCCTGCGGCGGTGATCGGGATGTTGACGCGTTCGCAGAAGATCCAGATCACCGGCGGTTCGTCGGCAGTGCGCTTTACCGGACAGGGCGGAATGCGCGTGGTCGGCGCGGCGGTGCGGCTTGCGCTGATAGAGGAAGCGGCGGATCGTCTCGGCGTTCCTGCCAGCGAATTGACCACGGCCGACAGCGCGGTGACGCACGCCGCATCGGGCCGCAGCCTGCGTTACGGCGAATTGGCGGCAGGCGCGGCGGAACGATCGCTCGACAGCGCGCCGACACTCAAATCGCGCAAGGATTACAAGCTGATCGGCAAGCCTGTGGCCCGGATCGACATCCCCGCCAAGGTGGATGGCAGTGCGGTGTACGGGATCGATCTCACGCTTCCGGATATGCGCGTGGCGACCATCGCGGCGGCTCCGGTGCGCGGGGGCAAGCTGGAATCGGTCGACCAGGCGCCCGCGCTGGCGGTGGCCGGGGTGGAGAAGGTGGTGACGCTCGATGACGCGGTGATCGTCATCGCCAAGGGGTATTGGCAGGCGCTCAAGGGCTTGCAGGCGCTGTCGCCCAAGTTCACCGATGGCGGTAGCAGCGCAATGTCGACCGCCTCGGTCTACGCCGCGCAAGCCAAGCTGCGCGAAGCCGGGAAGCCCGATGCCGAAGCGGGTGCGGGCGATGTCGATGCCGCGCTGACGGCGGCGGGCGATGCAGCCATCACCGCCGATTTCCGGACGCCGTTCCTCCACCACGCGATGATGGAGCCGTTTGCGCTCACCGCGCATTTCAAGGACGGCAAGCTCCACCTGTGGGGCGGCTTGCAGGACCCGATCGGCGCGCGTGACCGGGCGGCCAAGGCGGCCGGGCTGGAGATGGACGACGTGATCTTCAACCCGATGATCATGGGCGGCGGCTTCGGCAGGCGTTTCCCCGGCGTGACCGAGATCATCGATCAGGCAGCGCTGCTGGCAATGCAGGTGCCCTATCCGGTCAAGCTGATCTGGAGCCGTGAGGAAGAGGTGCGCCACGGCACCTACCGTCCGCAAACCTCGGCCCGGCTGACCGCTGCGCTCGGCGACGACGGCCGCATTGCGGCATGGCGCAGCGACTTTGTGCAGGGCGAGGATTCCGAAAGCGAGGCCGGGTTCATCTATGATGTGCCCGCGACATCGCGCCGCCATTTCGCTTACAAGTCGAACCAGATCGACGGCCCGTGGCGATCGGTCAATTCGACTCAGGTCGGCTTCTACAACGAGAGCTTTATCGACGAGCTGGCTCATGCCGCGGGCGAAGACCCGTACCAGTTCCGCCGCAAGCATCTGCCCGAAGGTTCGCGCCACCAGAAGGTGCTCGATACCGTGGCGACCCGCTCCGGCTGGGGCACGCCGCTGCCCGAAGGCACCGGGCGCGGGATTGCGATTGTCGAGAGCTTCGGCACCATCGTTGCCGAGGTGATCGAAGCGACGGTCAAGGACGACGGCAGCCCCAAGGTGCTCAAGGCCTGGGCGGTGGTCGATTGCGGCACCACGGTCAGCCCGGTGAATGCCGAAGCGCAGATTGCAGGGGGTCTGATCATGGGGCTTTCCTCTGCCATCGGTGAGGCGATCACGCTGGAGAAGGGTGCGGTGGTCGAGAGCAATTTCAACGATTACAACCTGTTGAAACTCGCCGATGCGCCGCCTGTGATCGATGTCCATTTCATCGAGAGCGATGCACCGATTGGCGGTATCGGCGAACCCGGCCTGCCGCCCGCCTCGCCCGCGCTCGCCAACGCGCTGTTCGCGGCGACCGGCAAGCGCATCCGCACTCTGCCGCTGATGACGCAGGCCAAGGCCTGAGCAGCGGCTGCGCGTCGTGAGCCTTCCCGGCTGGAGCGCGCTGGTGCTGGCGGCGGGGGCAGGGCGGCGCTTCGGCGGGGGCAAGCTGCTCGCGTTGCTTGACGGTGTGCCGGTGATCCGCCGCACGCTTGGCGCAGTGCTGACCGCAGGGTTCGACGAGGTGGTGGTCGCCACCGGCGCCGACAGCGCAGCCGTCGCGGGCGCGCTCCAGGGCCTCACCTGCCGGATCGTGCCGGCTGCGGATTGGGAGGAGGGCATGGCCGCCTCCCTGCGCGGCGGGCTGGCGGCGCTTGGCCAGCCTGCGAAGGGTGTGTTCGTGTTCCTCGGCGATATGCCGCTGGTGCCGGTTCATCTGTGCCCGGCGCTCGCTGGGCTGGCTGAGCAAGCGGGCTATGCCGCCCGGCCGCGCGTGGCGGGCAAGCCCGGCCATCCGGTCGCCTTCACCACCGCCGCGCTGCCCGATCTGGCGCGGCTGACAGGCGATCAGGGTGCCGCAAGTTCGCTCAAGGGTCATGCTGACGCGGTGATCTACTACGACACCGACGCGGTCGGCGCGGTGCTCGATATCGATGCCCCTTCAGACCTCGAGGTCGCCGAGCGTGCGTGGAACGCCTGCGCGACCTCGGCCACCAGCGACAGTGCGATGTCGCGCGGAGCCTTGCCGAAGCCCTGAAGCCCGATCGGTGCGTGCAGCCGCGCGATATCCGCCGCGCTCACCCCGTGCCCGCGCAACCGGGCAAGCCGCGCATCGAGCCGCGCCCGCGCACCGATTGCGCCGACATAGAAGGCCTCGCTCGTCAGCGCCGCCGCCAGCCCGCGTTCGTCATCCTCGCGGTCGTGCGAGAGTACCGCCACCGCCGTCCAGCGGTCGATGCCGATTGCCGCCAGCGCAGGGGCCGGAGCGGTGCGGTGATAGTGCAGGCCGGGGAAGGGCGGCGCTTCGGGACCGCCGGGGACGACCAGCACCACCTCGATCCCCGATTGCGCAGCAATGGCCGCTGCGGCGAGCGCAGCCCCGTCCTCACCGATCAGCACGAGCCGCGCGGCAGGCTCGAACAATCGGGCATAGGTTTGGCCGTCCCACGCGAAGGCGGGCGCATCGCTGCACATCGCAGCGCGCCGGTGTTCGCCGCCGCTTTCCCACCGCACCGGACGGCGCGCGGCATGGCCCTGCATCAGCACCGCGACTGCCGGATCGTCATCGGCCACCGGCTCGACCAGAACGGTGATGCCGCTGCCGCAGGCGAGCTTGATGTCGATCCACGGGCTGCCCTCGCCATAGCGCAGCGTCCGGGCTGCGCCCGCCGCCATGGCTTCGCGGGCGTGGCGGGCGACGTCGGCCTCGATGCAGCCGCCCGACAGGAAGCCCCAATATTCGCTGGGCGTGATCAGCATCTGCGCGCCCGGATCGCGCGGGGCGGAGCCTTCGACCGCGACCAGCGTGGCGATGGCGAACAGATCCCCGGCGTGCAGAACGTGCGCCAGCGGCTCCCGGATATCGTCGATTGCGGCGGTAAGTCGCCAAGTGGTCATGAGCAGCCTGCCTGAAGGGGAGGGATGCCGTTCACTAGGTGTCCGCCGAATTCCGTGCAAGCGCGTGGGGCGGTGATTCGCTTTGGCGGAGCGCCTGTAGGAGACACATGAGACACTGTCCTGAACACGAAAACCTGCCGCCCCGTCTGACCCGTCCGGAAAAGTGCGAGGGGATCATGGCAGGTCATCCGCGCGACCCTGTCAGCCGCCCGGACAGTAGGAAAGTGCGCTAGCGCAGCGCCGCCGCCTCGCGCGCCAAAGCCTCGACCTTGACCTTGTCCGGTGCGCCCTTGGGGACGACCCAGCTGCCGCCGACGCACAGGACCCGGTCGAAGGCGAGCCATTCGGCTGCGTTGTCCGGCCCGATACCGCCGGTGGGGCAGAACCGGACGTTTCCGAACGGCGCAGCCAATGCCTTCAGCGCGGGCAATCCGCCCGAAGCCATCGCCGGAAAAAACTTGAACCGGTCGAGGCCCAGATCCATCCCGCGCATGATGTCGCCCGCATTGGCGATGCCCGGCAGGAACGGCACGCCCGCTGCAATCGCGGCCTTGCCCAGTGGTTCGGTGAGGCCTGGGGAAACGATGAATTCGCTCCCCGCCGCCAGCGCCGCGTCGAGTTCGCGTGGGTTGGTGACGGTGCCCGCGCCGACAATCGCGCCGGGAACCTGCTTCATCGCCGTGATAGCGTCGAGCGCCGCCGGGGTGCGCAGCGTGACTTCGAGCACGCGCAAACCGCCCGCCACCAGCGCCTCTGCCAGCGGCATGGCGTGGGCGACATCGTCGATCACGATCACAGGGATCACCGGGGCGGTGCGCATCAATTGGTCAATCGCGCTCATTCGTCACATCCCTCCGGTGGCAAGCATTGCGGTGGCGCCTTGTTCGGCTCCGTCGGCGAAGCGGCGGAACATTCCGAACAATTCGCGCCCTGTGCCCAGCTGTTCGTGCGGATTGGGCGCAGCATCGCGCGCCTCAAGGTCGGCGGTGGTGGATAGCGTGCCGGTGACCGCGCAAACCTTCACCACATCGCCATCGCGCAGCCGGGCGAGCGGGCCGCCACCCAATGCCTCAGGCGTGCAGTGGATTGCGGCGGGCACCTTGCCGCTTGCGCCTGACATCCGGCCATCGGTGACCAGCGCGACCTTGAACCCGCGATCCTGCAACACGCCGAGCACAGGGGTCAGCTTGTGAAGTTCGGGCATCCCGTTGGCGCGCGGGCCCTGAAAGCGCACCACCACCACCACATCGCGGTCTAATTCGCCCGCCTTGAAGGCGGCGGCGACGCTCGGCTGATCCTCGAACACGCGGGCCGGGGCTTCGACCGTCCAGCGTTCGGGATCGACCGCCGATGTCTTGAAGCACGCCCGCCCGACATTGCCGGTGAGCAGCCGCATCCCGCCATCGGCGCGAAACGGAGCGCTGACCGGGCGCAGCATCGTGTCGTCGCCCGCCGCGCCGACTTCGCGCCACACCAGCGTATCGTCATCCAGTCCCGGCTCGCGCGCGTAATCCGACAGATCGCCGCGCCCGACGGTGAGGATATCGCGGTGCGCCAGCCCCGCTTCGAGCAGCTCGCCAATGACATAGCCCATGCCGCCCGCTGCGTGGAACTGGTTCACGTCGCCCGATCCGTTGGGATAGATCTGCGCGATAAGTGGCACCGCGCCGGACAGCTCCGACAGGTCGTCCCAGTCGAAGATCACGCCCGCCGCGCGCGCCATGGCGGGCAGGTGGATTGCATGATTGGTCGATCCGCCGGTCGCCAGCAGGCCGACCGCTGCGTTGACGATAGCCTTTTCGTCGACGCAATGGCCCAGCGGGCGGTATTCATTGCCCTTGCGCCCGATCGCGGCGACCCGGTGCACCGCCTCGCGGTCGAGCGCCTGTCGCAGCTTCGTTCCCGGCTGGATGAAGGCGCTGCCGGGAATGTGCAGCCCCATCATCTCCATCATCATCTGGTTGGAATTGGCGGTGCCGAAAAAGGTGCAGGTGCCGGGCGAATGGTAACTTGCCATCTCGCTCGCCAGCAATTCGGCGCGGTCTGCCTTGCCCTCGGCGTAAAGCTGGCGGACGCGCTGCTTTTCCTTGTTGGGGATGCCGGTCGGCATCGGGCCGCCGGGGACGAAGATCGTCGGCAAGTGGCCGAACCGCAAGCTGCCCATCAGCAGACCCGGCACGATCTTGTCGCAGATGCCGAGCATCAGCGCGCCGTCGAACATCGCGTGGCTCATGGCGACAGCGGTGGAGAGCGCGATGACGTCGCGACTGAACAGCGACAGTTCCATGCCGACTTCGCCCTGCGTCACCCCGTCGCACATTGCCGGCGTGCCGCCCGCGACCTGCACGGTGGCGCCGATTTCGCGCGCGTAGATCTTCAGCCGCTCGGGATAACGGTAATAGGGCGCGTGGGCCGACAGCATGTCGTTATAGGCGGTGACGACGCCGATATTCGGCCCGCGCGCGGCGACCATCGCGGGCTTGTCCTCCTCCATCCCGGCATAGGCGTGCGCGAGGTTGGAACACGACACCGCACTGCGATCGCCCATGTTGTCGCCTTCGCGGGCGATCAGGTCGAGATAGGCGGCGCGGCTGCTGCGCGAATTTTCGATCACCCGCTGGGAGACGCGGTGCAGGGTGTCGTGAAGATTACTCATGCCACGTTACTCCGTCGCGTTCGGCAAGGGCGATGGCGGCGCTCGGCCCCCAGCTTCCGGCGGTGTAGGTTCGGGGCGTCAGGCTTTCGGCGCTCCACAACGCGCGGATCGCATCGACCCATTCCCATTGCGCTTCCACCTCGTCGCGTCGCACAAACAGGGTCTGGTCGCCCTCAACCAGATCAAGCAGCAGCCGCTCATAGGCGATCCGCCGCACCGCGCCGCTGAACACGTCGGGCATGGCGATGTTGAGCGGCACGGAGCGCAGGCGGATGCCTTCGCGGTCCAGCCCCGGCACTTTCGCCATCAGCGAAAGGGTGATGTTTTCTTCGGGCTGGATGCCGATGACGAGCCGGTTGGGCTGCATCGTCGCGCCTTTTCCGGCGAAGATGCTGTGCGGCACGCAGCGGAACTGGATGATGATCTCGGTCACGCGTTTGGGCAGGCGCTTGCCGGTTCTGAGATAGAACGGCACGCCCTTCCAGCGCCAGTTATCGACATGCGCCTTGATCGCGACGAAGGTTTCGGTGTCGCTGTCCTTGCCCAACTCATCATCATAGCCTGGCACGGCCTGCCCGCCGATTGCGCCGGCGCGGTACTGCCCGGTGACGGTTTCGCCCGCGACGACCGGTCGCAGTGCGCGCAGTACCTTGACCTTCTCGTCGCGCACGGCGGTCGCATCGAAATGCGCAGGCGGCTCCATCGCGACCAGCGCGAGCAGTTGCAGCATGTGGTTCTGCACCATGTCGCGGATCGCGCCCGCATCATCGTAGAACGCGACGCGTCCTTCGAGGCCGACGGTCTCGGCGACGGTGATCTGCACGTGGTCGATATGCGCCGCATTCCACAGCGGTTCGAACATGATGTTGGCGAACCGCAGCGCCAGCAGGTTCTGCACCGTCTCCTTGCCCAGATAGTGGTCGATCCGGAAGATGCGGTGTTCGGGAAAAGCGCCCGCCACCGCGTCGTTGATCTCGCAGCTTGAGGCAAGATCGGTGCCGAGCGGCTTTTCGAGGCACATGCGCACCGTCTCACCCGTCAGCCCCGCCGATTGCAGCCCCTTGATCGTCGGGCCGAACAGGCTGGGCGCGGTCGAGAGGAAGATCGCGAGGCCGCGCTCCGGCGTGCCGACCTTCTCGGCCAGAGCGTCATAGCCTTCGAGCGTGGTCGCATCGAGCGGCTGGTAGCTGAGGCGGTTCATGAACTCGGCCATCCGCCCGCGCCGGTCCGCGGGCAGGTACTTCTCCAGCGCCGCGCGCGCGAAGTTGCGATATTCGCTGTCGGTCATCTCGCTGCGGGCGGTGCCGATGATCTTCAGATCGGGCGCGAGCAGCCCGTCGGCGTCGAGCGCGAACAGGCTGGGCAACAGCATCCGCTGGGCAAGATCGCCGGTGGCTCCGAACAGCAGCAGGCGGTCAGCGGTGAAGCTCATGCAGGGGGCCCCTTCTTGGCGTGCGCTCTACCTAGTCGCGCACGCGCAAGCCTGCCACCCCGGCGCATACTTATTCAAGCCCTTCGGGCGTCACGCAGGCTTTCTGGCGAAGATCCCGAACCCGGCGATAATGGCATAGCACGCCGCTGGCAGCACCAGCGCAAACGCCAGGCTGGTCGCGTCGGCGAGCGCGCCATACAGCACCGGCACCACCGCCCCGCCGCAGATCGCCACGTTGATGATCCCCGATCCGTCCGCCGCACGCGGGCCGAGCTTTTCGCAGGCCAAGCTGAAGATGGTCGGGAACATGATCGCGTTCATCAGGCCCACGGCCAGCAGCGAATAGCCCGCGACGGTGCCGGTGGAATTGGCCGAGATCGCAATCAGCGTGATCGCGCCAGCCGCGACGGTGGCGAGCAGCAGGCCGGGGCTGACCATGCGGAGCACTGCCGATCCGATGAAGCGGCCCACCAATGCGCCGCCCCAGTAGAGCGAGATCAGCTTGCCCGCGCTTTGTTCGGGCAGGTTCAGCACCTCGGCCTGCATCAGGTAATTGACGATGAAACTGCCGATCGCGACTTCGGCGCCGACATACAGGAAGATGCACGCAGCCCCATAGCCGAAGCGCGGGCGCTTCAGCAGCGCAAGCCCTTCGGCCAAGCTGGTGTGTTCGTGCTTTTCGCCCTTCAGCCGGTTGCGGAACAGCCAGACCACGCCCGCGACAACCGCCAGCGCGGCGGCAAGGCCGAGATAGCCGTTCACGATCGCCTGACTTTCGGCGGTGCGATAGGCGGCCAGTTCCGCGCCCGACAATTCGGCGGCAGTCACCCCGGCGATGCTGCCAAGGATCAGGATTGCGCCGAAATAGGGGAAGATCGTGGTGCCGAGCGAGTTGAACGCCTGTGCAAAGGTCAGGCGGCTATGCGTGGTTTTGACCGGCCCAAGCACACTGATCAGCGGATTGGCGACGATCTGTACCAGCACCACACCGGTTGCCAGGATGAAATAGGCGAACAGGAACATCGGGAACAGCGCCGTCTGGCTGGCCGGGATAAACAACAGGCACCCCGCCATCATCGCCAGCAGTCCGGCCACCGCGCCGCGCATATAGCCCAGCTTCTTTACCAGCCGCGCGCCCGGAACGCCGACCACGGCATATGCGATGAAGAACCAGAACTGCACCAGGCTCGCTTCGAAAAAGCTGAGCGTGAACAGCTCTTTGAGCTTGGGGATGATGACATCGTTCAGGCTGGTGATCCCGCCGAAGATGAAGAACAGCGCGAAGACGAAGTAATTCAGTCCCGGCGCATCGACCTGCGGGCCGTCTTCCTCGATCGGAAAAGGATCGGTGCTGGTCGCCAGACCGGGTGCTATCGCCATGCTCTCTCTCCCCATTGCGAACGTTCTCAAGACGCCGCTTGTGCAGCAATGCGCGATTGTTTTGCAAGATTCCAGTCCGAATAGGAATGCACATTGATTGCGCGGGGAATGCACGCCTGATGCACGGGCGCGCTTGCGCGGAGATATCAACAGGACGTAGATGATTACCCATGAGCGGGGGATCACACAGGCGGCCGACATCGTTCGATGTGGCGGAGCGGGCCGGCGTCAGCCAGCCGACCGTCAGCCGTGCGCTGTCGGGATCGCCCGCCATTGCCGAGGCAACGCGGCGCAAGGTGGTGGAAGCGGCCGAGGCGCTCGGTTACTTCGTCGATGAACGCGCCGCGCGGCTGCGCCGGGGTTCCACAGGCACGCTGGCGGTGGTGGTGATCTGCCGCGAAGGCGACAGCGCATCCAGCATCAATCCCTTCGCCTACGCCCTGCTCGGCTCTGTCTGCGTGGCGGCGTCGGAACGCGGGTTCGAAACGCTGGTTTCGTTTCAGGCGCGCGAGGCTGATTTCTTCGGCCATTATCAGGAACAGGGCCGCGCCGATGGGCTGGTGGTGATCGGCACCACCACCAACGGGCCAGCATGGGAATATTTCCGCAGTCTCGAAAGCGAAAGCCGCAGGGTCGCCTATTGGGGCTCGCCGTTCGAGGAACTGGAATGGGTGCGGTCGGATAACCGCGCGGCAGGGCGGCTTGCGGTCGAACATCTGCTTGCCGCCGGATACCGCCGCCCGTGTTTCCTCGGCGCGCTCGGCACGCCGCAGGTGCAGTTCACCGAACGCTATGAAGGCTATGCCGAGGCGATGCGCGCGGCGGGGCTGGAGCCGTGCCTTGCCCCTACCGTCAACGCCGCCACGCGCGAGGAGGAAGGCCGCCGCGCGGCGCGCCGCCTGATCGAACGCGGCCCGATCGAACATGGGGACATCGACGCGGTGTTCGCCGCCTGCGATGCGATGGCGCTGGGAGCGATCGAGGCCTTCGCTGCCGCCGATCTGGCAGTGCCGCAGCAGGTGGGCGTGATGGGGTTCGATGATCTGGTGGCTGGCCGGTTCAGCCGCCCGCCGCTGACCACCATTGCGCCCGATCCGGCCGCGGCCGGGGTGGCGCTGGTCGGCGCGGTGCTGGACGATGCCGGCGGCAAGCTGCGCCGCCGGGTGCCGGTATCGCTGATCGCACGCGGGAGTACGGCGAGGTAGGACTGGGTGATGCTTCAACTCCCCTCCCTCAAGGGAGGGGAGAATAAGGCTCAGTCCCTTTGGTCAACCATGCGCGCCGAATTCGTTGGCGATTGCCGTCGATATCCGCAGGCTCAATTCGTGCGCGCGGGCGATTGGCGTAATGAAGTCGCGCTCGATCGCGCCGTAACCTTCCTCGCCGCCGTCGGGATAGTCGCTGGGTTCGTCGAGCGGGAAGTCGCGCGGCCCCCGCACCCGCACCGGGAAGGCCCGCCGCAATTGCGCCAGCGCCTCGTCCACCCGCAAGGTCAGCACCATCTCGATCACGTCGCCCCGGCTGATGTCGTTGGCCCGGCTGAAGGCCGGGACGGCGACGACTTTCAGGAACATGTGCTGCAGCAATGTGAGCCGCAGCGATTGCAACACCCCGATGCGGCGGCGCAGATGTTCGCGTGCCGGATCGTGTGCGTCGTCGGGGATCAGATCGGTCAGCCGGTGCAGCTTCAACGCATCGATTCTGAGGCGCGAGGCGAGGCGGCGGAACACGCCCGTCCGGTCATCGCCGACCAGATATTCGGCGAGGCTCCCGCAGGCACCCGCCAGATGATCTTCCGTCCCGCGATAGGTGCGGCTGGCCCAATAGGCCGAATTGAACAGCTCACCGAACGCCGCCACCGTCTTGATGCTGGCGACCGCATTGGCGGCTTTCAGCAGGCGCATGATCTGGCGCCCGCGGGCCGATTCGGTCAGCAGTGCGGCGATTTCCTCGCGGTTGGCATCGGCGGCGCTGCCGACCCCGGCGATCACGTTCACCGGGTAGCCCAGTTGCTGGAGGATCGCGTTGTGCGGGATCGCGCGGATCTGGCGCAGGCTCATCTCGCGGTCGGCATTGATGTCGCTCTGCCGCCGCGCAACCCGGCTGCCGGTGGGGTTGAGCAGGCCCAGCCCGAACGCGGTCACCGCACGCGCATAGGTGCGGCTGGCGAGATGTTCGCCCTGATGATCCTTGATCGCGCGGTAGAAATCGAGGCTGATATCGGTGCGGTGGTAGAACGGATCGGCGGGCGCGGCGAGATCGGCCTCTGCCGGGCGCGCTTCGGCGATGCGGGTGAGCGTGGCGAGCGCCAGTTCGGGGGTGGCGAAGAACAGATAGCCGTCGCCGCCCTGAAAGCTGACCTCGGGTTCCAGCCGGATTCCCGCCCGCGCAAACCGCCGCCGCGCCCACGGCGACAGCGGCCATTCGAGCCGGTCTTGCAGGCTGGCAGGATGCGCGCCGCGCCCCATACTTTCGCCATGGGTGTTGAACACCAGCGCGGCGACATCGGACAGGCCGTTGGCCGCCATCGCCTCGGCCAATCGCCCTTGCAGGCGTTCGATCGCGAGGCTCGCAGGGATCTGCCCGACAAAGCGGCCGGCATCGGAAAACCCGGTCTGGATCGCGACCCGGCCGCGTTTGCGCGCGTAATCGCGATAGGCAGGCTCGGCCAGCAGCGCATCGAGGAACCGCCCGCCGTGCTCCAGCGCGGTCTCGGTCTCGAACAGCGGGGAGACATCGACCTTGTCATCCAGGCCGAAAAGCTTGGCGAAATAGAGCGCGGCCAGCACCGTGGCGGGCTGTTCGCATTCGGCCACCAGCATCCGGATCGGCGCATCGGCATCGATGTGCCGGATGATCTGCGCCATCGCGATGAACTGGCGGATCGCGGTCGAACTTTCGGTGGCGAGCGCGGCAAAATTGGTGCGCAAGGGCCGCGCTTCGTCCACCATCCGCCGCAAGGTGGCGAGTGCGCCCTTGCTGGCGAGGTCGATCACTTCGCCTTCCGGCAGGCGGCGGCGGACCGCGTTGTGGAGCTGTTTGGCGTTCACCCGGAAATGGATCCAGCCCATGCCCAGCCCGTCGGCGCGCATCGCGGCGACCAGAGTCAGCAGCCGCACCGCGCGGGCTGGCGGCGCGGTTTGCGCGTCGGCTTCCAGTGCGGCGATCACCTCGGCGAGCGAGAGCAGGTTATCGCGGCTGTGCGTGGTCAGCCGGTTGGCGGCAGCGGCCAGCGCCTCGCCGGTCGAAAGATCGCCCGCGAAATCGGCGGCGCGCTCTGCGGCGAAGGCAGCGGCCGGGCGCAGCGTTTCGAGCTGCGGGTGGCCTGCATCGATCGCTGCGAGGCTGGCGGTGTAGCGCGCCAGCCGCTCGGCCTTTTCCGACAGCCTGAACGCGATCGAGGTGTGCCAGGAAATATCGGTGCGCCCGTCCATGTCATAGCCGACCCAGCTGGCAAAGCGGAACGGCAGCGGGCGCAAGGCTTGCCACTCGGCGGGCCAGCGCGATTGCGCCTCTTCCAGCAGCCGCGCGACCACTGCATCGCGTGCATCCTGCGCCCGCCCCATCGCCGCCACGGCTTCGCGGTGTTCGTGCTGGAGCGTGACCGGCTGGCGCTCTGCCGGAGCCGCGCACAGGGCCTCGCCATCATCCGCCGGGGCCGACGCCGCTGCCGCCACTGCTGCCGCCTGCGCGGGCGCCAGCAGGAAGGTCGGGTGCGCGGTGAACACGGCGTGGAGTTGCGGGTGTGCCCAGCGGGCGGCGAAAGCCTCGAAATCATCGTCCTCGCCCGACAGCGCAAGCGGGGTTTCTGCCTGGCTGGCCAGCAGGGTGCGCAGCTTGTGCGCGCGCGCCATCAGTCCGTCGCATTCAAGCTCTGCAACCATCGCGGCAATATCATCGAGGTCGATTTCGCCGCCTTCCAGCGCGCGCGACAGATCGAGCGAGAGCTGGAACACCGGGTTGAACAGCGGCGTTTCGCGGGTGCGCTGGTGCAACTCGCCCAGCCGCGCTTCGAGCGCTGCGACGGTCTTCATGCGTTACCTCCCGGAACCGGCGAATGCTCGGCGACAAACGCGGCGGCTGCGCCGAACAGGCCGGGTTGGGGATGAACGATCAGCTTGACCGGGATGCCCGCCATCAGGCTTTCGAACCGGCCCTTGGCCTTGAACCGCTCGGCAAAGCCCGAGGCGAGCAGCGTGTCGCGGATGCGGTAGCCCAGCCCGCCAGCGATCACCACGCCTGCAAAGCCGCCCTGCGCCAACGCGATATCTCCCGCGACCGAGCCAAGCGACAGGCAGAACCGGTCGACCGCGGCGGCGGCAAGGCTGTCTTCCCCGCTGGTGCCGCGGTTCCAGATGTCGATCGCGTCGCATTCGGCCACGGTGCGATGCTCCATCGCGGCGAGCGCCTGATAGATGTCGACGATGCCGGGGCCGGCCACCACGCGCTCCACCGAAACGCGGTTGTGGCGGCGGCGCAGGCGGGCAAGGATCGCGTCCTCGATCGTGTCGAGCGGGGCGAAATCGATATGCCCGCCTTCGGTCGCCTGCACGCGATACTGCCCGCCCGAGCGCCAGAGATGCGCGACGCCCAGCCCGGTGCCGGGGCCGAGCACGCTGATCGTGCCATCGCGGCCCAGCGGCTTGTCCGGCCCGGCGAGATCGAGAAACTGGCTGTCGTCGGCGCGCGCGACCGCATGGGCCACCGCCGCGAAATCATTGACGAGGGTGAACCGTTCCACCCCCAGCTTCTCGTTGATGAGCGCCGGGCGGATGATCCACGGGTTGTTGGTGAAGCGGATGACGGGGTTGGGGTTGCCGGGACTGCCGACCGGCCCGGCAATCGCCATGCTGACGGCGGGGGGCAGGGTGCCGCCCTTGCGGCTGCGGAACGCCTCCCACGCGGTCTGGAAGCTGGCGTGATCGGCGGTGTGCAGCGTTTCGAGTTCGTCGAGGCTGATCGCCCCGTCGCCGCCGATACTGGCGATGGCGAACCGCGCATGCGTACCGCCGATATCGACCGCCACCAGATCGTGCATTTTCTTCTCCCGCTTATGCCGGGAAGCGTCTTAGCAGGCGGCGCGCGGAAATCCCACGCGCCGCATACTTATTCAAATCAGGCTGGCTTATTCGGGCCAGCTTATTCGGGAGTCACGCCCATTTCCTTCAGCAGCCGGTCGGCCTCGTCGACCTTGTCCATCGTCCACAGCATGAAGCGGCTGTCGACATGGATCGTGCGGTTGATCGCGGGGTTGTACATCCAGTCCGACACCACGCCTTCGATCGTTCCGTCGAACGCCAGCCCGACGAATTCGCCGCGTGCGTTCAGGGTCGACGAGCCGGAATTGCCGTTGGTGATGTCCACGGTGGAGAGGAAATCGACCGGCAGGGTGCCGAGTTCCGGCGCAACGTAGTCGCCGTATTCCTTCGCCTTGATCAGCTCGATCATCTTGTCCGGCGCATCGAATTCGCCGCGGCCGGTATGCTTGGCAAGGATGCCTTCGGCGGTGGTGAACGGCGTCCAGATCTGCCCGTCGACCGCCTTGCCCGTCACCTTGCCATAGGTAAAGCGCAGCGAGCCGTTAGCGTCCGGATACATCGTCTTGCCCTGCGACGCGGCATAGGCGAGGCGGGCTTCCATCACCTTGGAACGGCCCTTCTGCACGTCGCCCGAACGCGCCTTTTCTTCGGCTTCGTTGGCCATCGCCTCGTCATAGGTGGCGACGGCGAGCTGGATGAAGGGATCGTCCGACGCCCTGAAGTCGGCGACCGATTTGTCCATCCATTCCATCCGCTTGGCGGTGTCGCCCAGCTGTGTCTCAGCGTAGAACGGGGCGAGATCGCGCCCTTCCATGAACGCATCGAAGCTTTCGTTGCGCTGGTCGGCGGGCAGGGTGCGGTATTCGGCGATGCCGTCTTCCCACAGCGCCTGATCGATGGCGGGCACGAAGCGCCGCTCGATCCGCTGCAGCGCCTGCGCCCTGAAAGCGCGGTCGCGTTCCTGATAGCCGGGTTCGCGGTCCTTATCGGGCTTGGCCTGTTCGTTGGCCCAGCGGTAAAGCTGCCGCGCCGCACCATACAACTGCCCGCGACCAAGCATCCCGCGCTTGGCATCGGCCAGCGCTTCGGCATTGTTCGCGGCGATCAACCGGTCGAGCTCCGCCAGCGCCGGGCCGTATTGCGCTGCACGCGCGGGATCGGCGGCGATCCAGCTGCGGAATGCGGCTTCCTCTGCCGCCTTCTTTTCGATCAGCGAGATGGCATCGGCCCCGGCCAGCTGTCCGGCGATCTTCTTCTCGTAGTTCTCGACGCCCTGCAGCGTTGCGGCATAGGCGATGGTCGCGGCCTGATCGCCAGCGGTCAGCGCGTCGATCAGATCACCGTACTCGGCCAGCATCTGCTGCTGGTAGGGGTAGAGTTCCTCGTAATAGAAGCGCGCTTCCTCGGCCGAACGCAGGCGCTCGGTGGTGCCGGGGAAGCCCGCGACCATGATGAAATCGCCTTCCTTCACCCCGTCCTTGGCAATCGGCAGCCAGGCCTTGGGCTTGAACGGCACGTTTTCCTCGGCATAGGCCGCAGATGAGCCATCAGGCGCGACATAGGCGCGGTAGAATGCGAAATCACCGGTGTGGCGCGGCCACATCCAGTTGTCCTTCTCGCCGCCGAAATTGCCGACGCCTGCTGCTGGCGCGTAGACCAGTCGCACGTCCTTGATTTCAAGCTGCTGCTGCAGCCAGTATTGCTGCCCGCCGAAATAGGCGCGCACATCGCAGCGGCGGTTGGCCTGCCGCTCGCAAGCCTCGATCAATGCGGTGCGGTTAGCCTGCAGCCGGTCATAACGCGCGCGGCCCTCAAGCTTGTCGGCGCCCTCGAGCATCGCGGCGGAGACATCGCGCAGATCCTCGATCACATAGACCCGGCTGCCCGGCGCGGCGGGGAGTTCGTCGCCCAGCGTCGCGGCCAGAAAGCCGTCGGTGAGGTAATCGGCCTCGGGCGAGGAATTGTACTGCAACGATCCTGCGACGCAGTGGTGGTTGGTCGCGACCAGACCCTGCGGCGAAAGGAACGCCGCAGAACAGCCGCCCAGCGATGCGATGGCGGTCAGCGGCGGGCGCTGGAGATCGCCCAAGGTCGCGGCGTCGAGTTCGAGCCCGGCGGCCTTCATTTCATCGGCAATCGCGCCGGTCTGGCTCGGCAGCCACATGCCTTCATCGGCAACAGCTGCGCCCGGCACGGCAATGATCAGGGCGCTGGCCCCGGCAAGCAGGAATTTCTTCATGGAAAAAGCATCACCTCGTGATTGCAGGTTGCCGCGCCCCCCTGCGCAGCGGTTTGCTGAGTTGCGCCCGTGAATGGGCAGGCAAGCGCCTGTAATGCACAACCGGGCGTCAGCAAATGGGCGAATTCGCCCTATCGACAAACGACTTGATGGCGGGGTTGAGCACCATCAGCAGTCGTGCTGCGCTGGATGGGCGAACTTGCGGGCAGCGTGCAAAATGGCTCTTGCGAATGATTATCAATTCCTTCATGGGGCCTTTCTTATTCAAGTCTCAAACTCGGGATCGACCGCGCCATGAACAGCAAGATCAAACTCTGGACCCAACTCGGCCTCGGCACCGCACTGGCCGGAGGTTTGCTGACCGCTTGCGGCGGCGAAGCTGGCGGCGAGGGTGCCGCAACCGAGGCGGTGGCTCCGGGTGAGGCCGGCGCTGCGGGCGGCGAAGGCGAGGGCGGCGAAGGCGGCGAAGGTGCGGGCGGCGAGGGTGAAGGCGGCGTTGCGGTCAACCGCGCGGACAGCGACCCGGTCGTCTACGGCAGCGCTCTTGCCGTCACCGAAGCCCATGTTGTCGCCGCGCGCGATGCCTTTGCAGCGGGCAAGACCGATGCGGCAGCCGAAATGTTCGCGCATCCCGCATCCGAGGTGCTGGTCGAAATGGACCCGGTATTCGCCAAGCTGGGCGTCAAGGATTTCAAGCCGCTGCTGACCGATGCCTCGGTCGCGGTGATCGACGGCAAGAGCGCGGCCGAAGTCGACCAGCGTTATGACGCGATCATCGCTGCCTTGCGCGGGGCTGCCCAAAAAGCGCCCGATACCGGCGCGAGCGATGCCACTGTTGCCGCCGGGATCATTGCGGACCAGATCGAGCGGGCGAGTTCGATGTATCGCACCAGCGCCGGGGGCGATGCATACGAACCCTATCTCGACGGTTACGGCTTCTACAAGGTCGCCGATTCCGCCTTCGCGCGCTCGGCCGCGGCGATCAAGGCGGAGAACCCGGCCGTCCATGACGGGATCGTCGAGGCGCTGGCGGTGCTGAAGCAGGCGTATCCCACCGTCACCCGGCCGGCGACACTGGCGGTTCAGCCAGGCGCGGTTTCGGCAGCGTCGTCGAAGGTGATGCTCGCCGCCGGGGGCTGACCCTTTCGAGGGCGCTCGCCGCGGCCCTTTGCCAGCGCAATTTGTGTAAATGCGACAAAGTAGCCCTTCTCGCGGGAGAAAGGACCCGCACTGCTTGTGTTTGCTGTATGCCGCTGTAGGGTCGCGCCGGTCGCTTGGGGGTGACGGGGTTTGGGCGGACACGGGGCGAAACGACCTCATACGACCAATCCTGCCGAAGATCGCATATTTTGCCGCAGCCGGCGTGGTGATCGCCGCGTCTGCGGGACAAACGTCCGGGGGGAAAATTGTCCATCGCTCAGAACAACCATCGTGCCAGCCGTCCGCTGGATGATGCGCGCGCCGCTCGGCTGCGATTGCGGATGATGTACCGGCACGGCTGGAGCGCCATTCCGGCGCTGGGTCTGGCGCTGGCGGGGCTGATGGCTGGCGATCCTGCCGCAGCGCAGCAGGTGCGCATCGCGCCCCCGACCCGCAGCGATCTGGTTCCGCCCGAATTGCGGCGCGACGAACGGCAGCCCACTCTCACCGTAGACGGCGATTTCGAACGGGCGCCCTGCGCGCTGGACCGGCCCGACTTCGCCGATATCCGTTTCACTGTGCAAGGGGCGCAGTTCAATGGCCTCGACCGGGTGCCGAGCCTCTCGCTCGACGATGCATGGCGCGCCTATCAGGGCCGCGAGCTGCCGGTTTCGGTGCTGTGCGACATCCGGGCCGAGGCCAATGCGATGCTGCGTCGCCAGGGCTATCTCGCTACTGTCGAAATCCCCGAACAGAGCCTTGCCGACGGCGTTCCCGATTTCAACGTGGTGCTTGGCCGGCTGGTGTCTGTGCGGGTGCGCGGCGATGCCGGACCCTCGGAAAAGCTGGCGGCGGGCTATCTTGAAAAACTGACCCGCGCGGATGTGTTCAACACCAACACGGCAGAACGTTACCTGCTGCTTGCCGATGATATTCCGGGGATCGACGTGCGCCTGTCGCTGCGTCCTGCGGCAGACGGCGCACCGGGCGATCTGGTGGGCGAAATCGCTGTGCTGCGGCAGCGCGGCATGGTCGATCTCAACGTCCAGAACTTCGGCTCGGAGGCGATCGGACGGTTCGGCGGTGTGCTGCGCGGCGAGCTTTACGACCTTACGGGGCTGGGGGATCGCACCACGGTTTCGGTGTTCTCGACGCTCGAATTCGCCGAACAGCAGACGGTGCAGATCGGCCATGATTTCCGGGTCGGCAGCGAAGGCCTGCGGCTGGGCGGACAATTCACGTGGAGCACCACCGATCCTGCGCTGGGCATCCCCGGTTTCGATGTCGAATCCGAAACCGTCTTCGCCAGCATCTTCGCCAGCTATCCGCTGGTGCGCAGCCGGGCGCACAGCCTGTTTGCCGATGTCGGCTTCGACATCGTCGATCAGGACGTGTCGGTAAACACCATCCCGCTCACCGAAGACAAGGTGCGGATGGTCTACGCCCGGCTCGATGGCGCGTGGATGGATCGCGATTCGATCCAGCGCATCGGCGGTTACAGCCCGCTCGAACCCAAGCTGCGGGTGCAATACGGGATCGAGGCGCGGCGCGGACTGGATGTGTTTTCCGCCAGCCCCGATTGCCGTCCCAACCTGCTGGCCTGCCTGATCGGCGGCGTTGCCCCGCCCAGCCGGATCGAGGCCGATCCCACCCCGCTGCTGGCCCGCATCAATGCAGGGGTAGAATATCGCCCCGATCCGCTGCTGACCTTCTCGCTGGAAACGGTCGGGCAGGTGTCCGGTGATCCGCTGCCTGCCTTCGAGGAGCTTGCCGCAGGCAGCTTCTCGATCGGGCGCGGTTATGATCCGGGTTCGGTGCTGGGGGATAGCGGCATCCTGAGCGCATTCGAACTGCGCTATGGTTCGATCGTGCCCGACGGGGCGGACGCTGTGGCGTTTCAGCCCTACCTGTTCACCGATGTCGCTTGGGTCTGGAACGAGGATCCCAGCCGCCGCCCGACCAACCCCGATCACCTGTGGTCGGCCGGGGGCGGGTTGCGATTGAACTGGGGCCGCGGGCTGCGCAGCGACATGGTGATCGCCGTTCCGCTGAAACGGCCCGATCTGGCGACCGAGCGCGGCGATGTGCGCTTCATGTTTTCGTTGAGTGCCCGCCTGTTCCCGTGGAGATATTGAGATGACCTGTCCGATCCGGAACCGTTCGCGCCTGCTTGTCGGCTGTGGCAGCTCGGCCATGGCGCTGGCACTGGCGCTTGGCCTGCCGCAGCGCGCCGAGGCGCAGGGGATCAATGCCACGGGCGAGGTGCTCGTCCCGAGCAGTGCGAGTATCAACAACGAGGCTCCTGGCCAGACCACTGTCACCGTGTTCGAACCGACCGCCGTGATCGACTGGACTCCCACGGAAGACGTCAACGGGGATGCGCTGGATTTTCTGCCGACCGGCAACACGGCGCTGTTCCAGGCGGGCGTTTCGGTTTCCGATTTCGCGGTGCTCAACCGCATCCTGCCGTCGGCCAACAACAATATCGTAGTGATCGACGGAAGCGTCCTGTCGCGGATTTTCGATGGTTCCGGCAATGCCGTGGCGGGTGGGTTCGTCGCCTTCTATTCGCCCACCGGCATTCTGATCGGCAGCAATGCAAGCTTCGATGTCGGCAGCCTGTTGCTGACCACGCTCGATCCCGATCCCACCAGCTTTCAGAATTTCGCTACCAATAACGGCACCCTTCAGCTTGCCGGCGCGACCGGATCGACCGCGCGCATCCAGATCGATGCGGGCGCGCAGATCACCGCCTCGCCCGAAAACGCGTTCTTTGCGGTGGTCGCGGCCGATGTGCAGATGTCGGGCACGGCGCTGGTCAACGGCAGCCACGCCTATGTCGCGGGCGAAGTGGTAAACCTGCGGGTTTCCAACGGCCTGTTCGATATCGAAATCCCGATCGGCACGGCCGCCACCGGCACGGTGATGGACATCAACGGTACCGTCGGCGGGGCATCGAGCACCGGGGCCGGCGATAACCACATGATCTATGGCGTCGCGGCCGCGCAGAATGATCCGATCAGTATGCTTTTCAGCGGCAACCTCGGCTTCGAACCGGCGCAGCAGGCCGGGGTCGTCAATGGCGAGATCATCCTTTCTGCCAATTACAACGTGTTCGGCCGCGATGTTCAGGGTGACACGATCAGCAACGGGATCAATGCCGTTTTCGGCCAGACCCCGTCACCGTTCGGCCCGCTGCTCGGCGAAGCCAACATCCTGATGCAGGATTTCGCCTCCACCAGCAGCATCCTCGCCATCGGCACCGATACTGTGGGCGTGACTGCGGTGAATTCGGCAAGTTCGGTCGAAGGCAATCTGCTGATGGTCGGCCGCCGCAATGCCGAACTGACGGCGGCGAATGGCCAGAGCTTCGATATTTCGGGCGACGTGCTGGTATCCTCGCGCGCATTCGGCGTTGTCGACATGGGCCTGCAGGACCCCTCCCTGATCAACGCGCAAGGCGGGACCGCCTTCATCGACGCATTCGGCGGCGGAACCATGACCATCGATGGTAACGCGCTGGTTACAGCCGAGGCGATCGGCGGGGCGCTCGACTTCGATACGGCCGGAACTGCAACCGGCGGCACCGCACAGGCCGGCTCGACCGACGGCACGCTCTCGATTCTCGGCAATCTCGAAGTCAATGCCAATGCGCGAGTGACCAATCAGGTATCGTTCCTCAGCAACGGCGCTACCATGACGGGCGGTCTTGCGCAGGTATTCGCAGCGCAGGGCGGCGCGGTGACGCTGGGCGGTGACGTCGACATTCTTGCCATTGCCTTCGGCCGTGACGCTCTGACAAGCTCCGACGCTTTCGGCGGCGAGGCGCGGATGAGCATCGTGGGCGGCGGCACGATCGGCGTTGTGGGCAGTGTCGACATCTTCGCCGATGCATTCGGCGGCAGTTCGAGCCAGTCGGGAATAGGCTCGCTCGCCGATGCGGGCGACGCCGGGATCGATATCGACGGGGCGGGCGCGATTACGATCGATGGCGGCGTCCTGATCGGCGCGTCAGGCTTTGGCGGCACGAATTTCGGCGACAGTTCCCAGCAAGGCACCGGCGGAACGGCCCTTGGCGGGGCCGCGCGGGTATTGGTGACCGGCGATGGCAGCCTCATCATCGGTACCGATTTTTCCGCCAGCGCCAACGCGGTCGGCGGCAATGGGCCGGATGCCGGCGGCGAAGCATCCGCCGGGATTGCAGGCGCCAATGTCCTGACCGGACTGATCGACATCGGCGGGAACGTCTTCGCCAATGCCGATGCCGAAGGCGGTGATGGCGATGATGGATTGGGCGGGAACGGCGGCAACGCCTTCGGCGGCAACGCCTTCCTGCAGGCCGATGGCGGCCCCAGTTCGCCAGCGACAATCAATGCCGCAGCGGCGTTCATTTCCGCAACCGGCTTGGGCGGGCGCGGCGGCGATGGCGACAGCAGCGATTTTCAGGCTGGTGACGGCGGCAACGGCACCGGCGGGAGTTTCGCAACCCCCAATCAGGCCGATCCGACCTTCAACAGCGGCGCTTTCCTGCTGGCTGGCGGCGATAACGGCAATCTCAACATCACCGCCGAAGCATTCGTGGACGCGACCGGCAGGGGCGGGCGGGGCGGCGATGGCGTGCCGAGCCAGTTCAGCATTCGCCGGGGCGGCAATGGCGGGATCGGGACGGGCGGTCTGGCGCAGGCCGGACTGGCGCTGCTCGGCGGTAGCGGTGCGATCGGCGACGGGGTGGCCAGCTTCGGGGGGCTTTTCGTCGAATCCGACGGTTTTGGCGGCGGCGGCGGTAATGGCGGGCAGACCGGCGATCCCATCGGCTCCGGCGGAAACGGTTTCGGCGGGGATGCTGCGCTGACGGTCAGCGCCGGTGAGGTCATTGCCGATTTCGCCAATGTCGCGGCGAGCGGGTTTGGTGCTGACGGCGAGGTCGGCGCCGATGGACAGGGCGGCAACGCCGGCATTCAGGGCAATGGTGTGCTGACGATGGGGTCGCTTAACGTGGGTGCCCAAGGGTTCGGCGGCTTCGGCCGCTCCGGTCCGGGCGGCAGCGGCATCGGCGGCCAATCGTTCGTCGCCCTGGACGGCATCACTGCAACCTTCAGCGATGACGTGTTCATCAATGCCGAGGGTGCTGGCGGATTTTCCCAAACCGGCGATGGCGGCGACGGCACCGGCGGCACCGCCTATATCGGCGTAACCGAAAGCACGCCCGGCAGCGGAACCTTCGAAGGCAATGCCTCGGTAACTGCCCACGGCCTTGGCGGAGTCGCAGGCACAGGGGCCACCGGCGGGACCGGGTCGGGCGGACTTGCCTTTGTCGAGGCGCAGGCCGGCAGCACAGTCCGGTTCGGCACCTTGCAGGTCACGGCAAGCGGCACGCGAGGCGACACCGAAGGTCAGCCGCCGCCACAATCGGGCAGCGATGGCATCGGCGGCACCGCCGAACTGCGCAGCTCCGGTACCGGCAGCCAGATCATCGTCGAGCGCAATTTCAGCGAAACCTTCCTAGACGAACTCAATGGCGGCGGGATCGTGGCGGCGCTCGGCCTCGGTACAATCGCCACCGGTGGCACCGGCGCGGGCGGCAGAGGAATCGGCGGCACCATTCTGGTGCAGGCTTCGTCGGGCGGATCGATCGCCCTGCCGCAAGACCCGGTCAATGATCCAGACAGCATCGGGCCGAACCGCCTTCTGGCCTATGGCATCGGCGGCGGATCGAATGTCGATGGCGGTCAGAGCGGCGATGGATTCGGCGGTACCGGCACAATCGAGATGGAAGGCGGCACCATCATCATGGGCCGGACCAGTTTTTCGGTCTATGGTCAGGGCGGATCGAGCCAGAACGCAACCCGCACTATCGGCGGCGGCGACGGGTTCGGCGGCTTGCGCTTCGTTCAGGTGTTCGATGGCGGAACATTGACGGCTGAACTGGCCGAGGGGCGGGCAGGCGGCTTTGGCGGCAACGGATCGGGCGATGGCGAGGGCGGTTCCGCCTTTACCGGCCTCAGCTCGATCGACCTTTTCGACGGCACCTTCAACATCGTCGGCAATCTGTTGTGGGCCGACACATCGACCGGCGGCAGTGGTGCCACCGGTGGAAGCGTGTTCGCATCGAGCGGCGAGGGCGGCGAGGTCCAGTTCTTCGCCGATAATTCCACCATCGATTTCGCCGCCAACAGCGCGGGCGAAAGCGGCTTTGTCGGCTTGATCGATTTGCGCGCCGGCAACGGCATCACTCAGGGCGGTGACGTAACCGATGGCGCGATCCTGATCGGGATTTTCAACAGCACCGTGACTTCGGGCAATTTCCTCGCGCAGGCGCTGTCGACCGGCGGCAATGTCACCGGCCCGACGGGGCGCGGCGGCAATGTCGAGGCTGCGCGCGTGAGCGCCTCCTTCTCGGGCTCGGACGTCGAACTGTTTGGCCGCAACATTTTTGCGAGCGAGGCGCGCGGCGGCTCAAGCGCGCCCGGCAGCGGCATCGCGGGCGGGGCGATCGGCAACGAGGCCGAGTTGGTGGATCTGCGGATCGCGGATTCCGATGTGACGATCTCGCCCGATGCCAACTCGGACGGCGCTCTGGTTCTGAGCGCGCGCGCGTACGGCGGAGCGGGCGATCAGATCGGCAACGCGACCAGCTTGCGTTCGGTCTTCGGAGTGGATCGGTCGACCCTGATCCTTGACGAACTGCTGGTCGAATCGCTCAGTTTCACCAACGCGATTACCACCGGCCAGCAAGGCGGCGTTGCGCAGAGCGGCGCGGCCGAGATCACCATCGATGGCGATCAGTTCGGGAGCTTTCCCCCGTTCTCCGACATTTCGGCAGGCACGATCTCGCTGGCTACCGATGCTGTAACCTCGGACGGCGGCACGGCGACTGCGGGTGAAGCGCGCTTCGCGATTGCGGCAGACCGGGATGCAATTGTCACTGCGGATAGCGTGATCCTGACCGCCGATGCATCTGGCGCCAATCAGAACGCGAACGGAAATACCGCGGGGCGCTTTGTGGTGGAAATCGGCGGGGGGAGCCTGAACACGGCCAACCTGTCCGCTTCGGCGAGCGGCGACACGCTTATTTCCAGTGTGGCACCGTCGCTGTTGGTTGCTGAAGGCGGCGACATCAACGTTACCGGCATTCTGGATGCATTCGTGCTGGGCGACATTCAGGTTCGCACGTCTCAGGGCAACATCATCGGCAGCGCGGTCGCGCCCGCCTCCACCACCATCATCGGTCTGCGCGCGCGAGGCCGGATCGAAATTCTCGGCGATAACGACGCGGCGATCGGCCTTGGCGGGGACGATATCACCCTTACCGCGCGCGAAATCGACATCGACGACGGCGCAAGGGTCGGCGCACGCTCCGCCCTGTTCGCCTCGCTCGAACGCGATCACACCGCGATCATCGGTGGAATCAACGAGGAGATCGGCTTCACCCTGACCGCAGCCGAGATCGGACGGATCAGCGCCAATGATTTCGCTGTCGTCGGTTCCAATGTAATCACCAGCGATCCCGACCAACCCGATGTTCTTGTTCGTGACTTCACCATCTCCGGTTCGATCGCTGACGGGTTTTCGCGGTTCCGCATCTTCCCGGTAGAGGAGGGGCCGGGCATCATCCGGGTCGAGGGAACGGTCTCCTATCTCAACACGGCCACCACAGACGAATTCGTCATCAACGCGGGCGGCCGGATTGAAGTGGTCACGCCCGGAGGGATCCGCGTCACGGATACCGATGGCTTGCCCGGAGGGATATTGACGCTCAGTGCCGACAGTATCTGGGCAGCCGATGCCGATATGATCGGGCAATTGCAATCCGCCCCGGTCTTTGCCGGGCGCGACGCCTTGCTGGCGGTTGCCGTGGCGGGCAGCGACGATCCGCTCGGCTACCTGCGCGCCCGCCGAATTTCGCTGGGTGCGGGCAGCTTCCTGCTGATCCGGAACACCGGCACTTCCACCGAGCAGGGTGGTCTGTTGGTGGGTGCAGGAGGCCTTTCGATCGCGGCCGATAGCGACATCAATTTTGGCGATCCGCTCGATGTGTTCGCCTATGGCCGCCGCCTGCGCGATGACGGGACGTTCGTGACCGGAAACGACTTCTTCAGCGAAGTGAACTTCAACCGCACCGGGCAGGCCCCGACCACCTATGGCGATGCGAGCGCCTTTAACGATTGCATCATCAACACCGGCGTCTGCCCCGCTCCGCCGCCGCCGCCGCCGGAGCGGGAGCAGATTCTGCCGCCGCTCAACAATCCGACAGTGATTGTCGATCCGGTCACCTTTGGTGAGCCGACAGGAGACACCGTGGCCGCACAGAACGACAAATTCGGCATGGATTTCCCCGAGCAGCCCGAATCGCCGCTGATTTCCGAGGAGCCGCTGCTCGATGATCCGGTGGCGAGCGGCAGCGATGCGTCGCTCTATTCCCCGTCCGGCTACGCGCCCGGGGAGGAGAACTAGCATGACCGATCGTTTCATCTCGCGTGTGACCGGCGCAGTCGGCACTTTGTGGCTCGGATTGGGGACGGCCGTTCTGCCGGCGGTTCCCGGTGCGGCGCAGACCGGGGCTGCAACCGGACAGGCCAGCCTCAGCCTGCGCGATACCTTCCCGATCGGGTCGAACGGATTGTGCGAAGCGCAGATTCTCGCTCCTGAAGCGGGGGCGGGCCTGTTCGACCGGCGCTATTCAGTCATCTGCCGCGATGCGGCCGCGCCGGTCGGCACGCTGTGGGTGATCCGCGGCAGCGCTGCAGAAGCCCCCGCCGCCCGCTTCGCCGGAGCCGAGGCGACCTGCAAGCCCGATAGTGCCAGCGTCGATACGCCCGGCCTGCCCGCTACCGAGCGGCTGGTCTGCGGCAGCAGCCAGAGCATAATCCGCACCGAACTGCTGCTCGCACGCAGCGGACAACGCACCTACGCGGCGAGCGGACTGTCGGCCTATGCCAAGGCGCTCGAACTGGGGCTGGCATCGCTGGCGAACGACAAGGTGATGCCAGGCACGGTCGAAATCCCGCTTACCAGCGCGACCGACGATCTCGCCTTCGCGCGCCAGCAGGCCGAGGCGATTGCCGCGGATCAGGCGCTGGTCGAGGCCTATCGCCGCAGCAATGCCGGCAATTTCGCCGAGGCGGCCGAGTTTTTCGCCGTGTCTTCAGCCGCGCTGGCTGGTCCGGGCGCTGTCGAGGCGCGGTTGAACCAGGGATTGCAGCAATCCAATCTGGGCAATTACACCGAGGCCCGGCGCCTGTTCGCCGCGAGCCGTGCCGATAGCGCCGCCAGTCCGGTGCTCGCCCGCCTGCTGCGCAATTATGAAGCGATGGATGCGCTCAACCAGCGCAAGCCCGAAGCGGCGCTGCAGCTGCTCGATGCGCCCTTGCTGTCCGACTTCGGCGATAGTGGCGAGCTCCGCAACCTGCTGATCGGCCCGGCGCTGGCGGGTCAGCTCGCGAGCGAGAACGATCGTGTCGGCGGGCCCTATTCATTGAGCCTCACCCCGCTCGAACGCTCGCAATTGCTGGATGGCCAGCATGCCTATCTCAAGGCAACCGCACTGCGGCTGCTGGGCCGGGCAGGGACGGCGACCGAATTGCTCGAACAGGCCGAAGCGACCCTTGCCAGTGTGCGTGAAGGGCGGGTTGTGTCGATCGTCTGGCTGAGAGCGCAAGTGCTGGGCGAACTGGCCGAAAACGCCGAACGCAGCGGCCGTCCGGCCGATGCCGAGGCGTTGCATCAGCGGGCGGTTGCCCTGCTGGATGCGACCTACCCCAATTCGCCAGCCTATGACAGCGCGCGGGGCTTACTCGCGGGCTTTTATGCCCGCGCCGGCCGCCGCGACGATGCCCTGACCTTGTACCGCGACATTGTTGCGGATGCGGAAGGCCGCCCGCTCCCCTCGCTGCGCGGTCTGCTCGCCCCTTATTTTGCGCTGCTGTTTGCTGGCGACACGGCAGATGCGGCGTCGGCTGCCGAACTGTTCGCCGCAAGCCAGCTGCTCCAGCGTCCCGGTCTTGCCCAGACCCAGGCCGTGCTGGCGCGCGAGCTTTCCGGCGGCACCGACGAAGCGGCGCAATTATTCCGCACCACAACCAATCTCGCCCGCGGGATCGAGCAGCTGCGCCTTTCACTGATCGAATTGCGCTCCACCCAGGAACTCGGAAGCGATCAGACCGCCGCCATCGCCGAGAATGAGGAACGCCTGCAGCAGTTGCAGGTGCAGCAGGCCGAAGTGCTTCAGAAACTCGCTGCCTATCCGCGCTACCGGGCGGTGACGGAAGGCGCGCTTGCGCTTTCCGATCTGCAGGCGGTGCTTGGCGAGGACGAGGCTTATGTGAAGCTCGTCACGCTCGAAGACAGCGCGTTCGTGATCTATTCGACCACGACTAGTGCGCAGGCCTGGCGCGCCGATGCGACGCCGGACGAGCTGGAAAAGCTGGTCGGCCGGATCCGCGAGAGCATCGCCATTGCCGAGGGCGGGCAGGTGCTGACCTATCCGTTCGACATCGAAGGCGCGCGGGAACTGTATGTGCGCCTGTTTGCGCCAGTGGCCGAACGGCTGCCGCAGTTGCGGCATATCGTGTTCGAACCCGACGGCGCGCTGTTGAAACTGCCGATCAATCTGCTGGTGACCGATGATGGCAGCGTTGCGGCCTACAAGGCGCGGCTCGCCGGAAGCAATGGCGACGAATATGATTTCCGCGGCACGGCTTGGCTGGGCCGGAAGACTCAGATCAGCACCTCTGTCGGGGCGTCTGCCTTCCGCGACGTGCGCGCGGCGCGGCCTTCGAACGGAACCCGGCCCTATCTCGGCCTCGGCGAGAATGCGCCGATCGAGCCGGGCACTGCCGGGGCCGGAGCACGCACCCGCTCGGCACTGGCGGGCGGCGAGAATTGCCAGTGGTCGCCCAACATCTGGGCCAATCCGATTCCCGCCGACGAACTGCGCGATGCCGCCGAGCGGTTCGGCGGCGCATCGCGCGTGCTGACGAAGGATGAATTCACCGACAGCGCGATCCGCAATCTCGACAACCTTGGCGAATACCGCGTGCTGCATTTCGCCACCCACGGGCTCGTCACCGCGCCGCAACCCGAATGTCCGCCGCGCCCCGCGCTGCTGACCAGCTTCGGCGATGGCGAGGATTCGGACGGTCTGCTCAGTTTCGCGGAGATTTTCGGCCTCAGGATCGATGCCGATCTGGTGATCCTTTCGGCCTGCGATACCGCCGGCAGCGCCACAATCGGTGCGACCCGTGAGGCGGGTGTGACCAGCGGCGGCGACTTCGCGCTGGACGGGTTGGTGCGTGCCTTTGTGGGCGCGGGCGGGCGCACTATTCTGGCGAGCCATTGGCCGGTACCTGATGATTTCAACGCCACCGGACGATTGATCTCCGGTCTGTTTGCCGAAGGCGGGCGGGAAACCGCCGAGGCGCTGCGCGCGTCGCAATTGTCGCTGATGGACGATGCCGATACCTCGCATCCGTTCTACTGGTCGGCCTTTGCAGTGGTGGGCGACGGGGCCGCGAGGCTCGCCCGCTGAACCGGCGCGATTCCCCGAGGATGAAACTGCGGCCGACGCCTGGCAATTCGCCATTCGGCTGGCTGCGACGCGGCTGGCGCAACGTGCGCGAGGCGGGCGGGGTTCAGCTTGCCGCGACGCTGGTGGTGCTGTGCGCGGCGCTGTTCATCGCCCGCTTCAGCTGGGTGCTGCCCGACGGGGCCGAGCCGACACCGCTGACCAGCGAGGCCGAGCGCGCGCTGTACGATCTGCGCGCCTATTACGCCGCCGATCTGGTCGAGCAGGACAGCCGCGTCGTGTTGGTTGTCTATACCGACCAGACCCTTATCAAGGCCCGCAAACGCTCGCCGCTCGATCGCGGCGTGCTGGCCCGGACATTGCGCAATCTCGATGGCATGGGCGCAAAGGCGATCGGGATCGATATTCTGTTCGACCAGCCGCAGGACGAGGATGACCAACTGATCGAGACGCTGCGCACGATGCGCACGCCGGTCGCGCTCGCCTATGCCAACCTTGCCACCAACAAGGATGATATCGTCTACGAGCAGCAGCAATATTTGGAAGAATTCCAGGGCCAGTTCACCGGCACCAGAACGCGGCCCGCCAGCATCCGGCTCGACAATACCTTCGGGGCAACGCGGGTGTGGCCCGAAATCGTGGCCGACCTGCCGCCGTTGCTGGGCCGGGCAATGCTGACAGATGCGGGCGAGCCTGCGAGCAATTTTGCCGGATACGAAGGCTCGATCGATTATCGCCGTGCCAAATTCGTCGATGCACCGCTGTTTCCCGCGCTCCAGATCGATCTGTTTGCCGATGCCGATCCCGAAGTGCTGCCGTTTCTGGCCGATCAGATCGCGGGCAAATATATCCTGATCGGCGGCGATATCGTCGATTACGACCGGGTCGAGACGACCTTCACCTCGATCACGGGCGAAGTGCCGCCGGGGATCGCGGTCCATGCCGAGATCATCGCGCAGATGCTCGACAACCGCGTACTCGCCCCGATCCCGTCGTGGGTGCTGTGGGTGATGGCGGCGCTGGTGGTGCTGAGCGCGGCGCTGACCGCGCTGCTCGAATGGCCCGCGCGCCGGCTGGCACCGTTTCTGATCGTCCTGATCCTTGTCTTCATCGGCATCCCGGCGCTGCTGCAATTGCGCAATGTCGATACCTATGGGCTGCCTGCGGTCGGTTGGCTGGTGGGCTGGATCATCGCCTTCACCGCGGTCACGGCGGCGGCCCGCGCTTCGGGCGCGGTGCAGCGCAATTTCGCCACCGGCGCGCTCGGCAAGTATATCCCGCGCGACATTGCGCAGGCTATCATCGACAAGCCCGAATTGCTGTCGCTGGGCGGGGAAAAGCGCGAAATCTTCGTGCTGTTCAGCGATCTGGAAGGCTTCACCAAGATGAGCCACGCGATCCCGCCGGAAATGGTGGCGAAGCTGCTCAATCGCTATCTCGATCTGCTCAGTCAGGTGGTGCTCGACCATGGCGGGGTGATCGACAAATTCGTGGGCGATGCGGTGGTGGCGTTCTGGGGCGCGCCGATTGCCCGGCCCGATGATGGCACCCGCGCGGCCAAGGCAGGCTATGCGATCTGGCAGGCGGGCGAGCACTTCCGCCGCGAGGTGGCAGCGATGGATGCTAGCCTGCCGAAAATCGGAAAGACCCGCGTCGGCCTGCATTTCGGAGAGGCGGTGATCGGCAATTTCGGCGGGGCGACCCGCATCCAGTACACTGCGCTGGGGGATTCGATGAACACCGCCGCGCGGCTGGAAGCGGCCAACAAGGCGCTCGAATCAAGCGTGATGGCGAGCCGCGAATTCGCCGAAGCTTCGGGGCTGGACTGGTGGCGTCCGATGGGCCGGGTGCAGTTGCGTGGCCGTGCGCGGCCCGTCGATCTGTTCGAGCCGGTTCCCGAATTTCCGGGCGCCGACCGCGAAACTCTGGCACAAGCCTGTTTGCTGGCTGCCAGCGACCGTGCAGCAGCGATCCGGCTGGCACAGGATGTCGCGGATCGTCATCCGGATGACTCAGCGTTACGTAATCTGGTAAAGCGGATGCGGGAAATGGACGAGGGAGGAACTTATGTTCTCGGTTAGAATGAAACAGGCACTTGCGGCGATGGCACTGGGCGGCGCGGCACTGGCTTTGCCGGCGGCGGCAATGGCCGGCGTTGTGGTCAAGTCCACCGGGCCTTCGTCGGCCAGGTATCCGGTCGGCACGAAGCTGGATGATGCGACCAGCATCACCTTGAAGCCGGGCGACGTGGTGACTGTGCTTACGTCCGAAGGAACCCGCGTGATCAAGGGCGCGGGCACATTCCGCGTGGGTGATCGCCCGCAGGTCGCGACCGACCGCTTCGCCTCATTGACTCGCAAGCGTGCGGCAACGCGCGTGCGCACCGGAGCGGTGCGGGCGCCCGATGACGATGTCGTGACCAATCCCAGCTTGTGGTATGTCGACATCACCCGTTCGGGCACAGTCTGCCTGTATGACCTTGCCACCGTGCGGCTGTGGCGTCCGGGCACCGAAGGCACCGCCACCTACCGCATCACCGGCCACGGCGAGAGCGCTGTGCAGGCCGAAGTCACCTTCGACGACACCGTTACCGTCGCGGCGCTCGATCCGGCGCGTCTGCCGGTGACAGAGGGCGGGCATTACATGATCACCGGCCCTGACGGCACTACCAGCGCCGAGCTGAATTTCGTGCTGCTTGCCGATGATTATGACGCGCCCGACATGCTCGCCGAAGCCTTGATTGCCAAGGGATGTTCGGTTCAGTTGGAGGCACTGGCAAGCACGCTGGAGGCAAGCGCCGAAGCTGCGAGCTGAGGCAACGTGCCGGCATGCGTCACGGCGCATCGGGACAGGGCATGCAGAAAAGCGCGGATTGCCTGTTGCATCCCACTGCCAAGCTTGTGACAAGGGGCCGGGCGGCCCGACGGGGAGTCGGCAGTGGCGGGATTCCTGACGCGGCTCTACAAGCGCGCTCAGAGATCGATTGCTACTCTGCACCGGTCTAGCAGGAATTGGTGCCAGGGCATCTCGGGGGGGATGAGATGACGGGATTGACAGCGAAACGGATCCTCGGCCTTTTCCGCAGGCCGCAGGTCATTCGCCTGCTGGCGGTTGCTGGCCTGGCCGCGCTGTACCCCGCTTCGGGCGCGATCGGAAATCCCACGTTCGAAGGTGTTGCCAGTTGCGCCGGATCGACCTGCCATGGCCGTGCCGAAGGCAACGGCGCAGTGGTGCGGCAGGATGAAATCGCGACATGGCAAGAACCCTCTTCGCCCAGCGGCGCGCATAGCCGTGCCTATGCCGTACTGGGCGGTCGGCGCGGGCAGCAGATCGCGGCAAGCCTCGGCCTGGGCGATGCCAAGCAGGCGCCCGCGTGTCTGGGCTGCCATTCGACCTTTGCACCGGTCGCGCAGCGCGGGGCGAAGTTCACGCTGACAGACGGGGTCGGGTGCGAAAGCTGCCACGGCGCGTCCGGAGGCAGCTGGCTGGCGGAGCACTACGCGGTTCCCGCCACCCATGCATCCAACGTGGCAGCGGGTCTGATCCCGCTCGACAATCCCAAGGCGCGGGCGAATGTCTGCCTCGATTGCCATTACGGATCATCCAAGCCCGGCCAGTTCGTGACCCATGCGATGATGGCGGCGGGCCATCCGCGCGTCTCGTTCGAACTCGACCTGTTCAGCGCGCTGCAGCAGCACCACAATCTCGACGCCGATTACACAGCGCGCAAGGGCGCGCCCAGTTCGCTGCGGTTCTGGGCGGTCGGTCAGGCCGAGGCGGTGCGCCGCTCAACAGGATTGTTCGCGCAGCCGAAATTCGCGATGGAAGGCGCCTTCCCGCAGTTCTATTTCTACGACTGCCATTCGTGCCACCGCACCATTACCGACGGCCCGCAGCGCAAGCTGACGTTCGAAACCAATCCGGCAAGGCCGATCCCGTTCGGCAATCCGCCCTTCAATGATGAAAACATCATCATGCTGTCGGCCACCGCAGGTGCGCTGGTGCCGGGCGAGGCGGCGGCGTTCCGGACTGCGAGCCGCGATTTCCACAAGGCGATGGGTGCCGGGCCGGGCGAGGCGCGAGCGGCGGCTCAGGCACTATCGGCGCGGGCCGGGGCGCTGTCCGATGCCTTGTCGGGCCGCGCCTATGCCAGCGCCGATGCCTTCCGCGTCATCGCGATCATCGCGGGCGAGGCGACCGCGCCGCGCTTCACCGACTATGCCGGATCGGTGCAGGCGGTGATGGGGATCGACACGCTGCTGAACGCTCTGGTCAAGGAAGGCCGCGTCACGGCAGGCGCAGCGGCGGGCATCCGCGGGGACATCGCCCGCGCGTACAATGCAGTGGACGCGCCCAATGCCTATCGCCCGGCGGATTTCCGCGCCGCGCTCAAATCCGCCGCAGGCGCCATCGGCAGACTGCAATAGCGATGCGCAGGGGGGCGAAAACCGGTTGGATCGCGGCGGGCGCGCTGCTGCTTGCGTCATGCGGGGGCGGGGACAGTCCGCCCAGCAATGGCGGCGCAACCGGAGGCGGGCCGCCGCCGCCGCCCCCACCTCCGCCTAGCGGACAGGTCTATTCAATCCCGCCGGCCGAAAGCCTGTCTGCCGCCGATGTCGGCACGGTGATCGCACAGGCCGCAGCCGAGGCGCGCAGCCGGAATACGGCAGCGACCATCGCTGTCACCGACCGGGTCGGCAATGTCCTTGCCGTGTTCGCCTTGCCCGGCGCTGCACCCACTGCGGTCATTCCCGGCGCGCCCAATGGCGATGATATCGACGTGCAGGGATTGACCATCCCCAGCGCGGGCGCGGCCATCGCCAAGGCGATCACCGGAGCCTACTTATCAAGCGGCGGCAATGCCTTCTCCTCCCGCACGGCCAGCATGATCGTGCAGGAGCATTTTCCGCCAGCGCCGACCACCGCCGGGCTGGAAAGCGGGCCGTTGTTCGGGGTGCAGTTCAGCCAATTACCGTGCAGCGACCTTGCCGCGCGCGCGGGTGAGGGGCTGATCGGGCCGAAGCGTTCACCGCTCGGCCTCTCCGCCGATCCGGGCGGGTTCCCGCTTTACCGCAACGGCGCGGTCATCGGCGGCGTGGGCGTGATTGCCGACGGGGTTTACGGCCTCGATTCCAACGTGCTCGACCGCGACAATGACCTTGACGAGGCGATCGCGCTGGCGGGCACCGTCGGGTTCGAGGCGCCGGTCAGCATCCGCGCCGACCGCATTACAGCCGACGGCACGTCCTTACGCTATACCGACATCGAATATCCGCAGATCGGCAATGTCGCAGGCGCGAGCTTTGTGGGGACGGCGGGCGCTTTGGTGCCGGTGACGGGCTACTACAGCGGCGCAGGCCTGCTCGCAGGCAGTGCCTATGGCAGCGAGGCATCGGGCATCCGGCCATCGACCGCAGCGGAATTTTCGATCCGCGACGCCTTCGTCCTGTCCAACGGCGCAGGGGCGAACCGCTTCCCTGTGCGGGCCGGAACGGATGCGGGCGACATCGCCGCGCCGATCACCGTTGCCGAGGCGCAGGCGATCCTTGAAGAAGCCTTCACCGTGATGAGCCGCGCACGCGCGCAGATCCGCCAGCCGCTCGACAGCCGCGCACAGGTTTCAATCAGCCTTGTCGATACGCGCGGGCGGGTGCTGGGCATCGTCCGATCACCCGACGCGCCGATCTTCGGGATCGATGTCAGCTTGCAGAAGGCGCGCACCGCGAATTTCTTTTCCGGTGCGTTTGCCGCCAACGAATTGCTCAGCGCGCCCGGCGAGGTGCCGGAGTTCGTTGCCCGCACCCGCGCTTTTCTGGGCGATCCCAATGCGCTGACCGGCGGGTTTGCCTTTGCCGACCGCTCGGGCGGAAACCTGTCGCGCCCCTATTTCCCCGATGGCGAGATCGGCCAGCCGCACGGCCCGCTGTCGCGCCCGATTGCGCAGTTCAATCCGTTCTCGACGGGCCTTCAGAGCGCGCTGGTGCTCGGCGATCTGGCGCAGCATCTCGGTTTCGTGACCGGCGCGAGCGCCACCGATGCTCCGCGCGGATGCACTGGATTGCCGCCAATCGCTGGCGGGAATTCGCGACTGGCCAATGGCATCCAGATTTTCCCCGGCTCGGTCCCGATCTATCGCGGCAATGTGCTGGTCGGCGGGATCGGCGTGTCGGGCGACGGGATCGATCAGGACGACATGATCAGCTTTCTCGGCTTGCACAACGCAGGACAGCGCGTCGGCGGGTTCGGCAATGCGCCCGCGGCCATCCGCGCCGACCGCATCGTGGTGCAGGTCGGCAGCCGGCAGGTGCGGCTGCGCTACGTCAACTGCCCCTTCGCGCCGTTCCTCGACAGCGCGGCCCAGAACGTGTGTGAGGGGCTGTAATGGGGATGTGGCTGGCCATCCCCGCCGCGCTGATGGTGCAGGCAGCACCGCCGGGCGAAGATGCGCCGCCGCCGCCTGCCGAGTGGGAGCAGGACATCCCGCCAGTCGATCCCGATATCATCGAAGGGCGTGAGCGGCCCGGCTACACCGCCCCGCTGCCCGATCGGATCGAGCAGGATAACGAAGGCGCAATCCGTTCGCCGCCGCCCGAAGCCTTCCCTACCGATCAACTGCCGATCCCGGATCGCTGGCGACTGATCGAAAGCCTGGGTCTGGTGAAGGAGAACCTGCTCGATCCCTATAACCAGAACACCTACAAGGGCGACCGGCCGATCAATCCGGACAAGGTGCCGTGGTTGCCGATCACCGGCGATGACTGGTTTTTCGTCGCCAATCTGATCAGCGACAGCGTGTACGAACCGCGCACCTTCCCGATTCCCGTCGGCGTGCAGACCACCGAAGACCCCGACCGGCTCGATGTGTTCGGCAATGATTTCAGTCAGGTGCTTAGCCAGACGTTCATTGCCGGTTTCGCGCTGCTGAAAGGATCGACCACCTTCAAGCCGCCGACGGTCGAATACCGCGTGACGCTGGCCTACAACGTCAATTACGTCGACGTGCCCGAACGCCGCGTGCTGTTTGTGGAACCTTCGCGCGAAAGCCACCGGCTCGACCAGTTCCTCGGCGTGCAGGAAGCTTTCGTCGATTACCACTTCAGCCAGTTCGATAATGACCGGTTCGATTTCATTTCGATCCGCGCGGGCATCCAGCCGTTCCAGTCGGATTTCCGCGGATTCCTGTTCAACGATCAGCAATTGGGCGTGCGCCTGTTCGGATCGCGCGACAACAATCGCTTCCAGTTCAACCTAGGCGCGTTCTGGCGGCTGGAGAAGGACACCAACAGCGGCCTCAACGCGATCCTGCGGAGCCCGCGCGACGATTTCGTGTTCGTCGCCAATGCGTATCGGCAGGACTTCCTGATCCCGGCGCTGACCAGCCAGTTCACCGTGGTCTACAACATGAACCGCGAGGCTGACGACATCCAGATCGACACCAACGGTTTCCCGGTGCGCCCGGCGCTGCTCGGCACGCTGCGGGGGCGTGAGTATGATGTCGTCTATCTCGGCTACAACATGGATGGCCGCATTGGCCGCGTGAACCTGACGGGCAGTTTCTACTGGGCGCTGGGGGAAGACCGCAACAGCTTCTTCACCGATCGTCCGGCAGACATCAACGCGCAGTTCGCGGCGGTCGAGGCGAGCTATGATCGCGACTGGATGCGCTTCCGCCTGTCGGCGGCCTATGCCAGCGGGGACAGCGATCCCTATGACGATACCGAAGGCGGGTTCGACGCGATTTTCGAAAACCCGATCTTTGCAGGCGCAGATACATCCTACTGGATTCGCCAGACCATTCCCTTCGCAGGCGGGGGCCGAGCGATTGCGGTGAACGGGCGCAACGGCATCCTCAATTCGCTGCGTTCCTCGAAAGAGCAGGGGCAGAGCAACTTCAACAACCCCGGCCTGCTGCTGGCGGGCGTGGGCGCGGATTTCGACCTGTCGCCGGAGTTTCGCCTGTCCGCCAACGCCAACCACCTGTGGTTCGAGAATACCGCGACATTGCAGGTGCTGCGCAACGAAGGCTCGATCCCGCGCGAGATCGGATTCGATCTGTCGGCGGCGGCGATCTGGCGGCCCAAAGCGACGCAGAACATCGTCGTCCGCCTGTCCGCCGCAACGCTGGTGGCCGGTGACGGCTTCCGCAACCTGTTCGACAATCTGGGCGGGGAGCAGAAATTCCACTCCATCCTCGCCAACGTGGTGCTGACCTACTGATGCTGAAATCCGGCCGCCTTTTCGCCCGTCACCTTGCGCTGCTGCTGTCGGCGCTGGTGCTCGGCATTGTCCTGTTTGCAGGCGAGCCGATGGCGGCGGACAAGGAAAAGCCGGTCAAGCGCGATTACAGCGCGGTGTTCGCACCGCCCGCGCCCGCACGCCAGTCTGTTGCGGAGATGAATGCCAAGTCCGAAGGCTGCAACACCTGCCATGTGAAGACCGACGCGCCGACCATGCACCTGACGCCTGCGGTGCGGCTGGGCTGCACCGATTGCCACGGTGGCAATGCGGGCGTGCGCGGCAATTCGGAATTGCTGCACGACAGCCCCGATTACGTCGCCGCGCGCGACCGGGCGCATGTTCTGCCGAAATACCCCGACAGCTGGCATTTTCCGTCCTCGGCCAATCCCAAGCGGTCCTATTCGCTGCTCAACAAGGAAGCGCCCGAGTTCGTCAAATTCGTGAACCCGTCCGATTACCGCGTCGCCCGCGATGCCTGCGGGGCGTGCCACATGGGTGCGATCGAGGCGGCGGAACGATCGATCATGGCGACCGGCGCGATGCTTTGGGGCGGGGCGAGTTACAATAACGGGATCCTGCCGTTCAAGAACTACCTGCTGGGCGAGGCCTATACGCGCAAGGGCGAACCGGCGAAGATCACCTCGCCCGGTGCGGGACCGGGGGGCAAGCTCTCGCCAGAACAGATCGCGCGCGGCGTGATTGCCGAGATGTATCCACTGCCGACGTGGCATGTGATCCCGCCGGGCGACGTGTTCCGCGTGTTCGAACGCGGCGGGCGCACGATCAATTCGCAGTTTCCCGAAATTGCGATCCCCAATCCGACCGGCCAGATCCAGCGGCTGGAGGAGCCGGGTCGGCCCGATCTGAAGCAATCCAATCGCGGCCCCGGCACCGGCCTGCGGGTGGCGATCCCGGCGCTCAATATCCACAAGACCCGGCTCAATGATCCCTTCACGTGGTTCATGGGCACCAACGATCAGCCGGGCGATTATCGCCATTCGGGCTGCGCCAGTTGCCACGTGGTCTATGCCAATGACCGAGAACCGCGTCATTCGCTGATCTATGCGCAATATGGCCGCGACGGGCAGACGATCACCAGCGATCCGACCATCGCAGGCAAGCTGGAACACGCGGCGGGTTATGAGGATGCAAAACATGGCGCGGTGAAGCAGCCGGGTCACAAGGACGATGATCACGCCGATGCGCTCAAGCAGCGAAGCGGTAGCGCAGACAAAGACGCCGATGGCGCGCTCACTATCGACGGCAAGGTCAAGGAAAAGGGCCACCCGCTGCAGCACGTCTTCACCCGCGCGATCCCGACCGCGCAGTGCATGAACTGCCACATGCACCAGCCCAATATCTTCCTGAATTCCTACCTCGGCTACACCATGTGGGACTACGAATCCGATGCCCCCGCGATGTGGCCGAAGGAGCAGAAATACCCCACCGCCGAGGAAGTGCGCGCCATCAACGACCGCAATCCCGAAGCCGCGGCTGTGCGCGGCAAGTGGGGCGACCTCGATTTCCTGCGCAACGTCTATGATCTCAACCCGACGCTGAAAGACACCCAGTTCGCCGATTACCACGGCCACGGCTGGAATTTCCGCGCAGTGTTCAAACGCGACCGCGAAGGCAATCTGCTCGATGCCGACGGCAAGATCGTCGATCCCGACGATCCGGAAAAATGGCGCAAGGAAGGCGAAGGCAAGTTCGTCGAACCCGGCACGAATCCCGGCAAGGCGGTGCACATGATGAGCATCCACGCCGAAGTCGGAATGCAATGCGCCGATTGCCATTACGAGCAGGACAGCCACGGCAACGGGCTGATCTATGGCGAAGTCGCCAACGCAATCGAGATCGGCTGCAAGGATTGCCACGGCACGCCCGATGCCTATCCGACGCTCAAGACCAGCGGCCCCGCTGCCCCGCCCGAAGGCCACAACATGGCCCTGCTGCGCAACCCCGATGGGCAGCGCCGGTTCGAATGGACCGAAGGCGATGATGGCCGCCGCAAGCTGATCCAGCGCTCGATCGTCGATCCCAGCCTCGAATGGGAGGTCAGCCTGGTCAAGGATTCGGTCGATCCCGAAACTCCCGTCTTCAACGCCAAGGCGGCGCGGGCCAAGCTGGTCAGCCGCTACGGCGCGGAAACCGGCAATTTCGAATTTGGCACCGGCATCGCCGCCGATGACCGTGCCCACCGCGAGCCGGAGATGGCGTGCTTCACCTGCCACCTTTCGTGGACGACCAGCTGCGGCGGATGCCACCTGCCGATCGAGGCGAACTGGAAGACCAAGAGCCACCGCTACGAAGGCGGCGAAACGCGCAATTTCGCCACCTACAACCCGCAGGTCGCGCGTGACGAGATGTTCCAGCTGGGCAAGCACCAGACCACCAAGGGCAATCAGACCGCCCCGGTGCGGTCGTCCTCGGCGCTGGTGCTGTCCTCGACCAACATCAACCGCGAACGCATTTATGTGCAGCAGCCGCCGATCAGTTCCATTGGCTTTTCATCCCAGGCCTTCGCGCCGCACTTCCCGCACACGGTGAGGAAGACCGAGACCAAGACGTGCAGCGACTGCCACCTGTCGGCCAAGGACGATAACAACGCGATCATGGCGCAGCTGCTGTTGCTCGGCACGAACTACGTCAATTTCGTCGGGCTGCATGCGTGGACCGGGCTGGAAGGCGGCTTTCAGGCCACCCGCGTCACCGAATATGACGAACCGCAGGCGGTGCTCGGATCCTATCTCCACCGCTATGCCTATCCCGATTACTGGAACCTCCACGTCGAACAGAACGGGCGCGAGCTGAAGAACTGGGTGCGCGGCAAGACCTTCGACAAGGATTTGTCGGGCGAAACCCACCCGTTCGAGGAATTCGCCAATGTCCACGAAGGCACGCCGGGCCGCGTCGGCTGCCTGCAACTGCGCGGCGAATACATGTTCTTGGCGGAAGGGAAGGGCGGTTTCACCGTCTACGATGTCGCCTCGATCGCCAACAAGGGCACATCGGAGCGCATCCTCAAGGGGCCGTTCTCGCCGCTCGGGCATGATACCAATGTCGGCACCACCAACGCGACCTGCATGGCGATCGCGACCAATCAGCCGATCGCCCCGACCCGCAACACCGCCGCTATGCGCGAGATGAACCAGGAGCAGGCGTTCCTGCCGATCTATAATTATGCGGTCGTTACCGACGCGGTCGAGGGGCTGATCCTCGTCAACGTCAACACGCTGGCGGACGGCGAATTCCGCAACAACAAGCTGCGCCGCAAGACCTTTGCCGACGGGTCCGAGGCGTGGAACCCTGACGGGGTGCTGGACGGTGCGCGGCACGTGCATCTGGCGGGCGAGGTCGCCTATATCACCGCAGCCAAAGGCCTGGTGGTGGTCGATCTCGCCGATCCCGATACGCCCAAAATCGCGGCTGTGCGCGAACTGAGAGACGGGCGGGCGAGCGCGATCCAGTTCCGTTACTTGTGGGTGTCCGACGCGGACGGGGTGAAGCTGTTCGATGTCACCGACCTGCGCAATCCGGTCGCAGTGCCGGAAGCGACAGTGCCGCTGGCCGATGCGCGCCGGATCTATATCGCGCGCACCTATGCCTATGTCGCGGCCAAGGCCGAAGGGCTGGTGATCCTCGACGTCAAGAATCCGAGAGCTCCGCGCATCTTCCAGAAGGTGACGCTGGGCGGCACGCTGAACGATGCCGAGGACGTGATGGTGGGCACCACCAACGCATCGCTGATCGGTTATGTCGCGGACGGGAAGAATGGGATGAAGGTGCTGCAACTGACCAGCCCCGACAGCCAGCGCAACTTCTACGGCTTCAGCCCCGCGCCGGTGCCGGAGATGATCGCCTGGGCCAAGACGCCGACACCCGCCATTGCAATCAGCAAAGGCCTGGACCGCGATCGCGCGGTGGATGAGACCGGCGGGCAGATGGCGGTGTTCGGACGGCTCGGCTCGCGGCCCTTTACCCGGCCCGAGATGGAGCGATTGTTCATGACCCGCAGCGGCGTGCCGTGGAAGGTCAGCGACGAGGTCGACATGGGGCGCTGGGTCGGGGTGGCTCCGCAAGGCGTGCTGCGGGCGGCGCGGAAGTAAGTTTTCGCTTCGTCATTGCGAGGAGCCGGAGGCGACGTGGCAATCCATGGCCCGACATTGCGCCACTGAGCAAAATCGGTTCATGGATTGCTTCGCCTTCGGCTCGCAATGACGAAGTGAGGATTAGTCCCGCTCGGCGAACATGCCTTCGATCATCGGCTGCAGCCCGGCGTTGAAACGCGCCAGCACCTGCCAATCGCCCACCCGCTCGTAATGCGAAACCAGCCGCGTGCCGTCCCAGCGGTGGAGCGCATAGGTCGGCGGCTCGGTGGTGATCAACTCGCGCTCGTCGGGCACGTCCTTGTCGATCGGGGTCAGGTCCATCGCCACCAGCGGCGCGACCGAGGGGGTGACCCCCAGCGGAAGACCGGCGAACCGGGTGGTGATCTGGCGGTGGAGATGCCCGCAATGGATTGCCTGCACCTGTGACTGCCCGTTCAGAACCTCGCGCAAGCGGACAATCCATGGCTCGTCCGGTGCGGGATCCATCCAGTCGATCCCGGCGACCACCGGCGGATGATGCATGAAGATCAGCGTTGGCTGATCGGGCGCTTCGGCCAGCCGCGCTGCCAGCCACCGCGCCCGCGCCTCGCAAAACGCGCCGCCGTGGCGGCCATCCTCCAGCGTATCGAGGCAGATGACCCGCAGGCCGAGCCGCGCCTCGATCACGAAATGCAGGAAGCCGCCCTCGGCAGGCGCGATGTGCGGGAAAGCGCCCAGCAGGCCTTCGCGGCTGTCATGATTGCCCACCATCGGGATGACCGGAAAGGGGCAGTCTTTCAGCAGTTCGGCGGTCTTGGCGAAGCTTTCCGCGTCGCCATGATCGGTGATATCGCCCGACAGCACCAGCATGTCAGGGACGTTCGGTCCCGTCAGCAGGCGTTCCAGCGTCGCGCGAAAGCGGGTGAGGTTCAGTTCCTCGGGGCGCTCGTGCGGAGCAAAGCCGACGTGGATATCGGTCATCTGTGCAATCAGCACGGCGCCGGATGGTGCGACCCGGTCCATCCTCAGGGTTTCGCCTGGCCGAACAATGCGGCAATTGTTGTTTTGTCGGGGGCAGGCGCGGGACTGTAGTGGGGAGCCTTGCCCTTGGGTGACCACTGGCCCGACGGCACGTGATAGGCGTGACACATCGCGCAGTCGGATGGCACGATTTTCTTGGTCTTCACCGCCGTCGCTCCAAGGTGGCAATCACGGCAGCTCTTGAGATCGGGGATGAGCAGGTCGGTCGCCGCCTTCGACGTATCGGCTGCGTGGCAATCGGTGCATTCTTCCTTCCGGTGCGCTTCGTGGGTGAAGAAGCCACTGGTCAGGAAGCGATCGGGCAGGTTGACCGGCATCAGATCGGGCCGCCCCTGCTTGGTGGTCGGCAGGTGGCATTCAGTGCAAATGCCGCCGGGTGACAGCGCGTTCGACAATCCGATGTAGGCCCGCATGGGTCGCCCGAAATTCGCCGCATAGGCGCCACCGCGCGCGAACTGGCCGGGGCGTGTGCGGCCCGAGGCGAGCGCGGGGCGCGGGGCCGGATTGATGCGCGCAAGGTCTTCGGCCAGATCCTTCACGTCGCCGTGGCGCAGATTGCTGAAGGCACCGCTTGCCGTGCGGCCCGATACGAGACTGTGACAGCCTTCGCAGGAATCCTCCATTGTCACCTCCTTGAACGAGATCTTGTCGGCAGTGAGCGAATGGCAGTCCTTGCATTCGAGCGGCTGACCGTAATCGGGTAAGGACAGCGCCATCCGCGCCGCGCCGCCACGCGCATCCATGTGGACATCATGCGGGAATTTGAGGCCACTGCGCTCGATCGGCTTGGTATCCGGCGAGGCGCGCACCGGCTTGGCCGCGCCGAAACTGGCATAGAAGGCGGGGCGGAATTGCGGGTGTTCCTTGCCGAAATCATGCGCATTCGCCAGCGCCGTGTCGGTCAGCCGCGTGTCCAGCGCATCGTGGCAATCGGAACAGAATGCCTCGCTCGCCGGCTTCTGCCGAACCGGGCCTTCGTGCTCGGAATGGCAGGACACGCAGCCCAGCGGCCCTTCCTTGCCCAGCGCCTCGCCAATCCGCCATTGCAGCGCATCGCCGCTGGAAAGCGGGGCCATCCCTCCGGCCAGCCGGGTGGGCTTGGCATGATCGCCCAAGCCTTCGTGGCAGGAAATGCAGGTTTCATCCTGCACGCTTTCGAACGCGGCGACATGGCAGCTTTCGCAATTATCTTCGAGCTCGTGATGCTTCAGCGACAATGCGCCCGCCGACCATGCGGCATCCATCACGACCTGTCCCGGAACGATTGTTTCGGGATCGTTCTTGACCGGATCGCGCAGCAGATGGCTCGCCACCGGCACCATCAGCAGCGCCAGCAGAATCGCGCCTGCGAAAATCCAGCTCATCGCCCGCTTGCTCGGCAGCGCGCTGGCGAGGGCGAAACCGCGCAGGGCATCGCCCTTGCCTTCATCGGCCGCGATCTGGCGGATTGTGATCGCGATGGTATCGTCACCCTCGCGCGCCACCGCCAGCCGCGCCGCGCCGAGTGCGATCTCGCCGCCGGTGTGCGGATCGATGATGCCTTGGGTAACGACCCGCCCGTCAAGCCCGAAGCCGAGCGTGCCGAGCGCCTCCACCGCCAACGTGCCGTCCGGCTGGCGATCGATCCGCACATGGCGCTGTTCGACTGCGAGATCGGGAAGGTGAATGTCGCATTCCGCCGCACGGCCGATGGTCAGCGCGGTCTGCTCGACCACGCGGTCACGGATGATCTCGCGCCCGGCGGCGGTGAAATCGATGGTGCGGATCAGGAATGCCACGCCGCCCGCCTCACCAGTAGTAGAACACGCTGATCACGTGCGCGGTCAGCGCAGCGATCAAAGCGATGGTGAGCGGGATGTGGATGAACAGCCAGATTTCCAGCAGCGCGCGGATGCGCAGCGCACCGCGGATCTGGGTGAGCTGATCGCGGCGCTTTTCCAGCAGCGCGATCACCCGGTCCACCGCTCCGGATGATCCGGCCATGCCCTTCAGCGCCCGCGCGGTAGCGCAGCGCGGATAACGTCCGGTGAGCCGCCCCAGCGCGCCGCCATGGAACGTGTCCTGTTCCAGCGCGGCAATCACCCAATCGGCGTCCGCGCGCCCGAGCGGCTGGGCTGCGCTTTCCAACTGGCGGTCGATCGCGGTCAGCGCGTCGAGCATCTGCGCGCGGGTCATTTCCTTGCGGTTGGCCGAAAGGCTGGCGGGCAGCGTGGCATAGACGATTACGCCGTAAATCCCGGTCGCGATCACCAGCAGCATCAGCACATAGGCCAGCGTGTGGACGTTCCAGCCGATCTGGAAACCTGTGTGCAGCGTGCCGATCACGATCAGCGATAGGCCGAGATAGACGTGGGCCGATGTCCACGCCTTCAGGCTCCACGCGCCGGGGTTGATCCGGCGTTTGCGCACCCCCAGCAGCGATAGCCAGATAATGAGCCCCAGCCCGATGGTGCCGAGCGTGTAGCCGTACCACGTGCCGCCATTGGGCCGCGGCTCCTGATCGATCAGCACAAAGCCCGCGATGCTGATGCCGCTCAGCACAAGCGCGATCCACAGCCAGCGAAAGCGCCGGTGTTTGAGAAAGCTGACGTGATCGGAATCGCGCCGTCTTTCATCCTGCTTGAACCGGGTATTGGATGTGCCTGAAACCTTGGTCGCCACTATTCGACGTCCTCGGTCAGTTTGGTGAAGGTCAGGAATTTGTCGGGCGACACGCGGATTGCGGCGCCGGTGGGGCAGGCGCGGACGCAAGCCGGGCCGCCTTCGATGCCCGAACACATGTCGCACTTGATCGCCAGCTTGGCCTTGGGCGCGTCTTCCTTTTCGGCGGCTTTCTTGCGCCAGCTATAGGACGCCTCGCCCGGGCCGGGGCCGGAGCCGAACAGCATCCATTGCAGCAGGCTGGGCTTCTTGGGCGGTTTGGCGTCCATCCGGATCACGCCGTAGGGGCAGTTGCGCTGGCAGTTGCCGCAGCCGATGCAGGTTTCATCGATGAACACTTCGCCGTCCGGCCCGCGCTTGATCGCGTTGGGCGGGCAATCGGCCATGCAATGCGGGTGTTCGCAGTGGCGGCATGACGTCGGCACGTGGAGATGAGCGTAGGTCTTGCCCGCCTCGCGGTCGAGCCGGGTCAGGCCATCATGACTGTCGGCGCAGGCCTTTTCGCAATTGTCGCAGCCGATGCACAGCTTCTCGTCGATCAGCAGCACGTCGGTCGCTTCGCCGATGCCGTTATCGACCAGGAACTGCGCGGTCTGCGAATAAAGATCGACCGCGCCCGAAAATTCCCCCTTCCGGCTTTCGATAAAGGCATTGGTGGCCCGCCTTCCGGCCATGTCCTTCAGCGCCCGTTCGCGCAGGGCGGGATTGCGTTCGAGCAATTCGAGGAAGCCTTCGCCCGGCAGGCGGATCACTTCGGATTTGATCGCCGCCTTGACCGTGGCGGTCCGCGCCGAACCGTCGATCACCGCCATTTCGCCGAAATAGGAGCCTGCCGGCAGGTAGGAGAGGAACACAGGCCTGTCCCCGACCTGCTTTTCGACGATCATCGATCCGCGCCGGATGATGAAGATGTCCTTGTCATCCGCGCCTTCGGTCACCACGATCTCGCCTGCGCGTTTTTCCTGCACCTGCGCCGCTTCGACCAGCGGGGCGACATCCTCGCTTTTCAGGCCTGATCCGAACATCTGCAGCAATTGCCGCTCGATAGAAATCCGCTCGATCGCCTTTTTCGCGGCGGGCACCTGCGATTGCAGTTTAAGCGCCGCGAGGCGCGAGATTTCGACCACGATGGTGTCTTCGGCCGCGCGGATTGTCGCGCCCCGGCGGCGGCCCGAAATCAGCCCGACTTCGCCAAATATCGATCCGGCCTCGATCGGGATCGTGATCGAGGGATCGGCCGGATTGACCTCCACCGCGACCGATCCGCTCGCGATCCCGAACAGCGATGATCCGGGCGCATTGCGTTCAAAGATCACCTCACCGGGCGCGAAGTACCGCGCGGTCGAATCCAGCATGAATTCGCGCATCTGCAGCGGGTTCATGCCGTTCAGGATCGACACCCTGGTGCGCAGGAATTCAAGCCATTCGTCGGTGCTGCGGTTGCCGGGGAGATCGGCGAACTTGGCTGCAATGATCGGTTCGTCGGCGGGTTTCAGTTCGGTGTTGCCGTTGATGAACTCGATGACGTCGTGGCCCTGGTTCATGCAATGCTTGATCAGCGGATAGCCAGCCAGCGCGCCGATCACGAAAATGCCGGGCGCGGTGCTTTCGAACACCGGGGAAAGCTTGGGAAAGGCGGTGCGATCCTCGCTCGAAAACTCGATCCCGCATTCTTCCACGAACAGGCGCGGCGGGGCCGATCCGATGCGGGCGATGATCCGGTCGCACGGGATGCGCAATTCGCCGTCGCGGGTGGTCAGCGTGATGAAGCCGGGCTCGACCGACTTGGTCTCGCTTTCGGTGCGGACGATCAGCTTGCCTGCTTCATGATCGGCCAGCAGCGCCTTGACGTTGGCATCTTTTGCGGTCGGAAATTCCGTACCGCGGTTGAGGATCGAGACGGTGTTGCGCTGCGCCGGGTCTTCGGCAAGGCCGCGCGCGTTCTCGATCCCGGCGTCGCCGGTGCCGACGATAACGATATGTTCGTCGACATATTCGGCCGGATCATCCAGCTGGTACTGCACGTGCGGCAGATCGCCGCCGGGGCAGCGCATCCGGTTGGGATTGCCCTGCGTGCCGATGGCGAGGATCACGTTCTCGGCCATGATCGTCTCGCCGCTCGTCAATTCGATCGCATAGGGCGGCGCGCAGCGCTGGATTTCCTTGACCGACTTGGTGCCATCGCGCGCACGGGTGACGATCTGCTGGATGCTTCCGGGGATCGGATCACCGGTGCCGCGGATCGCCTTTGCCTCGGCGTGGTATTTCACGTTGACCTTATGGCCTGCGATCTGTTCGTCCCAGATGCCAAGGATCGTCTCGCGCTTGCCCGCGTCGAAATCCACGTCCGAACGCAGCACCAGATTGCTGGGCGTCGCCATGACGTGCTTGCCCTTCTGGTATTTGTAGATCGTGTCCGACAGGTGATCGGTCTTTTCGAGCAGCACGTGGCTCACGCCCAAAGCCGCCGCACGCGCGGCCGCACTGAGGCCGGCAGGCCCCGAACCGACGATAGCAACTGCAAAGATTTCGGCCAACTATCCTTCCCCCCTTCGGATAGGTCCAAGCCTACACCATAGCCAAATGCGCACTCGATGCCAGAGCGAATTGCCCGGCGGCATCGGCGGTGCTAGCCGTGCGGCCATGGAAACAGACAACAAACCGGCGACACAGGGCGCAGGCGATAATAGTCGGCGGGCAGGCTGGTTCCTGCTTGGCGGCGCATTGCTGCTGGCGGCAGGATCGATCGGGTACAACATCTACGAAGGTTCGGGCGGCGGCGCGGATGGCGACGCGGCGGCCGACAGCCCGCTCACCATCGCGCAATTGCGCGCGGCGGCGGAAGCCTCGAACGGTGAAGCCGCGCCGTGGAGCGATCTGGCTTTCGCCTATTTCCAAGGCGGCGACTTTGCCGAAGCCGCAGCCGGCTATCGCCAAGCGCTCGCCATCACGCCCGATGAAGCGGTGCTGTGGTCGGCTCTGGGTGAGGCGCTGGTGATGGGCAGCGCGCGCGACCCGCTCCCGCCCGAAGCTTTGGAAGCGTTTGAAAAGGCGCTCGCGCTCGACGCGGCTGATCCGCGCGCGCGGTACTTTCTGGCGGTGAAGAAGGACATCGACAAGGATCACGAAGGCGCGATTGCCGCGTGGCTCGATCTGCTGGCGGATTCGCCGCAAGGTGCGCCGTGGGAAGCCGATCTGGTGCGCACGATCGAACAGGTCGGCGCGATGAACGATATCGACGTCGCACAGCGGATCGCCGGGGTTCAGGAAAGCCGTACGCCGGCCATTCTGGCTCCGGGCGCAGCCGGCCTTGCCGGATCGGCCGCGGCGTCAGACCTGCGCGGGCCGAACGCGGCGGAAGTGGCCGCAGCAGGCGCAATGACTCCCAGCCAGCAGCGCGAAATGGCCGAGGGCATGGTCGCCCAGCTGGAGTCGCGGCTTCAGGGGCAGCCCGACAACCTCGATGGCTGGGTGATGCTGATGCGCAGCCGCATGACGCTGGGCGAACCGGCCAAGGCCAAGGCCGCACTCGAAGCGGCGGTCAAGGCCAATCCGGGCGAAGCGGCGGAACTGAAGCGGCAGGCGCAGGCGCTGGGGATCGGGTAATTCGCAGCCCCCGCCGGGTAGTCAGGCGGGGTTTTGGCGCGCGGCGTCGTTTGCTTCGATAGGGCGGAACACCGCCGCAGCGATCGCGATTGCCAAGGCCGTCAGTGCCAGCCCCGCGACCACATCGATCCAGTAGTGCCAGCGGGTCGCCACTGCCTCGAAAATGATGAACACGAACAGGGGCAGATACAGCACGCCGAGCCAGCGCGCGTTGTTCCAGGCATAAAAGACAAACACGGCTGACGATGCGACGTGCAGCGATGGCATGGCGGCCACCGCGGCGAACATGAACTGGCTGCCCTGGCTTGCGATCCACGGCCTGCCGCCAGCGACCAGCGCCTGATAACCGCTATACATGTGTTGCTGCCGCGCGCTTTCGAGCGCGTTGACGCCTTGTTCGTACAGGAACGGCCCGGCAGCAGGCATCACAAGGTAGCTGAGCGCGCCAAGGACATGCACCAGCATCGCGGTGAAAATGACTTTGCGGAACACGATGAAGCTCTGCGCCGAATGTACGATGATGCTGCCGGCAAACATCGCCAGAAAGGCAAACAGGTAGAGGTGTTCGCCCGCAGGCAAGGCCGTGTCGACCCCGTTGTGAACCGCAAATGCGGCATCAACCAATGGCCGCACCAGTTGATCGGTCTGCCAATAGAAATCATCCCAGATGACGGGGTTGATCAGGCTCATCCACATCTTGACGTTGAAATGGGTGATCAGAATGACGCCGTAAGCAAGGCCTGCAGCGCCATAATAGACCAGCCGCATGGTCTGCTTTGCCAAGACGAGGAAAAGGCCCAGCACGGCAATCAGCGACAATGGCACGGCATAGCTCATGCCGGTGAATTCCAGCGCGTCACTGGCGGGAAACGAGAATGGAAGATCGAAACGCCAGGACAAGATCAGGGCGATCGCCGAGAAGGCAAGCGCTAGGGTCAGTTCTGGTAGCGGAGCGAAAAATTGCCAGCTTCCGAGCCGCGAAGGCTTGGAATATTCGATCTCTTCTAATGCGATCCGCGACTGAATGTTCATGGAAGAGAGCGTCTTCTGATGAAGTTGAGGCGAATCAATATTTGAGAAAATCAGGCGCAGGCCTGCGTCCGCCGGAGCGAGGCCCATGACGGAAAAATGACAGTCTGCCAAAGGAAATTCACTTTGCGGCGGTAGGCCGGAATTTGGCATGCCAAACCCCGGCCCGTCTTCGCCCGCTGTCCGATCCGGTTACCCGGTGGTTGCTTTACACCACCCCGAAGGCGAGCATCGCGTCGGCAACCTTCTTGAAGCCCGCGATATTCGCGCCCTTCACATAGTCGACATAGCCGCCGTTCTTTGCGCCTTCATCGCCGTATTCGACGCATTTTTCGTGGATGCCTTCCATCAGCTCGGTCAGCATCTCGCCCAGCCGTTCGTGATTCCAGCTGATGCGTTCGGAGTTCTGGCTCATTTCCAGGCCCGACACCGCGACCCCGCCCGCGTTGGCCGCCTTGCCCGGCGCGTAGAGGATCTTGGCGTCGTGGAACACCTTCACGCCTGCCAGCGTCGTCGGCATGTTGGCCCCTTCGGACACGGCCTTGCAGCCATTGGCGACCAGCGCCTTGGCGTCATCCTCGTCAAGTTCGTTCTGGGTCGCGCAGGGCAGCGCGAGATCGGCGGCAACGTTCCACGGCCTTGCGCCATTGCCGTGGTAGGTCGCGCTGGTGAAGTGGTCGCAATATTCGCTGATCCGGCCGCGCCGCACGTTCTTGAGATCCTTGACCCAATCGATCTTGTTCTGATCGATGCCGTCGGGATCGTGGATGAAGCCGTCCGAATCCGACAGGGTCAGCACCTTGCCGCCCATCTGCACGATCTTTTCCGCCGCATGGGTCGCGACATTGCCCGAGCCGGAGATCACCGCGGTTTGTCCGTCGATGTCCTCGCCCCGGTGCTTGAGCATGTTGCGCAGGAAATAGACCGCGCCGTAACCGGTCGCCTCGGGCCGCATTTTCGATCCGCCATATTCGAGCGCCTTGCCCGTCAGCACGCCTTCCCAGCGGCCGGTGATGCGCTTGTACTGGCCGAACATGTAGCCGATCTCGCGCCCGCCCACGCCGATATCGCCCGCCGGCACATCGGTTTCCGGGCCGATGTGGCGGTAGAGTTCGGTCATGAAGCTCTGGCAGAAACGCATGACTTCGGCGTCGGACTTGCCCTTGGGGTTGAAGTTCGCGCCGCCCTTGCCCCCGCCCATCGGCAGACCGGTGAGCGAGTTCTTGAAGGTCTGTTCGAAGGCGAGGAACTTCAGCACGCTTTCGTTCACGCTGGGGTGAAAGCGGATGCCGCCCTTGTAGGGGCCGATCGCGTTGTTGTTCTGCACCCGCCAGCCGCGCTGGACGCGGATGTTGTGATTGTCATCTTCCCAGCAGACGCGGAACGAGACGATGCGGTCAGGTTCGGCGATGCGGCGCAGGATCTGCGCTTCGTGATAGCGGACCTTGTCTTCCATGAATTCGAAGATGTCCTGCGCCACTTCCTGCACCGCCTGAACGAATTCGGGCTGGTGCGGATTGCGCTTTTTGACGCCTTCCATGAACTGGTTAAGGTCGACGTGATCGGTAACGGCCATGAATATTCCCCCCAAATTGAACGATGCGCCCGCCAGAGACTTCGCGTCTTCCTGTTTTGGCAACTATCAGCCCAAAGCGGCTGACATGCAAGGCGCATGCACCGGGGCCGGGGGGATCAGATGGCAGAACTGAACTTGCGCTGCGTGACCTGCCGATAGCTGTCGAACAGCGATGCGACCACGCGCGCATACGGCATGCCGCCCGGCGCGATGCGCAGGGTATTGCCATCCAGACTGGCCAGCCCGGCTGCGGTGAACGGCGCGATCCTGTCGCGCGTTTCGGCCAGCAGACACAGCGATAGCTCCGCCTCGCCCCGGCACAGCAGCGCCTCGATCACGTCGCCGCGCAGGCGATCTTGCGGCGAGCGCGCGATACCATGGTTGGCCGATAGCCGCCCTTCACCCGACAGCGTGCGATAGCGGCCATTATGTTTGTCGTTCTGGGCCAGCAGGCCGGGAAAGCCGCTTATGGCGCTCGACCCCATGCCGATCAGCACCTCCGACGGATCATCGGTGAAGCCCTGAAAATTGCGCTGCAAGCTGCCATCGCGCGTGGCGCGCGCCATCGGATCATGCGGCAGAGCAAAGTGATCGAACCCGATCGCGTCATAGCCGTGGGCGGTCAGGAATTCATACGCCTGGCTCGCCATTGCGAAGCGTGCGTAGGGGCCGGGCAGGGCGTGTTCGGGGATCATCGTCTGGCGCGGCACCAGATGGGGCACATGGGCGTAACCGAACACGGCGACCCGGTCTGCCCCCAGCTTGCCGGTGTATTCGAGGCTGTCTTCCAGATCGCCTTCGGTCTGATGCGGCAGGCCGTACATCAGATCGAAGTTGAGCGAGGTAACGCCCGCGCGCCGCAATAGATCGACGCTGCGGCAGATCATGGTCAGCGATTGTTCGCGTCCGATCGCCTTCTGGCAATGGGCAGCGAAAGTCTGCACCCCCATGCTGGCGCGGGTGATGCCGACATCATGCAGGATCGGGCCCCAGTCCGGTGTCAGACTGCGCGGATCGAGTTCGATCGACCATTGCGGCGCGAATAGCGGAAAATGCGCGTGCAGCGCATCGACCAGCGCCATGAATTCGGCCGTGCTGATCGCGTTCGGGCTGCCCCCGCCAAAAGCGATCCGCCGCACTCGCGCGGTTGGTGGCAGCAGGCTGGCGACCGTGGCGATTTCCTGATGCAGCGCGGCGAGATAGCTCTCCACCCGCGCGATTTTGCCCGATGCGCCGGTGTTGCACCCGCAATAATAGCAGATCTTCTCGCAGAACGGGATGTGGAGGTAGAGCGAGACCTCGCCCTCCGCCCCGGCAATGGCGCGCTCGATAGTGCCTTCCGCGAGCGGACCGAAATCGGCGGCGGTGGGATAGCTGGTGTAACGCGGCACCGGCGTGGCGAGCAATTCTGGGTGATAGGTCCACATGAGTGCGGTTAAAGCGCGCCGGGCGCTTCGCGTCTTTGCGCGAGATCAAATCCCGCGCTTGGCTCGTTCCGGACGGTCTTTGTCGCGGCAGTTGCCGGCGTGGCAGGCTTTTGGGTCGCAGTTGCCATTATCGCCGGGCGTGTTCTTGTCATCCAGCGGGATCGTGATGGTTCCGCCATTGCACAGCTTGGCGGTGATTGCTGTCCTTTCGGCAGGAAGCGGGCCGATCAGTGCCGGGATCAAAGCGGCCAGTGCAAACGGCAGGGCGGCGCTCATGCATCCTTCTCCAGCGGCTCGTCTTCTTCGATCAGGATCCGCGCGGCCGCGCCGTCCATGTCGTCATACTGCCCGTCGCGCATCGACCACAGGAAGGCGACGAGGCCGACTAGCCCCATGCCGAGCGCGATTGGGATGAGGAAGGCAAGGCCGGTCATGCCGCATTCTCCTGCGCGGCGCGGGCCAGCCGCAGCGAATTGGCGACCACCACCAGCGAGCTCAGCGACATGGCGATGGCGGCAATCAGCGGCGTGACCAGCCCGAACAGCGCAAGCGGCACGGCGAGCGCATTATAGGCGATCGAGAAGGCGAAATTCTCGCGCACGATCCGCATGGTGCGCCTGGCCACCCGCACCGCCAGCGCGACCGGCATCAGCTTTTCACCGATGAAGACGGCATCGGCAGCCTGCTGGCTGGCATCGGAGGCGGTACCGGGCGCGATCGAAGCATGGGCGGCGGCGAGGGCCGGGCCATCGTTCAACCCGTCGCCCACCATCAGCGGGCGGCGGCCCTGGGCTTTCAGGGATTCCAAAGCGGCAAGCTTTGCCTGCGGGCTGGCCTCGGCTTGCGCGAAGATGCCGAGCGTTCGAGCCACGTCATCAACCGGCGCGGAGCGGTCACCCGAAAGGATGCTGGCGTCGATCCCCTCGGCCTGCAAAGCGGCGATAGTCGCGGCAGCATCACCGCGCAGCGGGTCGGCGAAGGTAATGGTCTGTGCGGTGTCTCCGATCCGCAGGCGCGCGGCGAGGGATTGGGCTGTGTCCTCGGGCCGTTCGAGCGCGACCTCCTGCCCCTGCCAGCGTCCGGTGAGACCGATGCCGCTGGTTTCGCGCACATTGTCGATGACGGCAGGCTCCACGCCCTCGCGCAGCAACGCGGCGGCGAGACCACGGCTGAGCGGATGGCGGCTCGTCTGCGCCAGCCCCAGCGCCAGGCTCCGCGCCTCTGCATCCAGCGCGCCGATATCCGCGCGCGGCTCCCCCAGCGTCAGCGTGCCGGTCTTGTCCAGCAGCGCGATGTCGCATTCGGCGAGGCGCTCCAGCGCGCTCCCGTCCTTGACCAGCAAGCCGCGCTTCAGCAGCGCGCCGCTTGCCACCACCTGCGCAGCGGGCACAGCAAGGCCCATCGCGCAGGGGCAGGTGATGATGAGGACAGCAATCGCGATGGTAAGCGACTGGTGCCAGCCCGAGCCCGCCATCATCCAGCCGATGAACGCCAGCGCGGCCAGACTGTGCACTACCGGCGCATAGAGGCGGCTGGCGCGGTCGGCGATGCGGACATAATGGCTGCGCGATTGCCCGGCCTCGTCCATCAGTCGGGCAATTTCGGCCAGCGCGGTATCCTCCGCCACGCGGGTCAGGCGAATGCGCAAGGGGGCGGACAGGTTGATCGCGCCCGCATGCACCACGCTGCCCGGCGCGACGGGTTCGGGCGCGCTTTCGCCGGTCAGCATGGCGTTGTCGATGGCGCTGGTCCCTTCGGTGACTTCGCCATCGGCGGCCAGCGCTTCTCCGGCGGCGACCAGCACCAGCATTCCCGGTTCGAGCTCTGCTGCAGGCACGCGTCGGGTGCTGCCATCGGGGCCGATCACGCTGGCGCTCTTGCCCATCCGCCCCAGCAGCGCGCCGATGCCTGCGCGCGTGCGGGTGCGCATTTCGGCATCCAGCGCGCGGCCTGCGAGCAGGAAGAACAGCAGCATCACCGCGCTTTCGAAATAGGCGTGTCCGCCGCCGATGATCGTCTCGTAAAGGCTCAATGCGGCGGCGAGGATCACGCCGATGCTGATCGGGACGTCCATATTGGTGCGGCGGTGGCTCAGCGCCATCCAAGCGCTGGCAAAGAACGGGCGGCCCGAATAGGCGATCACCGGCATGGCGATCAGCGCCGAAAGCCAGTGGAACAGATCGCGCGTCGGCCCGTCCGCGCCCGACCAGATGCTGACCGACAGCAGCATCACGTTCATCATCCCGAAGCCCGCCACGCCCAATGCCCGCATCAGGCGTTTGCGTTCCTCGGTTTCTGTGCCGAGCGGGTTATCGGCCAGACGCTGCGCCTCGAAACCGAGGTCGCGCAGCGCCTGAATCAGCCGGTCTTCGTCCAGCGCCGGATCATGCCGGATCGCCACCCGCTTGGCCGAGAAATTGGCGCGCGCGGCGATGATGCCGGGGATCTTGGGCAATTCGCGTTCGATCTTGCCGATGCATCCGGCGCAGCGCATCCCCGGCACCGTGAACCGGGTCGAGACAAGCGCGCTTTCGGCGGCGGCAGTGATGGGGGCGGGCGCGTTCACTTGAGTTCGCTTTCCCCGGCCCAATCCTGACCTTCAGCGGCAATCGCCAGCCGTATCGTCCAGCGCCCTTGTGCGACGGCCTCGTTCGAGAGCCAGCGACCTTCGCCAGCGGGGCTAAAGGTGAGGCTGGCGAAATCCTTCGCGCCGATCGGACGGCGCAGCTCGGCGGTGATGGCGGCGCCCGGCGGAACCGCTTCGGTGGTCAGCACCACCCGCCCGTCTGCGCGGCGTTCGGGCCGAACCTCCCAGCCGAGCGCGCGAGATGCTTCCGCCTGTTCGAGCCAGCCATTGAACTTCTGGCTGGCGACATAGGAATTCGGCACCACGACCCCGTGAAAGCCGCTGACGGCAAAGCTGGCCATCAGGAGATTGACGGCGATTACGATGCCGAAACCGGCGACGAACACCATCGCCATGTGCTTGCCGGTGAATTCCTTGCGCTTGGTGGCCATTATTCGTTCCCCGGCATGGCAAAGGTGGTTGTCGCGATGTCCTGTTCGCGCTGTTCGTCGAGGCTGGTCAGGCGGAAGCTGAAGCTGTCCGCCCGCTCGCCCGGCGGCAGCATGACATAGGCGCGCACCACCTTGGTTTCGTTGGCTGGCACGGCAATGACCTGAACGGGCGCGGCATTTTCGAGGCTGACAGCTTCCGTCCACATCACCGCGCCGCTGGGCATCCCGGTCAGCGCCACTTCCATGTCGCGCGGGCGGGCTTCCATGTTGCGCAGACGCAAGGTGTAGGCGTTGCGCACCGATCCGTCCTTCAGCAGCATGAAGGGCGGGTTGCGATCCGGGGACACCGTCAGGTCGGTGTGCGTGCGGGTGCCGAGCGCGAACAGCATTGCCGCTCCGATCGCGCCCCATGCGCCGAAATAGATAAAGGTGCGCGGGCGCATCAGTGCCTTCCATGCGGGCGTGGCAGGCGCGCCGGCCGCCTCGGCCTCGCATTGTTCCAGCGTCGCGTAATCGATCAGCCCGCGCGGACGGCCGACCTCGGCCATCACCTTGTCGCAGGCATCGATGCACAGCCCGCAGGTGATGCAGCCGATCTGCTGGCCTTCGCGGATGTCGATCCCGGTCGGGCACACCGCCACGCATTGCAGGCAATCGATGCAGTCGCCGTATTGATCGGGGTTCTTGGCCGCCTTCTTCAGGCTGCCGCGCTGTTCGCCGCGCCAGTCCTTGTAGGTGACGATCAGCGATTTTTCGTCGAGCATCGCGGTCTGGATGCGCGGCCAGGGGCACATGTAGATGCACACCTGTTCGCGCATGAACCCGCCGAGCCAGAAGGTCGTGCCGGTCAGAATGCCAACGGTCGCATAGGCGACCAGCGCGGCCTCTCCGGTGAAGAACTCGCGCGTCAATGTCGGCGCGTCGGCGAAATACAGGATCCACGCGCCGCCGGTCAGCAGGCTGATAACGAGGTAGATCGCCCATTTGCCGCTGCGCCGCGCGATCTTGGCCGGGCCCCAGGGTGCCTTGTCCAGCCGGATGCGCGCATTGCGATCCCCGTCGATGAAGCGGTCGACGTGCTGGAACAGATCGGTCCACACCGTTTGCGGGCAGGCATAGCCGCACCACGCCCGGCCCACCGCGCTGGTGACCAGAAACAGGCCGAGACCCGCCATGATCAGCATCCCGGCGACAAAGTAGAATTCGTGCGGCCAGATTTCGATATCGAACATGTAGAAGCGGCGATGCGCGAGGTCGATCAGTACCGCCTGATCGGGCGCGTACGGCCCGCGGTCCCAGCGGATCCACGGCGTGATGTAATAGATCGCCAGCGTGACCAGCATCACCAGCCACTTGAACCGCCGGAAAGACCCGTCGATCCGCTTGTTATGGACGGTCTTGCCCTTTTCGTAGAGGTCGCTGCCCAGAAAGCCGTGGCCTGCATCCGCAGCGTCGATTTCCGGCGCGGAGGACCCGAGCGCACCGGCCCAGTCGCGGGGCTTGCCCGCGGCAGGCACGCGGCGCTCGAGTTCCGTGTTATCAGCCATCGGTTTCGGCCTTTGGTGCTTGGGCAATGTCGGTTTCGGCTGCGACCTCGTCCTGTGCCGGGGCTGCCTGCTGGCCGCCGCCGCGCGAGTGCACGTAAGCTGCCAGCATCTTGATCGTCACCGGATCGAGCCGGTCCTTCCAAGCAGGCATCACGCCGTGACGCGGGGCGAGGATCTGCTTCTTCACCTCGGCCTCGGTTCCGCCAAACAGCCAGATCGCATCGTTGAGTGCAGGCGCGCCCATGTCCGGCATCCCGCCGCCCGCCGGGCCGTGGCACGCGGCGCAGTTTTCCGCGAACAGGGTCGCACCGGCGGCGCTGGTCTTGCCCTTGCCCGACAGCGAGAGCACGTGGCCGGCCAATGCATCGACTTGCCCCGCGTCGAACATGCCATCGAAGGCGGGCATGTAGTTGATCCGGGTATCGTCGGCCCCTTCCCAGCGGATGCCGTGGGTGATCGAATACTGGATTTCGGTGAGCGTGCCGCCCCAGATCCAGTCGTCGTCATTGAGGTTGGGATAGCCCGCAGATCCTGCCGCACCCGCGCCGTGGCACTGGACGCAGTTGACCTTGAACGCTGCCGCGCCGCCCGAAATCGCCTGTCCCATCAGTTCGGGCGAGGCGATGAGTTTCTCGATATCGGTCGCGGCGATCTGTTCGACCACGCCCTGGCGGGCCAAGTCGGCGGCGCTCATCTCCTCGGCGAGATCGCCGCGGCTCGACCAGCCGAGCGTGCCTGCGGTCGCCTTGTCGATCAGCGGCCATGCCGGATACAGCACGACATACACCGCCGCCCACACGATCGTGGCGTAAAAGGTGTACAGCCACCAGCGCGGCAACGGGGTGTTGAGCTCCTCGATCCCGTCCCATTCGTGGCCGACGGTTTCGGTGCCGGTGGGTTGGTCGATGCGCTTAGTGACCATGTTCGTCATCCTTGAAAATCGAGTGCTTGGCCGTTTCCACGTGACTCTTCGCGCCGGGGCGGAAGTGCCACAGGCACAGCGTCAGATAGAGCGCGAAGATCAGCGCCAGCCCATAGCTATCGGCGAAGTGGCGAAGGATTTCGTACAGGCTCACCGGCCTTTCTCCTCTGCCAGAGCTTCCTGGGCGGCGGCGCTGTTCACATCGACCAGCGTGCCGAGCATCTGCAGATAGGCCACCAGCGCATCCATTTCGGTCACGCGGGTCGGATCGCCGTCGAAATCGCGGATTTGCGCCTTGGGATAGCGCTCCGCCAGATCGCCTGCGTCCATGTCTGGATCGGCCTGCGCCATCAGATCGGTGGACGCCAGTTCGATATCCTTGTCGGTATAAGGCACACCCACCCGTCGCAGCGCTGTCAGGTTCGCTTCCGGATCAGGGACGGTGACCGGCGTGTTGGCGAGAAAGCTGTAATTGGGCATGATGCTTTCGGGCACCACGCTGCGCGGCGCCTTCAGGTGCTGGACATGCCATTCGTCCGAATAGCGCCCGCCCACGCGCGCAAGGTCTGGCCCGGTACGTTTCGATCCCCACTGGAACGGATGATCGTACATCGATTCCGCAGCGAGGCTGTAGTGGCCATAGCGTTCGACCTCGTCCCGGAATGGACGGATCATCTGGCTGTGGCAGGTATAGCAGCCTTCACGGATGTAGATGTCCCGGCCCGCCTGTTCGAGCGGGGTGTACGGGCGCATCCCCTCCACCTTCTCGATCGTGTTGTCGATCCAGAACAGGGGGGCGATTTCCACCACCCCGCCGATTGCCACCGTGACGAAAGTCGCCGCAGCCAGCAGGGTAACGTTCTTCTCCAGCTTTTTGTGGCCTTCAAACACGTCTTTGCGTTTTTGCTCAGTCATTGTTCGCGTTCCTTCTCGCCTGCCTTATTCGGCCGGCTGAGCCTGCGGTTCTGGGAGGATCGGGCGGTCGGCGGCTTCATCATGTGCGGTATCGCCCATCGGAGCCTCATCGCGCTGCTTGCCCGCGATGGTCATCCAGATGTTGTAGGCCATGATGACAGCCCCAGCGAGGTACATCAGCCCGCCGACAGCGCGCGCGACATACATCAGGTGCAGCGCCGAGACGGTGTCGACAAAGCTGTTCACCAGGTAGCCGTCAGACCCGTATTCGCGCCACATCAGGCCCTGCGTGATCCCGGCGACCCACATGCTGGAGGCGTAGAAAACGATCCCCAGCGTCGCGAGCCAGAAGTGCCAGTTGATCATCCGCAGGCTGTAAAGGCGCGGCTTGTTCCACAGGCGCGGCACGAGGAAGTAGACACAGGCGAAGGTGATCATCCCGTTCCACCCCAGCGCGCCGGAATGGACGTGGCCGATTGTCCAGTCGGTATAGTGCGACAGGCTGTTCACCGCCTTGATCGACAGCATCGGCCCTTCGAAGGTGCTCATCCCGTAGAAGGCGAGCGCCAGCACCATCATGCGGATGATCGGATCGGTGCGAACCTTGTCCCATGCGCCGTTCAGCGTCATCAGCCCGTTGATCATCCCGCCCCAGCTGGGCATCCACAGCATGATCGAAAACACCATACCCAGCGTCTGCGCCCAATCGGGCAGGGCGGTGTAGTGCAAGTGGTGCGGGCCGGCCCAGATATACAGGAAGATCAGCGACCAGAAGTGGATGATCGACAGGCGGTAGGAATAGACCGGCCGCCCGGCCTGCTTCGGCACGAAATAATACATCATCGCCAGGAAGCCTGCAGTGAGGAAGAACCCGACCGCGTTGTGGCCGTACCACCACTGGGTCAGCGCATCCTGCACACCCGCAAAGGCGCTGTAGCTTTTCGCCCCGAGGAAGCTGACCGGGATCGCCAGATTATTGACCACGTGCAGCATCGCAATGGTCACGATGAAGGCGAGGTAGAACCAGTTGGCGACATAGATGTGCGGTTCATGACGGCGCAGCAACGTGCCGACGAACACAGCGAGATAGGCCAGCCACACCACCGTCAGCCACAGATCGACATACCATTCCGGCTCGGCATATTCCTTCGACTGGGTTATGCCGAGGAGGTAGCCTGTCGCGGCCAGCACGATGAACAGCTGATACCCCCAGAACACGAACCGGGCCATTCCGGGGAATGCCAGCGTAGTGCGGCAGGTGCGCTGCACGACGTAGAAACTCGTCGCGATCAGGGCATTACCGCCGAACGCGAAGATCACCGCGCTGGTGTGCAGCGGACGCACCCGGCCGAAATTGAGATACGGTTCGAGATTGAGAGCGGGGAAGGCGAGCTGCGCGGCGATGAACACGCCCGCCAGCAGGCCTGCCAGGCCCCAGAACATGGTGGCGATCACGCCCCAGCGGATCACGTCGTCATCATAACGCGACGGGCCGGGCGGCATCTTGAACATGCCCTGCGCACGCGCCAGCGGATCATAGCTGCCCAGCGTGGCGATGATCAGGATCACCGCCACCAACGCGACGATGCCCATGTGGATCGCAAACCCGCTGTCCGGGGTCAGCGCAATAGCGATTATGGCTGAAAGCAGGACAAGCGCCCATACCCCCAGCCGCCGAACGACTGCTTCCATGTTGATGTATTCCTTCCGTCGGCCCGCTTTACCGCGCCTCTGCAATCTGTGTGGTTGATCCAGATCAAATTTGATCAATAATTGGGCGCATCGCCTGTCTGGTCCGCATGGCGACCGGCAATCCGGGCGAGCGCCGAAACATCGGAAAGGCAGACTTTTGACCGGCCTTCGGTTTCGACCAGTCCGGCTTCGCGCAGTTCAGTGAGCTGGCGGCTGACTGTCTCGATGGTGAGGCCCAGGCTGTCGCCGATATCGCGGCGGCTCATCGGCAGGGCAAAGGCGCACGGCCCGGCTGTGCAATCGGCCAGCCGCTCGGCCATCGAAACGAGGAAATCGGCGATCCGCTGCTGGGCCGACTTGTGCCCCATCTGCATCATCCGGGTGCGGCTGCGGTGGAGCGCCTGCAGGCTGCGCGCCAGCACCGAACGCAGCACCGCCGGATCGCCTTGGGCGATATCGAGGAAACGTTCGGCCGGGAACACCGCGATGTCGCATTCGGTCAGCGCCACCAGGCGGAAATCGCCCCACGAATTGCCGGCACACTGACGCAGCATCGAAATCATGTCTTCGGCGAAATGGAACGCCAGCACCTGATTGACCGGTGAGCCGGTGACCGGCTGGGCCACCAGCTTGGCGGCGCCTGCAGCGATATAGACCAGCCGGTCCTCGCGCGGATCGGGCGCCAGTTGGTCGCCCCTGGCAAGCTGCAGGCAATAGCCGATTTCGCACAGCCGATCGGCGGTCGCCGCCGCGCCGGATCCGATGGGCAAAGCATCACGGAAAGCTTCCATGCTGTCATGCCCGAAATTGGTGCTGATTGTCGCCATGATGGTGCGGCAATGAACGAACACGAAGCAATGGTCTTTGATCGGGATCAATGAGCGCACGCCGCATCCGGGGCTAACGGGCGGTCACAGGCAGCAACAATCCTGGGCCGCGCAAGGCGGCCACTGCTGCCGCTGAAGGACGCAACCACAATGAAGACTTTTCTGATGCTTGGCGGTGCAGCTCTGGCGCTGGCCGCAGCTCCGGCGATGGCCCAGAACGATACCGACCGTGCAGGCGACATCCAGTTCAAGGTGCTCGGCACGGCGGTTCTGCCGGATGGCAAGATCACTGCGGTCAATGTCGATATCGTTGGTCTGCCCGCGAACACCCAGACCAAGGCAAACGACAACGTAGTGCCGACGATCGCGGTCGAATATTTCCTCACCGACAATGTCTCGGTCGAGACGATTGCGGGCACGACCCAGCATGATGTCGATGCCACGGCGGGCCTGCCTGTGGGCGCGGAACTGGTGTCCGACGCGCTGCTGCTGCCCGCCACGGTGACGGCCAAGTATCACTTCGATCTGGGCGGGGTGAAGCCCTATGTCGGCGGCGGCGTGGCCTATTTCATCTGGCTGAGCGACAAGCCGGGGGCGGCCACGATCCCGCTGGGTGTGACCGATACCGACCTGTCGGACGAATTCGGCTTCGCGTTGCAGGCCGGGTTCGACGTGCCGCTGGGCGATAAGGGCCTGGGCCTGACCTTCGATGCCAAGCGCTACTTCATCGACACCACCGCGCGCTGGTTCGCGGGCAATACTCTGGCGATCGAGACCGAGCACAAGCTTGATGCGTGGGTGATCAGCGCGGGCGTTGCCTACCGCTTCTGATCCTCTGACAATACCAGTTTGGCAATGTTTCACGTGAAACATTGCCAAACTGGTTAAACCTAGCAGCCTCAGAAATTGTAGCGGGTGGAGAGCATCAACCGCCTGAGATCGCCCGACCGGCCATCCTCCAGCATGCGGTTCGCATACATCAGTTCGATACCGATATCGAGCGGATCGACCGGGGTCCAGATCAGGTTCGCCAGCGCGTTCCAGCTTTCGTCGGTCACCTGATTGGTGGTCAGCAGCACCGGGTTGTCGGCCTTGAAATAGGCCCCCGACACCACCGACCGCAGGCGCGGACCCCACCAGTGCTGATAGGCGGCAAAGCCTGAATACGTGAAGATCGGATCGAGATTGCCGGCCGCATCCACTGCCGCATCATTAACGATATTCACCCCGATATACCGCCCCAGACCGTCGCCCGCAGTGGCCATGAAGCGGATGTCGTCGCGCGCCCCCACCTTGACCTTGCCCGACAGGCTGAGCCCGTATCCCAGCGCGTCGTCAGCTTGGCCGAAATCGTCGTCCGACATCGTCAGCTTGCGCCCGATCGCGGCGGCGGTCAGCGTGCCCCAGTCGCGCTTGTGATCATACCGCACGACGAGATCGGGGATGGTATCGTCACCGGTAATCACCCGCCCGCCGGTGCGCGAGGTGACGGTGGTTTCGGATTGTTCGGCAGCGATTTGCCAACCGCTCTTGCTCCACCGGATCATCGGTTGGCGGGCGAACACGGTGCCCGGCGTCGGGCCGATGAAATCGAGGCTGTCAGGCAGCGCACCGACATTCTGGAAGGTCGACCATGCCTGTCCGAACAACCAGTTATCATAGGTGATGAAGGCCTGCCGCATCCGCGGGACATAGGAGTTGCTGACCCGTTCATCGCCGCCATCGGTGACCATGAAATCGAGCTCGATATGCGAATTGAGCTTGTGCTCGGCTCCGACATCCGTTGCGGTTTTCAGGATGAAGCGCGTCTGCCGGGCGCTGAAATCGGTATCGTAACCCGATGCCTCACCGCCGACCGGGATCAGGCCGGGGATCAGGAAATCGCGCAGCAAGCTGCCGCTCGGCAATTGCCCGCCGCTGGTGCGCTGCGCGATGGCATCGACCTTGACGTATCCGGCATAGGCGACGGTGGTCTTGCCGACGCGGAAACCCTTGTCTTCCTGCAGTTTGGGTGCAGCGACCTGCTCGGCGAGGGCGGCTTGACGGCTTTGCAGATCGCGGGTGGCGGCCAGCAGCGCGGCGCTTTGTTCGCGCATGGCGTCCTGTTCGGCGCGCAAGGCATCATCCTGCTCGGCATGGTTGCCGTTGGCCGCATCGAGCCGAGCAACCAGACCTTCGACCAGCTTTTCCAGCCGCTCAAGCCGTTCATCCACGCTGGGCTCCTGTGCCAGCGCGGGGGAGGCCGTAAGCACCGTTGCACCAAGCAAGGCCACCCGCAGCGCACGGGTTGCACGATGATGAACCATAAGACCCCTCCCATTCTTGTTATCGTCAGCAAGAATGGGCCGGTCAGGCACAGCCGCACAGTTAGCGGATGGTCGTAAGACCTTTGTCTGAGGGCGCGCGGGGTGTAGCCTGATGTAAAAGCAGGCCGAGATAAGGGAGAGTCGAGATGATCCACGCCGTCGAGCGGCCCCAAGCCCAAACCCCCACCCACTGCACGCCCGAACAATATGCCGAGATGTACCGCCTTTCGGTCGAGACGCCCGATGCGTTCTGGCTGGAACAGGCGCAGCGGCTGGATTGGTTCACCGCGCCGACGATGGGCGGGGAATGGGCCTATGATCCAGTCGGGATCACGTGGTTCGAGGACGGCACGCTCAACCTGTGCCACAACGCGGTCGATCGCCACCTGCCCGCGCACGCCGACACGAAGGCACTGATCTTCGAACCCGACGATCCGGCGAACGAGAGCAAGACGCTCACCTATGGCGAGCTGCACACCGAAGTCGTGCGAATGGCCAATGCGCTGAAATCGCTGGGCGTCAAAAAGGGCGACCGGGTGACGCTGTACCTGCCGATGATCCTTGAAGGGGTCACTGCGATGCTCGCCTGCGCGCGGCTGGGCGCGGTGCATTCGGCGGTGTTCGGCGGCTTTTCGCCCGAGGCGCTCGCAGGGCGGATCGAGGATTGCGGCAGCCGCTTTGTCATCACCGCCGACGAAGGCCTGCGCGGCGGAAAGCGCGTGCCGCTGAAGGCCAATGTCGATGCGGCGCTGAACCTTGCCGCCCACGCGACTCCGGTCGATGGGGTGCTGGTCATCCGCCACACCGGCGGCGACATCGCGATGCAGGAAGGCCGCGACCATTGGCTGGAAAGCCTCGCCAGCGACGCCGATTGCCCTTGTGAAGTCATGGCGGCGGAAGACCCGCTGTTCATCCTCTACACCTCAGGTTCCACCGGCAAACCCAAGGGCGTGCTCCACACCACCGGCGGTTACGGCGTGTGGACCGCGACGACCTTCCACTACATCTTCGATTATCAGCCGGGCGAGGTGTTCTGGTGCACCGCCGATATCGGCTGGGTCACCGGGCACAGCTATGTCGTCTACGGCCCGCTGTTCAACGCGGCCACCGCCGTGGTGTTCGAAGGCGTGCCGAACTACCCCGATCACGGGCGGTTCTGGGACGTGGTCGACAAGCACCAGGTCAACATCATTTACACCGCGCCGACCGCGATCCGCGCGCTGATGCGCGAAGGCGATAGCCACGTGACCAGCCGTAGCCGTGCCTCGCTCCGTCTGCTCGGAAGCGTTGGCGAGCCGATCAATCCCGAGGCTTGGCGCTGGTATTTCGACGTGGTGGGTGAGGGCCGCTGCCCGATTATCGACACCTGGTGGCAGACCGAAACCGGCGGCTGCATGATCACCACCCTGCCCGGCGCGCACGACATGAAGCCCGGCAGCGCCGGCCTGCCGTTCTTCGGCATCCGCCCGCAGCTTGTCGATAACGAGGGCGCGGTGATGGACGGCGTGGCCGAGGGTAACCTGTGCATCACCCACAGCTGGCCCGGTCAGGCGCGCACCGTTTACGGCGACCATGAGCGCTTCGTGCAGACCTACTTCAGCACCTATGTCGGCAAGTATTTCACCGGCGACGGGTGCAAGCGCGATGAAGATGGATACTACTGGATCACCGGACGGGTCGATGACGTGATCAACGTCTCGGGCCACCGCATGGGCACGGCCGAAGTCGAAAGCGCGCTGGTGCTTCATCCCAAGGTGGCAGAGGCGGCGGTGGTCGGATACCCGCACGACATCAAGGGGCAGGGCATCTATTGCTATGTTACCCTGAACGCTGGCGAGGACGGTTCGGACGCGCTGCTGGCAGAATTGAAAGCTCACGTGCGCAAGGAAATCGGCCCGATTGCGACGCCCGATATCATCCACTTCACCGATGGCCTGCCAAAGACCCGTTCGGGCAAGATCATGCGCCGCATCCTGCGCAAGATTGCCGAGAACGAGTTCGGCGCGCTCGGCGATACCTCGACGCTGGCCGATCCTTCGCTGGTCGAACGGCTGGTCGAGGGCAGGCAGAACCGCTGATGCGATGACCATGCGCGTCATCATCGCCGATGATCACCCGCTGTTCCGCAGCGCGCTCGCCCATGCGGTGGGCAAGGTGTGGCCCGATGCCGCGATCATCGAAGCCAGCTCTGCTGCCGAGGCTCGCGCAGCGCTGGCAGACGGCGCGGCAGAAGCGCTGCTGCTCGATCTGCACATGGCGGATTCGACCGGGCTGAGCGTGCTGATGGACTTGCGTCAGGATCATCCGGCGCTGCCCATCGTGATCGTTTCCGCCAGCGAGGAACCGCGCGTAGCGGCAGCGGCGGCGCAATTGGGCGCGGCGGGGTTCATTCCGAAATCGTCCAGCCTCGAAGCGATGCGCGAAGCGCTCTGCGCGGTGCGCGATGGCGATATCTGGTTTCCGGAAGGCGAGCCGCAGGCCGACGACGATCTGGCCCGCATCGCCAGCCTCACCCCTGCGCAGCGCCGCATTCTTGCGGCGATCCGGCAGGGGCTGCTGAACAAACAGATCGCCTATGAACTCAGCATCAGCGAAGCGACGGTAAAGGCGCATATCACCGCGATCTTGCGCAAGCTGGGGGTCAACAGCCGCACGCAGGCCGTGCTGCTTGCCGCCAAGCTCGACGTCGATCAGCCCGCGACAGATTCCGCGACTGCCTGACCGCTCGCCGCGCGGCCCTTTGCCAGACAGGTGGTTATCAACGCGCGCAAGGCCGCAGGCGACGACGGTTTGAGCAACCGATTGGCGCCCATCCGGGCCGCTGCCAGCTCGGTTTCGTCCGAAGCCTCGGCCGTCAGCAAGATCACCGGCGGGCGCGTCCCCCATGCCTCGCAGAGCGCGACATAGGCGGCATCGCCACGTTCTGCCCCGTCGAGCCGGTAGTCCATGATCGCAATATCCGGTGACTGCGCCATCGCCCTGGCCGCGTCCGCGCCGTTCGCCGCGCAGGTGACGGTCAGCCCCCACTTGCCCAGCAGAGCGGCCGTTGCCGCCAGCGCCGAAGGGTCATTGTCGACCACCAACACGGCGGCGGCGGGGAGCCGTCCCGGTGATCGCTGGGGTGCCGCCGCCCGAACCGGCAGCGCCTCTCGCCGCAACACCGGCATGGCAAAGGCAAAGCGGCTGCCGCGCCCGACCTGCGATGCTGTTTCGATGTCGATCCCCAGCAACCGCGCGGCCCGGCGGACGATCGCAAGCCCCAGACCCAGCCCTTCGCGGTCGGTCGAAACGCCTCGCTCGAATTCGCTGAAGATGCGCTCGATATCGCCGGGCGCAATGCCGCGCCCGCTATCGTGAATGCAGATCAGCGCGTCATCGCCCCGTCGCCGCACCCCGATCAGCACGCCGCCTGTGGCGGTATAGCGCACCGCATTGCTGACGAGATTGCGCAGCACGCTGGTGAGCAACGCGCGGTCGGCCATCACCCATGCCGTTGTCCGCACCTGCCGCAGACGCAACCCCTTGGCCTGCGCCTGCAATGCGAATTCGCGCGCCACATCCTCGAACACCTGATCCAGCGCGACCGGCTCGGCATTGGCGATCACCCCGCCGCTATCCAGTTTTGATATGTCGAGCAGCGCGCGGATCAGCCGGTCGGCCGAGGTGATCGAGCCATCCAGATCGGCCACCAGCCGTTCCAGCGCAGGCCGCCCCGCGACTTCCTCTCCCAAGGCCGAGGCGAACAGGCGCGCGGCGTTGAGCGGTTGGATCAGGTCATGGCTGGCGGCGGCCAGAAACCGGGTTTTCGACCGGGTCGCCTGCGCCAAAGCCTCGTTCGCGGCGCTCAATTGGCGGGTGCGTTCTGCGACCTTTTCCTCCAGCGCCTGTTCGGCCCGGCGGTCGGCGGTGATATCGGTATAGGACGTGGTGTAGCCGCCGCCGGGCGTGGGCGCGCCGACGATCCGCAGCACGCGGCCATCATGCTGTTCGCGCTCGATCCGGTGTTCGCGGCCGGCGCGCATGTGGTACAGCCGACGGGCGACCTGTTCGGCAATCTCGGCTTCGGGCAGGTGGCTGCGTTCCAGATTGAAGCGGATGAGATCGGCAATCGGCGTGCCCACGCTGACCAGCGCATCGGGCAGATCGAAAATCTGCTGATAGCGGCTGTTCCACGCCACCAGCCGCATATCGCCATCGACCAGCGCCACGCCCTGATCGATGCTTTCGATTGCGGTCTGGAGCAGATCGCCGCTGAACGACAATCGGCGGTGAGTCTCGTCGAACATCGCGACCACTTCGGGCAGCGGGATCGGGTCGCCGCCCGCCCATGATCCCACCAGCATCCGCGCCGACGAGGTGCCGATGACACCCGCAACAACGCGCTCGGCCAGTTCCAAGACCGTGGCGTCTGCCGGATCGCCGTTGCGCAGCGGCACGGCGGCGAGCGCCGCATCGGCGCGTTCCCGACCGACGAACTGCGTCAGCAGCGCGCGAACGTCGCCCACCCGCTTTGCAGTGGGGCGGCGCGGCAGGGCACCGGGCATCGGCGTGCCGACGAAGGCCGCCGCTTGCGCCTGATCGAGCAGTGAAGGCCGGGCGAGCGCGGAGCCGAACCAGTAGAGCAGGGCGTTGACCCCGAGGCTCAACACCACGCCCGACACCAGCGGATCGGGATGGATGCTCACCAGCGGCGCGGTGCCGCTCGCCGCTGGCCAGATCAGCAGCGCCAGCCACAATGCAAAGCCTGCGACCAACCCAGCCAGCATCCCTGCGCGGTTGCCATGCTGGCTGACCATCCCCAGCACCAGCCCGGGCGCGAATTGCGCCGCTGCCGCGAAAGCGAGGGTGCCAAGGCCCGCCAGATCGGTGATCCCGGCAAACCCGCGATAGAAGGCATAGGCGGCCAGCAGCAGGCCCGCGATCACCAAGCGCCTGATTAGCAGCAGCCGCGCCGCGATCTTGCCCCGGTCGCCGCGCCCCGCCAGCGCACGGCGCAGCAGCAGCGGGGCGATCAGGTCATTGGTGATCATGATCGACAGCGCCACGCTGGCCACCACGATCATCCCGGCAGAGGCCGAAAAGCCGCCGAGGAACACCAGCACCGCCAGCGCCGTGTTATCGGTCACCAGCGGCAGGGCGAGCACGATCGTATCGGGATCGGTGCCCGCCGGAAGCACGGCCAAACCCGCCAGCACCACCGGCACGATCACCAGCGCGGTCAACGCCAGATAGGCCGGGAACACCCATTGCATTGCCGGGGTGGCGCGGTCGCCGGGGGCTTCGATAAAGCTCATGTGGAACTGGCGCGGCAGGCATAGCGCGGCAGCGGCGGCGATCAGGGTGAGGGTCGCGAAACGCGCATCCAACTGGTCGGCGGCGAACAGGGCGGGGGCAGGGGAGCCAGCCGGCGCTTCCGCCCCGCTCAGCAGTAGCCACAGCGCCAGTCCGGCGACCGCCAGCAGCGCGGCCAGCTTGACCACCGCCTCCACCGCAATCGTCAGCACCAGACCGGTGTTGTCGCCCGCGCGGTCAGCCCGGCGTGATCCGAAAAGGATCGCGAACAGGCCCATCAGCGCGGCAACCAGCAGCACCAGCTCATCCGCCGCGACCTGCGTGCGCAAGGTGGGGTCGAGCGTCAGCAATGCGCTGCCGACCGATTCCAGCTGCAACGCCATGTAGGGTAACGTCCCAAGGGTGGCGATCACCGTCACCAGCGCCGCGATACTCGCGCTTTTGCCGTACCGCGCGGACAGGAAATCCGCGATCGAGGTCGAATGCTGCGCCTGCGCCTGTGCAAGGATCTTGCGCACCAGCCCGAACCCCAAGGTGAACACCAGAATCGGCCCGAGATAGATCGGCAGATAATCCCACCCCGCCGTCGCCGCCGTGCCGACCCCGCCGAAGAACGTCCAGCTGGTGCAGTACACCGCAAGGCTGAGGCCGTAGACGGTTCCCGCGTGGCGCTGCAGCGCAGGGCTTTGCGTCCGGTCGCGCCAGGCGGCCAGCCAGAACAATCCACCAAGGTACACAATCGCCGCTGCAAGCGCGGCTCCCAGCATCATGATCCGGCCCTCTCCCTCAGGCGAAAAGCTACTCCATCCGGGCGAATCTGCAAGCGCGCGCGAATGCGAAGGGGCGGCACCCGTCGCCGGATGCCGCCCCTTTTCCCGCTTGCGCCCCGAAGGAGCGGGGGTGGGAGAGCGAAGCCGGCGATCAGTGCACGTGGGCTTCGCCCGCACCGCGCGGCACGCGGATCGAATCCACCAGCTTGCGCACTTCCAGCGGCGGGCTTGCCGTCACCATCGACACCGCGATCGCGACCCCGAAGTTGATCAGCATCCCGATCACCCCGATCCCTTCGGGTGAAATCCCGAACAGCCAATTGGCGGCGATATTGGCTTCGGGCGCAGCGATCAGCTTGAAGTAGAAGATGTAGCCGAAGGTGAACACCAGTCCCGATATCATTCCGGCAATCGCGCCTTCCTTGTTCATGCGCTTGGAGAAGATGCCCATGAAGATCGCCGGGAACAGCGTCGCTGCCGCCAGCCCGAAGGCAAACGCCACCACCTGCGCCACCCAGCCCGGCGGGTAGATGCCGAGATAACCGGCGATGATGATCGCCGCCGTCGCCGCGATGCGTGCGGCCCGCAGTTCCCCTTTCTCCGAGATGTTCGGACGGAAGGTCTGCTTCAGCAGATCATGGCTGACCGATGCGGAGATCACCAGCAGCAGACCCGCCGCCGTGGATAGCGCCGCAGCCAGCCCGCCTGCGGCCACCAGCGCCACCACCCAGCCGGGCAGATTGCCGATTTCCGGGTTGGCCAGCACCATAATGTCCTGATCGACATAGACTTCGTTGGCATTGCCCTCGACCGGCGTGTTGCTGACGGCGCGTTCACCCGAAGCGCCAGCGGTTCCGGTGAATTCGGGCTTCCCGTCAAAGGCGTTGCCCATGCGGTATTGCATCTTCCCGTCGCCGTTCTTGTCCTTGAACGCGATCAGATCATTGCTTTCCCAGTTGGTGAACCAGCCGGGGGCTTCGCTGTAGGACTGTTCATTGACGTTATCGATGAAGTTCAGCCGGGCGAAGGCACCCACCGCCGGAGCCGTGGTGTAGAGCAGCGCGATGAACACCAGCGCCCAGCCCGCCGATTTGCGGGCATCCGATGCCTTGGGAACGGTGAAGAACCGCACGATCACATGCGGCAGGCCCGCTGTGCCGACCATGAGTGCCAGCGTGATGCAGAACACGTCGATCATGCTCTTCTGCCCATCGGTATAGGCCCCGAACCCGAGGTCGCCGAGCACCAGATTGAGCTTTTCGAGCACATATAGTCCCGACCCGTCATTGACCGTCGAACCCAGACCCAGCTGCGGGATCGGGTTGCCGGTGATCATGAAGCTGAGGAAGAATGCGGGCACCATATAGGCGAAGATCAGCACGCAGAACTGCGCCACCTGCGTATAGGTGATGCCCTTCATCCCGCCGAGCACCGAATAGACGAACACGATCCCCATGCCGATGATCACCCCGGTGGTGATGTCGACATCGAGGAAGCGTGAAAACACGATGCCAACGCCGCGCATCTGCCCGGCGATATAGGTGAAGCTGATGAAAATCAGGCAGATCACCGCCACCACGCGGGCGGCCTTGCTGTAGTACCGCGTGCCGATGAAGTCGGGCACGGTGAACTGGCCGAACTTGCGCAGGTAAGGCGCCAGCAACAGCGCCAGCAGCACATAGCCGCCCGTCCAGCCCATCAGGTAGACCGACGCATCATAGCCGACAAAGGCGATGATCCCGGCCATCGAGATAAAGCTGGCCGCGCTCATCCAGTCGGCGGCGGTGGCCATGCCGTTGACCACCGGGTTCACCCCGCCGCCCGCGACATAGAATTCCTTGGTCGATCCCGCGCGGCTCCAGATGGCGATGCCGATATAGACCGCGAAGCTTACCCCAACGAAGAGGTAGATCAGAGTTTGTGTGTCCATTGCCTGGCCCCCCTCAATCGTCGAGATCGTATTTGTGTTCGATCTGCTTCATCCGCACGACGTAGAAGAAGATCAGCGCGATGAAGATGTAGATCGAACCCTGTTGGGCGAACCAGAAGCCGAGCGGGTAACCGCCGAGCATGAACTGATCGAGCCATTCGCGGAACAGAATGCCCGCGCCGAACGAACAGGCGAACCAGATCGCCATCAGCACGCCAAGCAGGCGCAGGTTTTCATGCCAATAGGCGTCCTCGCGCAGATTGGTTTCGCCGTCGGCGGTGGTTTCATCGATGTCGGGCAGGGCGTCTGGCCCGTCATGCTCCGAAGCATGGCCCTGCGGCGTGTCGTGGCTCATGTGTCCTCCCCCTCTGATGGGCACGACCGGTGCGCGAGGGTGCGCCCGATCCTGCCTGCAAGGCTATGCCAGAGGGGGAGTCTGCGCGAGAGCGACTTTAGTCTAACGCGGAATCCGCGCGCCGCGTGCCTATTCGGCGGCAGTAAAGGTGAACCGCAGCGTGCCGGTTTCGATCACCAGCTCGCGCCGGTCCATCGTCAGGACATAGGTCTGGGCTTCGGACAGGGCGGTGGCCATCTGGTTGCCGAAGCTGGGTTCGGGGCACAATGCGCGGGTGCTGGCGATCGGGCCGATACTAATCGCGCCTGCCCCGTTGCGCGGCTTGCCCGCTGTCCATGACGCGCGCCCGCGATTGCAATCGAGCTGCAGCGCCAGCGCGCCCTCATCGCCGAAGGTCAGCATGTGCCGCGCCTGCAGCGCCGGGGTGAGCGTGGTGGTGCTGCCGGAAGTGTCGATTGCGGCAAGCTGCCATTCGCTCCCCGTCAGCGGGTGCGGGGACGAGGTGGTGGCGCAGGCGGCGAGCATCATCAGCGCGCCGCCTGCGATCAGGTTTCTGCCGGGCAAACCTATTCGTCCGGCGTGGGGGCTTCGCCCGTGGTCGGCGCGACCGGTGTGTCGCCCGTCTCAACCGAGACCATGACGATCCCTTCGACCGTGCTGACGATCTTGCCGTTCAGCGCTTCGGCAGAGGCGGTGTCGGGGCAGCCGACCAGAATCAGGCTGTCGTCGAGATAGTTCGACGTCGCGGCGGTTTCACCGAGGTTACGGCACGGATCGCCCGCATTGGGATAACCGTCACCGAAAGCGCCGACCGCATCAGGGAAGACGGCTTCGACCGGCGTTTCGACTGCTGCCGGGGCTCTGGCAGCCTCGTCGGCGGCCTCTTCGGCAGCGATATTGCTGTTGGCGGTGTTGCCGCTGCAGGCGGTCAGCGCCAGCGCGGCGGCTCCTGCGAGAATAGCGTGAAACTTCATTTTGCGTCCCTCCCTTGTTCAGACGTAAGATGAAGATAACCCGCCGGGCGGGCTGCTGGCAACTACCGCCGCGCACCCATGCAAAAAGGCCGCCGGAGCGCGAACTCCGGCGGCCTTTTGTTGCCCCCGTGGGGGAATGCGATCAGCCTTCGCGCTGGCCGGTCAGCGGCATCGCGCCGAACGCGCCGGCATTGACGCTGCCGGTCAGCTGGTCGCCTTCGACGGTCGCTTCGCAATCGAGCGTCATCGGCATCGGCACGGTCATGTTCATCTTCCAGGTCAGGGTGTTGCCGTCGATCTTGCCGTCGACCACATCCATCGAACCCAGGCTGCCGACCAGCGAACCGGTGAAGCTGTCGCCTTCGGCCGGAACGACGGTGAACGTGCCGTTCTGATCGCCCATCGGGCTTTTGACGACGGCCTTGTATGTACCTGCAACAGACATAGTCCAACTCCTTGATGTGAAACCGGACCATGATGCGACCCGGGCTTGGAAACGCGTGTGGCAGGACGCTCCCGACCACCCGAATGGTTGTGCCTACTTACACTTATGTCAGCGCGCTTCAACCGGGTTTTGGATCGAAGCGCGCTGGCTTGCCCTATTCCCCGGCATCCATTTGACGGATTTCGACCGGCAGACCGAGCGATTCCAGCTGCGGCGCAACCTTCTCCGCATCGCCGACCACGACCCACACGAAATCCTCGACATCGAGCGCCGCACGCGCGGCGGCATCGAGGGATGCGCGGGTCTGGGCCGAATAGCGATCCACCAGAGTTTCGTAGTAATTGTCGGGCCGACCATAAAGCGACAGGGTCTGCATCGCGCCCAGCACAGCAGGCGAGGTTTCGAAGCTGCCCGGCAGCGTCCCGATCTCGGATGCGACGTTGCGGGCCAGTTCTTCCTCGGTCACGCCGCTGGTGGTCAGGAATTCGGACGTCTCGCGGATCATCTCGGCAACCGAATCGCCGGTCCGGTCAGCCTGCACCCCGCCCGAAATTGCATAAACCACGGCGTTCTCCCGCGCCTGCGGCCCGCCGCGCACGCCGTAACTCCAGCCCTTGGTCTCACGCAGGTTCATGTTCAGCCGCGCGAGGAAGTTGCCGCCAAGCGAGTTGTTGGCGTTGGTGAAATCGACCCAGCTGTCGTCGCGCGCATCGAGATCGGTGACCTGCGCTGCAAGGATGAAGCTTTGCGGCGAATTGGGCCGGTTGATCAGCACGATCCGGTTGCCCGCGACTTCGGTCTGGCCGATCGAGGAGAAGTCCTTTTCCCCCTTCGGCGCGGCCGGTGCGGTCCAGTCTCCGAACGCGGCGTTCAACTGGTTCACAACCTCGTCCATCGGCCGGTCGGAGATCACGAAGACCTGACCATTGTCGGGACGGATCCAGCGATCCTTGAACGCGACAAGATCATCGCGCGAGATGCTTTGGACGCTTTCGATCGTGCTGACCCCGCCATAAGGCGTGTCGGTTCCGAACAGTTCGACCCCGATCGCGCGCGCGGCAAGACCCTGCGGCGAGCGCATCTGGGCGCGGATGCCGGTGACGGTCTGCGCCTTCACGCGGTCAAGATCGCTCTGGTTGAAGGCCGGTTCGCGGATCACCTGGCTGAACAATTCGAGCGACGGAGCAAGATTGGCCGAGAGCGCCGAGAGTGTGAAAGTCGAACGGTCATCGCCCCCGCCGGTGGAGATGTTCACACCCAGCCGTTCGCGGGTCTCGGCGATTTCCTGCGCGGTGAGCTGCGCCGTGCCTTCGTCGAACAGGCCGATGGTGAGGTCTTCCAGACCGCGCATACCGACCGGGTCGGCCGCGCTGCCGGCATTGAATGACATCGCGACATAAGTCGCCGGTACGGCGTCGCGCTGCGCGTAGGTCAGCTGCATCCCGTTGGCGAGCGTGGTGCGTTCAAGATCGGGGAAATCGAGCGCTGCGATGGTGGCGATCGGCGGCGCAGGGCGCTCCTGCGAGACGGTGATCTGTTCGGCGCTGCGATCGCGTTCCGATGCGTTCTCGTCCTCTGCCGTGACCGATCCGGCTTCCACATATTCGGCATCGCGCTCGCCCTGTTCGAGCACCAGCGTCATGGCCGGCTTTGTCATCCATTTCTTCATCGCCGCCTGCACCTGGGCGGGGGTCAACGTCGCCAGCTGTTCGAATTGCTCAGCGTAGAAATCGGGCGTGCCGGCAAGGACTTCGCCCTGCGCCAGCGTCACGGCCTTACCGCCGAACCCGCCGACCTGTTCCAGCCCGCGGATCGTCCCGGCAAGCTGGTTCGTGGCGGACCGGCGAACCTCATCCTCGGTCGGGCCGGTTTCGATATACCAGTCGATCAGCTGCTTGAGCCGCGCCTCCAGCGTCGCCAGCTCGACCCCGTCCTTCAATGTCGCGCTGACGTTGAGAATGCCGACCCGCTGGAAATCGTAGTTGCTGGCGCCAACGCCGACCGCGAGCTGTTCGTCGCGCACGAGGATTTCGTCGAGGCGGCTGGAAGCAAGCCCACCAAGGATGTCCGCGCCCACGCTCAATGCGGTCAGTTCCTCGCTGGTGATGCCCGGTGCGGGCCAGTAGATGCTCACTGAAGTCGCCGCGACCTGATCCTTCATCACCTTGCGCACGTCCTGCGTCAGCGTCGGGATCGCGGCGGCTGCCGGTTCATTGACCGGACCGCGCGCGATCGGGCCGAACCACTTTTCGACCAGCGGGCGCGCTTCGGCGGCGGAAATATCGCCCGCCAGCACCAGTGTCGCGTTGTTGGGGCCGTAATTGTCGCGGAACCAGTCGCGCACGTCCTCCATCGAGGCGGCGTCGAGGTCAGCCATCGAACCGATCGGCGAATGGCGATAGGGGTGGCCTTCGGGGAAAAGCGTTTCGAGGATCTCGTAGAACACGAGCCCGCCCGGCTGGTTATCGCCCTGACGCTTTTCATTCTGGACGACGCCGCGCTGGTTATCGAGCTTTTCCTGCGTCACTGCGCCCAGCAGATAGCCCATCCGGTCGCTTTCAAGCCACAGCGCGCGTTCGAGCGCGGGGCGGGGCACCGTCTGGAAATAATTGGTGCGGTCGAAATTGGTCGTGCCGTTGTAATCGGTCGCGCCCATTTCCTGAAGATACTGGAAGTAGTCCGCGGGCGCGTTTTCCGAACCGTTGAACATCAGGTGTTCGAACAGGTGGGCAAAGCCGGTCTTGCCTTGGGGTTCGTCCTTCGATCCGACATTGTACCACACCGCCACGCCGACGATCGGCGCCTTGCGGTCCTCATGAACGATCACGGTCAGGCCGTTGGCAAGCTCGAACTGTTCGTAGGGAATGGCGACCTGATCGACCAGCGATGGCAGATCGGCAGTGGCCTGCGGTGCGGCACTGGTCGCGGCGTGATTATCCGCCAGCGCGGGGGCAGCGGGAACGGCGAGCACGAATGCGAGTGCGGTAAGGCTGGCAGTAGCAAAGCGTCTGGTCATGGTGGTCTCTTCGGTTGCGCAAAGGGAAATTGCGGAAAGGGAGGGGGTGCTCAGCGGGCGTTTGTGACAGCGGTGCGGGCACTGGCATTGGCCAACACATCATCGCGCCAAAAGTGCACGGGTTTCAGCTTGTGTTCGACGAATAGTTGCATCTGGTCGTTGTAATGCGGACTTTCGGGCCGGGTGGTGGCGGACCCGAATGGCTGGATCGAGCGCGAAACGACCGGCGCGCCGGGCAGCCATTCGATCCACATGATGAAGCTGTCCCCGTGCTTGAGGCTCAATCGCCCGTCGTCGGCAACATCCCACGTGGTCGAGGCGCGCAAGGTGTCCGAACCACCGTCGAGCGGCAGGTCGAGATCGCCCTGCCGGAGCCGCAGCAGTTCGGCCATCGGCGGGTCGAGCCTTCCGAAATGCGTCGTCAGATGGTCAGCGGCGGCCTGCAGCTTTTCGGCGACATCGGGGAAGGGCTTGTTGCTGTAATCGGCCGACATGAAGTCGCGGATCATCAGCAGCGCAATCGCATCGGCCTTGCCCAGATTGTCGGCGGTGAAATCCCAGGTCAGCAGCAGATCGCGCGCTTTGGCGAGTTCGCCGTCGGCCTGCATCGCCTCCAATCTGTCGAACAGCCGCGCGACATAGCCTTCGCGTTCGTAGCCGGTGTCATACTTGATCGCCTCCAGCGTCGCGCGGTCGAGCAGGCTCGCCTCGCTCAGCAGCTTGTAGGCGCGCCATGACCGGTTGGTCTGCTTGCGCTCGATCCCCAGCACCGGCGAGAAATCGTCGGGGGACAGATCGCTGCCCGCGCCTGCAGCGGTGAAGGGCTCGTTGTTGGAATTGTAGATCCACCCGCTCGCCGGGTTCACCAGCTTGGGCAGTTCCGCGTAATCGACCGCGCCGTCCCAGATCAGGTCCGACCGGTCGCCCGGCAGGACGGAGCGCCAATTGGCCGCGACATCCTCCGGCCGGTCGGGAATGGCGGCGTTGTAGACATAGGCGATGGTGCCGGTCTTGTCGGCATAGATGAAGTTGGTCGAAGGGATCGCCAGCCGCGCGATCTGCGCTTCCCATTCTTCGAAAGTGGTCGCCTTGTTGATGCGGTAATAGGCGTCGAGTTGGCCGAGTTGGCCGATCCCGCCGTAACGCACCGCAAACGCGCCGGTGTCGTTGCGGATCACGGGGCCGTGGACAGAACGCAGCACCTCGCGCCGGATCGGCAGCACCACCGGACCGAGTTTGACCGGCAATGTCACCATCTCGCTCTCCAGATCGCGCCATTCGCCGTCGAGCCTGTAGCGCATCCCGCTGTCGTCGAGTTCCAGCTGGTAGATGTCGATCATGTCGGGGGTGTTGACCGTGTTGGTCCAGCCGAGATGTTCGTTATGGCCGAGGAAGGGGAAGGGCGATCCCGGGAAATTCGCGCCCGCGAAATGCCAGCCTTCACCGCTTTCGACGACCAGTTCATACCACGCCACGCCGCCGCGCAGGGGCTGGTGCGAATTGGAGATCAGCGTGGTCGGCCCGCCCGATTTTTCAGGGCTGACGGCAAAGGCGTTGGAGCCCATGTGTTCGGCATCCTCGCCCAGCGGCAGAACCAGTGCGCGCGCCTGATCGGGCTGGGCGGCGGCTTCCGCTGCAGGTTCGGCGCCGGACAACGGCGGGCGCGGGAAGCCGGGGATGTCGGGGCCGTGTTCGCGGCGCAGGTCGTCCCCTGCCACCAGCGGCCCGATCACCGAATCCAGTCCGAAGAAGAACGGCTGGCGCAGCGCAAACCCGGCGGCCACATCCATCCCGTTGACCGGGAACAGGTTGCCCAGCTTCAGTTCTTCCGGATGGTCTGCCGCATATTGGTTGAGGCCCGCGGCATAGGCTTCGAACAGCGCGCGGGTATCTGCGGGCAGCTTGGGATAATTCGCCTCCGCCGTGCCGCGCGCGTCGATCAGGTGGTAGACATAATCGACTTTCGCCCCGTCCTCGCCCGCAATCGCGCCATAACGCCCGCGGCTCATCGCGACGACATCCTGCAGGGTGAAGAAATCGTCCTCGGCATGGGCGATTGCGACACCATAGGCGGTGTCGGCATCGGTTGCCCCGTAGATATGCGGCACGCCGAATTCGTCGCGGATGATCTCGGCTGTGTAGACCCTGTCCGCAGGCGGATTGGCCGCGCTGGCGAAGAACGGCTCCCACGTGGCGAGCACGGTAAACGCCAGCACCACAACCGCCACCAGCGCGATAGCGCCGCCCTTGACCCACTTCATGCCGATTTCTCTCCCAAATCGCTTGACGGTTCCATCGCTTGGCGGCGGCACGAGGTCAAGGGAGTGGCGGTGGGTGTATTAGTTGCGCAACACCCCTTGCCTTGGCGGCAGGGCTTCCCAATTATCGGTGCGGGATCAGGGATAAATTTTACCGCCGGGCCTTGTGTTGCCAATTTGCAACACTACTTCGGGGCCAGACGTTCCAGTGAGGGGTTTGACCAGATGAATCTCGAAAAGTTCACCGACCGCGCCAAGGGCTTCCTGCAAAGCTCGCAGACCGTGGCGATCCGCATGAACCACCAGCGGATTACGCCGCTGCACCTGCTGAAGGCGCTGCTCGAAGATAGCGAGGGCATGGCCGCGGGGCTGATCCAGCGTGCGGGCGGCACGCCGGCGCTGGCGGTTGCGGCGGTCGATGCGGGCCTCGCCAAGGTTCCGGCTGTCACCGGCAGCGGCGCGCAGGCGACCCCCGGTCTCGATAATGATGCGGTGCGGGTGCTCGACCAGGCCGAACAGATCGCCGACAAGGCGGGCGATTCCTACGTCACCGTCGAACGCCTGCTTGTCGCGCTCGCGCTGTCGCAGGGCGCGGCGGGTGAAGCGCTGAAATCGGCCAGCATTACGCCGCAATCGCTCAATGCCGCGATCGAACAGCTGCGCGGCGGCAAGCGTGCCGATAGCGCCAGCGCCGAAAACACCTATGACGCGATGGAGAAATTCGCCCGCGATCTCACCCAGGCCGCGCGCGACGGAAAGCTTGATCCGGTGATCGGCCGGGACGAGGAAATCCGCCGCACGATCCAGATCCTCGCCCGTCGCACCAAGAACAACCCGGCCCTGATCGGCGAGCCCGGCACCGGCAAGACCGCGATTGCTGAAGGCCTCGCGCTGCGGATCGCCAATGGCGACGTGCCCGACAGCCTCAAGGGTCGCACGCTGATGAGCCTCGACATGGGCTCGCTGATCGCGGGCGCGAAGTATCGCGGCGAATTCGAGGAACGGCTGAAAAGCGTGCTCGACGAAGTGAAGAACGCCGATGGCCAGATCATCCTGTTCATCGACGAGATGCACACCCTGATCGGTGCGGGCGCCAGCGAAGGTTCGATGGATGCCTCCAACCTCCTGAAGCCCGCCCTGTCACGCGGCGAGTTGCACTGCATCGGCGCGACCACGCTCGACGAATACCAGAAGTACGTCGAAAAAGACCCCGCGCTCCAGCGGCGGTTCCAGCCGGTCTTTATCGACGAGCCGACGGTCGAGGACACGATCAGCATCCTGCGCGGGATCAAGGACAAGTACGAGCTGCACCACGGCGTGCGCATCACCGACGGCGCGATTGTCGCCGCGGCGAAGCTCAGCGACCGCTACATCTCGAACCGCTTCCTGCCCGACAAGGCGATCGACCTGATGGACGAGGCCGCTAGCCGCATCCGCATGGAGGTGGAGAGCAAGCCCGAAGAGATCGAGGCGCTCGACCGCCGGATTATCCAGCTGAAGATCGAGGAGAGCGCGCTCGGCAAGGAAACCGATCAGGCGTCGAAGGATCGCCTTGTCGCCCTGCGCGAGGAGCTGGCGAACCTCGAACAGCAATCCTCCGAACTCACCACCCGCTGGCAGAACGAGCGCGACAAGATCGAGGCCGAAGGCAAGATCAAGGAGCAGCTCGATGCCGCGCGGCTGGAGCTCGAACAGGCGCAGCGCAGCGGCGATCTCGCCAAGGCGGGCGAGCTGTCCTACGGGCGCATTCCCGAACTCGAACAGAAGCTGGTCGATGCGCAGGCGCTATCGGAAAATGCCCTTTTGCGCGAGGAAGTGACCGAAGAGGACATCGCCGGCGTGGTCAGCCGCTGGACGGGTGTGCCGGTCGACAAGATGATGGAAGGCGAGCGCGAAAAGCTGCTCGACATGGAGAACATCATCGGCAAGCGGGTGATCGGCCAAACGCAGGCGATCACGGCGGTATCCAAGGCCGTCCGCCGCGCGCGGGCGGGATTGCAGGATCCGAACCGTCCGCTCGGCAGTTTCCTGTTCCTCGGCCCGACCGGCGTCGGCAAGACCGAACTGACCAAGGCGCTCGCCGGGTTCCTGTTCGACGATGACAGCGCGATGGTGCGGATCGACATGAGCGAATTCATGGAGAAACACGCGGTCGCCCGCCTGATCGGCGCGCCTCCGGGCTATGTCGGCTATGAAGAAGGCGGAGTGCTGACCGAGGCGGTGCGCCGCCGCCCCTATCAGGTGGTGCTGTTCGACGAGGTCGAGAAGGCTCACAGCGACGTCTTCAACGTGCTGCTGCAGGTGCTCGACGATGGCCGCCTGACCGATGGGCAGGGGCGGGTGGTCGATTTCAGCAATACGCTGATCATTCTCACCTCGAACCTCGGCAGCCAGTATCTCGCCAACCTCCCCGACGGCGCCGAACCGGCGACGGTCGAGAAGGACGTGATGGACGTGGTGCGCGGGCATTTCCGGCCCGAATTCCTGAACCGTCTGGACGAGATTATCCTGTTCCACCGGCTGGCGCAGGAACATATGGCTCCGATCGTCGCGATTCAGGTGAAGCGCGTTCAGAAACTGCTCGCCGATCGCAAGATCACCATCGACCTGACCGACGCCGCGCTGCGTTGGCTCGGGCGGGTGGGTTACGATCCAGTCTATGGCGCACGGCCACTCAAACGAGCGGTGCAGCGCTACCTGCAGGATCCGCTCGCCGAGATGCTGCTGGAGGGCAAGCTACCGGACGGCAGCACGCTGGTGATCGACGAAGGCGACGGGCAACTGAGCATGACGATTCGCTAAGCCGCTGACCACGCAATCGCGCTCGTCACCGGAATTTGTGGTCGTGCGCGGCTCTGAAACAATATGAGTCCGCCGGGTTCATTCCGGCAAGGCTGGCGTTTTGTTACGCGCAACTGCGCCTTTCTTTTCGTATCTGCAAAGCTACGAAGTAACAAAATTGCGTCGGACCCGGCGGATCGCGGCTTAATGTGGGATTAACGCAACACCACCCGGAAAAGTGCGGGCGGCCCACACGGCGCTTTGACATCAAACCTTCGCTATTGCACAAATCTGTCACTGCGGGGACTGACAGAGCAACCAACTAGCTACGCGCCATCCACATGGGGCAATTATGTGGTGTGGCGGCGTTGTTGCTTTTTCATTCTCCGGTTTGGGCAACTGGAGCGATCATGAAGAAATTTCAGAGCAATTCGATCAAGGCGTTGGCCTTTTCCGCTTCCGCAATCGCGTTTGTGATTGCCGGTCCTGTGTGGGCGCAGGACGCCGACCAGCCGGTTGAAGAGGAAGAGGAAGAGCAGGTCGATGTGACCACAGCCGGTGAGCCTGCGGAAACGGCGCCCGCTGGCAACATCACCGTTACCGGTTCGCGCATCGTGCGCGACACCTACAGCTCGATCTCGCCGCTTCAGGTGCTTTCGACCGAAGCAAGCCAGGCTGTCGGCGCATTCGACCCGACCCAGATCCTCCAGCGTAGCGAGGCAGCCGCCGGTCTCCAGATCGATGCGACCTTCAACGGCTTCGTGCTCGACAACGGCCCTGGTTCGGAAACGATCAACCTTCGCGGTCTGGATGCCAGCCGCACGCTGCTGCTGGTCAATGGCCGCCGCCTTGCACCGGCAGGCGTTGAAGGCGCGCCGACCAGTCCTTCGACCAACCTGATCCCCGCATCGCTGGTCGACCGCTTCGACCTGCTGCTTGACGGCGCATCGTCGATCTACGGTTCGGACGCTGTCGCAGGCGTGATCAACATCGTGCTGCGCAAGGACTTCGACGGTCTCGAGCTGTTCGCTGCGGGCGACCTCAATGAGCAGGGGGCCGGTAACGATTACACCCTCAGCGGCGCATGGGGCTTCAACACCGATCGTGCCGTGTTCGGGATCGGTGCCGAATACCGCGTTCGTGACGAAATCCGCCTGAAGGATCGCGATTTCTTCAACGGCTGCGACACGCACTACGAAATCGATGAGGCCGGCAACATCCGCACGCTTGACGTTCGGTCTGCCGCCATCGTCGAAAACCGTACTCCGGGCGTCAGCACCTCGCGCGACGAGTGCAAGATCACCAGCCAGGTCGGTCGGTTCGTTTCGCAGTTCCAGACCTATGGCAACCTGTGGAGCATCCCCGGTAACGGCAACTCGGGCATTCCGGGCTATGACGTGTTCTTCACCGGTGGCCGCGATATCGACGCCGATGGCGACGGTCTGCGCGATGTCGACTTCCAGGAAGTGAACCGTAACGGCACCAACCTCGAGCAGATCTTCCTGAGCCGTCAGGAACTCTACAACGTTATGGCATACGGGGAATACACCTTCCCCGGTGCGGCCAACATCACGCCCTTCTTCGAAGCGAACTACACCCGCGCGGATATCGGTGCCGACAACACCGGGGCGCCGCAGCTGTTCCCCTATGTGCCCGCCAGCAACGCGTTCAACCCCTGCAACATCGCCAATAATGATTGTGCGGCGGCCGAAGTTACGCTGCTGGGCCGTCCGGGCGGCAATTCCGGGTTCAGCCTGCCGGTTATTCCGGTCCTTGCGATCGACGGTGACCGCAACAATTTCGATATCACGCAGGAGCAATATCGCGGCGTGCTCGGTGTGCGCGGCGACTTGCCGTTCATCGGTTCGACCTGGACCTTCGAGCTTGCCGGTGTCTATTCGCGCTCGGTAGGCAATTCGGTGACTCGCGGTATCCGCGAAGATAAGCTTGCCTTCGCTTTGGGGATCGACCCGACCGCTGATTTCAGCAGTGACGGGATCATCGACAACAACGGCGATGGCATTGCTGACGACTACAACCAGAACCTCGCTTTCATGCCGCTGACCGGCGGACCTTGCAACGCTGCTGGCCTGCGTAATCCAGGCGCTGCATTGTCCGACCTCACGCAGGGCTGCGTCCCCGTGAACCTGTTCGCGCCGGGTGCGCTGGGCCAGGTGATCGGCAATTTCGACACCGCGGCAGAGCGTGACTACCTGTTCGGTGAACGCAGGTTCAAGACGATCTACGAACAGACCCTGATTTCGGGCTTTGTCACCGGCGATCTGTTCGAACTGCCGGCCGGTCCGGTCGGGGTGGTGCTCGGTGCCGAATGGCGCGAGGACGCAATCGACTCGCGGCCCAATGATGAAGCTGGCAATGGCTTGTTCTTCGGCTTCAGCGCCGACCAGGGTGCAACGGGCAGCAAGTGGATCCGTGAAATCTTCGGTGAAGTCGATATTCCGCTTCAGGCCGGCAAGCCGCTGGTCGAAGAGCTGACCGTCAACATCTCGGGTCGTCTGACCGACGAGGAATTCTACGGCACCAATGGTACCTTCGCGCTTAAGGGCGGCTGGCGTCCGATTCCCTCGCTGCTGTTCAAGGTCAGCTACGGCACCTCGTTCCGTGCGCCGAACCTGCGCGAGAACTTCCTCGCCGGTCAGTCGGGCTTCAACACCTTCTCCGATCCCTGCGCGGTTCCGGACGATGCCTACAACACCGAAACCGGTGAATACGTTCAGTCGGGTGACTCCCGTGATCCGGTAATCCTCGAAAATTGCCGCCGCGAAGGTCGCGATCCGACCCGCGTCGGTCTCGATCCGAACAATGCCGAACTGTCGCCGAACCAGCTGACCGGGATCGAGATCACGACCGGTGGTTCGCTCGACGTCGAGGCGGAAACCTCGCGCTCGATCACGACCGGTTTCGCCTTCGAGGAATCCTTCGCGGGTGACTGGGATGTTGCGCTGAACTTCAACTACTACGACATCAAGCTGAAGGGTTCGATCGTCGAGCCTTCGACCGGCTTCATCCTCAATGACTGCTTTGCGCGGCAGGAAGCCAATCGCAGCCCCTTCTGTGATCGCATCACGGCAGGTCCGCTCGACTCTTCGACCCGCGGTCTGGTGACCGATGTTGCCAGCGGCTTCATCAACCTCAACCAGGAAAGCGTGCGCGGGATCGATCTCAACGCCCGCTTCGGCAAGGATGTCACGCTCTTCGATGAGAACGTGAGCCTGAACCTGATCCTGCGGGGCAACCACCTGATCGAGCGTTCGAGCCTGTTCATCGGCGATGATGGCACACCGACCTTCGACGAGGACGCCGGCGAATTCGGTTTCCCGTCGTGGACCGGCACCGCCACCTTCTTCGCCGATGTCAGCGATTTCCGGTTCACCTGGGAAACCCGCTGGATCGGCCGTGTGGAGCAGGAAGAAGAGGACATCGATCCGTTGTCCGATGCTTTCGGTTATGATCCGGACGGAAACTTCACCGGGTTCTTCGCCGACACCTGCCTCGGCGCCGGTTCGCGCGATGCCGATGGAACAATCAACGGCAACGTTGCCGGGGACGGGGTGTATTGCCGCGATGTCGGTTTTGCCGAAGATTACTTCGAGCACACTGCATCGGTCCGCTACCGGAAGAACGATCTGACGCTGATCGCCGGTATCACCAACCTGTTCGATCGCGCTCCGGCGCAAATCGACACCAACGAGGTGTTCGGCGTCAACAACGTGCCGATCGGCAACGGCTATGATCTCGATGGCCGCGAGTTCTTCGCTTCGGTGCGTTACGCATTCTGATCGAGGGATGATCTGACACGTCAAGAAAAAGCGGCCTCTCGCGCTTGTCGGGGGGCCGCTTTTTTGTTCTTATAGGCGCTGTGCTGTCGCTGGCCGAATGGCTGGTTCACCGCTTTCTCTGTTCGAAATCAATCTTGGAAGATCGCTCTCATGAAATACATCAAAGCACCACTGATGGCTGCGGTGGCCGGGGCCTTCGTCATGGGTCTTGGCCTTGCCGCGCCCGTCGATACGCAGGCGCAATCCGGCAGCACCGTGCCGATCGAGGTATGGGCGCTGCGCGATGTCGTTAATCAGGTTCAGATCTCGCCGGATGGCAAGCATCTGCTGGTTCACATCAGCCCGAGCCGTGAGGGCGATTACCTGCTGCAGATCTTCAAGACCGACGACCTCACCACGCCTTACAAGACGCTCGCGGCGGATCCGATGGAGATCATCAACGCTCGCTGGGTGAGCGATACCCAAATTTTCGGGAACGCCTGGCAGCAAGTGCGCAAGTCGGTGAAGAGGCAGGAAGAAAACACGCGCAACTTCGCGTCCTATTTCTACGATCTGGAAACCAACAAGTTCGACCAGATCAGGGGCAGCTTCCAGATCGCCAACCTGCTGCCTGACGAGCCCAACAAGATCCTGATCGCATCAGGCAACTCTGTAACCGGTGGCCCGGGGGGCGATCCTCTGGCGGCGTTTCGTCCGCGCGATTTCTACAAGCTCGATCTCATCACCGGGGCGCAGGAATTGGTGCTGCGGGGGAGCAGCAAATACGGCGCTGTCACTTTCGACAACAAGGGCAACCCTCGCTTCGCCATCGGGCGGGACAGCGACAACACGATCAAGACCTATTACCGCAAGCCTGGCGACGGATCGTGGACCCAGTTCGGCGATGTTCTTGACCAGAACCTCATGGAAAACCTTTACCGCTTTATCGCCAACTTTCAGGGTCTTGCGGGTTTCGATGCGGAGAATCCGAACATCGGCTACATCATCGACGCCCGCAATGGCGAAGACAAGGCCGCGCTGTGGGAGTTCAATTTTGAAACCGGCCAGTTCGGCAAGAAACTGTTTCAGGCCGAAGATGCCGACGTAATGGGCATCGGGCTTCACTCGATCCCCGGTAACAACAAGCTCGCCTATGCGTCCTATCCGGGCGCGAAGATGGAGCGTCACTGGTTCGACGAAGAGGAAAAGGCGCTCTACGAGGCGCTCGAACAGCAGATACCCTATGCGCATCAGCTGAACATCTCCAGCCGTTCACGCGATGGCAAATCGATGGTGGTGTACAATTCGGGGCCGCGCGATCCGGGTTCGTTCTGGCTGGTCAAGGACGGCAAGCTGGCAAAGCTCGGCAGCCGGAATCCGTTGGTGACGCCGGAGCAGCTCTCCGATGTCAAATACATCCGCTATCCCGCCCGTGACGGGCTGACGATCCCGGGTTACGTCACAGTACCGAAGGGCACCCCGCCATTCCCGCTGATCGTGCTGCCTCACGGCGGCCCGGCGGTCCCCGAAGTCGTGGATTACGACGAATGGGGGCAGTTGCTCGCCAGTGCCGGCTATATGGTGCTGCAGCCGGGTTACCGCATGACTGTGGGTTGGGGGAAGAAGCACTTCGACCTCGGCCACAATGAACACGGCTACGCAATGCAGGACGACAAGGACGACGGGGCGCTCTATCTCGTCGAGCAAGGCCTCGTCGATCCTGACCGGATTGCCATGTTCGGTTGGTCATATGGCGGATACGCGGCGTTGGTTGCGGCCGCTCGCGAGCCGAACATCTATCAGTGCGCGATCGCCGGTGCGGCGGTTTCCCGCCCCGAGGTGTGGTATCGCGACGTCGTGGGTCCCGGCACGCCCAAGGCGATCGACGAATGGTTCAAGGGCCGCGGCGTGACCGTCGGCGTCAACCCCTATGCCGAGGTCGACAAGGTCAACATCCCGCTGCTGATGGTGCATCCGGAAGACGACAGCCGCGTGCTCTATTACCACTACACCGACTACAAGAAGAAGTTCGAGGAGCTCGGCAAGACCGGCGAGTTCGTCACGCTGAAGGATGCCGACCACTTCTATGTGACGCTGATGTATAACCATCAGCAGCAATTCTACACGAAGATGCTCGATTATCTCGCGAATGATTGCGGGCCTGGCGGGCTGTAACGGCCAAGCCACACGGCACACGCAAAAGGGGCTCGGCCAGAGATGGCCGAGCCCCTTTTGTTTTGCCTGGCGATGGCGGCAGGGTGAACCCTGATCTACGGCGACCTGCAGAAGCGGTTACGCCGCCGCTGGTCCGGCCCCGTGGCAGACGGCGTTATTGGCCGTTCATGCCGACTTGCTGGCTCTCAACGATGTCGCGCGCACCGCGGTTGCCGACGCGGGCGACTTCTTCCCACTCGCGATTAGTCTTGCAGGTCTTCGTGCGCTTGGCGAGCGAGCCGATGACGCGTTCGCTGCGGCAGCGTACATAATCGGGGTGGCTCTTGTCGGTGATGGGGACCGACGCGTCCGCGACCTTTGTTGCGGGGGCGGATTCGGCTTCGGCCGATGCGCTGGCTTGTGTGGCCTGACTGTCGGACTGCGGCGCAGCCGCTGCGTCCGTGGCCGAAGGCGCGGCCTGAAGCAGCAGCGCAGGGATTGCCATAGCAAGAGTGATGATCATGATTGGTCTCCTTCGCAGGAATGCAAATTGTATCTTACAGACCTGAGCAGATAAAAAAAGGGCGGGTCTTGCGACCCGCCCCCTTTCTCGTTGGATCAGACGTCCGCTTAGAAGCGGAAGCTGACCGCAGCTGCGTAACGACGACCCAGCGCGTCGTAGGTCGACGGGAAGATGTTGCCGCTGTTGAAGGCGGTGCTGCCGATGGTCGAACCGACGACAGTCGGCTGGTTGTCCAGCAGGTTCTGCACCGTCAGCGTCAGTGTCAGGTTGTCCATCGCGTAGAACTGCGCAGTCAGGTCGAAGTAGCTCTCCGACGGGATCTGCGTGAAGTCCACGTCACCGAACAGGTCGGTGTCGCCGATGAAGGCCGGGCCCTGATCTTCGATGTCCAGCGGCTCCTGCTCGGTGCCGCTGAGGTAACGCCAGCGCAGCGACAGCAGCGCATCTTCAGCGAAGCTGAGCGATGTGCGGGTGTCGAACACGTATTCCGGCTGGATCGAACCACAGTTGACCGAGTAGAACCCAACGCAATCGCGGAACGGCGAGTCATCCGAACCTGCAATCGCCTGGAACCGGTTCTGGTTGGTCCAGGTGCCGTTAACCGAAACGTCGAAGCCGATCGTGTCGGTCAGTTCGGTGCCCCAGTTCACGGACACATCAATACCATCGGTCTTGATGCGGCCAAGGTTGGTCAGGTTGAGCAGCAGGCCGCGCACTTCGTCCGGCGAGCCGTCAAGACCACCGGTCGTCGGGCTACGCGAGATCAGCTGGCAGAACGAGTTGGTGTTGAAGTCCAGCGTTCCGCCATAGCAACCGCCGATCACGTCACCGATGCCCGGAGTACCGATGGCACCGTCGAGCTTGATGTTGAAGTAATCGACCGAGACCGACAGACCCGGAACCGCCGCAGGGGTGGTGACGAAGCCGACCGTCCAGGTGTTGGCGATTTCGAAATCAAGGTTCTGGTTACCGCCCGTGGTGACGTTGATCTGGCCAGCAGCAGGCTGCAGGATGTTCCCGATCGACGAGGCAGGAGCGCCCTGAGCCTGACAAACCGCAGCAAGCTGCGCATTGCCAACCGGAGCCGCGCCTGCGCACGGATCATTCGCCAGGTTGTCCAATCCGGTCGTTTCCGGGAAGAACAGTTCGCTGATGTTCGGCGAGCGCGCAGCACGCGAGTAGTTGCCGCGGATACGCAGACCATCAACCGGTTCCCAGGAACCGCCAGCCTTCCAGGTGAACTCCGAACCGACGATGTTCACGTCGGAATAGCGGCCACCCAGTTCAAGCGTCAGGCTTTCGAAGAAGTTTACCCCTTCGAGGATCGGAATGACGAGTTCGCCGTAGACGTCGATATTTTCATAGGAACCATCGAAGTTCGGGCTGGCACCGCCGCCGCCGACAACCGCACCCGGTGTCTGCGAGGCTTCGTCCGAAACCGTCGATGCTTCATACGTGCGGTAATCAGCACCGATCGCGAAGGCGACCGGGCTTGCGGAGATTGCGAAGGGCAGATCGCCGGAAATCAGGCCGCTGACAGTACCAATCGACGAAATGTCGATGACCTGCTGGGTCAGATCGAACGCAAACGCGATCGCTTCGGGCGAACCGAGGTTGCCTTCAAGGCCGAACGGGTTGAGCGGCGCACAACCGCGCGAGGTGTCGACGCACTGAACGCCGCCAGCGCCATCAGGAACGGCCAACAACGATTGCTGCAGACGATCGAGGCGGGCGAAGCCGCCCTGACGCTGGATACGCTCGGATTCGCCGTAGGTTGCCGAAATATCCCACGAGATATCGTCGGTGATCCCGCCGCGTGCACCAACGACCATGTTGAACAGGGTGGTGGTGAAGTCGGAGAAACGCACGCCGGCCTCGACCGAGCGACGACGGACCTGCGTACCGAACTGGACATAATCCGGGTTCGGCGAACCGTCAGCCAAAGTCGGGCCGAACTGGGTGTTGCGCGCGGCAGCGAACTGCGCCGCCGTCAGACCCAGACGATCGCCGAAACGCTGGGCGATGGCATCGGGGATGAACGGGTTGTTGAGGTTCACCTGGTAGGTGTTGAAGAACGTCCCGCCCGGAGCGATGATGGTCGAAACGGTCTGCTTCGAAAATACGCCCTGCGCATAGACTTCAAGCGCGTCCGAGATCTCATAGTCCGCCGAACCGTACATGTTGTAACGTTCGAACGGGGTCTGGAAGATATTGAACGGGTTGAAGTTGAACGGACGATCGAAGGCGCCGATGTCGGTCCCTGCCGCGTTGATCTGACCGGAAACGGCCGGTCCGGGGCCTGCCGGGCCAATGATAACGGCCGGAACCGCTGCCGACGAACCGCCGGCTGCGCCGCTGAACGAATCGACGTTGAATTCCGAGAACGAACGATCGCCCTGCAGCACTTCGTCGGTCGACTGGTAGCCGAGGCTGAACACGGCGTTACCGCGGCCATCGGCGAAGTTGGCGCCCAAGGTCAGGTCGACACGGTGGGTCAGGCCATCGCCACGCTCGGTGATCTGCGAGCTGGCATCCAGCTGCACGCCTTCGAAATTCTTCTTGGTGATGAAGTTCACCACGCCCGAAACCGCGTCCGCACCATAGGTGGTGGTCGCGCCGCCGGTCAGAATTTCAGTCCGCTCGATCACGGCGAGCGGGATGTTGTTGAGGTCGACGCGGCCGGTCTGGTCAGCCGGGACGAAGCGACGGCCGTCGAGTAGCACGAGGTTACGCTGCGAGCCGATGCCGCGCAGGTTGACGAAGGATGCACCGCCGTTGCCGTTGTTCACAGCCGAACCGATGCTCGGAACAGCCGAAGGCAGTTCGCGCAGGAACTGTTCCGCGGTGTTGGTCTGACGCAGCTTCAGTTCGGTGTCGCTGACGACCGAAACCGGGCTGGAAAGCACGAGGTTGGGGTTGGTGATGCGCGAACCGGTAACGACGATCGCGGTCGGAGCTTCCTCGGTCGCGGTCTCGGTGGTTTCCTCGGCATCTTGCGCAAGGACAGGCGAAGCCGTCAGGGCAAGGCCAAGTGCGACCGTGCCGACACTCAGCCTGAGATTGGTCGAGATCTTCATAGTAATAACGTTCCCTCTATTTAGGGGCGCCTTGTCAGGTAGACCCCAAATTGCCTGACCGCCGGACCGTTTTTTAGGCGCCGGAGCCGGTCAGAAAATCAGGTGTGACATTGCACCCTTGGGGGGTGGTATCACACACAGGGTTGAACCGTTGGCGCATGGCAACAAAGAAGCCAAGCACTTCCCCGGGCCGAGGGGGCGTTCGCCCCGAGGTTGTAACTTGAATGCAACAGTATTTATGCTGTCTTTCCTTGGGAGTGGTGCGCGGATGCAACGAAAAACAGAGTCTGGACCGGGGCTGACCTAGGGCCTCTGCAATGCTTCGGGGGCGGCCGCTTGTGGCGGACCGGACGATGCCGCAGTTCCAGGCGCTGCCACAACATCGAAAGCAACCGTCAGGCGCTCGGCTGACGCGTTGCCGGGCGAACCGAACGCGGTCGTGCCGTGATAGAGTGTCGAGGGAAACAGCGCGAGGTGGCCTTCGCGTGGCCTGATCACCTGCAGCGGTTCCAGATCGAGCCGCAGATCGGGCGGCGGGCGACCGATCTCGAGCCAGCCTGCGCGCTCGCTTTCGTCCTGCGCCTGATCCGGCACGACCAGATAGAGCGCGGAGGAGACGATGCCCTGCGGATGGATGTGCGCCTTGTGGTGATCGCCTCCGCCGGTCAGTCGCACCGACCATGAGCCCGCCAGCCGCCACGGTACATCGCGGTGACGCAGCAGCGGGTGGGTTTGATCGGATGGCGGAAGCTGGGCACGGTAGGTATCCAGCGTCTCGGTGATAGCGGCGTGAAGATCGGCTAGCACAGGGTCTTCGCGCTGGAACAGGATGCCGCGGGTCTGGCTTCCGCCGCGCAGCGACTGCCCGAGCGGCAGGCGGGCGGACGCGTGCAGATCGCGCAGTTGGGCAGCGGCTTCCGCAAGCAGTCCGTCACGTGCGGCGAGCGGCAGCAGCGCGACCAGCCCCGCCTGTTCGTGGAGCCATGCCGCCCGGCCATCGTCTGCCAGCCGCCAAGCGATCCCGCGCAGCGCCCATGCGGCGATATCGTGCGGTTCGCTCGCCAGCACCTGTGCGAGCAGGCGCTCTGCCGCCGCCGGATCACGGCCGCGCAGCCGGTGCCGCGCTTCGTGAAGCAGGCGCTGGGGATGGTCGGCTCCAAGCTCGCCAAACAGCGCATCGGCCTGCGCCCATTGGCCTGCGGCGCCGGTGTGGATCGCCTCGAGCAGGGTAAAATGCGCCTCGTCCGGGAAGCTCCGCCGCGCCTCTGCGGCCACCAAAGCGGCCTCACCTGACAGGTCGGCGGCGGCCAGCGCCTCGACATGGGCGGCGGGGATGTTGGGATCATACGGCACACGCGCCGCAGCGACGCGGAACGGGGCCGCGAAATCGGGCTCGCCCGCCGCCAGCCGCAATCCAGCAAGATAAGTGAGCGCGGCGGTGAAGCCGGGTGCCTGATCGGCAAGCTGCTGCGCGACGATCCGCGCGCCGCGCCCGTCGCCATTGAGTTCGAGCGCCTGCGCCTTGCCCAGCCACAACCGCGCATTGCCCGGATCGCGCGCCAGCAGGCGGTCGAACATGCCGAGCGCGGCCGGATCGCCGCTCGCCAGTGCGCGTTGGGCCTGATCGGGGGAGACGCCGTCGCTCATCGCACCGGCGCTATCGCTGCGCGTAAGCAGGGGCAAGGGCGCTGTAGGAGCGCCGTCGCTTTTGCCAGCTTGATTTGCTCCGCCGCGTTGAATAGGCGGGTGGGCAAAGGCGAGTGGCGATACGAAACTGATCCGCCGATGGCGCCTGAAAAGATTGCAAGGAGAGAGCAATGAGCACTGCCTATATCGTCGAAGCCGTCCGCACCGCCGGGGGGCGACGCGGCGGTCGCCTTGCAGGGGTGCATCCTGTCGACCTGCTGGCAAAGTCGCTCGATGCGCTGGTCGAACGCAGCGGGATCGATCCTGCCGCGATCGAGGATGTGGTGACCGGCTGCGTCACGCAGGCGGGCGAACAGGCGATGCAGGTCGGGCGAATGGGCGTGCTCGCGTCTAAGCTGCTGCCGCAATCCACCCCGGCGGTGACGATTGATCGCCAGTGCGGTTCTTCCCAGCAGGCGATCCAGTTTGCAGCACAAGCGGTGATGAGCGGCACGATGGACGCGGTGATCGCCAGCGGCGTCGAAAGCATGAGCCGCGTGCCGATGGGTTCCAACGCAACGCTGCACATGAAGGAAGGCCTGGGCCACTACATGTCGCCCGAGCTTCAGGCGCAGTATCCCGGCATCCAGTTCAGCCAGTTCATGGGCGCCGAGATGATCGTCCAGAAGCACGGCTTCACCAAGGACGATCTCGACCGCTTCGCGCTGTCCAGCCACCAAAAGGCGATTGCCGCGACCAAGGCAGGCGCGTTCGAGGCCGAAATTGTGCCCGTGGAGATCGAAACGCCCGAAGGCACCGCGATGCACACCGTCGACGAAGGTATCCGTTTCGATGCGACGCTGGAGAGCATTGCGGGCGTCAAACTGATCAATCCCAATGGCGCGCTGACCGCCGCCTCGGCGAGCCAGATCTGCGACGGGTCTTCCGCCGTGCTGGTGGTGAGCGAGGCCGCGCTGAAGCGCTATGGCCTGACCCCGCTGGCGCGCATCCACAATCTGACCGTGACTGCGGGCGATCCGGTGATCATGCTGGAAGAACCGCTGTTCGCCACCGACAAGGCCTTGCAGCGCGCGGGGCTGACGATGGCCGACATCGACCTGTACGAAGTGAACGAGGCGTTTGCCTCCGTTCCGCTGGCATGGCTCAAGCACACCGGCGCCGATCCGGACAAGCTCAACGTCCACGGCGGCGCGATTGCGCTCGGCCACCCGCTCGGCGCGTCGGGCACCAAGCTGATGGCGACGCTGGTTCATGCGCTGAAGCGTCACGGCAAGAAATACGGCCTCCAGACCATGTGCGAAGGCGGCGGTGTCGCCAACGTGACCATTATCGAGAGCCTTTGACCTCAACCACCCACACCCGTTCGCCCTGAGCTTGTCGAAGGGACGTCCTTCTTAGGAAGACGCGGGACAGAAGAAAATGCAGCCCTTCGACAAGCTCAGGGCGAACGGAAAAAGGAAGCAAACACAATGGAAGTTTCAGCCAATACCCCCGCCGTCGTCACCGGGGGCGCATCCGGCCTCGGCGCGGCCACCGCCCGCGCGCTCGCCGCCAAGGGCGCGAAGGTCGCGATCTTCGACATGAACGAGGAAAAGGGCGAAGCGCTTGCCGCAGAAATCGGCGGCGTGTTCTGCAAGGTCAACGTGACCAGCGATGAAGACGTCGACGCCGGTTTCGCCAAGGCCCGCGAAGCCCACGGTCAGGAGCGCATTCTGGTGAACTGCGCCGGGATCGGCAATGCGATCAAGACCGCCAGCCGTTCCAAGGAAGACGGATCGATCAAGCACTTCCCGGTCAGCGCTTTCGATTTCGTCATTCAGGTCAACCTGATCGGCACCTTCCGCTGCATCGCCAAATCGGCCGCCGGGATGCTGACGCTCGACCCGCTCGACGAGAACGGTGAGCGCGGCGCGATCGTCAACACCGCGAGCGTCGCGGGTGAGGACGGCCAGATCGGGCAGGCGGCTTACTCCGCGTCGAAGGCCGGCGTGATCGGCATGACGCTCCCCATCGCGCGCGACCTGATGAACGAAGGTATCCGGGTGAACACAATCCTGCCGGGCATCTTCGACACCCCGCTGCTGGCCGCTGCGCCGCAGAACGTGCGCGACGCGCTGGCCGCATCGGTGCCGTTCCCCAAGCGCCTCGGCATTCCCACCGAATACGCCAAGCTCGCCATGTGCATGATCGAGACCGGCTATTTCAACGGCGAGGACGTGCGTCTGGACGGCGGTATCCGGATGGCGCCGCGCTGACGCTTCGGATGGTGACCGGACGGCATCGCGCTGGGGTCACCACTGTGCACACGAATGTAAAGCCGCCCCGCGCCCGATAGGCGCGCGGGCGGCTTTGCCATTTTTGCGGGCGGTTGAAGCAGCCCTGCGGTGATCACTGATGGCGGCAATAGCCTGCCGTTCTGCCACCGAGATCTGACCGGTCAGGGGCGTGCAATTAGGGCCTTGTTTACCATAGCCTCCTATACATTCGGCATCCGTAGCGAAGGAATTGGTGGTGCCGGTGATCGAACCTGAAGCGATTGGTTGCAGTGCAGCCCCCCCGTTCCCTTGCCTCCGCCGCCATGATGATCGGCGCGCGGCATGATCGAGGGTCTGAAATTCGCTTCTACAACACGAGCGGTGGATCGGCGGCAGATCTCGCTTGTCGTGCCGGTTTATAATGAAGAGGAATCCGTGGCGGATTTTGCCGCTGCGATCGAGAAGGCGGCCGCTGAAAGCTGGCGGGAAGGTGAGATCGCCCCGCATTTCGAAATCGTCTTTGTGGATGATGGCAGCCGCGACGCCACGGCGGCGGTGGTTCGGGCGATGTGCCGCGTGGATCGCCGCATCAAGCTCGTTTCGCTGTCGCGCAACTTCGGAAAGGAAGCAGCCCTGAGTGCAGGGCTCAAGGCGGCCACCGGCGATGCGATCATTCCGATGGATGTCGATTTGCAGGATCCGCCGGAGTTGATCCGGCCGATGGTCGACAAATGGCTCGCCGGTGCCCAGATCGTCAACGCCAAGCGTATCGATCGCAGCCAGGATTCGTTCTTCAAACGCTCAACATCGCGATTGTTTTACAAGACGATCAACGCAATCGCCGACCATCCCATTGCGGCGGACGTGGGCGATTTCCGCTTGCTGGATCGGTCCGCTGTCGCCGTTCTGAACGAGATGACCGAGCGGTGCCGCTTCAACAAGGGTCTGTTTTCGTGGATCGGGTTCCGGACCGAAACGATCGAATATGCCCGGCCTGCGCGGCAGACCGGCTCCACCAAGTGGGACGTCTCCCGGCTTGTGGCGCTGGCAATCGACGGGATCACTTCGTCGACCACATTTCCGCTGCGCGTCTGGACGATGATCGGCGCGATCATATCGCTCCTGGCGTTCGGATATGCAGCCTTCCTCGTGGCTCACACGATCATCTCGGGGGTGGATACGCCCGGCTATGCCTCGATCATGGTCACCGTCCTGTTCCTTGGCGGGCTGAATCTGTTCAGTCTTGGACTGATGGGCGAATATATCGGCCGGATCGCGATCCAGGTCCGGGGACGCCCGCTCTATGTCGTCGCCGAAACCATCGGATTCTGACGTGGAACTGGCCGCTTACCAATCACTGCGGGACGAGCAGGACCACCATTGGTGGTTCGTTGGCCGCCGCCGGATCGTCGCACGGCTGATCGAACGGTTTGTGCCATTGCCTGCGCGCGCGCGGGTGCTCGAGGCCGGTTGCGGCTATGGCGGCAACCTTGCGATGTTGAGTGAGCTTGGCGACGTTCAGGCGTTCGAATTCGACGATGCTGCGCGCGCCCACGCCGCCGCGCTTTCGCGCCGGGCGGTGGCCTACGGAAAACTGCCGGACGACATCGGCTTTGCCGACGATCGCTTTGACCTGATCGCCATGCTCGACGTGCTCGAACACATCGACGACGATGTGGGCTCGCTCCGCACGCTCGGCGATCGGCTGGCCCCTGACGGCCGCCTGCTGATAACGGTTCCGGCCGTGCCATGGCTGTGGTCCGATCACGACGTGCTTCACCAGCACAAGCGGCGCTACACGAAAGCCCTGTTGACGAGACGGTTGCATGAGGCAGGGTTCGAGCCCGTCGGGATCGGTTATTTCAACGCGCTCCTCTTCCCGCTGGCGCTGGCCCAGCGGCTGGTTTCGCGGGTTATGGGCGGACGCGGCGCTGATCATGCTGCACCTGCCGAACCCTTGAACGCCGTACTCACCGCAATCTTCACGTTCGAAGGAAAACTGCTGGGCCGGCTGAACTTCCCGATCGGATTGTCGCTGTTCGCGGTCGTACGCAGGCGGCCACTGTAAGGTGGCATTGCTGCGACAGATCGCTTCGTTCGGGGCGGTGGGACTATGCGCAACCTTGGTTCACGTCACCTTGGCATGGGCGCTGATCGAACAGGCCGCCTTTAACGGCTTTGCCGCCAATGCCTGCGGTGCGGCGGCAGCATTTTCGGTTTCGTATCTCGGCAATGCCCGGATCACCTTCCCTAGCGCACGCGGCCTGCCCGGCGGCGCAGTTCGGTATCTGGCAGTCACAATTGTGAGCCTGGTACTTTCGAGCGCGATACTTGCGTTTGTCGAGAGTAACGGCCTTCCGACCTATGCCTATGCGTTGATCGTGGTCCTGACCGTTCCGCCCACGACATTCCTGCTGGCGAAATTCTGGGCCTTCCAGCGACCGCGACGCGAAGCCTAGCGTAACCCAGCGACTACGAGCCGCAGCGAATGGCCGCGGCGGGCCGAACAATTTTCAGTCAGCGATGGTCGCGGACCTTCAGGCACCATGTCCTGAAGGGACATCGCGCCGAAGAAGCGGGGCGGGGCTTTCCTCAATCGAAGAATGTGTCGTCGTCCGCTCGTCCCGCAAATAATAGCAGAGAGCCAAAAGGAGGATCGGGAGGATCGGCGCGATGGTCACAGGGCCGAAATCGTAAGCGTTCTGGGCGCTGATCACTATGGGCAGGAGCCACAGTGATCCGACCACGCCCACCGGGGCCTTGCGCTGCACCAGCCACACAAAGGCCGGGATCAGGACGAGCGCATCATAGAGGTAAACATATGGGCTTGCGAGCATTGTGGCTGCGGCGAGGACGGCAGCCTTTGCGTTGGGCTGCGCGTCGGAGCGCCAAACCTGCGCTACCAGAGCCGCTGCAATCACCGCGATGGCGCAGTGCCCAGCAAATGCGACAGAGTCGGACAATCCGGCATGGCGAAGTGTCGCATAGACACTTACCAGCTTGTGCCAGCCCACAAGGCCTTCCTGCGCGATTTCAACGAATAGCGGCATCTGTTCGATCCACGCGGCAGATGTCCCGAAGCCGAAAACGATCAGACCCACAAGCAGCACCGCCGTTGCTGAAACCACGGCTCCCGCGATAACCCGCCATTCCCGACCCGCCAACATCGCGACCGGAAGCATCAACGCCAATTGGGGCTTGATGATCAAGCATCCCAGGACGAGGCCCGCTGCAAATTTTTTCTCCCGGTGGAGGAGAAGCAGGCCGCCAATGAACAAGGCGGCAGTCACAAAGCCATTCTGGCCCAGCACCCCGATGACGAAAACGGGGGGGAATGACAGCAGAAGCCACTGCGACTGCGGCGCAAAACGGCGCGCGACAATGGCGTAGATCGCGAATGTGCCCAGCGACCACACAGCCAATGCGACCGGATAAGACATTGCCCCGAAAGGAAGGATCAGCAGGAGGAACGCCGGAGCGTAGGGAAACGGCATTCCGGTATCCGGCGCGAACGTGGCAGCCTTTTCCTGAAGCGCGTGCAGGGCAACGCTATCATATGCCAGTTCCGGTGTGCCCGCCAAACCGAACTTCGCGGCCCCCCAGAAACTTACGAAATCCAGACTGTGCGGCGCAGCAAAGTTCCCCGCGATTTCGAAGCATACCAGGATGACGATCAACAGCCCGAGGGTGTGACCAGTCAGCAAATACGGGCGGTAAAGATCCGAACCGGCAGAATGGGGAGCAGCTTTCATGCCCGCTTATGTAGCCTGATATGGCTAATAAAGTCCTTCGCCGCGCCCTTCCAACGCCCGCCTGCGAAGCGCGGCGCAAGTGTCGCAGACCGGCATGTGATGTCCCACGAGATTGGTGCACCCCACCAAGGCCTTCGGAGCCTTCTTTGAGGATGTGTTGATCGACGGATCAGGCCGGAAGGGTCTGATACAGCTTGTCGACGAGCGATTGCGCTCTCTCGTTCAGAAGCACCGTTGGCCCCAACCGGTTCATCGCATACCCGAATGAAAGCTCACGCTGAGGATCGGCAAACCCCAGGCTGCCGCCCATTCCGACATGTCCAAAAGCAGGATCAGGGATCGCAAGCCCGTCATACCTGTTGCCCAGCGAGGGCATGGCTTTCATGAACCCGCCACTGAAACTTGAAGGGCGGCAAAGAACCTCGTCCCAGGCGCAGTGGCTCGCAGGACGCTTCAGCTGATCAACAGTGTCCGCCGTGAGAAGCCCACCTGGCATGATCATCGCCCGATAGAGATTCGCCAGCCCTCGGGCGTTGGTAATGCCGATCGCACTCGCGATCTCGGCCCGGTGATAATCGGGGGTATCGAGCTTTGCGCCTCCCAGGTTGAACAGGAACAGGCCGGCAGGGCTGGTCCGATCGGTTGTGGCGGTCTTGTAGAAGGGATTGTCGAAATCGATCGCTCCGCGCTCTGCGGGGATCAGGCGTGCCAGATCACAGTCCGTTCCGTCAGGCAGCCCAACAAAGAACGCGATGTCGTGCGGTCTCGTCACCCGCTCGTGGAAGAATTGTCCCAGCGGTTTTCCGGCAACCAGACGGACGACCTGCCCGACCGTCCAGGCGTAGGAGAAACCGTGATAGCCTTGCTTTGATCCGGGTTTCCAAAACGCTTCTTCCTGTTCGACCCGCTCCACCATGTAGGCCCAATCGAGAAAGCCATCGGGCTTTATGGCCTCCCGGAAGTGCGGAACGGGAGACCTGTGGTCGAGCATCATCGCGATGGTGGTGCCCGCCTTGCCGCCTTGTGCAAAGCCGGGCCAGATCGTCTCGACCAGATCGTCGCAGGAGATCGCGCCATCCTGGACCAGCAGATGCAGGCAGAGCGCGGCAGCTCCTTTGGTGCAGGAAAACACCACACACACCGTATCGCGCTGCCACGGAGCACCGGAGGCCTGGTCCGCGATCCCTCCCCAGACATCGATCAATGTCTCGCCGCGAAGCGTCACGCACAGGCTCGCGCCCACTTCGCCGCGCTCATGGAAGTTCGCTTCGAATGCATCGAGCACAGGCAGCAGATCCGGGGCGCAGAATCCTTCGACCCGGGAGCCCTTGGAGAGCGCGCGTCGGACGGATGGCTGGGCCGGCATTGCGATCACCTTCACGCTTCGAATATGAAGGCTTCGGGATCGAATGTGGTGGTCATTTTCCAGTAATCGACAAGCCGGTATGGAAGAAGCGCGAACACACGACCGCGGTCGTTGCGATACCAGCTGGTCATGCCCTTGTGGGTCCAGACCATGCGGGAGTGGAGCTCTTCGACCTCGGCGTTATAGGCGTCGTGGATATCCTGACGGACCTCGACCGTACTGTCTCCGCGCTCGATCTGCTCTCTGTAGCAGTCCAGCACCAACCGCATCTGGCATTCGGTCACAAAGATCACATTGCCGCCATGAGCAAGGCCAGTGTTGGGCCCGACGAGGGTATAGAAGTTGGGGAAGCGGGGGATCATGGTCCCGAGATAAGCCTGCGCATCATCCTTTCCCCACAGCTCATGAATGTCCACACCGCCGCGGCCCGTGATTGTCATGGGAAATAAGACCTCGGTCGTTCGAAATCCGGTGGCAGCCACAATGGCATCGGCTTCGATCACAGTGCCGTCTTCGAGTTCGACGGCATGCGGATGAATCCGCGCTACCCCGCTTGTCTCGAGGCTCACGTTGTCGCGGTTCAGCATCTCGAACCACTTGTTGTCGATGAGGATGCGTTTCCCGTAGGGCGGATAATCCGGAATGACTTTTGCCAGCAAGGGCGAGTGCTCGCCCAGCTTGGATTTAGCGTATTCCTCCATGAAGCGCCGGTGGCGGGCATTGATCATGTTGACCGAGTGATCGGGATCCTCCCAATCAGGGTCCACCTGCAGTGCCGCGTGCAGGCCATCGGCAAAGGCCCAGAACAACTGGAACCGGTACCAGCGGGCGTAAAAGGGCACATTCTTGAGGACCCATTTTAAACCTTCCTGGACCTCGGCGTCGTAGTTGGGGTTGGGAACCACCCAGTGCGCCGAACGCTGGACTATCGTCAGGTGCTCGGTCGCGCCCGCTATTGTCGGGGCCGCCTGCTGGGCCGAGGCCCCGGTGCCGATCAGCACAACCTTCTTGCCGGTCCAGTCAAATTCAGGGTCCCATTGCGCCGTGTGCATCACCGGGCCTTCGAAATCCGAAAGGCCCTCGAATTCGGGAATCTTGGGACGATTGAGCAAGCCGACAGCGGAGATGACCGCGTTCACCTCAAGCGTTTCGATCGCGCCGTCCACCCCGCGCACCTCGACCGCCCATATCTTGCGTGCGTCATCAAACCGGCAGGCAACGACCTCCTCGCCAAAGCGGATCTGCTGGCGGATATCGAACTTGTCGGCCACGTCCTCGAAATAGTTCCAGAGCTCATCACGGCGCGCGAAAAAATGGGACCATTCGTGATTGAGGGCGAACGAATAGGAATAAAAATGGTTGGGAGTGTCTACCCCGCAGCCGGGATAAATATTCTCGTACCAACTTCCGCCTATGCCGTCGTTCTTCTCGATGATGGTGAAGGGAAGCCCGGCCTCGCGAAGCCTGATTGCGGCGCAAAGACCCGACATTCCTGCGCCGATAATCAGCGTATGGAACCCCTCGAGGGTCTTGGGATCGGGCTGTTTGCGCCACCGCAATCGCCCCGGATCGGCCTGTTCCGCGTTAAGATCTTCACGCATCATGGCGACGTAGTCTTCCGCCACGGGCTCACCCGCCGCAGTGCTCAGCATCTGTTGCAGAAGCGGCCCGTCAGGCACTGGCGGTAATTCACCAGCAGTTTCGAAATGCTGTATCAGAATGTCGCACAACCGGTCGCGGATCTCGGATTGCAGGCTGTCGGGGATGGAAGCCTGATAATTCATCGGCCCGTTGATGAAGGGCTGGGCCCGGCCAAGAAGTTCGGGGTCACAGGTGAACTGGGTCAGCACGAGCGCCAAGGTAACCGGATCCGCTTCCTCCAAAGCTCTGCGGATTTGCCCGGGAGAGACAGGGTCAAGGCATCCGGCATCCGGCGACCCGGTTTTCAAGACTTCCGTTGACATTTGCTAGCTCCTTTGTGGCGCGGCCGAGCTAACCATCAAGCTCAACAGCGGCCGCAGTCCCCAAGCCATCTATCACATCCCCAAATCGGAATGCTTGCAAGATACCGAGACATCTATATAGCTACTGGCAAGTAGCAAAATAAGCTTACAGGTCAAGCTACGTTTGGGGAGAGCGGAAATGGATTTCAAAGCAACAGCGGCAGAATTGCGCTTCAAATCGGGTGCAGCCACTCAATCCGGCAACATGCGTGCGAAATCGAGGGCGGTACTGATGGCGGGCGGCGCGATCACCCTGATCGCCGCTTCGCAAGCCGCGGCTGCGCAAGATGCGCCTGCCGAGGAAGCTCAGGCAGCTCGTGGGGCCGTGGCGGAAAACACGATCATCGTCACCGCGCGCCGGTCCGAGGAATCGCTCAATGATATTGCCGCATCGATCTCGGCCATATCGGCCGATGCGATCAGCCCCGGTCAGATCGAGGACATCGAATCCTTGGGTCGCGCGATCCCGAACGTATCTGTCGGTGACCAGTTCGGCGTGAACCGCATCTTCATTCGCGGAATCGGGATGACGAGCATCGATCTCGGCGCCGACGGCGCGGTTGCCCTGCTGCAAGACGGGGTCATCATCGCGCGGCCGGCCGCGCAACTCGCCGGCTTTTACGATCTGGAACGCGTCGAAGTGCTGCGCGGTCCGCAAGGCACCTTGTATGGCCGGGGGGCCACGGCCGGTGCGATGAATCTTGTGACCAAGAAGCCGACCGAAGAACTCGAAGGCTATGCGCGCGCGACCTACGGCAACTACGATGCCGTCACGCTTGAAGGCGCGGTGGGTGGCGCTGTCTCGGGTGATGACGTGATGGTTCGTCTCGCGGGTAGATACGACAATCGCAGTGGATATGGCGTCAACCTCGTAACCGGCGAAGACGTCGACGATCGCAACGCATTCGCGTTTCGCGGGTCGTTGCTGGCTAACCTGAGCAGTAACCTCAGCCTCACGCTTCAGGCCGAGTATTACCGCGAAGACGACAACAATTACGCCTTCCACTATTTCGGCCCGACCGTGGCGCCCGAAAATGCGCTAGGCTCGCTGCTCGGCGGCGATACGATCATCACTTTCAACGAGGCCCGAGGTCAGGAGGTGAACTTCCGCGACGGTTTTTCCGATCAGGACGCGATCAATGATCGCGAGGGATACAACTTCACCGGCGAACTGAGCCTTGATGCGGGGGACTGGAACGTCAAGTCGATCACCTCTTATCGCTACTTCGATCGCTTTCAGCGCACGGATCTCGATGCGTCCGACGTCAATTTGTTCGGGCAGAACAATTACACCGAGACGTCCAAAACCTTCAGCCAGGAAGTCGTTGCCAATTACGATGGCTCCGGGGTCGACCTGCTGCTCGGTGCCATCTACTTCCACGAAGACCTGTTCGGCCAGGTCCTCGTCCCATTGACCAATCTGGGCGTGCTGTTCGGCCTTCCCGCGGACACGTTTGACGATCAGGCGTACAGACAACGAGGCGACGTTGCCATCGATGCCTATGGTGCCTTCGCTCAGGCAACGGTTGACCTGAATGATAGGCTCAAGGCCACAGTCGGCGGGCGACTGAGCTACGAAGAGCGCCGCGGTACCGGGTCGTTCGAGTTTCTGGGCTTGGTCCCGACCGACCGATCCGAGGGCTGGACCGCTTTCACCCCGACGTTCTCGCTCGAATACCAGGCCAGTGACGCAACGCTGCTCTATGCCTCGGTAACACGCGGCTTCAAATCGGGCGTGATCAATGTCGGATCCCAGAACGAAGTCATCGATCCTGAATTCGTATGGGGCTACGAGGCTGGAGTGAAGACCTCGATTGGCCGGACATTCGAAGGCAGCCTGGCGGCATTCTACCTCGACTACACCGATCTTCAGGTGGGATTTGTCGACGCCACGAGCGTAGTGACCACCGTCAATGCGGCGGCCGCACGCAACTATGGTGTCGAGCTTGAAATGCGCGCTCGCCCATTGCCGGGCCTCTCACTTGAAGTCTTTGGCACCTATCTCAACGCCAAATACACAGAGTTCGTGACCGGGGATTACCGGCAGGGCTTCGCGGAGGTCGACCTGTCCGGCAACCGGCTCCAGAATGCGCCGGAATTCTCGGCGCGTGGTGCAATTTCCTATGAGTGGGTGATGGCGAACGAAAGCCGCGTCACAATGCGTTCCGATATAAACTGGCAGGACCGCGTGTTCTTCACCGAGTTCAACAACGACGACGCGACCCAGCCCGCCCATGCGATCTGGAACGCCGGCATCGGCTACAGTTCCCCTGACGACAAATACACTGTTGATCTGTGGGTCAGAAACATCACGGATGAGCTGGTGATTGCAAACAACATCATCACCGCACCGCTGTTCAACAGCGTTCGTGTCGGCTCGCTGGCACCGCCGCGCACCTACGGTGTGACAGTCGGTGTAAATTTCTGAGCATCTGAAGGGAGCCTGAGATATGCGTCCAAGTGCAGTTGTTCTGACCCGTACGCAAATGGTCAGCCTTGGTGTTCCGGCTGCGCAGTCAGTTGCGGCAGAAGTCGAGAAATCGGGAGCAAAACGCGTCTTCGTTCTCGCAAGCCATACGCTTGCGAGCGGCACCGACGAGATCAGCCGAATCGAGCAGGCCCTCGGATCGCGGCATGCGGCCACGCATACCGGCATCAGGCCGCATGGTCCGCGCGAAGACGTGCTTGCTGCTGCCAATCATGCCCGGGCCGTCCATGCCGATCTGATCGTAACTGTGGGCGGTGGTTCGGTTACGGATGCCGGGCAGGTGATGCTTTTGTGTCTGAAGCACAACTTCAGCACAGTTGACGATTTCGAACCCTACCACGCGTCTGTCGACGAAAACGGCAACATGGTTCTGCCTGAGTTCGAAGGTCCCGACATCCCGATCATCTGCGTCCCGACGACACTGTCGGGCGGCGAATTCAATCCCCTGTCAGGCGCGACCGACACCGCGATCAAGCAAAAACAGCCCTATGCGCATCCGGCCATGGCTCCCATCGCCGTGGTGCTGGATCCTGCCATCACGGTGCACACGCCGGAGTGGCTTTGGCTTTCAACGGGCGTGCGAGCCGTTGACCATGCAAGCGAAGCACTCGGCTCGCATCTGTCGAATGCCTTCTTCGACGGCATGGCCGAAAGCGCTCTGAAACTGCTGTCCGAGGGATTGCCTCGGGTGAAGGCGGATCCCCTCGATCTCGAGGCCCGGCTCAATTGCCAGATCGGCGCCTGGCAATCGATGATACCGATCGTCGGCGGCGCGCCGATGGGAGCAAGCCATGCGATCGGTCACGTGCTTGGAGGCACGTGCGACGTTTCGCATGGGCATACGTCCTGCGTCATGGCGCCATACGTTCAAGCCTGGAACGCCGTAGTGAACGCGGACCGCCAGAAGCGGATCAGCGCAGCGCTCGGGCATCCGGAGAAGCCTGCCTCCGAATTGCTGGATACGCTGATCCGAGGTCTGGGTATGCCGCGAACTTTGCGGGAGGTCGGGGTCGACGAAAGCCAGTTCCCGCTGATCGCCGGGTACACCCTGGAAGACATGTGGGGACGAACAAATCCGCGTCCGATCCGAAATGCCGATGATGTGATAGAGGTGCTGCATCTTGCGCTCGGATGACGGGCGCCTTCGAAAGGTGTCCCCGGGACAGTTTGGTATGGTGGAATGGTAACCTCGACACGACGTAAAAGCACCTCGATCCGCAAGGAAATTGCCGCCTTCAAGCGGCAGCGCATCTTGGAAGTGGCTAGCGAACTGTTCGCCCGCCACGGATATGAATCAACGACGCTTGACGAGGTCGCGGCCCGGATTGAGGTCACCAAGCCCTTCATCTATTCCTATTATTCCAACAAGGGCGAACTGCTGCGCGAGATCTGCGAGCGCGGGATCAGGTTATCCACCGCAGCACTGGAAGCGGCGCTGGCCGAACCGGCATCGCCGACCGAGCAACTCCACGAGATCGTTCGCGCGGTTGGCCGGATTATTGTCGATAATCGCGACTATATATCCGTGTATCAGGCCGAAGAGAAAAATCTCACGACCGAGGACGCGAGGAAAATCCGCGCCTTGCGACACGAGTTCGATCTGCGATTGACTGAGCTTCTCGAGAAAGGCCGGTCGAGCGGTGAGTTCGATATCCAGCATGCGCAGCGCTCAGCGCTGTGGATCGGCGGCCTGCTGACCTGGATCGCCAGCTGGTATCACGAAGGCGGCAAATGGTCCGCGGAAGAAATCATCGAAGACGCGGTCTACACGGTCAACAAGATCGTCATGCCCCGACGAGGATGAGAGGGAAGGCGGTATGAACATGAGCCAGAGCTCAACGCAGGGCCATTCGGATCCCCGGGTTCCATTGCGCGAGACCTGCGTCACGCGTTATCTCATCGATCGCTGGGCCACAGAGAAACCCGACGAACCCTATGCCCTGTTCGAGGACGGAACCCAGTGGAGCTACGCAGCCCTCAAGGATCACGTGGTGCAGCTGGCTTCAGGTCTGCAGGAAATGGGGATAGAACAGGGAGAGCACGTAGCGCTCTGGCTGCCGAGTGATCGCAACGCTCTGCTCGCCTTTCACGCGATCAATTACATCGGCGCCGTTTTCGTTCCTTTCAACACCGCGTACAAGGGTGACCTGCTCGCGCATGTGCTCGAAAACAGCGATGCCCGGATCCTGATCTGCCATGCAAGCCTTGTCGAGCGGCTCGATCAGGTGAAACGGGCTGGGCTTGAACGACTGGTGGTCGTTGGCGATTATTCGGGCGAGGCGGTGCTTCCCGTCACGCCGTGGGGCGATCTGCTCAAGGGCGGACACAAGCTGCAACCGCTGGCGAGGCCGATTGAGCCGTGGGACAGCCAGTCGATCATCTACACATCGGGCACGACCGGCCCATCGAAGGGTGTGCTGTCGTCCTACCTCCATCTCTACACCAATGCCGGCCCCGATGGCTGGCCGTTCGTGCGCGAGGACGACCGGTTCCTGGTAAATATGCCGATCTTCCACATCGGGGGAACGGGCCTGCCCTTCACTATGCTGGCGCGCGGGGGCTCGATCGCGCTGATGGAGAATTTCTCGACCGAGACATTCTGGACCATGGTCAGAGAAACGAAGTGTACGGTCATTTTCCTGCTCGGCGTGATGGCGACATTCCTGCTGAAGCGGGAGCCTTGCGCGGATGATCTCGACCACAGCGTGCGGCTAGCCTTCATGGTGCCCCTCACGGAAAATTCCGGTGAGTTCCGCTCGCGGTTCGGAATCGATGTCTATTCGATCTTCAACATGACCGAGGTTTCGACACCGACCTTCACCCAGCCCAATCCCGCCAAGCTGGGCACCTGCGGCCGGCCGCGCCTCGGCGTCGATGTCCGGCTCGTCGACGAGAACGATTGCGAAGTCGCAATCGGCGAAGTGGGCGAAATGATCGTGAGAACCGACAGGCCTTGGGGCATGAACAGCGGCTATTACAAGAACCCCGAAGCGACAGCGAAGGCGTGGAGAAATGGCTGGTTTCATACCGGCGACGCCTTCAAGCGTGACGAAGAGGGGGATTTCTACTTCGTTGACCGGATGAAGGACGCGATCCGCAGGCGCGGCGAGAACATCTCGTCCTTCGAGGTGGAAAGCCAGATCATGGCGCATCCCTCGGTGCGCGAGGCCGCCGCCATCGGAGTGCCCAGTGCCTATTCGGAAGACGAGGTGATGGTCGTGGTGGCGCCCGTCGACGGGCATGAGGTCGACTTTACCGAATTGTTCGCGTTTGCAGCCTCGCGCCTGCCCTACTTCATGGTCCCCCGGTATTTTCGGGTGGTTGCCGAACTCCCGAAGACGCCGACAGCGAAAGTGCAAAAGGCAAAACTTCGCGACGAAGGCATAACGGAGGACACATGGGACCGTGAAGCGGCAGGGCTGCGTTTGAAGCGGGAGTCGTTTCAGTAAGTCGCGCGCCAGTCTGGCATAGCAAAAAAGTAGGGGGAGTGGCCGTGCCTAATGCAGACCTTGTTCCGGGCTTCGATCCCAACGCCAAGGAACTTCAACACGATCCCTATCCAACCTTCGAGCAGCTGCGGGAGTGCGATCCCGTTCACCGCGCCGCCGCAGGCTATTGGGTCGTCAGCCGGTATGATGATGTCCGCAATACCCTGATGGACCGACAGGGCTTCGGGCAAGGCGATTTCGTCAAGAATATCCAGCTCTTTTACGGCCCTGATTTTGATGTGATGAGCCACACGTCCTATCGGTGGCTCTCCGAAATCTTCCTGATGCAGGATCCGCCCCACCACACCAGGTTGCGAAGCCTTGTGACTGGCGCTCTTACCGCCAAGCGCGTTCAGGCCATGAAGCCGCGCATTCTCGAAATCACCAACGCGCTCATTGACGGGTTTATCGCTGACGGTGAGACCGACATCATTAGCAGCTTCGCATACAAGCTGCCTGTGCTTGTGATGTGTGACATGCTCGGAGTGGCCGGGGATGATGAACGCCTCGAACAGGTTATCGAAGTCATTGCGAAAAGCTTCATTATCTTCGAGGCGCGTGCCTTGTCACCGGATGAGCTGGAAGCCGCCGATCGCGAAATAGCCTTCCTCGAAAGTTTTTTTGGAGAACTGTTCGAACAGCGCAGGATCAAGCCGCAGGACGACCTCACGACGGCTCTGGTGCAATCCGGAGACGGTGAAGACGCGCTGTCTTTACACGAGTTGGGGACAGTCGCGATCGGGCTATTCGGCGCGGGCTTCGAGACCACGGCGCACTTGATCGGGAATGGCCTGCTTTGCTTCAGCCGGTTCCCCGCCGAGTGGGACAGGCTGACAGCAGACCCGGATAATTGTGCTGCTGCTGCGGTCAATGAGGTCTTGCGTTACGAAAGCTCACTGGTTGCCACCTATAGGACGGCTCTCGAGCCTCGAAATATCAATGGCCAAGACATAAAAGTCGGCGAAAAGGTTCTGACGCTCATTGGTGCTGCCAACCGGGACCCGCGGAAGTTCGCAAATCCGGATGATTTCGAAATTAGCCGTGATGCCTCCAATCACATGAGCTTTGGCGGTGGCATCCATTTCTGCGTTGGCGCCGAACTTGCGCGGCTGGAGGGACGCATCGCATTTGGAGAGCTGGCTCGGCGCATGCCTGACTTACGGGTCGATACTACAACACCGGCGTGGCGAGACGGCTTCATGTTTCGGGGAATGAGCCGACTTTCTGCGCAATGGACACCGGTCTGAAGCTCAGCGAGCGGATCGCCGCAAGCGCCGTCCGCAAGCAGTGCTGCGGCCGCAACGGCTACTTTTCTCTGCCTTGAGCACAATAGAAACCCGCATTGCACGGACGCCCTTGGAATGCCGATTGCCAACCGTACTATTCCGTGCTCGTTCCGTACGAAGCGCCACAAGATACACTAAGTCGTTGAAAAGCTGGTGCACCCGACAGGATTCGAACCTGTGACCTCTGCCTTCGGAGGGCAGCGCTCTATCCAGCTGAGCTACGGGTGCCTGGGGCCTGAGCCCGCGTGTATTTGCGTGCGACGCGGCGCTTAGCAAGTGCGCGTGCGCTGCGCCAGAAAATTGTCGCTTCGTTTGCGATGGGCGCCGGGATTGATCTGGCGCGCGGCTCACTTGGGCAGGCTTAACCAATCGGCAAGGAGCCGACCCTAGCGTCGTCCGCATGGCCAGCCTTCCGCCCGAACCGATTCTCCCCGCATCCGTTGCGCCGCTGATCGTGCGGCACGATCCGGCGGCGTTGGTGCAGCAATGGGAAGCGCTGCATTTGCAGGCGGCGCAGCTCGCCGCTCTGGCGCAGATCGCGTCCGAGAATGAACTCACCGCCTTTGCCCGACTGGCCGAACAGGCGCGGGGCTGGCAGCTCCAGCTGGCGGCGCAAGGGTTGGAGGATATCGCCGCGATGCTGCGGCCAGGCCTGGCGGCGCTCGCGACGCTTACCGCGCGCGGTCAGGATGCCGCTGCCCCGGCGCTGGCGCTGTGGCGAGAATTTCATGCGGCCCGCGCGAGCGTGCTGGCGTCGCTGCAGGTGGTCGAAGCGGTCTGAGCCCTTGCTGGCGCATTGTCGCCGCTTGACTGCGTTCCGCTTTCGTTCCAACGTTCCACCATGCCTGACGTCGCTACTTCCGTGAATGATTCGCTGTGCGCAGCGGGGCTTTGCGCGACCGATGTCGCACGGGGGATTGCGCGGCTGTTTGCGCGCAATGACATCTGGTGCCTTGCCGAAGTGCCGATCCGCAACGGTCGCCGCGCCGATCTGATGGGGATTGATGCAAAGGGGCTGGTGGTGATTGTCGAGATCAAGGTGGCCCGCGCCGATCTGCTGGGCGATGCCAAGTGGCCCGACTATCTCGATTTCTGCGACCGTTTCTATTGGGGGCTGCCACCGGGACTCGATCGCGCGCCGCTGGACAGCGAGGCTTTCCGTCCGGAAACCTGCGGGGTGATCGTGGCCGACGGTTATGACGCGGAAATCCTGCGTCCCGCCGCACTCGCGCCGCTTGCCGCCGCGCGGCGCAAGGTCGAGGTCGAACGGCTGGCGCGAATCGCGATGCGGCGTCACACCGGGCTGATCGATCCGCTCTGCGCCGCGCTCGATTCGCTGCCCTGAACGCTGCGCCGATTGAGGCTGTCGCGCGGCCGCGATTTGCGCCATACTCGGCAGCGATGCTTCCGCCCGATCTGCCCACGCCGCTTGCCCTGCTGATCGTCAGCCTTACGGTCACTGCCATCGTCGCGCTGCGTTATGTCCTGTCGAGCGGTCTGTTCGCGCTGGCGACGGAGCGGATGCGGCCGGGGCTTTATGCCGGACGCAGCGCCCAGATCACCCGTGAGATCCGCTGGTCACTTCTCTCGGCGGCGATCTATGGTGCGCCTGCGGGGATCGTGCTGTGGGGCTGGCAGCATCGTGGCTGGACGCAGATCACGGCTGATTTTGCTGCGCTGCCAGTGTGGTATCACCCGCTGTCGGTGCTGATCTACCTGTTCGTGCAGGACACCTGTTTTTACTGGAGCCACCGCTGGATGCACAATCCGCGGCTGTTTCGCATTGCCCACGCCGTCCACCACGAAAGCCGCCCGCCAACCGCGTGGACCGCCATGAGCTTTCACCCGATCGAAGCGCTGACCGGCGCTGTTGTGGTGCCGGTGCTGGTCTTTTTCGTACCGATCAACATCGCGATGCTCGGCCTGGTGCTGACCATCGCCACGGTGATGGGCGTGACCAATCACATGGGCTGGGAGATCTTTCCGCGTTGGCTTGTTCATTCGTCGTTGGGGAATTGGCTGATAACCGCCAGCCATCACGAACGGCACCACGAGGAATATAAATGCAATTACGGCCTCTATTTCCGCGTGTGGGACCGGCTGTGCGGCACGGACAAGGGCCTGTCGCGGCGGATCGTCGCGGAGGCCGGACACCTTGGCAAAGCGGCCGCATCGTGAAGCTGGCCGCGCTCGCGCTGGCTGGAACGGCGGCGACGCTGGCCGCGGCTCCGGCGACGGCGGACGAGGTTGTGATCACGGTCACCGATCTGCGTTCTTCGAAAGGCGTGGTGCGGGCCTGCATGACCACTCGGGAGGATATCTTCCCCAAATGCATCAAGGATCCCGGCGCACACCGCACGGTGGTTCCGGCAGGCGACAAGATCGTGATCCGCTTTACCGGTGTGAAGCCCGGCAATTACGCCATCGCGCTACTGCATGACGAGAATGATAATGGCAAGGCCGACAGGGCGCTGGGGATGATGCCCAAGGAAGGCTACGGCTTCTCGCGCGATGCCCCGGTCAAGATGGCACCGCCCAAGTTCAGCGACGCGGTGTTCAGCCAGGGGAAGGGCACCAACCGGATGACCATCCGGATGCGCTATTTCCTGTAGCGCGCCCTGCATTGGCTTCGCGCCGCAATCGCTCTGCTATTTAACGTGATGTTTACCACACCGCGCCAGAACAGCCTGGATAACTGTTCACTAAGGGGCGAAAAAAGCCATGGATACTTTGCGTGGCCCATTCGATTCCGGCGAGGCTGCCGATCCGGCCGGGCTGACGTCGGATCACGGTTGGGATGCAACCGAGGACGACAGCCCCAATACCGCGAATTCGCGCGACCTGCCGCCTGATTCGATCGGTCAGGACGAGCGCCGGATGCAGGTGCGCGCCTATAATCATTGGGCGAGCCTGCTGGGCGAGCGGATGTTCCCGCTGATCGACGACCTCGATCCCGCCAATCTGCCCGATTTCGGCCCCTACGGTGTGCTGCTCGACTTCAGCACTGGCATCGAAGATCCGGCTGTGCGCTTCCTTGGTGACAAGCTGGCGCAGGAATGTGGCGGTCTCGGCGCGATCAACCGTCTTTCCGATGTTCCGCCGCGTTCGCTGCTGAGCCGGATCACCGATCACTATATGCAGATTCTCGCCAATCAGGCGCCGATCGGCTTCGAGGCCGAATTCTTCAATCAGCGCGGCGTGGAGATCCTCTATCGCGGCATTCTGCTGCCCTATTCCAGCAATGACGAGACCATCGACTTCATCTATGGCGTTATCAACTGGAAGGAAATGGCCGACCAGCTGACAGCGGACGAACTGCTGCTGGAGATCGATCAGGCCCTTGAACTCGGGTCCGATCTGGAAATGGCCGAAGAACCCTGGCGCCGCACGGCCGATCCGGTCACCGACTGGGCGGATTCGCCTGCGCACGAAGCCGACGATGCCTTCGCCGTTTCGAGCGACGACGCCGACGAGCGTTCCGGATATGGGGACGACCCCCTCTCGCTCCCCGACTTCGCCGCCTATTCGCTCGATAGTGACGAGGAATACGACGAGGACGAAGAAGACGAGGACACCAGCGCCGGCTACAGCTTCGCCTCGCTCGCCGATTACGTCGAGGCGCCTACCAAAAAGGCGATCGATCCGACTGTCCTGCCTTACAATCCGGCAGCCGATGCGGCATTCGATGCGCCTTACGCGGTCGGATATGACGAAAGCTTCGATGCGAACGAACCCGCTGCCGCAGAGCCCGCGCTCCCCGTCGCCGAACTGACGGAAGATGCAGGTCTGTACGATTGGCTCGCCGCCGCGCGCGAACTCGCTCACACCGCGAACACCACCGAAGACCGCAGCCGGGCTACGCTTTATGAAGCGGTCAGCCGGGCTTACGACTTCTCGCTCGCAGCCGAGGCCGCGCCCGAGGATTACGCCGAACTGATCGCCGAAAGCGGCCTGACCATGCAGGACCGTGCGCCCATGACCCCGGTGGTCAAGCTCGTGTTCGGGCATGATTACGACAAGACCCGCCTGACCGAATATGCCGCCGTGCTGACCCACGCCCGACGCCTGCAGCTTGAACGCGGGAGCCTGTCGCGCTTCCTCGGCGAGGCCGAAGGCGGATTGAAGGGTGTGGTCAAGGCCGAACGCCGCCTGCGCCGTGAGGAGCAGGGCAAGGCGATCGAGGACGAAAAGGGTGTTCGCGCCGCGCTGGCGAAGAAACTGCGCGCGCTCGAAGCATTGACGCTGGAAGCGCTCGCCGCCGATGGGCCGGAATTCGCGCTGGTGCTGGTGCGCCGCGATGCCGCTGGCAACGTGGTGGTCTTGGGCGAACTGCCCGAGGACGTGCCGCAGATCGAACGGGCCGCGAAGAAGCTCGTGGGCTGACCGCCAACGCTTGCTTCAGTTTGAGTTCAGGCGGAATCGCGGTAGGGTCGCACACAATGCGCTCCTCCCGCTCCCTGTTCGCCAAAACTCTCGCGCTGTTCGCCTGCGTAGCTGCTGCTGTGCAGCCTGTGGCGGCGCAATCGATCCTGCGCGATGCCGAGACCGAAGCGCTGCTGAACGACATGGTCGCTCCGCTGGTCGAGGCGAGCGAGTTGGAACCGGGCAATGTCGAACTGGTGCTGATCAACGACGGGTCGATCAACGCCTTCGTCGCAGGTGGGCAGGCGATCTACGTCCATGCCGGTCTGCTTAATGCCGCCGATACTGCCAACGAGGTTCAAGGCGTTCTCGCGCATGAATTGGGCCACATCACGGCAGGCCACGTGGTGCGCTTTGAGGAGCGGACCAAGGCCGCCAACGGCATCTCCATTCTGTCGCTGCTGATCGGCGTCGGTGCGGCGCTGGCCGGTGCCGGCGACGCGGCGATGGGGGCGATGATGGCGGGCCAGCAAGCCGCGCTCGGCAGCTTCCTCTCCTTCAATCGCAATCAGGAAGCTTCGACCGATCTCGCGGGTGCGCGCTATCTTTCGGGCGCGGGGATTTCTGGCCGCGGGATGATCAGCTTCTTCGAGAAGCTGCGCAATTTCGAGATTCGTCGCGGCTACAGCCAGGCCGATGATGCGGCTTATATGCGCACGCACCCGCTTTCGGGTGACCGTGTGCAGACGCTGCGCCTGCTGCTGGAAGAAGACGCGGCGTGGGAGACGCCCGACGATGCCGCGCTGCAGGAACGTTTCCTGCGCGCCAAGGCCAAGCTTTACGGCTATCTGGCCGAGCCGCGCCGCACGCTGACCTATTTTCCGCCCAGCGATACCAGCGTGCCCGCGCGCTATGCCCGCGCCTATGCCTATCACAAGGACGCACGGGTCGATCTGGCACTTGCGGAAGCCGATGCCTTGCTCGCGCTTGAGCCGGAGAACCCCTATTTTCTCGAACTGAAGGGGCAGGTGCTGCTCGAATCAGGGCGGCCGATGGAGGCGCTCGATCCGCTACGGCGCGCGACCACGCTCAGCCGTGCCCATCCGCTGATCGCCGGTGTCTTCGGACATGCACTGATCGCCACCGAGGACGAGGCCAATTTCGCCGAGGCCGAGCGGGTGCTGCGTGCGTCGGTTGCGCGGGATCGCTATAATCCCTTTGCTTGGTACCAGCTCGGCGTGGTCTATGCGGCGCAGGGCGACATTCCGCGTGCGCGCCTCGCCAGCGCCGAACAATTGGTGATGAACCGCCGCTATCCCGAAGCGCTGCAGAACGCTCAGGCGGCCGAGGCGAACCTGCCCTATGGCTCGCCCGACTGGATTCGCGCACAGGATGTTGCGCTCGAAGCGCGCGCCGAACTGGAACGTCTGCGCGACGAGCGCTAGGCTGGTAACTTACCCCTGCTCTTGACGGAAAATCTATGCCCCCATCATCCTTGCGCAACACGCTGCTGACTGCGCTTGTCGCGCTGGTGTTCGGCTTTCTCGGCGCGGCGATCTGGTCCTATGCCGGGCTCGCCGACAACCGCACCCGTAGCTTTCTGCTCGCCAATCCCGACATGCTGCCGCAGATGGTCGAAGCCTATGAGGCGCAGGAGGCCGAAAAGCGGCTGGCTGACATGGGCGGCGAGGTATTCGATCCGTTCCCCGGCGTGGTGCTTGGCAACCCGCAAGGCTCGAAGGTGCTGGTCGAGTTTACCGACTATAACTGCCCCTATTGCGAGGCTAGTCTGAAGGACGTGACCCGGCTGGTGGCCGAGGATCCCGACCTGAAAGTGGTGATCCGCGAATGGCCGATCTTCGAAGGCAGCGATGCCGCTTCGCGCATGGCGCTCGCGGCGGGCCTGCAGGGCAAGTATGATGCCTTCCACAAGGCGATGTTCCGGCTCGGCGATGTGCGCGCCGCCGCAGCGGAGGCAGGGCTGGACATGAACCGGGCCGAGGCCGATGCGGCGTCGGACGCAGTCTCTGCCGAGATCGCCAACAACCTCGAACTGGCGCGTGCGCTCGGCTTCAGCGGCACCCCGGCCTGGATCGCAGGGCGCAAGCCGATTGGCGGCGCGGTGGGTTACGACGCGTTGAAGGCCGCGCTGGACGCGGGCAACGCGGGATGATGCGACGGATTAGGTGCTGGCGCTCGGCTCTGGGGGGAGCGGCGGGCATCGCAGCATCGCTGGCCGCACCACTTGCCGCAGCAACCGATGTGCCGAAGATTGATGCCGCAGCAGAACGTGCCGCGATCGGCGTTTATCAGGACGCCGACCAACGCTTGCAGGATATCGGCTGGACCCTTGCACGCGGGAATGTCGGCTTTTGCCCGCGGGTGGTCCCGTCGATCGGTCTGCAATTGCAGGACATGGCGAGCTATGGCGCGCCCGCAATTGCGCGCGCCGCACTCGGCCTGATGGGCGATTTCGCGGTGCAGACCGCCGCGCGCGGCTCACCCGCAGCGCTGTCGGGCGCGTTTGCACGCAATCGCGAGATCGTAAGGCTGGAGCGTTTCGATCCAAACCAATGGCCCACCACCACTCCGGCGATGAACTGGCACCGGCTGGTATGGGCGCATGACCATATCGAAGCGATGCTGACCGAACACGGCGGCATCGCGATCGGCTTTGCCGATGGCGAGGAGGCGCGGGTCACTCCGGTCGAGGTCTGCGCCACCCGTTTCGAACTGATGGGTGACGGCGGCAAAGCGGTTGCCGACGGTACGCGCGTGGTCATCGGAATCGATTTCCCCGCCTTCGCCTACCCCGAAGAGGATGTTTTCGCGGCCCTAGTCGCGCATGAACTGGCGCACAACTTTCTCGAACACGACGCATGGCTGGATCGCAACCGGCGCACCCGCCGCCACGTGCGCCGTACCGAACGCGAGGCCGACCGGCTGATGCCGTGGCTGCTCGCCAATGCCGGGTATGATCCGGCCGCGGCGGTGACCTTCATGACCCGCTGGGGATCGCGCCACGATGCCGGGATCCTGATGATCCGCGATCACGACGGCTGGGACGAGCGCGCCGAATTCATCGAAGGCGAACTGCCGTTGGTCGCCGAACGGATGGCAAGCGAGGGCAGGGCCGACTGGCGCACGCACTTCGCGCGCGAAATCGATCCGGCAAAGGGGCTCGAGACCGCACAAGCCGAGTAAACACTGCGCCGAGCCGTGTCAGGCCAGCGACCATCCATGCGAATTGCGGTGCGGAAAAGGCGGAAATGGGCTAGACGGGCAAGTTATGGCAGTGCTCCAGATCCAGCCGGCGCCGTTCTTCGCCAGCAAGAACCGGGCGTTCTGGAACCTCCAGCTGGCGGGGTGGGGCGGTGCATTCGTCTTCCGCGCGGTGGTCGCTGTCGCCAATGATCAGCCGCTCGATCTGCTTGCGCTGGTCATGGTCACCACCATTACCGGCTTTTCGATCAGTCTCATTCTCTCGGTCATCTATCGCAAGCTGATCCAGCAACAGCCGCTTGTCACCTGGGGCCTTACCGCGCTGGTGCTGATGCTGGCGGTGATACTGCACGCCTCGATCGACGCCTGGGTCCACGGCGTCTATTACGCGGGCAGCCGCGAGACGACGTTTGCCCAGCGTTTCATCGGCCTGTCTTTCATCCCGCTGGCGCTGCTGGCTGGGTGGAGCGCGCTGTATTACGCGATCAATTTCTTCCTCACGGTGGAGCGGCAGGCTGACCGGCTCGAACGGCTGGAGGCGCAGGCCACCGCCGCGCAGCTCGCCATGCTGCGTTACCAGCTCAATCCGCACTTCCTGTTCAATACGCTCAACTCGATCAGCACGCTGGTGCTGCTGAAACAGACCGAGCCCGCCAACGCGATGCTCACGCGGCTATCGGGCTTCCTGCGTCACACGCTGATCGGTGAGCCGGGCAGTCAGGTGACCCTGGCGCAGGAGATCGAGACGCTGCAGCTCTATCTCGATATCGAGCGGATGCGGTTCGAGGAGCGGCTGCGTACCCATTTCGAGATCGACGACGCGGCGCTCGGTGCGCAATTGCCTTCGATGCTGCTGCAACCGCTGGTCGAAAACGCGATCAAATATGCTGTGAGCCCGCAGGAAGAAGGCGCGCGTATCTCGCTCACCGCGCGGGTCATCGGAGACCGGCTGCGGCTGACGGTGGAGGATACCGGGCCGGGCGTGGACGAGCCGCTATTGTTCGACCGGATGGACGCCGCCGGGTTGCGCGCTGAAATGCGCGCCGGTCATGCGCCGGGCCAGCCGGTTTCGACCGGCGTCGGCCTCGCCAATATCCGCAACCGGCTGATGCAGGCTTACGGCGATAGCCAGCTGTTCGAAACCCGCTCCGAACCCGGCGGCGGTTTTACCGTGCTGATCGAAATCCCTTACACCCGCGCAAGCGAACCCGAATTGCAGGCCCCCCCGGCTTCGGCCCCAACGCCTGCGCCAGAGGGGGGAACCGCAAAGGTCATCCCCCTCAACCCCCCGCAACCCCCCCAACGAAACTTCGGAACCCCCGCATGACAATCAGAACCATCCTCGTCGATGACGAGAAACTCGCCATTCAGGGCCTGCAACTGCGGCTTCAGCCGCATGAGGATGTCGAGATCATCGACACCTGCGCCAACGGCCGCGAGGCGATCCGCAAGATCAAGACCGAGAAGCCCGATCTCGTCTTCCTCGACATCCAGATGCCCGGTTTCGACGGGTTTTCCGTGGTCAAGGGCGTGATGGACATCGAACCCCCCCTGTTCGTGTTCGTCACCGCTTACGAGGAACACGCGATCCGCGCGTTCGAAGCGAACGCCGTCAATTACCTGATGAAGCCGGTCGACGAACAGAAGTTGGCCGATACCATCGAGCGCGTGCGCCAGCGTCTTGCCGAGAAGAAATCGGCCGAGGACGCCGAACAACTGCTCGACGTGCTCAGCGAGATCGCGCCGGAACGTGCCGCCGATTTCGTCGAGACCACCGCGACAACGACCGAAAGCGCCGACCGGTTCGAAAAGCTGATCAACATCAAGGATCGCGGCCAGATCTTCCGCGTCGAGGTGGATTCGATCGAGCATATCGAGGCCGCGGGCGATTACATGATCATCTCCACCGGTGACAATTCGCTGGTGCTGCGCGAGACGATGAAGGATCTCGAACGTCGGCTCGACCCGCGCAAGTTCCAGCGCGTGCACCGCTCCACCATCGTGAATCTCGATCTGGTGCGGCAGGTGAAGCCGCACACCAACGGCGAATGCTTCCTGGTGCTGGAAAGCGGAGCCGAGGTGAAGGTGAGCCGGTCGTACCGCGACGTGGTGGCAAGATTTGTCCACTAACTTCCGTTCGCCCTGAGCTTGTCGAAGGGCTGCACTTTACTTTCCACTTCGGTATGGAAGGAAGGCAGCGCTTCGACAGGCTCAGCACGAACGGGAGTGGGAATGCCATTCGAATCAACCGGCTTCGACCTTGCCAAGTTCGTCCGTGAAACCCTTGCCGAAGACCTCGGTGAAGGGCTTCCCGGCGGCGGGCGCGATGTGACCAGCGAAAGCGTGATTCCGGCGGACGCACGCTTTACCGGTGTGATGGATAGCCGCGATGCCATTGTGGTGGCAGGCCTGCCGCTTGCCGAAGCGTTCTTCCGGGCTCTCGATCCGGACTGCACCATCGAAAGCCTCGCCCATGATGGCGACAAGGTGGCGGCGGGCACCGATCTGATGCGGATCGCAGGCAAGGCCCGCGCGCTGCTGACGGCGGAGCGCAGCGCGCTCAATATTGTCCAGCACCTGTCGGGCATCGCTACGCTGACGCAGGCCTATGTCACCGCGATGCGGGGGCCGGATGGCAACCCCGCCTGCACCTTGCTCGATACCCGCAAGACCATTCCCGGCCTGCGTTTCCTCGAGAAATACGCGACCCGCATGGGCGGCGCGCAGAACCACCGGATGGGGCTGTGGGACGCGGCGATGATCAAGGACAATCACGTCGCGGTCGCCGGCAATGTCGGCGAGGCGGTGCGGCGTGCGCGCGATGCCGGGGTGGCGAAAATCATCTGCGAGGTCGACCGGATCGACCAGATCGAACCCGCACTGGCAGCAGGCGCGCATCATCTGCTGCTCGATAATATGGCCCCTGCAACCTTGCGTGAAGCCGTGGCGCTGGTCGCAGGCCGCGTGCCGACCGAGGCGAGCGGAGGCGTGAACCTCGATACGATTGCGGCGAGGGCGGCGAGCGGGGTGGACTACATCTCGGTCGGGCGGCTGACTCAGAGCGCGCCTGCGGCGGATATCGGGCTGGATTTCAAGCCAGCATGAAATGGCGCAAGGGGCCGCGGCCTTGGCCGATCCATCTGTTTGCCGCCATATTCCTGATGGCCGGTGCATGGGAGTTGGCTTACAGGCTGGCAGTGCTTCACCGGTTTCAGATGCAGTTGGCGGGGCAAACCCTGAGCGAGGACTGGATCATCGTCTTCTTTTCCGCACGATTCACAATCGTCTGCATTCCCGTGATCGCGATCTGGCTGTTCGGCAGCAGGGTTGCGCGCTGGCTCATCACGATCATGACCGTCTGGGCAACCCTGACCGTCCTTTCACAATTCGACATGGCTCGCCTGCAGCGGACCATTGGTATGAACCCTCTCGACATCTGGTACCGCTATGGGGCCAGGCTGGCCTATATTTTCGCCGTCGCGCTCCTGTTTATTCCGGCAGCGCGCCGCTGGTTTGCGCGCCAGCAGGAGACGGTAGAGGAGATTTTCGAATAGACTCGTCCACCCAAGGTGTTAGCTTGCCGAGGTATCCAAGCGCACAAGGGGGATTGTCATGCGACCGGCTTCCATCACCATGTTCGATCGGCTCTTCCTCGGCGGGCTCGCGCTCGGTCTGGTCAATACCGCGATTGCCTATAATTCGACCATGGAGCAGCTTCAGGCTGACCCGGCCGTCGCGGAACTGGGTCTGGCAACGCCGGGCTTCTTCATCGGCTCGGCTGCCTTCGGCTATGGGATCTCGCTGCTGTTGTGGTTCCTGATCTCGCGCAAGGCCAATAATGTCGCGAAATGGATCCTGACGGTGCTGACTGTGATCGGGGCGTTGATGGTCCCGCTTTCGCTCGGCGAACTGGACCTGTTTGCAAGCATCGTCACGGTCATCGCGACCGTGCTGCAGGTGGCTGCGGTCTGGATGCTGTTCCGGCCCGATGCGAAATCGTGGTTCGAACACGGGCCCGGCGGCATGGATCCAGCCACGTTCGAATAGCGCCATGAAAGCGGCCCTGCTGCGGACCGCGCTGGCGCTGGTGACGCTCGCGCCGGTTCCCGCCTTCGCTCAGGCCTATCAATGCCGCGCTCCGGCAGTACGCAGCGTGCCGCAGGTCGCACCCGACGGGCCGCGCCGGACGCTGCCGGTGACGGGCTACACCCTCGCGCTCAGCTGGTCGCCGGAGTTCTGCAAGCCGCGCAAGGATGCCCGTGCGCACGCGGCGCAATGCAGTGGTAGCAATGGCAGCTTCGGGCTTGTCGTGCACGGGCTGTGGCCCGAAAGCGGCGGCACCTGGCCGCAGTGGTGCGCCGCAAAGACAAGCCTCACACCTGCTGAAATCCGCAGCGCGATGTGCATGATGCCATCGGCGCGGCTCGTCGCGCGGCAATGGGCTAAGCATGGCAGCTGCATGGTCAAACGACCTTCCAATTACCTCAAGGTCACGCGCATCCTGTGGCAATCCCTGCGCATCCCCGATTACGACCGCATTAGCCGCGAGGAAGGGCTGACAGCAGGCCGCATCCGCGCCGCCTTCGCCGATGCCAATCCCGGCATTCCCGAAAGCGCGATCGGGGTGAAGCTCAACGCGCGCGGGTGGCTGGAGGAAATCCGCCTGTGCTACGCCAAGACCTTCCGGCCGGCTCGCTGCACAGCCGCGCGGCTTGGCGCGAAGGAAACGGCACCGGCCAAAATCTGGCGCGGGTTGTAGCCCCGCTCAGCGGTTCGCCACCAGCCAGACCCTGATTGCGCTGGCGAGGCCGGGCGGGGTGGGCGACTTGATCCGCTCGGCATCGATCCGCCCCACCAGCGCCGCCACTGCGATGCCCTCGGCCTCGGCCTCGGCGCGCAGCATGTCCCAGAACAGCGGTTCGAGGCTGATCGAGGTCTTGTGCCCCGCAATCGCGACCGAGCGCTTGACCGGGGGATGATAGGGCGAGGACGGCTGCATCACGCGGCTGTAGCAGGATTGGTGGGGCCTGTCCGCTACCCGCAGCGCTGACTTACCGACACAGGATGATGAACCATCCCATGATGCGCACCGCCGCCAACGCGGCCATAGGCTCGCATCGCGCGGGCTTGTTTTCCTGTTCTGGACAGTGTCACATGCTTTACCAACAGGGCGCAGGCAGCCAGGCCAGACAGCCCGCCCAGGAGAGAGAACCAGCATGACCGACTACACCCAGATCACCGTGGAAAAGTCCGGCGGGATCGCCACGATCACCCTGAACCGGCCCGAGAAGATGAACGCCTATACCCGCACCATGGGCGCTGAGATCATCGCGGCGATGGACGATCTCGACGCCGATGATGCGGTCCGGGCCGTGATCTTCACCGGTTCGGGCGAGCGCGCCTTTTGCGCGGGCGCCGATCTGACGCCCGAGGATGGCGGGCAGGTGTTCGCGAGCGGGGATGAGGTGGAAGACCTGTCCGATCCCCGCGTCCGCGACGGCGGCGGTTTGCTCACTCTGCGACTGTTCGAAAGCAAGAAGCCGCTGATCTCGGCCTGCAACGGCGTGGCGGTCGGCGTGGGCGCGACGATGCAGCTGGCGATGGACGTCCGCCTTGCCAGCAGCACCGCGCGCTATGGCTTCGTCTTCGCGCGGCGCGGGATCGTACCCGAAGCGGCATCGAGCTGGTTTCTGCCGCGCATCGTCGGCATCAGTCAGGCGTTGGAGTGGTGTTACACCGGCCGCATATTCGATGCCGAGGAAGCGAGGGCGGGCGGGCTGGTGCGATCGGTCCATGCGCCCGATGATCTGCTCATCGCCGCACGCACACTGGCGACCGAAATCGCCGACAACACCTCGGCCATTTCGGTGGCGATGACGCGGGCGATGATGTGGCGGCTGATGAGCGCGGATCACCCCATGGAAGCGCACAAGATCGATAGCCGCGCGATCTACCGCCTGTCGCGCGGAGCCGACGCGCAGGAGGGGATCGCCAGCTTCCTGGATAAGCGCCGCCCGATGTATCCCGGCAAGGTCAGCGCCGATATGCCCGATTTCTACCCTTGGTGGGACGAGCGCACCTATGAATGATGAGGATGCTGCGTCTTCGGTGTCGCCGGTTGAGAGGCCGGGGCAGGGGGCGGGTCAGAAGGCCGGGCGGCTCGCCGGGTTCCTGCCCTATCAGCTATCGGTCGCCTCCAATGCGGTCAGCGATCTGATCTCCGAACGGTATCGCCGGCGATTTGCGCTCAAGATCCCCGAATGGCGCGTGATGGCGATGCTGGGGGATACGGCCGAGGCGGGCGGGGGAGCAATGACGCAGCGGGCGCTGACGGCGGCGACCCTGATGGACAAGGTCGCCGTGAACCGTGCGGTCAAGGTGCTGGAGGAACGCGGGCTGGTGGCGCGGGTGGCCAATCCGGTGGACGGGCGATCGCACCTGCTGGCTCTGACAGAGGAGGGCCGATCAATCCATGCCGAGGTCATGCCGCTGGCGCTGGCGACTGAACGCGATCTGCTGGCGGGGCTCGATCCGGACGAGGTCGATGCGGTTCGCAGGGTGCTGGCGGGCCTGCGTGAGCGGGCGCGCCGGCTGGCGGAGGGCGGGGACGAGCTGCCGAACGGGTAAGCATTGGCGGCGGGCCTGTTCGACCCGCCGCCATTTGCATTAGCCCGCTGCGCCGCCGAAGCCGCCTTCACCCATCAGTGCGTCCGAGATGGAACAGGCTGCCGGGCCGAGAATAACGATGAACAGCGTTGGCAGGATGAACAGAATCAACGGCACGGTCATGATCGCCGGCAGGCGCGCGGCCTTCTCTTCGGCGCGCATCATACGTTCGTTGCGGAACTCGGCCGACAGCACGCGCAGTGCGCTTGCCAAGGGGGTCCCGTAACGCTCGGTCTGGACCATGGTGGTGACCACGCCCTTTACCGCTTCGAGATTTACGCGGTAGGCGAGGTTGTTGAATGCCAGCCGGCGTTCGTTGAGGAACGACAGCTCGATTGCTGTCAGCGCGAATTCGTCGCCCAGTTCAGGATAGGCACGGCCCAGTTCCTTGGCGACGCGGTTGAAGGCGGCATCGACGGTCAGACCGGCCTCGGCGCAGATCACCAGCAGATCGAGCGCATCGGGCAGGCCCTTCTGGATTTCCTTGGTGCGCTTGGAAGCCTTGTTGCCGAGGTAGATTTCCGGCCCCTTGTAGGACAGGAAGATGGAGCCTGCAAAGACGCAGAGCCTGGTCATCGGACCCCAGTCGGGCCAGAATTCGATGCCGTAAACCAGAAAGCCCACAAGGCCGCCCAGAAGCAGCGGCAGAATCGCACGCGCACCGATGATGAAGTAGGCCAGCTCGTTGTTGCGATAACCGGCATGCGCCAGCTTCTGCTGAATGGCCTTGATCTGGCTGTCCTGCAGAACATTGAACTTGCTGAGGTTTTCCTTGACCTTATCAGTCGAATTGCTGCGCCGGAGCAGGCGCGTGCGCTTTTTCGTGGCCGAGGTGACGATCCCCGCCTTCAGCTGTTCACGCCGGGCTTCCAGCACTTTGACGCGCTTGGCCATCGGATCGCGGATCGTGACTGCGGCATAGATCGCCAATACCATGGCGAAGGCAGCAAGGCCGGCGAGTACGGTCCCGACCATGATCACGTCGAAACCAAGCAGCATGGGGCCGTTAGGTTGGTCAAGCATCGCTGTGTTCCCGGATCAGATTTCGAAATTGACCATCTTGGCCATGATGAAGACCCCGATGCTCATCCACGTAAGGCCGCCCAGGCCCGCCACGATCAGGCGATCGTCGCTGAAGAACCCGCCCAGATATTCGGGGTTCACCCACATGATCATCGCGAACACGATGAACGGGAGCGAGCCGACGATGTATGCCGATGCCTTGGATTCGGAACTCATCGCCTTGATCTTGAGCTTCATCTGCGCGCGCTTGCGCAGCACGTCCGCCAGGTTCGAGAGGGTTTCGGCAAGGTTGCCGCCCGTTTCCCGCTGGATCGCCAGAGTGATGGTGAAGAAGTTGAATTCGGGGATGCCCAGCCGGTCGCCGGCATCCTGCAATGCGTCTTCCATGGTCTTGCCGACCTTGATGCGATCGACGATCCCGCGGAACTCGATCCCCACCGGGCCGGGCACTTCCTGTGCGATCACGCCCAAGGTCTCGGTTACCGGCAGGCCCGAACGCAGGCCGCGGACCAGCAGTTCAAGCCCGTCGGGAAACTTGCTGACAAACGCATTGGTGCGCTTGTTGATGAAGTAATTGACCACGAGATGCGGAAAACCCGCCCCCACCGCTGCGCCGATCCCGAGCGAAAGCAAAACCGCGCCGCTCTGGATGAAAATGATCACTGCAATTGCCAGCGCGAGCCCGACCGAAGAATAGATGTACTGCGACACAGTCCAGCCCTTGCCGGTGCGGCTGAGGCGGATTGTCAGCGCCTCTATGCGCGAGCCGGCTCCGGCTTTCTGGTAGCTCTTCGGCTTGCGGGCGGCGATGGCGCGCTTGAACTGGGCATCGACCTTGGCGTCGAGGCTTTCCGAGTGGCGGTACCGCAGCGACTGCATCCGCCGCTTCTGCGCTTTCGCAGCGCCCGAACCGGCAACCAGCAGATAGCCGACGACCAGCACGGTGAAGATCACCAGAGTGATCAGCAGGGTTTGGAGAAAGTCCATGCGGTTGCTTCCTGCCTTGCGCCGCGCAGATGCGGCGATCGTTCACGATTTCGGTCCGTGCGGGAGGGGCGGTGGGCAGCCTCGGCTGCATCCGCTCCCCCGCACGGTGCGATGTCAGCCGGCTGTCTCGGGCTCGGCCTTCGATTTCTTGGCGAGCAGCGCCTTGAAATCGAACCCGCTGAGCAGCGACTTTTTGCCTTCCCCGCCAGCGGCAAGATCATCGACGTCGGCGCCGACAATGCGCTCGGCAATCTGGCGGATCGCCACTGTCGCCTTGCTTGCGCGGTTGGCATCTACGAACACCTGACCCAGCTTGGCTGCGTTCGAGGCGGCCTTGATGTCGTAAGGCACCACGAAATCGACCTTGCGTTCGATCGATGCCTCGAAATCGGCCTTGCTGATCTCGGCAAGGCTCGGTTGAACCTTGTTGGCGACAATCATCGGATGGGCGTGCGCTGCATTCGTCTTCAGCCACGACAGGATCCGGATGGTATCGCGCGCCGAGGCGAGGGTTAGCTCGCAGGTCAGCAGCACCAGGTTCACGTCCGCCATCAACTGCGGGAAGTTGATCAGCATGTTCCGGGGCATGTCGATCACCGTCATCTCGAAAGCCTGACGGAATTCGTCCTCCAGCTGCACGAAGGCAGAGCCATCGGTCATGAGCGGCTGGCTGATCGGTGCCTCGGCAGACAGGATCGACAGATTGTCATTCGCACGCACCATAGCGCGCTCGATGAACAGCGGGTCGATCCGGCTGGGATTCTCGATCGCGTCGGTCAGGCCGCGGCCCGGTTCGAGATCGAGCGCCAGCGCGCCGGTGCCGAAATGCACGTCGAGATCCAGCAGTGCCGTCGGCGACTTGTGCTGGTCACTGAACAGCCACGCCAGCGAAGTCGCCAGCGTCGAGGCGCCGACCCCGCCGCGGGTGCCCACGACAGCGGTCGAAATGTGACGCCGTGCGGCATCGGCATCGCCGCCCTTGGGCGCCATGAACACGGCCAGCGCCTGGTTCACTGCATCATGCACCTGCTGCGCGGAAAGCGGCTTGAGCAGGTAGTCATGGATGCCGCTCGCCAGCAGATCGCGGTAGAGCCGCACGTCGTTGACCTGCCCGACCGCGATCACCACCGTACCGGGTTCACACACCTCGGCGAGGGCATTGATGTCGTTGAGCGGATCACCGCTTTCCGAAAGGTCGACGAACAGGATTGCCGGGCTGGCGCTGACTGACAGCGACTGGACAGCATTGCGCAGTCCGCCCTTGTTGCACTTTTCCGGTTGCCAGCCCAGCTCGACCACCACCGGACGCAGAACGTCGAGCGAACTGTCATCGCAGATATAAGCCGCAAACGGATCACGATTTCCGGGCAAACCCGATTTCCAGGGAGCATTCATGACTTAGTTACCTCCTCCGCCGCCTTCGCCGCCGCCGCCGCCACCGCCGGCTCCTGCATCCATCAGACCGGCAGCGCCGGTCGGTTCGGCTGCGCGGAAGGTCGCGATGGCTTTGTTCGACGTGGCGATGACAGTTTCACCTGTGCCCTTCTTGCCTTCGAGCAGATCCTGCGGATCGGCGATCATCGCGGCAAGGTTGCTGTTGTTGGCGCAACCGAAATTGGGGCTGGTGCCATTGGCGTAATTCATATCCGAATTGGCCGACCAGTCGGGGCAGCCCGGAACCGAAGCTGTCGATCGCGTGATCACCACCCGCGCCTGACCCGGCTGGATCATGCCGGCAGTGGCCGGAGCGACATCATTGATCATCAGACCATAACGCGCGGCAAGATCGCGGATGGCATTCGTCACGGCCGGGTTCTGGCCCGGATTTTCGATCGCGATGCGATCACCATAACGAAGATCCATCGTTTCGAACCAGCCGTTGAGACGCTGCTGTTCGGAAATCGGCAGGCCAGCGGCATTGGTGTTCACGTCGAGCGTGAAGTTGGCGCGCTCAACCACCGGCTGCTTGGCGCTGTAGAGGCTGGTATTGGTCGGCATGCCGCCGCAACCTGCCAGCCCCAGGCCAAGCGTAAGCGCAAGGGCGAGGGCGGGCGCGCGGCCCAGACGTCCCGGCCCCGTACGTGCCGACAATGTGTTCGGTCGTGCAACAGGCATCATACTCACCTTTCTCACGTTAGAGGCTGAAACCCGGGGCCGCAGCATTGGCCTCGCGTTCGTCCTTACGGTTCTTCTTGTCGGCGCGGCGCGGCTTTTCCGGTGCATTCGGAACGATCGCGGCCGGATCGGCATTGCTGACCTGCGGTTGCGGGGCATCGGGTTGCGCGGAAATCGGGCCGGGGCGCTGTTGGCCCGACACGCCGGCGCTGGCCTGGAAGCCAAGGAACTGCTCCAGCTCGTTGGCCGAACGATAGCCGTCAGTCGGCAGCTTGATGTCCTTGGCGTCGACCGGCTTCACCAGATAAGGGGTGACGACGATCACCAGTTCGGTTTCGCCTCTGCGATATTCGCGGCTGCGGAACAGGTTGCCGAGGATCGGGACGTCACCCAGACCGGGCGCCTTGTCGAGCAGGTTCTGAGAATTGCCGCTCATCAGACCGGCAATCATGAAGCTCTGGCCCGAACCCAGTTCGACCGTGGTTTCAGTCCGACGGGTAGTCAGTGCGGGCACCTGAAAGCCGTTGAGCGTGATCGACCCCTGGGTCGCCAGCTCGGAAACTTCAGGGCGAACCCGCATCGAGATGCGGCCATTCGACAGCACCGTCGGGGTATAGGCAAGGCTGACGCCGAACTGGCGGAATTCGATCGTTACCTGACCGAAACCCTGCGCAATCGGGATCGGAAATTCGCCGCCTGCAAGGAAGGTCGCGGTTTCACCCGAAAGCGTGGTCAGGTTGGGCTCGGTCAGCGTGTTGACCAGACCCAGACGTTCGGACAGATCGAGCGCGCCGAGCATGTCGATGCCGAACAGCTTGCCCAGACCCGAAAGCGTGGTGCCATCGGCCGAATTGACCGCCGGACCCTTGATCTCGGTTCCATCGGGCAAGATGAAGGCTGCCTGCGCCACCTGATTGCCGACCCCGAGCGGGCCGTCGACGCGGTAGGCTCCTCCGCCGATCGGGCGGCCGGTGCCGACGCCGAAGCGGAAGCCGCTCGAACCATCGAAGGTGCTGAGGTTGCCACCGATCTCGCGCAGCAGCGAGCGGCTGACTTCGGCGATCGTGACCTTCAGATTGACCTGCAGCGGGGTTGCCGTCCGCAGGCGGCTGATCACATTGGCGTCCTCACCGATGAAGGCTTGCACCAGGCGTTCGGCCTCGGCGGCATCTTCGGGTGCGCCAACGGTGCCGGTCAGCAAGACGGTGCTGGTCCCCATGGTGGATACGCTGATCTTGGCATCGGGCATGGCCAGCGCCAGCATCTGATCGACACTGCCGATGTTCGAGCCGACCCGGATATTGGCCGAGAAGATCACATCGCCGCGGTCATTGCTGGCGTAGATCGTGGTCTCGCCCCCGGCCCGTCCGAAGACATAGAGCTGGCGCTGCGACTTGATCTGCACGTCGGCCACTTCTTCGTTGGCGACGAACACATCGGCCATCATGCCCGGTACCGTCACCAGTTCGCCGCGCCCGATCGACAGGACGATTTCCTGCGTGGGCTTGACGACCTGCTGGGCGGTCGCGGTGGCAACCGGAAGACCGGCGAGCGGTGCGGTTGCGAAGGCGGCCAGAAGCAGCTTGGCCTTGAGGTTCAGTTTCATTTTGCGGCTCCCCTCGGGTTTGCCAGTGTCCGCTTTGGTCGAAAGCGGTCGGAACGGATTGGTCGTAGCCATTGTCTATCCCTCTCAGAACACCAGAGTGGAGCTGGCAGCCGGTACGGTCTTGCCGGCGCGGCTGATGCCATCGGCCTGGCCGCGCACCATCCCGCCGACAGCGGCTTTCGCACTCACCGGCACTTCGTCGGTCGCCTTGCCGCGGGTCACCCGCACGCTCGGACCCTTGTAGACCGGCTGGTTATCGACGCTTGCCGACACACCCGGCGCTGCAGGAGTGTAGTTCTGACGACCGCTGTCCTGCGGCGGCATGGTGGTGCGCTGGAACCGCGAGACGTCGCCGCCGGTCACGAAGGTCGCACCCTTGTCGACCGGACGCGCCATGGCAGCCTTCAGCAGCTTTTCTTCCTGCTCGGGCGTGGCGTTTTCGGGGATCTTGATATCGCCCGCGGCGATCGCACGTTCGAGTTCGACATCGTTGTCGGCCAGCGAGCGCAGCGCGAGGCTGAGCGTACCGATGGTCTGTGCGACAGCGACCTTCTCCGCGATCTTGGGCGTCACTTCGAGCGTAACGGTGCGGAACGCATTCACCACGGTTTTGCCGTTCTCGTCGGTGACGGTCTCGGTCGTCTGGTCGGTGGCGAGCACGCGGAGGTTGCGGATGACGGTTTCGGCCGCCCGCAGCGACTGGCCGCTATCGCCGTCGACCGTCTGGGTCAGCACCAGATCGACGCGGTCGCCCGGGAAGACAAAGCCGGCGACGCCGGTCATCGCCGACACAGGCACCGTTACAGCGCGCATGCCCGGGCCGAGTGCAGCCGCAAGGAACCCGCGATCGCCAGGAGCCACCAGAGAGCCTTGTGTTACCGGCTCACCTGCGGTGATCGGGAAGCGAACCACGGTGCCGATCAGCTTGTTCATGTCGGCTTCGCCGTCGATGAAGTAAGCATCCTTGACCAGCTCCTCCGGCCAGGGCTGAAAGCCCAGAGCATCGGCGGTAATGATCGTGCCCGCGGTCAGTGCGCGCTTGGACACCAAGACGCGTGGGCCGGTTGGCACAGACGCAGCCTCGGCTGCGGGGGCTCCGCCTCCGGCGAACATGCTCCGTGCGGCGAAGGCCGTTCCGATCGCAATGATCAGAGCGCCGATCAGCAGAACCAGTTTCTTCCTATCCATGGCTGAAATAGCCCCCTCGTAATCGCCCTAGGTTGGTTAGCGGGCAGGTATGGTTTCGATGCTTAGGACCTGACTGGTTAAAATCAGGTTCACTGCGCAGCAGCTGCTGTTGCGGCAGCCGGAAAAAGGTTGAAATAAAGCACCCAGAGGCCGCCGAATGCGATCGCCACGCCGTAGGGAATGGCCAGCCGGTCGCGCTGGCGGCGCATGATGTGCCAGACCCCCATCACGATCGTCAGCACGCCGCCGGCGATCGCCATCACGATCAGCAGATGCACGAAAATGTCAGGGCGAATCCACAAGGCCAGCACTGTGAGCAGCTTCACATCGCCGCCGCCCATCATCTTCAGCGCGAACAGTCCGGCCAGCAGCGCGAAAGCCGCCAGCGCCACACCCAGTTGCAGCGCCACTTCGGGCCACAGCGTCAATCCGCTCGACCACCAGAACAGCGGCGCACCCAGGGCAATCGCCGCATTCAGCCAGTTGTCGATCTGACGACGCCTGATGTCGGTGAAGGCGGCCACGACCAGCGCGATTGCCAAGGCAATCAGCAGCCCGTAGTGAATAGTGCTTGTCATTGTAGTGCCCCCGAAGCTGCCCTGCGCGATCTGCGTGCGGGTCTTCATGAAGGCAGTGCTACAGGTGTTTGCTTACCAAAAAGTAACCAAGCTCGGAGGCTCCAGATTCACGACATTCGCGAACCCGCAGCGATCGACCGCCGCGCAATTCCTGCGGCAGCGCGCGAATCCATCTGGCAGGCTGCCGACGGGCATGAACTGCGCCGGATCGACTGGCCCGGAACTGGTGCGGGGCCGGGCAATCCTGCGCGCGGGGCGATCCTGTTCCTGCCCGGACGCGGCGACGCTTACGAAAAATATCTCGAAACGCTGGAGCAGTGGCACCGCGCCGGCTGGCGGGTGACGGCGGCCGACTGGCGCGGACAGGCGGGATCGGGACGGCTCGGCAAGGATGCGGTCACCGGACATGTCGAGGATTTCGATGTCTGGATCAATGATCTGGCGCACTTGTGGAAAAGCTGGGTGGCCGAAACGCCGGGTCCGCACGTTCTTGCCGGACATTCGATGGGCGGGCATCTGGTGCTGCGCGCGCTCGTGGAACAGCGGGTCGATCCCGATGCGGTGGTGCTGAGCGCGCCGATGATCGGGGTCAATGGCCCGCCATTGCCGTTGCCGTTGCTGCATGGCGTTGCGCGGTTGATGAATGTGGTCGGCGATCCCATGCGCCAGGCATGGAAGTGGAGCGAGAAGCCGGGCGAAATGCCGGCCGCGCGCGCCCAACTCCTGACGCATGATGCAGACCGCTATGCCGACGAACAATGGTGGCGCGATCACCGGCCGGAACTGGTGATGGGCCCGGCCAGCTGGCGCTGGGTGGAGCGCGCCTATGCCTCGTCGCGCGGTCTGGAGCAGGCCGGCGCGCTCGAAGCGGTGAGGGTGCCGGTGCTGATCCTGTCGACCAGTGCCGACAAGCTGGTGAGCCACCCCGCCGCCGTTCGTGCAGCCAGCCGCTTGCCGCAGGGCGAGCTGGTCGCCTTCGGTCCGGAAGCGCACCACGAAATCCTGCGTGAGGTCGATCCGGTACGGGATCGCGCGATGGCGGCGGTCGCAGACTTCCTTGACCGGGTGGCTCCGCCGACATGAGCGGTGAAGTCTGGGATTTCGCGGTTGTCGGCGCCGGAATGGCCGGGGCGAGCATCGCTGCCGAACTCGCCCCCCATGCCCGCGTGCTGCTGCTGGAGGCGGAGGACGCGCCCGGTTACCATGCCACCGGGCGTTCGGCCGCGTTCTGGGAAGAATGTTACGGCGGCCCCGGCGTGGTGCCGCTGACGCTCGCTTCCGGCTTTTATCTGCGCGACCATGGCTTTCTGACGACGCGCGGGGCGCTGTATGTCGGGCGGGCCGAGGATCGCCGCGCGATGGATGATTTCGTCACCACCTTCGCCGGGACCGGGGTGACGATCGAGCGGCTCGGGCGTGAGGCGCTGGTGCGCCACGTCCCGGCCATGCGTGAGGCGTGGTGCGACGCGATTTACGAGCCTGCCTGCGCCGATATCGACGTGGCCGGGCTGCATCAGCACTATCTCGCCGCGGCCCGCCGGAGCGGGGTCGAGGTGGCTTGCAGGGCGCAGGTCGCCCATTTGCAGCGCGAATCGGACGGCTGGCGCATCACGGCCGAGAGCGGGGCAGAGTTCCGGGCGGCGCGGATCGTCAATGCTGCGGGGGCCTGGGCAGACCGGATCGCCGGGCTCGCCGGGGTTGCGCCGCTCGGCATCCAGCCCCTGCGCCGCACAGTGGTGCAATTGCGGGTCGCACCCGAGGCACCGGCCGATCTGCCGCTGGTGCTCGACATCAATGGCGACTTCTATTTCAAGCCCGATGCAGGCCGACTGTGGCTGAGCCCGCATGACGAGATTCCTGCAGAGCCGGGCGATGTCGCGCCGGAAGAGCTGGATGTCGCGGTTGCGATCGACCGCTTCGAGCAGGCGACCGATTGGCGCATCGCTGCGGTCGAGCGGCGCTGGGCCGGCTTGCGCAGCTTCGCGCCCGACAGGCTTCCGGTCTATGGCCCCGATCCGGCGGACAGCGGCTTCTTCTGGTTTGCAGGGCAGGGCGGGTTCGGCATCCAGACCGCGCCCGCCGCAGCCCGGCTGGGCGCGCAGCTTGCGCTGGGACAGGGGTCGGATGAAATGACGCAAGGAATCGATCCGGCGGCCTATGCACCGACGCGGTTTCAGGGCGCAAAATCAAGGCAAACGGCCTAGCCAAGCGCGGTTCGATCTGGCACGTTCCTAACTCAGGTTAACACTGAGGAGGGAAAGCCGATGGCCCACAAGTTCGAAATCTACAAGGATAACGCAGGCGAGTTCCGCGTCCGGTTCAAGTACAATTCCGAAGTGATGTTCTCGACCCAGGGCTATTCGAGCAAGTCGAGCGCGCAGAACGCGATCGATTCGATCAAGAAAAATGGCCCGGACGCGCCGACCGAAGACAACAGCTGAAATCCGGAGCGGCGGGGGGCGCCGCGCCGCTAGAATTTCAGCGCATGCCG
>NZ_JAMWYX010000002.1:320263-401499 GCF_024305245.1 Erythrobacter sp.
GGGGGGGGGGGTTTTTCCCCCCGCCGCGATCCGATCCGCCGCCGCGCTCGCCAGCGCGTCGGCGCGTTCATTTTCCGGATGGCCATTATGGCCCCGCACCCAGTGCCAACTGACATGGTGCGGGCGTGCGGCCTCGATCAGGTCATGCCATAGATCGGCATTGCGCACCGGTTTCTTGCTGGCGTTGACCCAGCCATTGCGCTGCCAGCCGTGAATCCACTTGCTCATTCCGTCGAGCACATATTTGCTGTCGGAATACAGATCGACCTTGCACGATTCGATAAGCGCGTTCAGCCCCTTGATCGCCGCCATCAGTTCCATGCGATTATTGGTCGTGTCCGGCTCTCCGCCCGAAAGTTCCTTTTCGTGGCCGCCCATGCGCAAAATCGCGCCCCAGCCGCCGGGGCCGGGATTGCCCTTGCAGGCGCCGTCAGTGTAGATTTCGACCTGTTTCATGACTCATGCTCTAGGGACGAAGCGGTGCATCAGGCAAGCAGCCCGGCACCGATCCGATCGTAAAACTGCCAGCGTTCCACGAATTGCATCGGGTCCTTGCGCGTCACCAGCGCATCTTCGGGCGTATCGAGCCAGTCTTCCGCGCGGCTGGCGACGAACCGCAGGCACACGCCCTTCGCCAACGCAGGCAGCAATGCCCGCTCCTCCGGTTCGAGCGGCCTGACGCTTTCATAGCCTGCGATCAGCGCGCTGCCGAGCTGCGGCAGGTAGGCGTTTGCGCCGTCGAAACACCACGCCGCATGCGTGACCGCCAGATCGAGCGCCATCGGCCCGGTGCAGGCGAAGTAGAAATCGATCAGGCCGGTGACCTTGTCCCCCAGCATCAGCACATTATCGGGAAACAGATCGGTGTGTGTCTGCGATTGCGGCAGCGCCGATAGATCGAGCGCGGCGGCAGCGTGGGCGGCGTCCAGCATGGCGGGCAGGGCAGCGTCGATGGTCGCCAGCCGGTCTGCCCCGCACGCATCAAGGATCGCGGCGCTCGCGGCGAAATCCATTGCGTTGGCGCGGGTGCGGGGAAAATCGAGCGCTGCCAGATGCAGCCGCGCCAGCACCTCGCCCACCGCGCGCGCCTGTGCGGGGGTGGGGCGGGTGGGCGATACGCCGGGGAGGAATTCGATCAGCGCCGCCGCCTTGCCCTCGACCATCCGGTAGGATGCGCCGCCCCGGTCATGCATGGTGCGCGGGACCGGGGAGCCCTTGCTTGCCAGATGATCGAGCAGATCGAGGAAATAGGGCAGATCGGCGTAATCGATCCGCCGTTCGTAAAGGGTCAGGATAAACCGTGCGCCGCCAGTCCCTTTGGCGCCATCCGCGCCGGTCGTTTCGACCATCCAGTTGGAATTGGACACACCTTCGGCAATGCCCTTGGCCGATACCAGTTCGCCCACGTCATAATGCGCGATCAGCCGGGCAAGATCCTCCGCCCCGAGATGGGTGTAAACAGCCACGCCCGTTGAGCCCCCGCGCGCCTGTGGTTACTCGGTCAGCAATCGCGGCAGCTTGAACACCATCTTTTCTTCCGCAGCGGTGATGGTCTTCTCGTGAATCGGGCGATACCCGGCCAGCGCCGCCACCACTTCGCGGACGAGGATCTCCGGGGCCGATGCACCCGCCGTCAGGCCCAGCGTCTCGACCCCTTCGAGCCACGCGAAATCGATCTCGTCCGCGCGCTGGATCAGCTTGGACGGCGTGCCCAGCCGTTCGGCCACCTCGACCAGCCGCAGTGCGTTGGACGAATTGGGCGAACCGATCACCAGCACCAGATCGCAATCCTGCGCCAGTTCCTTGACCGCCGCCTGCCGGTTCGACGTGGCATAGCAGATGTCCTCGGCACGCGGGCCGGAGATGTTGGGATAACGCCATTCGAGCGCGTGGATCACTTCGCGGGTGTCATCGACCGACAAGGTGGTCTGCGTAAGATAAGCCAGTTCCTCGTCCGTATCGAACGGCAGCTTGTCGACATCCTCGATCGTTTCCACCAGCGTCATCTGACCGGGCGCGACCTGACCCATGGTGCCGATCACCTCGGGATGGCCTTCGTGGCCGATGAAGATGATGTGGCGGCCTTTCTCGATCTGGCGTTCGGCCTGACGGTGAACCTTCGACACCAGCGGGCAGGTGGCATCGACATATAACAGCTTGCGGCGCTTCGCCTCCGCCGGAACGGCCTTGGGTACGCCGTGCGCGCTGAACACCACCGGCGCATCGTCAGGCACCTCGTCCAGCTCCTCGACAAACACCGCGCCTTTGGCCTTCAACCCTTCGACGACATATTTGTTGTGGACGATCTCGTGCCGGACATAGACTGGCGCGCCATAGCGTTCGAGCGCCTTTTCGACGATCTCGATCGCGCGGTCGACCCCGGCACAAAAGCCGCGCGGCGCAGCGATCAGCAGGTTGAGGGGAGGCCGGCCTGCGACAGAATCGTCGCCAGCTACAGTCGTGGTTGCGGGAAAGGGCGCGTTCATGTCTCCCCCTCTAGCGCTTTGCGGCGCGTCTCGCTAGGGCATGCGTGCGCATTGGCGCAGATGGATCCGGTTTTCTAGGACAGCTCTTCAATGATGTTTCGCACCCGTGCCATTCCTGTTCTTGCTGCCCTGGCAGCGCTGGCTGGCTGTTCGAAGGAAGGCGAGCTGGTGCTCGATCAGGGGGTCGGCATCGCATCGGTGCTGACCATATGCCCGGCAGTCGGCATTCCCGACTACACCGGCGATGTCACCACGTTCCGTTCGGAAGACGATCGCAGCACCGCCAGTCTGGATGTCAGCGCAGCGATAACCAATCTGCGGGCGACCTGTAACGATACCGCCGCGCAGGTTTACAGCGAAGCGGCGTTCGAGGTTCATGCCCGGCGCACCGACACGCGCGGCAGCCGCACTGTGACCTTGCCCTATTTCGTGACTGTCCTGCGCGGCGGCAATGCGGTGGTCAGCAAGCGGGTGGGCGAGGTCATGCTGACCTTCGCCGAAGGGCAGGAGCGTGCCGTGGCCACCGCCAAGGCCGGCTCGTTCATCAACCGCGCCGATGCCGCGCTGCCGGACGATATCCGCGAGAAGATCACCCGCCGACGACGTGCGGGCGAAGTCGATGCCGCCCTCGATCCGCTGGCCGATCCCGAGGTAAAAGCCGCGATTGCGCGCACCCGCTTCGAAATGCTGGTCGGTTTCCAGCTGAGCGAGGATCAGCTGGCGTATAACGTCAGGCGTTAGTTTTTCGGCACGCCGTCCGGTGTGCGAAATCCTCGCTCATGCGACCTGCTCGCTCATGCGACCTGAAGGTCGCGTCGCTGCGGGCGGCCGGTCGGCCTTGCGACGCCCTCGGCGCCGGGTCAGCGCGATGCGCCATCTTGCTGTACCAGTTTGCTTGAGGTGTTTCCTTCTTCGCCGTCCCGGGGTTGACCCGGGACCCCGCTTGCTTCTTTGCATCCGCGGTATTCCGCGCCATCCGCACGAGAACCCGATGACCGAAACCAAGACCCTGTATGCCGCCTATGCGGCGCTGATCGAAACCGTGCTGACCGATCTGGTGGCAGATGGCGTGCTGCCTGCCGGCACGTCCTTTGCCAACGTTACGCTGGAGCCGCCGCGCGATGCATCGCATGGCGATCTGTCGACCAACGCGGCGATGGTGCTGGTCAAGGGCGCGGGCATGAACCCGCGCGCACTGGCAGAGGCGGTCACAGCAAAGCTTGCAGCCTTTCCGGCGATCACCAGTGCCGACATCGCCGGACCCGGCTTCATCAACCTGCGCCTCGCGCCCGATGCATGGCTGACCGAACTGCAGGCGATCGCCGCAATGGGCGCGGATTATGGCCGCTCGCAGATGGGCGCGGGGCGGCGGGTGAATATCGAATATGTCTCGGCCAATCCGACCGGGCCTATGCACATGGGCCATTGCCGCGGCGCGGTGGTGGGCGATGCGCTTGCCTCGCTGCTCGAATGGGCCGGGCACCGCGTGACCCGCGAATATTACATCAACGACGCAGGCGGTCAGGTCGATACACTCGCGCGTTCGGTGCACCTGCGTTACCGCGAAGCGTTGGGCGAAGACATTGGCGCAATCCCAGAAGGACTCTATCCCGGCGATTACCTCAAGCCCGTCGGCAGCGCATTGGCTGAAACCTTCGGCGACAAGTACCAATCCGCGCCCGAGGCCGAATGGCTGCCCACGTTCCGCACAGAGGCCGTGGCGCGAATGATGGAGCTCATCAAATCCGATCTCGCGATGCTCGGCATTCACCACGATGTCTTCGCGTCCGAGGCCGAGCTGCAAGCGGCGGGCAAGCCCGAAGCCGCCGAGGCATGGCTGCGCGCGCACGATCTTGTTTATGACGGCGTGCTCGAAGCGCCCAAGGGCAAGGCTCCGCCCGAAGACTGGGAACCGATCGAGCTGCCGCTGTTCCGCTCGACCAGATTCGGCGACGATCAGGACCGCCCGATCAAGAAATCCTCCGGCGCGTGGACCTATTTCGGCGCCGATCTCGCCTATCACATGCAGAAGGCGGAAAGCTCTGACGAGTTGATCGACATCTGGGGCGCGGATCACGCGGGCACGGTCAAGCGGATCAAGGCCGCCGTCGCCGCGCTGTCCGAAGGCGAAGGCCGCCCGATCCCGTTCGACGTCAAGCTGGTGCAGATGGTGCAGCTGATGCGCGGCGGCGAACCGGCCAAGATGTCCAAACGCTCGGGCAATTTCATCACCATCGCCGACATGATCGACGAAGTGGGCAAGAACGTGGTGCGGTTCACCATGCTGACCCGCAAGCCCGAAGCGCAGATGGAATTCGATTTCGTCAAGGTGGTCGAAGCGTCGAAGGACAATCCGGTGTTCTACGTCCAATATGCCCATGCCCGGATCCGCTCGACCTTGCGCAAGGCGGCCGAGGCCGGGTTCGCGCCCGATGCGGCGGGGCTGGCTCAGTTGGGGGACGAGGAAATCGCTCTGATCCGCCGCGCCGCGCAGTTCCCGCGCGAAATCGAAGCGGCGGCTCGCGCCCGAGAACCGCACCGGATCGCCTTTTTCCTGTATGATCTGGCGTCCGATCTCCATTCATTCTGGAATCTTGGTAATGACCGTGTTGAAAAGCGGTTCATCGTGGAACAGGATGCGAGCTTGACGGGGGCTAGGCTTTTCCTTGGGCAGGCAATCGGGCAAGTGATCCGCAATGGTCTCGGCGTGCTCGGCGTCGAGGCGGTGGAATCCATGTGATGAATTGCCGGAAAGGCGCGGGGCTTGGCCATGATCGATGCCGAATACGAGGAATTGGACGTGGGCGACGGAGAGCTTGATCTGGCTGATACCGACAACCTCCCATGGCTCGAATCCGACGAGGATGACGAGGCCGCAGGCGGGCTCGATACCGGGCAGATACTCGGCTTTGCCGCGCTGATGATCCTGCTGCTGGCGGTGGTGGTCGGCGCAGTATGGTATGTATCGAACCGGGCAGCCGGCAGCGATGCGGTGGCGGACGGCAGCGTGATCGCCGCCCCCGAAGGCCCGATCAAGGAGCGGCCCGAAAATCCGGGCGGCAAGGAATTCGCAGGCACCGGCAATGTCGCGCCTGTGGTGGGCGAAGGCGGCCAGCGTGAAGCGGTGGTGGCTGCACCCGAAGCTCCGCCGCCTGCGCCCAAGCCGGCTCCCTCTGCCAGCCCCGCGACCAAGCCCGTCCCTGCTGCGGACATGTTAGGGGTCGGCGTTCAGCTTGCCGCCTATTCCACCCGCGCGCGCGCCGAGCAGGGCTGGAGCGACCTTTCGCGGCGCACCGACGCGCTATCCGGGGTGAAGCACCGCGTGGTGGAGGGCAAGGTCGATATCGGCACTGTCTACCGTCTGCAGGCGATAGCTGGCGATCGCACCGCCGCGAACGCGCTGTGTTCCGCGCTCAAGTCCGACGGGCTCGATTGTCAGGTCAAATAGCGCTTTTCCGGCCGCGTTTTCCCCCGTTCGGAATGGTTACGCAGCTTGCCTGAGTGCGGCTGGCCTGCGAACCTGCTTGCATGACCCCGGCGATATTCGGCTTGAGCGGCACGCAACTGACCGCGGAGGAACGCGCGTTCTTCCGCGAGGCCGATCCGGCGGGCTACATCCTGTTCGGCCGCAATTGCGACAATCCCGAGCAACTGCGCGCACTGACCGACGATCTGCGCTCCATCCAAGGGCGCGAGCGGTTGCTGGTGTCGATCGATCAGGAAGGCGGCCGCGTCGCCCGATTGCGTCCGCCGCATTGGGCGAATTATCCGGCAGGTGAGGCGTTCGCCCGGCTTTACGCCATTGCTCCTGCCAGCGCGATTGCCGCGGCGCGGGCCAATGCGACAGCGATGGCGCTCGAACTTTCGGCGATGGGGATCACAGTCGATTACCACCCCCCGCTCGATCTGCGGCTGCCCGGCGCGCATGACGTGATCGGCGACCGCGCGTTCGGGGCCGATCCGATGCAGGTGGCGGCGCTGGGGCGGGCTGTGCTTGACGGATTGGCGGCGGGCGGGGTTGCCGGTTGCATCAAGCATATGCCGGGCCACGGCCGCAGCGATGTCGACACGCACAAGGCGCTTCCCACCGTCACCGCTTCGGCCGAGGAACTGGAGGCCGATCTTGCTCCGTTTCGCTTGCTGAACCGCGCGCTGATCGGAATGACCGGGCATCTGGTGTTCACCGCATGGGATGCGGAAAACCCCGCCACCTTGTCGCCGACCGTCATCGCCGACATCATCCGCAGCGCGATCGGGTTCGATGGCCTGCTGCTGACCGACGATATCGACATGGAGGCGCTGGGCGGCACCATCCCCGAACGCGCCGCGCGCGCCCATGCTGCGGGATGCGACATCATTCTCAATTGCTGGGGAAAAATGGCCGACATGCAGGGCATCTGCAACGTTGTGCCGACAATGTCCGAGGTCACTGCCGCGCGGCTCGACCGGGCGCTGGCGGGCACGCGTATCGACCCCGCCATGGCACCTGAACAGGCCGAACTCCTCGCCACGCGCGATGCGCTGCTGGCGCTGACCGGAACCGCCGCATGAGCGCGGGCCTGCAAGGGGCAGATCAGCCCTTCATGTTCCCGCCCCCCGATCCGGCCAAACCGGATACGAGCGCACTCTATCTCGAACTCGATGGCTGGGAAGGCCCGCTCGACCTGCTGCTCGATCTCGCGCGGCGGCAAAAGGTCGATCTGCGCCAGATTTCCATCCTCGCGCTGGTCGATCAGTACCTGACCTATATCGAGCGCGCAGGCGAGATGCGGCTGGAACTGGCCGCCGATTACCTCGTGATGGCAGCCTGGCTCGCCTATCTCAAATCGGCGCTGCTGCTGCCCAAGGAAGAACAGGAAGACCCTTCGCCCGAGGAACTGGCGCTGCGCCTGCAATTGCGGCTGCAACGCCTTGGCGCAATGCGCGAGGCGGCGGCGCGGTTGATGGGGCGTGACCGGACCGGGCGCGATGTGTTCCTGCGCGGCGCGCCTGAGGGCCTGCGCACCGACCGCAAGACCGTTTGGCGCAGCGACATGTTCGCGCTGATCCAGGCCTATGGGCAGGTGAAGGCGCGCACGGCCCCGCGCATCTACCACGTCGCGAACCGCCCGGTGATGACACTGGACAGCGCGCTGGAGCGGGTTTCGGCAATGCTCGGCGTGACGCTCGAATGGATGGAAATCCGTGATTTCCTGCCGCCCCATGCATCCCCCGAACTCAAGCGTTCGGCGCTGGCATCCAGTTTTGTCGCGGCGCTGGAACTGGCGCGGCGGGGCCGGGCCGAACTCGATCAGGAAAGCGCGTTCGCTCCCTTGCGCATCCGCCGGTTGAAGGAGGGCGCGGCCTCATGACGGGGGCCGAGAGCGGGCGGGCGGAGCCCGGCACGCTCGAACGGGCGGTCGAGGCGACGCTGTTCGCTGCAGACGAGCCCATGACGGTGGAGGCGCTTTCGAGCCATCTCGGCGGGATCGAACCGGGCGAGGTTCGCGGCGCTCTGACCGCGCTGCAGTTGCAATATGCCGCGCGCGGCATCCATCTGGTCGAGCGCGGCAAGCGTTGGCATTTCGAGACCGCGCCCGATCTGGCGCATCTGCTGCGCCGCGAAAAGGAACAGGTGCGCAGGTTGAGCCGCGCTGCCACGGAAGTGCTCGCAATCATCGCCTATCACGAACCGGTCAGCCGGGCGGAAATCGAATCGATCCGCGGGGTGCAGACCAGTGCGGGCACGCTTGATGTGCTGATGGAGGCGGGATGGATTAAGCTGGCGGGCCGCCGCGAGGTGCCGGGACGGCCGGTGATTTATGCCACCACGCCCGAATTTCTCGATCATTTCGGGCTCGAATCGCGCCGCGATCTGCCCGGCATCGACGAATTGCGCGCTGCGGGCCTGCTCGATCCGGTCGACGAGGCGCTGGAAACCGCCATGCGCTTCGATCCGGATGAGCCTGAAAATCAAGAGGAAGACACCCACGAAGACGAAGAGGGCGCATAACCATGTGGTTCTTTCGCTTCGCACGCTGAAAGGCGGGTGGCATCTGCGCTGTCGAACTCCTATATCGGTAGGGCACACAAGTAAGAGAGATTTGCCATGGGTATCGGTTGGCCGCAGCTTCTCATCATCGCGCTCGTCATTCTCGTTCTGTTTGGCCGTGGCCGGATCGCGGACATGATGGGCGATTTCGGCAAGGGCATTTCCAGCTTCAAGAAGGGCATGACCGAGACCGACGAGCCCGCGCCCAAGGCCCGGATCGAGCCGCCGGCAGGTTCGCCTGCCCCGGCCGAAACGCCCGCGCCGGCCGAAAAGAACGACACCACCAGCGCCTGATCCAGGTCTGAAGGAGGCGCCACGGCCGCACCCCCATGTTCGACATCGGCGCTGCAGAACTGCTGGTCATCATTATCGTCGCGGTCATTGTGATCGGGCCGAAGGATTTTCCGCTCGCGATGCGGGTTGCCGGGCGCTGGATCGGCAAGGCGCGGCGCGTCTCGGCCCATTTCCGCAGCGGCATCGATTCGATGGTCCGCGAGGCGGAACTCGAGGACATGGAGAAAAAGTGGAAGGCGCAGAACGAGGAGATCATGCGCCGCTCCGCCGCCCTCACCACGGAAACCTCCGAAGCCGAAGCGGGCGCGCCGATGATGACGGGGCCGCCGCCGGTCGATTCGCTACCGGACGATCCTGCGCCTGCCGAAACCGGAAGCGCGACCCCGCCCAAAGGCAGCGACAATGTTCAAGGTTGACGACCTCGACGAGAGCCGCGCGCCGCTGCTCGACCATCTGATCGAACTGCGCACCCGCGTCATCCGCGCGCTGCTCGCGCTCGCGGTCGGGTTCGGCGTGTGCCTCTATTTTGCTGACGACATTCTCGGCCTATTGATCTGGCCGTTGAAACAGGCGTTCCCCGATGGCGAGGGGCAATTGATCTTCACCAAGCTGCCGGAAGTGTTCTTCGTCGAATTGAAGGTCGCGCTGTTTGCCGGTTTCATGGTCAGCTTTCCGGTGATCGCCAACCAGTTATGGGCGTTCGTTGCGCCCGGGTTGTACGCGCGCGAGAAGAAGGCGTTCCTGCCATTCCTGCTGGCGACACCGGTGCTGTTCGGTGCCGGGGCCGCGCTAGCCTATTTCGTGGTCATGCCGACGGCGTTCACATGGTTCCTCGGCTTTGGCGGAGAAGCCGGAGGATTGCAGGTGCAGGCACTGCCCAGCGCGGGCGAATATCTAAGCCTTGTGATGCAGTTCATTCTGGCCTTCGGGCTGACCTTCCTGCTGCCGGTGCTGCTGCTGCTGCTGCACCGCGCCGGAATCATCAGCCGCGCGCAGATGGCGGGCGCCCGGCGGTATGTGATCGTCGGGATTTTCGCGCTCGCCGCGATCGTCACACCGCCCGATCCGGGCTCGCAGGTCATCCTCGCAATTCCGCTGCTGCTGCTGTTCGAAATCTCGCTGGTGTTGATGCGGCTGCAGGAACGCAAGGTCGAGGCAGACCGCGCCGCGCGCGAGATCGAGGAAAAGGCCGAACGCGCTGCAGCGGAGTAATTACTCGCCGAGCACCTTCACCCCGCCGACCCAAACCTCGATCACCTTGGTCTGGCGGATATCGTCAGGCGAGGACAGCAGTGGGTCGCGGTCGACCAGCAGGAAGTCCGCCCGCTCACCGGGGATCAACCGGCCAAAGCGCCCTTCGGCAAACCCGGCAAAGGCCGCGTCCGAGGTGAACCCTGCGAGCGCCTGTTCCCGGCTGACAGTTTCCTGCGGGAACCAGCCGCCGAAGGGCTGGCCATCGGCATCGGTACGGCTGATCGCAGCGGCGAACCCGGCGAAGGGATCGGCAGGTTCCACCGGCGCGTCCGAACCGAAGGCGAGCCGCCCTCCCGCAGCCACGACGCTGCGCCACGGATAGGCACCGTCCAGCCGATCCGGCCCCAGCCGCGCTTCGGCCATTGTGCGGTCGGATGTCTGGTGCAGCGGCTGCACCGAAGCGATGATGCCATGCTGGCCGAGGCGCGGAATATCCGCTGGATCGACGATCTGCGCATGTTCGATCCGCCAGCGCCGGTCGCCGGTGTAGGTTTCGGAAAGCTCCTCGATCGCGCTGAGCACATCGGCATTCGCCGCATCGCCGATGGCGTGCACAGCGGTCTGGAAATTGCTCATGGCAGCGCGGCTCATCAGGTTGCGCAATTGTGCAGGCATGGTCAGGGCAAGGCCGCTGGTGCCCGGTTCATCGGCATAGGGTTCTTTCAGCGCAGCCCCGCGCGATCCCAGGGCGCCGTCGACATAGAGCTTGATCCCGTTCAGTCGCAGTCGGTCATCGTAGAGCCACGGCGTCGGGCCGGTCCCGCCGATCAGTTCCATGAGTTCCGGACTATCGGCATAGGCCATCACACGAATGCGCAGTTGGCCCAGATCGGCGGCGCGGCGATAGGCATGCCATTCATGGACGCTCATCGCCATGTCGCCGACGGCGGTGATGCCATTGGCGATCAGCTGTTCCTGCGCAAGCGCCAGCGCCCTGTCGTAATCCGATGGGCGCGGGTCTGGGACGCTCTGCCCAACCAATCCAATGGCGCTATCGACAAATATCCCGGTCAGATTGCCCGCTTCATCGCGGATGATCCGGCCCCCGGCCGGGGCTTTCGCGCCGGCAGTGACGCCTGCCTGTTCCATGGCGAGGCTGTTGGTCCAGGCAGCATGGCCATCAGCCCGGCGGAGCAGGACGGGGCGGTCAGAGACGACTTTGTCCAACTCGGCGGCGGTGGGGAAACGGCCAAGCCCCCATTTCTCCTGATTCCAGCCGCGACCGAGGATCCATGGGCGGCCCGGATTGTCAGTTGAAAACTGCGCGATTTTCTGGAGCGCTTCGTCAAGGCTGTTCGTGTCCGACAGATCGAGCGTCATCGCGGCAAAGCCGATTTGTCCCACGTGGACATGCGCGTCGATCATGCCGGGGATCATCACCCGGCCTTCGCCGTCGAGACGGTAATCGACCTGCGGGCGTTCGTCACCGCGTTCGAACACCTGCGTGACCTTGCCGTCATCATCGAAAACGATGCCCGTGAAGCGCAGCACGTCGCCGTCGCCATCAATCGTCACGCCATCGACATTGTCGACCAGCGTATCGGCCAGCGCAGGCGCAGTGAGGGCAAGCAGCGAGGTGGCGGCCAGCGCCCGAAACGTGAAACGGAGCATCATCATCCTTCCTTTAGAACACGGCGCGGCAGGCGGGTAATCAGTGCGCTGGTATCCTTGCGCCCGCCGCCCGCTGCCTGAACATCGGCATAGAATTGATCGACCAGTGCAGTCACCGGGGCACCAAGGCCCAGACGGCGCGCTTCGTCCAGCGCATAGCCCAGGTCCTTGCGCATCCAGTCGATCGCGAAGCCGAAATCGAACTCGCCCGCCGTCATCGTCTGCCAGCGATTATCCATCTGCCAGCTTTGCGCCGCGCCGCCGGAGATAGCCTCGTAGGTCTTGGCGAGATCCAGCCCGGCGGCTTCGGCCAGCCGCACCGCTTCGGACAGGCCCGCGAGCACGCCCGCGATGCACATCTGGTTGGCCATCTTGGCGCTCTGGCCTGCGCCCGCCGGGCCGACATGGACGATCGCCTTGGCATAAGATTGCATCACCGGCTCGACCCGGGCGAGATCGCTGGCGGTGCCGCCGCACATGATCGCCAGCTTGCCGTTCACCGCGCCAGCCTCGCCCCCGCTGACCGGCGCATCGACGAAACCGATGCCTCTGGCCGCGCAATCCTGCGCCAGCCGCCGCGCCATGTCGGCAGAGGTGGTGGTGTGATCGACCAGCAGCGCGCCCGCCGCCATCGCGCCCAGCACGCCGCTATCGCCATGCACGACCTGCGCAAGATCATCATCATTGCCGACGCAGGTGAACACGATGTCCGCGCCTTGCGCCGCGTCTGCCGGAGTGTCTGCGAACCGGACCGTCAGCCCTTCCGCCGCCCACGTCTCGCGCCATTTCCCGGCGCGCTGCGGCGAGCGGTTATAGGCGGCGACAGCATAGCCTGCGCGCGCAAGGTGACCCGCCATCGGGCCGCCCATCACGCCAAGGCCGATAAAAGCGATCTGTGGCTGCTTGTTCATGGCTGCGGTGCCTATCGCCTTCCTGCGCGCTTGCCAATTGTGCGCGCCAACGAAATCCGCGCGCTGGTGATTGCCCTTGCGTCAACAAGCCTCTAATCGCCGCCGCATCATGTCCACTCAACCTGCCTCGCTCAGCCCCAAAGGTGCCGCCGCTTGTCCGGCCGACCTGACCATCGAAGACGTCCGCGCCGCTGCCGTGCGGATTGCAGGCGCGGTGGTCGAAACCCCGATGATGCACTCGATTACGCTGTCGGAAATCACCGGGGCGGATATCTGGCTGAAGTTCGAGAACCTGCAATTCACCGCCGCCTACAAGGAGCGCGGCGCACTGAATGCGCTGTTGCTGCTGAATGACGAACAGCGCGCCCGCGGCGTGATTGCGGCTTCGGCCGGGAACCATTCGCAGGGCCTGTCCTATCATGGCACCCGTCTGGGCGTGCCTGTCACCATCGTCATGCCGCGCACCACGCCCACGGTGAAGGTGATGCAGACCGAAAGCGTCGGCGGCAAAGTGGTGCTGGAAGGCGAAACTTTCGACGAAGCCTATGCCCACGCGCGCCTGCTTGAAGCCGAGCTCGGCCTTACCTTTGTCCACCCGTTCGATGATCCCGATGTCGCGGCGGGGGCGGGCACGGTCGCGCTGGAAATGCTCGACGTGAAGCCCGATCTCGATTGCATCGTCACGCCGATCGGCGGGGGCGGGCTGATTTCCGGCATGGCAACTGTCGCCAAGGCGCTCAATCCGGAGATCGAGGTGGTCGGCGTGCAGGCCGGGCTGTTCCCCAGCATGTTCGACCGGATCAAGGGCGAAAGCCACGATTGCGGCGGGGACACGCTGGCGGAAGGTATCGCGGTGAAGCAGCCGGGCGATTTCACCGCGCAGGTGATCGCCGAGCGGGTCGACGATATCCTGCTGGTGGACGAGCCCGCGCTGGAAAAGGCGGTTGCGCTGCTGCTGCAGATCGAAAAGACCGTGGTCGAAGGCGCAGGCGCGGCCGGGCTGGCGGCGGTGCTGAGCAATCCGGCGCGGTTTGCAGGCAAGACCATCGGTCTGGTGCTGTGCGGCGGGAACATCGACACGCGGCTGCTTGCCAACGTGCTGCTGCGCGATCTTGCCCGGCAGGGGCGGCTGGCGCGGCTGCGGATCACTTTGCAGGATCGCCCGGGCGCATTGTTCAAGGTGATGCGGCTGTTCGACGAACACAACGTCAACATCATCGAGATCTATCACCAGCGGATTTTCACCACGCTGCCGGCCAAGGGCCTGATTACCGACATCGAATGCGAAGCGCGCGACGCCGATCAGGTCGATCGTCTGGTCGAAGGGCTGCGTGCCAAGGGCTATGTGGTGCAGATGGTCGAGCTCGGCTGAACGCCGCCACGCGCCGCTGCATTTGCCCCATTCCGGGGCCTCATCATGCGATGGTATGTGCATTCAGCGACATTATTCGCGTAGATTCATGGTTAAGGGACTTTAAAGGCGCGGCACCAGCGGGCATAACCTCGGAAGAAGTTACCATTTCATGATTCCCGCCCAAAGGAATGAGCCCCACCCGTGACGGCACCAATCCGCTTTCCAAGGTTTTTCGTAACCAGCCCGGCCCCATGTCCCTATCTGCCGGGGCGGAGCGAGCGGAAGGTGTTCACCGAACTCAAGGGCCCGCATTCCGATCAGTTGAACGAGGCGCTGGGACGCATCGGGTTCCGGCGCAGCCAGACGGTGGCCTATCGCCCGTCCTGCCTCGATTGTCAGGCCTGCGTCTCGGTGCGGGTGGTGGCGAACGAATTCCGCCCTTCGCCCAGCCAGAAGCGCGATCTCAAGCGCAACAGCGATCTGATCGTCTCGGAATGCCGGCCGTGGGCGACGGACGAGCAATTCGAACTGTTGGCGCGCTATCTCGGTCAGCGCCATCCCGATGGCGGCATGGCGGCGATGGATGAACTCGATTACGCCGATATGATCGAACACACGCCGGTTAACAGTGTGGTCACCGAATATCGTGAGCCGGGCATCGGCGGACGTCCCGGCAAGCTGGTGGGCGCCTGCCTGACCGACAGGCAGGGTGACGGGTTATCGATGATCTATTCGTTCTACGAACCCGATCACGAACATCGTGCGGGGCTGGGTAATTTTATTATCCTCGATCATATTCGCCGGGCTGCGGCTGAGGCATTGTCCTATGTCTATCTCGGATATTGGGTCGAAGGCAGTCCGCGCATGCAATACAAGGTCCGTTATCGCCCGCTGGAGCGGCTGACGCGCGAAGGCTGGCAGCGGATGGATCCGGATGAACAGCACCGGCTGATTGCCACGGCGACTGCGCCGCGTCAGCCGCAGGACGCGTCGCTGGCCGGCGCTCGAGGCAAGGATGGTCAGCCCGTCAAGTTTCCGGGTAGCTGAGCCGCGCGATTTTCTGAAACACGGTCTGATCATTGCGGCCGTCTTCGGTCACGCAGCCATCGCGCTTGCGGCGCAGCCTGCCTCGGCGCAGGATAGCGACGCTGGCGCGCGTCCCGACCAGTCCGCAGAGCAGAGCGATCCGGCGCCAGAGGATGCGCCCGCGGACTCGCCGGAGCTTCGCGCGCAGCCGCCGATGGAACTCACGCCGGTTCCGAACTCGCTCGACGAACTGATCCCGCCCGCCGCGCTTGAAGACCCCGCGGCCTGGGCCGTTCAGGGGGTGGCCGATCCGGCCCCTGTTTCACGCGAAACATCCGAAATCCTGCCTGAAACAGGGGATACCGACGCGAGCCTGGCCGAGATGGAAGCGGAATTCCTCCCGCCGCCGCCGCCGGGATTGCAGCCGGCGCTGGACAATGCCTTCGCCGGTTTCGAAATCGAAGTGCCCGAGCCGCTGTCGTCCGATCCCGAAGTGGAAGCGCTGGCGAGCATCGCCGCGCCGGTGCTGGGCGACGTTCCCGCTCTCGAAGACGTCCGGATCAGCGATACGATGGTGCTCGGCTTGCCCGAAGCACCGGAAGCCTTCCCCGAGCAGCGCGAATTCGTGGCCCGGTTCCGCGAACTTTCGAACCTGCGCCAGCTTGACGATGACGACGATACCGTCCCGCAAATCGCCGCGCGTGCCCGTGCGGACGAAGAGCTGCTGTCCGAGATGCTGCGCACCTACGGCTATTATTCCGGCGAGGTCATCCGCCAGCTTTCCGGCGGGCGGCGATCGGGCGAAGGCGCGGACGCCGATAATGGCGATGCGGCCCGCGATCCCAGCGTGCGGTTCGATCTTCTGCCCGGCACGCGCTATACCTTCGGGCGGATCGACCTCGGCGCGCTGTCGCAGCTGCCGCAGCCCGACGCCGGGCGTCTTCGCGATGCCTTCGGGATCGATTCGGGCGACCCGCTTTATGCCGATCGCATCATCGATTCGGAGATCGAGCTGCGCGTTGCGTTGGGCGAGACCGGCTATCCGTTCGCCGAGGTCGAAGAGCCGGAACTACTGATCGATCACGCCCGCGACGAAGGCGATCTGTCGCTGCCGGTGGAACCGGGCGGGAAATATGAATTCGGCGGCGTCGTCAGCAGCGATCCCCGGTTCCTGTCCAGCCGCCATCTGGCCCGCATCGCCCGCTTCGAACCGGGCGATGTCTATCAGCAAAGCCTCGAGACCGATCTGCGCCGTGCGGTCCTCGCCACCGGCCTGGTCTCCAGCGTTGCCGTTACCCCGCGCGAAGTCGAGCCGCCGACCGATGGCGAACCGGGCGAAGTCGTGCTCGACGTCGAGCTGGAACGCGCGCCGGTGCGCACCATTGCCGGCGCGATCGGTTACGGCACCGAGGACGGCTTCAAGGTCGAGGGACGCTGGGAACACCGCAACCTGTTCCCGCCCGAAGGCGCGCTGCGGCTGCGCGGCATTCTCGGCACGCGCGAGGCGCTGGCGAGCATCGGTGTCCGCCGCAACAATTTCCGTGGACGCGATCAGGTGCTGACCGCCGATCTTTACGCCAGCGACATCACCACGCTGGCGGTGGATTCGCGCGGCTTCGGCCTGCGGGCCACCTTCGAAAAGGTTTCGAACCTGCTGTTCCAGAAGCCGATCAGCTGGCAGATCGGCGGCGAGCTGCTCTACACCGATGAACGCAACCGCCTGCTGCGCACCGCGCCGGGGCTGTCGCAGGCACGCCGCGCATTTCTGATCGGCGGCGTGTTCGGCAGCGTCACGATCGACGAGAGCGACGATCTGCTCGATCCCACCAGCGGCTACCGCGCCACGCTGTTCCTCGCGCCGGAAGTGTCGAGATCGCAGGGGACCGAGACCTTCTATCTGCGTTCGCAAGCGGATGCGGCCTATTACAAGTCAGTCGGCTCGACCGTGCTGGCCGGGCGCATGCGGGTGGCGACGATTCAGGGTGCGGAGGCTGACGATATCGCGCCGTCGCGGCGGCTGTACTCCGGCGGCGGCGGGTCGGTGCGCGGCTACGGCTTCCAGGGCGTCGGCCCGCGCGACATTGCCGGCAACCCCACCGGCGGGGCATCGCTGGTCGAATTCTCCCTCGAAGCGCGGATCGAAACGCCGCTGTTCGATGGCGCGGTGGAGGTGGTGCCGTTCATCGACGCGGGATCGGTCAACCGCGGATCGACGCCCGACTTCGACGAGATCCGCTACGGCGCAGGGATCGGCATTCGTTACAAGACGGGCTTCGGGCCGATCCGCGTCGACGTGGCGACGCCGCTCAATCCCGGCCCGTTCGATAGCCCGGTGGTCGTCTATGTCAGTCTGGGTCAGGCGTTCTGATGAGCGAGCCTGACGCGATCCCGCTCGAGCCCGAAGCCGCCACCGACAGCGCGCCCGAGCGTCGCAAGCGCCGCTGGGCCAAGCGGCTGGGCTGGGCGCTGGCGTTGCTTGCCGCGCCGATCCTGCTGGTGGCGGGGTTCCTCAGCACACCCATCGGCAAGCGGTTCGTCGCCGATCAGATCGCGGACGTGGCCCCGGCATCGGGCCTGCGTTTCAGTGTCGGGCGGATCGAGGGCGACATCTACCGCACGGCATTGCTGCGCGATGTGCGGGTGAGCGATCCGGAAGGCGTGTTCCTCACCATCCCCGAAGTCGAACTCGACTGGCGGCCGCTCAGCTGGCTGTGGAGCGGGCTGGACATCCGCGAGGTAACCGCGCGGCGCGGACGTTTGATGCGGTTGCCCGAACTGCTGCCCGGCGATCCCGATGCGCCGCTGCTGCCCGATTTCGATATCCGGGTCGACCGGCTGGAGATCGATGATCTGGTGCTGGCGCCGGGTGTTGCGACAGATGAGGCAGAGCGGGTCGACGCGCTCGCCGAGGTTGATATCCGCGAAGGGCGGGTGCTGGTCGACGCCACGGCGCAACTGGGCGCGCGCGACCGGATCGCGCTGCTGCTGGATGCCGAACCGGACGGCGACCGGTTCGATCTGGAGGCCGATTACCGTGCCCCTGCCGACGGGGTGCTGGCCGGGCTGGCCGGTTTCGAGGATGGCTATGTCGCGCGCATCGCCGGGGACGGAACATGGCAGCGCTGGCGCGGAACGGCGGTCGCCCGGCGCTTGCCTACCGGCGAGGACGTGGGAGATGCCGGCGCCGAAGCGCCGCCGCCGGTCGCGGCGTTCCAGATCAGCAATGATGCTGGCACATACGGCGTGCTGGGTCAGGTGCGCCCGCCGCTGACGGGTGACGATCTGATCGCCCGCGCGGTCGGCGAGCGGGTGTCGCTCGCCGCCAGCTTTACGCTCGAAGACAGCGTGGTCGAGGGCCGCACGGCGCTTGTCACCACCGCGCTCGACCTGCGGGCTGGGGGCGTGGTCGATCTTGCGGGCAATGTCGTCGAAGGCGCGCGCACCAGTTTGGTGCTGCGCGATCCGGTGTTGCTGGGCGAAGATGTGCGGCTGGAGAATGCGCGCCTCGCGGCCGATCTTGCGGGCGGGTTCCGCGATCTTGCGATCGATCACCGCCTCTCGGTCGGACGGCTGGTTGCCAGCGGGGTCGAGGCACGCGGCCTCGTTCAGGAAGGGCTGGCGCGGTTCGACGGCACGGACCTTATTATGCCGCTGGCTCTCACTGCCGAGCGGGTGACGACCGGCATTCCCCAAGCCGATCCGCGCCTCGTGAACGGGCGGGTGACCGGCGAGCTGGTCTACGATTTCGAACGCCAGCGGCTCACCGCCGATGCGGCGCGCATCCTGTTCCCGGGGCTGGAAGCGACGCTGGCGCTGCGCGGCGATATCCCCGCCGGCGCCTATGCATTGGCCGGCCCGGTCACGGCACGCGGGCTTGAGGTCGAAGGCGCGGGCGAGGTGACCGCCAACGCCAAGATCCTCGCCAAATTCGGCCCGTCGATCCCGTGGAGCCTGCGCGCCAATCTTGCCGGTGTGCTGTCCGAAGTCAGCAACGACACCATCGTCGAACTGGCAGGGCAGCAGGTCCGGTTCGACGGCGCGCTGAGCGTGGGGGCAAGCGAGCCGCTGGTGCTGCGTGACGTCGCGATCGACAGTCCCCGGCTGACCGCCCGGCTCGACAGCAAGATCGCGCCCGGCAGCGGAGGTGCGCGTACCACGCTGACAGGCAGCGGACAACAGGAGCGGTTCGGCCCCTTCACCATCGATGCCGAGCTTACCAACGATGGCCCGCGCGCGGTGCTGGTGCTGGCCAGCCCCTATCCGGCTGCCGGGCTGGAGGATGTCCGCATCGCGCTCGCCCCGAGTGACGAGGGCTTCGCAGTCGACGTTGCGGGTGGTTCGCTGCTCGGCCCGTTCGAAGGCACGCTCGGCATCATTCTGCCGGAGACCGGGCCGACCCGGATCGCGATCAGGGAGCTGGAGGTCTATCGTACCAACGTCACCGGCGGGCTGGTGCTGGGCGACGCGGGGATTTCGGGCGACCTCGCACTGGCGGGCGGCGGGTTGGACGGGACGCTGTCCTTCCGCCCGCAGAGCGGCGATGCTATCGGTTTCGCGGTCGATATCACCGCGCGCAACGCGGCGTTCGGCGGCGACGTTCCGATCAGCATCAACCGCGCCACCATCGCCGCGACCGGCCGCATCGCCGAGGGTGACACCCGCATCGATGCCGATATCAGCGGGGCGGGGCTGGCCTATGGCGGGCTATACCTCGCCAGCTTCTCCGCCGATGCCGACATCCTCAACGGACGCGGCAATGTCACCGGAGCGATCGCCGGGCGGCGGGCGGACCGGTTCGCGCTCCGCTTCGATGCCGATGTCGCGCCCGAACGGATCGCGGCGGTGGCGCGCGGGCAGTATGGCGGAGCGGACATCACCATGCCGCGCCGCGCCGTGCTCACTGCTCAGGACGGCGGCGGCTGGCGGCTGGCGCAGACGCAGATCGGCTTCGGCGGCGGCTATGCCATTCTCGAAGGTGCGTTCGGCGGCGCGGAGACCGCGCTCGAGGTCAAGCTGGCCGAGATGCCGCTGCGCCTGCTCGACATCGCGGGCGCCGAACTCGGTCTGGGCGGCCAGCTTTCAGGCATCATCGATTACCGCCAGGTCGGCAGCGCCGCGCCGACTGCCAGAGCGCGGGTGCGGATCGACCGCTTCAGCCGCGCCGGGCTGGTGCTCTCGTCCAAGCCCGTCGGCGTGCTCGGCGTGATCGACCTCAACGCCGACCGGCTGACCGCAGCCGGACGCCTGCTGGAGAGCGGCGAGCGGATCGGCGACATTGCGCTGCGCATCACCAACCTTCCGCCCGGACAAGGCCTCGCCGACCGGCTCCTCAACGGCCGCCTTCGCGGCAGGCTGATGTACGAGGGCGCGGCCGAGAGCCTGTGGCGGCTGGCCGCGGTCGAAGCATTCGATCTCACCGGACCGATCACAGTCGCCGCGCGCGCCACCGGCTCCTTGGCCAACCCACGTATCGACGGCACGCTGGCGACCGACGATCTGACGGTCTCCAGCGGGCTGACCGGCACCCGCATCACCAACGTCACTGGCCGCGGACGCTTCGCCGGGTCGCGGCTGGAACTGGCCCGCTTTACCGGCGTAACGCCTGGCGGCGGCACAGTCACCGGCAGCGGCACCATCGACCTTTCCGGGATGAGCGCCGCACGCGGACCCGGCATCGATCTGCGCGCTGCAGTCACGAATGCGCGGTTGCTCGATGCCAATGGCCTGCAGGCAACCATCACCGGCCCCTTGCGCATCGTGTCCGACGGCCTCGGCGGCACCATTGCCGGGCGGGTGAGAATCGACCGCGCGCGCTGGGCACTCGGCGTCGCCGCCGAGGACTTCGCCCTGCCGCAGATCGCGACCCGCGAGATCAACGGCGAGAACGGCAGTGCGCGCGAGCAGGTGTCGGGCCGCGATGCCGCATGGCGTTACCTCGTCAATGCCTCCGCCCCCAGCCGCGTCGCGGTCGAAGGGATGGGGCTGGAAAGCGAATGGGGCATCGACATCGCCCTTCGCGGCACAGTCGACGATCCCCGCATCGGCGGCACCGCGCGGCTGGTGCGCGGCGATTACACCTTTGCCGGTACCCGGTTCGAACTCACCCGCGGGCGCATCCAGTTCGACGAGAACGAACCGATCGACCCGCGGCTCGATATCCTTGCCGAAACCGCGCGCAGCGGCATCAATGTCGATATCGCGATCACCGGCAACGCGCAGTCACCTTCGATCGCGTTCTCGTCCGACCCCAATCTGCCAGAGGAGGAGATCCTCGCCCAGTTGCTGTTCGGCGGATCGGTCACTTCGCTTTCGGCGACCGACGCGCTGCAATTGGCGGCGGCGCTGGCATCCCTGCGCGGCGGCGGAGGCGGGCTGGATCCGATCGGCGAACTGCGCCGGTCGATCGGGCTGGACCAGCTGCGGATCGTGGGCGCGGACCCGCTGATCGGGCGCGGCACCGGGATCGCGCTGGGCAAGAACATCACCCGCCGCATCTATGTCGAACTGGTGACCGACGGGCAGGGCTACAGCGCAACCCAAGTCGAATACCGCATAACCAGCTGGCTGGCGCTGCTGGGCACGGTATCGACCATCGGGCGCGACAGCGTTCTCGTCGAAGTCAGCCGGGATTATTAGGCGGCTGCGAAGCTCCGAGTCTGCCGGTATGTGAGGCAAGCGGCGGGTCTGCCGCTGCAAGCGCGACCGCGCGCCGCAGCGCCGCAGGCGCGAGGATTTGGCAAACCGGATCGCGTGCGTGTCAAGAACAATACATCTCCGCTTCCGCCGCGCGGCGGCGCACCAGACCTTTCAGCACGCGGCCTCCGGCGCGGTTCCAGCGGGCGAATTCGCGCGCGGCGCCTTCGGTATCTCCGGCGCGGTGCTTGGCGGTCAATGTCGCGCGGGCGATTGCGCCGGTGTTGTAGTGGAAGCTCACCAGCGCATCGAATTGCGGCTGGGTGGTCGGCGCATCGCCGAGCGCGCGGACAACATCGGCGGCATAGCGCACCAGATCATCCGCCAGCCGCGCATCGCAGGCCCCTTGCGTCCACACCGTGCCGGGGCCGATCCGTCCGCCTTGGACATGATCGCGCCCGGTTGCGCCCCAGCCGCTCGTCCACGGCTCGGCCCCGGTGCCGGGATCGGGATAGGCCTCCACCAGCCCATCGGGCCGCAGCCGCGCGCAGCCTTCGAACCGCTTGATCAGCGCAATTCCCGCTTCGCTGACCGCGCGCGGAGCGGGCGTGTAGGAGACACATGAGACACTGTCCTGAACAGGAAAAGCCGCCGCCGCAGTGGCCGCTTCGATGCGGTTGTCGGCGGCGCGGTGCTCGGCAGGGTTCGGCTTCGCGATCAGCCGGTTGATGAAGGCAAGCAGGGCAGCGGAGGATCGATTGGACATGGCAGACACCTCGAAACGGAAGACACAGGCAAACGAGGCGCAGGGATTAGGCACAACCGGGCCGAGTAGGAAAACAGGAAAGTGGTTTCGCACCGTTCCTGTAAAGAGCTCTTGACTGACAAGAGCTCTTTACAGTAAAGAACTCTTGTCAGTGTTAGGTGACAAGAGTTTCTGGAGTGTCGCCGAGCGGGATTATGCGGGATTTCCCGGGCTTCCGCGAGTGGGAAGTGGCGGTTTTCTGCGGGGTTGCGGAGAAGGCCTCTAAAAATTGGCGTTTTCGTTCTGTGTCTAGAGTCATGGTTGATTTAGACGATGATCTGCCAAGACCGGCTGGAGTGGGCCATTCTGATGAAGTCAGCCCCTTAGAGCTTCTCAGGCGCGGAAATCCGCCATTTGTGGGTGTATAAGAAGCATCTTAAGGCCGCCTCAGTGGCCTTTGAAAGGCTTGTGAACCGGGACAGAACTGGGACATTTCAGATAACGATAGTCTGGAAGGGGGCTGCTCGCCATGTGATGCGCAGAAATCCTTGCGTTTAGGTGCTGAACGATCCGCCGGTGACGGGCAACGTGATCAGATTGAAGTGGGCAAGTTTTTCGTGATTAGGAGCCTCTGATGCCAAGCACCATTGCTTGCGCGTCGGCGTGCGCTTGAGCTGCGGCTGATGGGCCGCATCGATTGCTAAGCTCGTAGAGAGTGCGGCCCGCTTGATCGACCTCGACATCCGCTTTCTGCTGCATCATTTGCCGCAATTCCGAGGAGCTGGCGGCAGTCGAAATATGCTGGTCTGCAAGCAGGCCAATGGCGAAGGCGCGGTAGTCCTGCTTAAGGTTGCTGCAGACGCGCCATTCGTTGGCGAAGTAGCCACCGGTGCCGATCGCCAGGGCACCCGCTATGCCGGCCGCGATCATTCCTGCCTTGCCTGCCATTTCAGAGCCTCCTCACGACTGCGATGACGCGGCCTATCACATGGAGCTCGCCATCGACAGCTGTCTGGGGTCGGACCAGGTGATTGTCGCTGTGAAGCTCGACTGTGCCATCCGGCCTGTGGCGCAGTCGCTTTATCATGCCGATCTCGCCATGCGTGACGGCCCAGATCCCGTCATCCATGCGCGGCGTGTCTTGCGAGCGGTCGATCAGGATCACCTCTCCGCTTCGAATAGTCGGTTCCATGCTGTCGCCGTCGCCGATGGCCCAAAACAGGTGCCTGGGTGCGGTGCTGGTGATCGAGCGCAGCCATTCGCGCGAGAATGGCCGACGCTCGACCTCGACCGGCCCGTCCGCGAAAGTCCCTCCCATGCCATAGCGAAGGTCGATCTGTTCAAGCTCGACGGTGTCGGTGTCGGAGGTGCGTGGCGGCATCATATGATCAGGATGGTTGAAAGTAAGGCGAGTCTCGTTGGCGCCAAGCTTCGGCCAGCCAGAAAAACTGGGATAGGCCGCCTGCAGTTTCTCGAGCGTGCTCTGGCTGAGGCGGGTCTGAGCCGTACCATTGAAATGCCGATTAATGGTTGACGCTGCCAACTTGGCTGCCCGCGCCACCTCAGCGGGGGTTTTGGCCGAATACCGGACCAACGCGCGGATGAGCGCTGCATCATTTTCAAGCCCGTCCATGGAGCAGCGATAGCGCTCTCCGGTTAGCAATCTAAATTGCATTATTGATATTGCAGAATGGCATTATAACTAATAATGCTAACCCATGGATCAGCAAACAGTCATTCAGGACATCGCGAAACGGGCGAAAGCCTCGCGCATCTCGATTGCGGAGCTCTGCCGCCGCGCCGGGATACATCCAGTCACCTTCCACAACTGGAAGAAGACCGATCGGAACCCGGAACCGCCGGGCGCGAACCTGCATTCGATCGGGGCGCTTTATCGCGAGCTCGACAAGATCGATGCCGAGGACACCAAGCGGCTTTCGCGCCGCGGCAAGGCGGTGGCGGCATGAGCGCCATTCTTGCTGAGGGCCTGCAGGATGTCGGCTTTGCCGATCGCGGCGTGATCCCTCTGGTGCTGCGCCGCATCGCGCTGCGCGCAGCCACATCGCGCACTCGCGTATCAGTCGAGGCACTTCTCGACCTCCTGAATCAGCAGCGCGAGCCGCTGTCCGGCGATCGGGCGCCCCTGCGCAAGAAGGGCCTCGGCCTGCCCGTCAGCTATGATGAGTGTGGCTTTGAGCGCTGTGCGATCAGCGCTGCCGAGCGCGACGCACTGCGCGAGGACGAGCTGCTGCAAGGCGTAAAGCTGGTCGCGCAGCTGCTCGATCGCATTGATGTCGGAATTCGGCATGGGCTGTTCTCCTGTGTTGGCGATCAGGAGGCTACCGCGCCGGATGAGGGCGCGCATCGTCTATGTGGGGGTGCGAAATGAACGCTGCCCCGCTGCTCGCCAGCTCGCAGCTGCTGGAGCTTTCGCCGAACGATATCTCGATCCCCGAGCGGATCGGTTTCCTGCATGAGGACAAAGCCGCGGCGCTCGGTCGCCTGATGGCGGTCGATGGCCAGCGCGATCCGATCAAGGTGGCACGCAATCTGCCGAGCAAGACGGTCGAGGCCTGCGTCGCCGAGGGCAAAAAGCCTTGGCGGCTCGTCACCGGCATGCACCGTCTGATGGGTGCCACGTATGAGGGTATTACGGTCTTCGGGCTCGAGGTGAAGGGTAAGCCCGAAGACCTCGCGGATCTGGAGGCGTCCGAAAATAGGCACCGTCGCCCGCTTGGGTTGATCGAACGCGCCAAGTTCACCGCTGCGTTGGTGACAGCAGCGCAAGAGCGGATCGCCCGCGCGCACGGAAATCTTGACCAGTATCAGCGCGGCGCGAAGGCCCGTTGGGACCGTGTGAGGCACCTCGAAGAGACGGCTGAGTCGGTACTTAGGGACGAGACCGAGGATGCTTGTGCCACGATGGCACAAGCATATGGATGGGAAGAATCGGTCGGCGAAGCACTCGATATGTCGCGGCGCACAATACATCGAGATTTGGCGCTTTCCCGTCTCGTCATTGAGCCGTTTCCCGACCTTGCTGAGGCGCTGGCGAAACATCCGGTAGCAGGTAACAACGGCAAACAGCTCAAAGACCTAGCAGAGCTTAAGGATGAGGGCGTACGCCGCCGCGTGATTGAGGCACTGCTGGCCGATCCCGAGATCGGCGTCGAGGATGCCAAGATTGCGGCGGGCGTGGACGGCTTCAAGCCGCTGGCGACCCCGGTGGCGCACCAGAAGTACATCAACGCCGTGGTCGGCAATATGGGGCGTCTGTCTCCCAGCCAGATCAAGCAGCACTTGCCGGAAATCGTCCGCGCGCTTGGAACGCCCGATGCAAAGCGCCGCATGCGAGACCTCCTGAACGAGGAGTTGGGAGATGCCTGACCGGCGCAGGATCACTGACGTTACGGGCCTCGCGCAGGTGCATGTAAATTATCGCGATGCGCTGCGTCCGATAGTTCGCGAACCGCTGCGCTTCGATATCATCTGGAGCGACTTGATCGTTGACGCTCTCTCTCTTGTGACTGCGGACGAAATAGAGGCTGCGCTCCTTAGGGCTGGGAAGCAACCAGCGGTCGCCGGTCATGTTTCAAATGTACTGGCGCTCTTCGAGCTTACCGCAGATCCGACCGAGGAGGGCCTCGACGATGCGCGGTGAAATCTCATCAGGCAAGCATTCGAAGCGCCACCCGCTCGACTGGTATGTCGACGAGTTCTGGTGCGCGGACCAATTGGCGCTTGCGCTGGGCAATCTCGAGCTCGAACGCGAGGAAGGCCTTGCAGTCTGGGATCCATGCTGCGGCATGGGCAACACGCTGCTTGCGGCGCACGATCGCGGTCTGGTCACCTATGGCTCCGACCTCGTCGAGAACGTCGCCTATGCCAATTTCGGCTCGGGCTCGCCGATGATTTTCCAGCCCGGCGATTTCCTCGAGACGACTGTAGCGCCAGCGCCCTGCAGCATCATCTTCAACCCGCCTTACAGCTATGTAAAGGGCATCGCAGAGGCGTTTGCGCGACATGCGCTGACCCTCTCGTCGCGCCGGGTGTGCATCCTGATGCCGAGCAAGTGGCTCGCCAGTCAGGCGCGGTACCAGCTGTTCACCGATCACCCGCCGCAGGCGGTGCTGCACCTGTGCCAGCGGCCCTCGATGCCGCCGGGCGACATGATCGCGGCGATGGGCAACCGCGCATTCAGCGGCGGGATGACCGATTACTGCTGGATCGTGTGGGACGTGAAGCGCCCGACCGCGCCTGGCCAGACGCGAACCATCTGGCTGCCACCGCTCCACCGCAATTCCGAAATCCTTTCACTCGAGGAGGCGCTCAATGTCAGCGCGTAAGAAGCTTTGCATCTGGTTGCTTTCAGCAGCTGCTGGGTGGGCCATCCTGATCGGAACCGGCCGCGCTCTGTCCGCCAGCGCGCGATATGTCTGGGGGACGCTGTAATGGAGCGCCTCGACTTCGTTCAAATCCTGCTGGCGCTGGCCATGACGATCATCATCGCACCGGGCGTGATCTGGTGGGCGCTGATCCTGTGGGAGTTGGCGCAATGATCACGATTCCCGCCCGCCAGCAGGATGCCCTGCGGTTCATCACCGGCTATCTCAAAGCCAAGGGCTATGGCCCCAGCTATCGCGAGATCGGTGCTGGCATCGGCGTGCGAAGCAAGCATTCGGTCGCGCGCCTCATCGTTGAGCTTGAAAAGGGTGGGCACCTGTGCCGGCTGCCGGGCCGCGAACGTTCAATCCGTGTTCTGACGCACCTTCCAGTCCCGCGCGCGCCCGATGGCGAGCCGCTGCACTTTGTGCGGATCGGAGTGCCGGTCTGATGGCGCTTTATCCCATTGAACGCGCGGTGCTCGATCGGCACGATGGCGGCGAAAGCGTAGACCAGATCGTTCGAGCGACGGGTTTCCGGCGCTCGACCGTGCAGAACATCGTCCACCGGTTCGCCGTCAATCTTCGGCAGGACGCGAAGCGGGAGAATGATCTGCGCGAGCAGACGGCTCGCCTGGGTAATCTCGTCCTCGCTGCGGGAGGGCACCGCTGATGTCCCGCCTTACCCCCGGAGAGCAGGCGGTAATGAGCCGCTTTGAGCTTGGCTATTCGGCGAGCGATATCGCCTGCGATCTCGATATTTCGACCGCCCGGGCGGCGGCGATCATCTCAACCTACGACGACAACCCGGCGCATGATCGCCACCGCGAGGCGCTGATCAAGCGTGGCTCGCAGCGGCTCCTCGCGCGCCTTCGCAAAGCAGGAGGACACCGCTGATGCCGCGTTTTGCCAGCCATGCCGAGTACTGCCGCCACCACCGCAAGGTGTTCGAGCTCGCGCTCGAGCTCGGCGTCACGCCGATCGAGGCCGAAGCGCGGATGAAGGCCGTCGAAGCGCGCGAGAAGCACCGCGCGAAGATCGCGCAGCGCGGTCGGATGCAATCGGCCCTGCCGCCGCTGAGCCTGCGCGCCGAGGATCACCCGGGCGACTTCAAGCGCTGGGATGCGCCATGGATGGTGAGGGACTGAGCGATGGTCGCCTATTCATTCGCCCCTCAATTTATCGAGCCGATCGTGGCGCGCACCAAAAGGCAGACGGTTCGCGCCGAACGCCGTCGCCATGCGCGTGAGGGCGAGGCGATCCAGCTCTATACTGCAATGCGCACCAAGCAGTGCCGCAAACTCATTGAGCCGGACCCCGTCTGCATCGGTGTCCATCCGATAACAATTGCCATCGACGCGCAGGCCGAGCAGCTGATCACCAGCATGACGGTGGGGCATATCACCCTCAGCGACGTTGGTATCGAACGGTTTGCCGAGCGCGATGGGTTCGCGACGCTTGCCTCAGGCTTTGCCCGTCGCCGGATGGGTGCTTTCTGGCTGAAAGCCCACGCTGAGCCGGGTGCTCGCTGGCTCGAATTTGAGGGCGTCGTGATCCGCTGGGGTTGGCCAGAGTGAGCGACCTCTACATCACTCGCCATGCCATCAGTCGCTATCGCGAGCGCGTCGCTGACGTACCGCCTGCAGCGATCTGGCGCGCGCTCGATTGCCCGGCTGTCCGCATCGCGATCCAGCTGGGCGCGCGATACGTCCGGCTCTCGGGCGGCCAGCGCGCTGTTCTGCAAGAGAACCGCGTCATCACCATCCTGCCGCGCGATCATCACGCCAACCTGCTGCGCCGTGATCGTGACGCTGAATATGACAGCAACGGGGAGGCCAATGCCCAAGGCTAAGGCCCATCCCGGTCAGCTCGGCTTCGACTTCGCGGCTCCCGCGCCTTCCAAGGGTGTGGCGGAGCTAGCGGGGCTCGAGCGGCAAATTAATGCGCTCGTCGGCACCGTGCTGGCCAGCGACGGCCGCCCGCGCGAAGTGATCGCGGCCGAGATGAGCGTGCTGCTCGACGACACTGTCAGCCGCTCGATGCTCGATGCCTATTCCAGTCCTGCGCGCACCGAACACAAGGTTCCCGCATCACGCCTGTTTGCGCTGCTGGTGGTGACCGATCGGCAGGATCTGCTCGATCCGATCATGCGCAAGCTCGGCGCCGCGCTGCTGGTCGGCGAGGAAGTGAAGACCGCCCGCCTCGGCCACCTGCAGCAGCTGATCCGGGCTGCGCAGGACGAGATGAAGACCCTCAAGAACGATGCGCCGCAAATCCGGGAAGGCAACGAATAATGGCCACCAGCGCCCAAGACCTGATCCCGATGGAAGACGCCGCATGGTTCACCGCGTCGGAACTGGAGGATCTCGGCCTGCCCGGCCTGCCCGGTGATAAACGCTCGATCAACCGGCGCGCGCAGGCCGAACGTTGGGCCTCGCGCGTCGGGCCCGATATCCGATTCTGCGGGCAGGTCGTTATCGCCTGCGCTACTGGATCAAGACCACCGGCTTCACAGGTGACGGAACTCGCTTCGTTTTTCGTTCTAGTGCCGGAGGAATAGTTTCCACCCCAGCGGGCACCGTCTTGAGAGGGCAGGGCCTCGATTGGGCTGAAATCGACACTTACCTTACACTGCCGACCGCCTTGGCAGATGCAGCGCCGGGCTTCGATATTCTTGGCACCGATGGCGGCACACAGCCCCGCATCTACGGCATGTCGCTTGTGTACGACCCCACCGGGGACATCACCATCGATGGTAGCGGTGTGCTTTCCGGCATCGGTACCAGCAACATCGTGGTCGATAACCGGCAGGTTCCCATCGGCGCGAACGCAGTCGTCAACAGCGAGTTCACACGGGGCAAGTTCGGGTGGCGGTGGCGTGGCGGCGGTTTCGAGAGCGAATGGGGAGTCAACCTCCCTACATGGTTCGGTCAACGCAACGTCATCTGGGCGCGCATACCCGGCACGGTTGCCATTGGCGTTTCAGCCGACCTTTCGCCCGATGCTCTTTGGGGCGGTGGCAGCCTCGCCAATGCCCCGCTGTTCGCCATGCCTGTCGCGCCAGGGGACAGGCTCATTGCCAGCGTCCTTGCGGCAGAGCACCGCTGCACATTCCAGCTTTATATCCTGATCTTCGATGGTGCCGGGTCGCTTATCGGCGCTCCAGTTGTCGGCAACGGCACCCCGCTCGGTGCTGCCAATGGCGACCCAGCCAACTTCACACGTCTCTCTGTCTTTCAAAATTCTGCCCCTGCCAATTCGCGCTGGGCCATCCCCATGATTCGCCTGCTCGGAACCGGCGGAACCGACCCCTACATCTTCTTCACCGAGCCGATGTTGTCGAAGGTCGCGCAGGGACAGACGGTGGTCCCACCTTACGTCCCCGGCAGGGCTGACCCAAACGCAGACGTGACCGCCACGGCGCAGCGCAGCATCGTCCCGCAATTCCCGGTCATTGAGATCAAGCAGGGCGAGGCCGGCAGTGTCGGCAACGGCAACCGCACCGTGACCCATGTTGCCAAGCGAGCCTTGGAAACGCTGACAGGTGGGACTTGGGATGAAGTTTCCCAGAATGTCGGAACAGGGACGGTCGGCATCAATGCCAGCACCGGCTTGGCGACGATCGCCAACATCAGCATCTCTGGCGCATACGTCATCAAATACATCCACACAGACGGCATCGAAACCGAACACCCCGTCAATGTCCTCTATGTCCCCGCGCCGCCTGCCGCTGGTGCGTCGGTGCAGACTGTCGGTTTCCAGCAGATCATCACCAAGGCGCTCGAAAACGGCTCAGGCGTCTTCCTCAACGCTCAGCTCGCCCGATTGGCTGGCGGCAACAGCGGGACGATCACTTGCCGCATCGAACGGCGGGAACTTGGCGTCGGAACGTGGACAACCGCATTCGACGGGCCCGGTTCGTTCATCAGCGCCAGTGAGCCTGGCTCAGACTTCGCCAGCGGCACATTCGTCAACACGACCGGATCGAAGCGCGTCTTCGAATTCCGGATGACCGAGGTTCGCTCGCCCGGAACGGCGGGCGGCGCACAAGTAGCATCCCAAACTTTTCTGGAAGGATAAGACCATGAAGAACCTGATCGTAATCGCCGCCCTCGTTGCCCTCTCGGCCTGCGAGCCTGCCAGCGAACCGCGCCCCGAGCCGACGCTCGTGCCGATCGAGAACGAATGCCCTGAAGGCGAAGTCTGCCCCTGATCCGTCGCCGCGAGCTGAGCAGGAGAGACATTATGGCAAGACGCAAGAAGACCAGCATTATCGCCCCATCAGACGCCGCTGAGGCGGCGCTGATGATCTGCGAATACGTCCAGCTCGATCGGGACCAGGCGCTCGAGAAGCTCGCGGCCGAGGATGCGATCGACCGGATCAAGGCGCAGCGCGACAACCGGCTGCGGCAGCTGGAGGCGCAGGCCGCCGATCTGTTCGCTGGCGTGAAGGCCTGGTGGGAAGCCGGCGGGAAAGACGAGCTCGCCAAGGGCAAGCGCTCGGCCGAGGTCGGCGGCGCGAAGATCGGCATCCGCCTTACCCCGGCGGCGGTCAAGCTGGTGCGCGGCGTGAAGGCCGATGCGGTTGTCAGCTGGCTGAAGGGCATGCGCTGGTCCCGCGCGAAGGACTTTCTGCGGACCAAGACCGAACTCGACAAGCAGGCGGTGATCAAGGCGGTGCAGGCGGATGAGGCGATTGCCACTCGTTTCGCCAAGCACCTGACTGTCCGGCAGGTCGACGAATTCTTCATCGACACCGGCCTCGACGAGGACGCGCTTCGCAAGGAAGCGGCCGCCTCGAGCCCGGCCATCTGACCCACTTCGAAAGGAAACGACCATGGTGTCAATTCGCCATAATCCACCCGCTCCCGGCACCGGACTGCTGGCGCGGTCGGCATACAACGCGGATCACGATGTGCCCGTCGCTACGCAGGCCGAGGCTGAAGCGGGTACGGCGACCGACAAGCTCATGACCCCGCAGCGGACGGCGCAGGCAATCGCTGTCCTCGGGGCAAGCGGCACACCGGGCGCAGATGGAGCAGACGGTGCCGATGGCTTGTCGGCATACGAGGTTGCGGTTGCGGCGGGCTTTGTCGGGAATGAGGCTGCTTGGCTGGCCTCTCTTGTAGGCGAGCAAGGGCCGCAGGGGGAGCCGGGTGCTGATGGTGCGGACGGGGCACAAGGCATACAGGGCATACAGGGCATCCAGGGCGAACCCGGTGCGGATGGCGCAGATGGAGCGCCCGGTGCAGACGGTGCTGATGGCCAAAGCGTAACGATCACCACGTTCACCGATGAAGCTCTGTTCAACGCTGCCACACCCGGCGCGCTCGAATTGCTGGTGCTGACCGATGCCTAAGCTGAACCTGCGCGCGGCCCTCCGTATCAAAGCCGCATCTGGCGAGGTGCTGGCGCTCAAGGGTACGGGGTTCTCATGGACGCGCCCATCGCTGGCGCGCGTCGTCTTCTCAGAACTCGGTGACAGCCTCGTGCCGTCGAGAGGCACCGAGAATCTTGATGCCAACCGTGTGCTGGGAACCAATCCGCTCCCAACCAACGCTGCGCAGTTCGTAAATAACAACTTCGCTGGGGTCGGATTCCCGTTCGAGCAAATTGTCGAATCCGCAGGGCCGATCTGGCATCCTGATGGTGCCGATGGGGTCGGTCGAATCTCACCCAACGAGCGTATGCTGATTGACTATCAGGCTCTGGCTGGCGGCAAAGTCGGAGTCATTCCGCTTGCTACTGGCGGCTCGTCGCTTCAGGTGGGCTGGAACGTCGACACCGGGAGTATACTTGCCGCCCGCACGGCCTCGCACAACCTCGCGATGAGTCGGTTTGAGACATTCGATGGAGTCGCACCTATCGTCGGCGCGGTCGGAATCTCTTTGGGGTCAAACGACAACCAGCCAAAGAGCGTTGTCAAAGCTTGGATGGTCGACCTCGTTGCGCACGTCCGCGCCAACTTTAACGGTGTAGGGCCTACTACCCCAATCATCCTCTCCGGGCCTGCCAAGGGCGGTTTGGGTGGCGGCCCTGATTACCGCGCGGCCTACGAAGAGATTGCGGCTGAGACTCCGTATGTGTTCGTGGAGCATCCAGTTTGGCCGACTGCCGACCCTGAAAACCTGCATCCCACGCTTGCCGAGAACAACATTTGGGGCGCTGCTAAGGCTGTGATGGCGTTTAGTGGCCAAGCGACTCCAACTTGGAATACGCAGGTGGCTCAAGGCTCCTTCCCCGGCGAGCAGATTTCGATTCCACTCTCGCACTCAGGTCTGTTCGACGCGAGCAAATACGGTTTCGCCGTCATCACGGGTGGGGCCAATGCAGCCGAGTTCGAGGTTGCCGGGACTTGGCCGAATCAGGTGCTTCGCTGGGCCGGTAACGGAACTGGCCCAGTCGCCGGTAACTACGAAGTCGAGGTGTCCATTCGACTCAGTAACCAGTCGGTGGTAGCACCTCGAACATTCCAGCACGCAGTTGTGACTCGCTCGACTGTTATCTCGGCTGCTCATTCCCAGACCAACTTCAAGGCATCGAGTGGTTTCGCCACCGACACAGTCACAGGCGTGGTTCTCAAGCCGGGGCTGAACATCATTTCGATGCTTGCCGGAAGTGGCACTCCCAGAGCCGGGATTGCTTTGACCATCGCAGGTAACGCGGCCACGCTGCTGCACACTGCATCGACGGGGAACCACTTTGCGACGTTCGGCTTCGAGTCGGCCATCGAAACCACGGTCGACTTGGTGTTCACTTGGACAACGGGCACCATAAGCAACTTGGTATACTCGACGAGCGTAGTGGCTGGAGTTCAGGCCACACCTGCCTCGACCGAGGCCAAGGGTTGGGGAAGTGCTTCGGCGCATTCGACTCCATCACAAACCCTGCCAGTGGGCGGCCTGATCTTCGCGCAGTTTATCGGAAACTCCAACGCCTCCGACCCGTCTCCCGGTGCGGGCTGCACTCTGCGTGGTTTCCAGCGGGCTGGTTCTGGACATTACGGCGCGGCGTTGACTCGCGACTCAACCGGGGTGTCTACTCTCAACGTCTCCCCCGGCGCGTTCGGCGCGCTGGTCAGCTTTGCGCTTAATCCGCTGGCCTAATGCGATTCGTCCCATCACCCTTGCCCCCCAACTCGCAGCTGGTGCGGGTGTGCGATGGCGACGGGCCTGAATATTCTCGGCTGATCGTCGTCACGGTGGAAGGTGACTGCCTGTTCTTGCAGGGCTGGCTCGGATTCCCGTTAACGGTGGAGCAGTGGAGAGCCGGGGCAGCAGAGCATTTCAAGGATGCCAAGCGCGTTCTCTACTGGCGGTTCAGGAACGGTAAGTTCGTGTTGGTGGAGTTGATGCTGTGAGCAATCTCGCCCGGCTGATCCTCTCCCGCGCCAAGCACCAATGCGATCTTTGCGCCCTGAGCCTGTTTCTCAACGTCCTGCAATTCGGCCTGATCATGGCCTTGCATTTGAAGGGATAGCTGATGCTGTTCGATCCTGAGCTTTTCGACCCGCCGCTTTTCGAAACGGAGGGCGCAGTAACCATCGCGCCAGATCCGATCTTCACCGTGACCCGCACCGATGCCGGCACGCCCTTCACCTTCACCGCCCCGATCAAGGATCCCGACAGTATCGAGCTGCACGGCATGGACTGGTCGGGCTGGCTGCAGGAGGGTGATACAATCACTGCGCGGGAAGTGTTCGCGGACATCGAGGGTGTCACGATCGATCAGGTGGCCGACGCTGGCGGCATTGTGTCCTGGCGCATTCAGGGCGGCGAGGTCGGGCAAGACTACATAATCACCTGCCGTATTACGTCGAGCAGTGGATTGCTCGACGATCGGAGCGTGCGCGTCCCCGTTCGGCCGCGATAAGAATTCCCGCCCTTGTGAAAACGGGGGTGGCCGGGGCGTTGGACGCGCCCCGAACCGCGAGAGGGGGCTCTCGCACCTTGGGCCGTCATGACCGGCCCGTCGGCTCCCCCGGCCGCAAGCGGCGGAGCAGCGTTAGGTGCAGAACCATGAAAGAAGAATTGACGCCAGTTCGCCCTGTCTAGCCGGTAGCCCCATGGCTCGGCGGTAAGCGCATCCTCGCCCGCCGGATCGGCGAGCGGATCACCGCCACTCCCCACACCCGCTATGTCGAGCCCTTCGTGGGCATGGGAGGCGTCTTCTTCCGCCGATCGGCGCGGCCGAAGCTGGAGGTGATCAACGACGTGAATCGCGATGTCGTTACCCTCTTCCGGATCCTGCAGCGGCACTACCAGCAGATGCTCGATGTGCTGAAGTTCCAGCTCTACAGCCGCGCCGATTTCGAGCGGCTGCGCGCCACTCCGGCCGACCAGCTGACCGACCTCGAGCGGGCAGCACGATTCCTCTACCTGCAGAAGACCGGCTTCGGTGGGATGGCGCGCACGTTCGGCATCGACTTCTCACGGCCGCGCTGGAGCCTCAGCAAGCTGGAGCCGATGCTCGAGGCGGTTCACGAGCGGCTCGAGGACGTGCTGATTGAGTGTCTCGACTTCGGCACCTGCATCGAGCGGTACGACAGCCGGCCTGGGACGCTGTTCTATTGCGACCCGCCCTACTGGGGGCATACGGACGACTATGGGAAGGACATCTTCTCACCGGATGATTTTGAGCGTCTGAGAGACCTCTTAGGCGGTCTTCAGGGGCGCTTTATATTGTCGATCAACGACCGCCCGGAAGTGCGCGAGCTATTCGCCGGCTTCGATATGGAGGAGGTTTCCCTCAACTATCAGGTCAGCGGGAAGGTGACTCCGGCACGGGAGCTGATAATCTCGGGGCCATGAAGGAGAAGCTGATGACCAACACTTATGAGACGCTCGTTGCCGAAATTGTGACCTTGCTCGGTGAGAACAGGGCGGTGACCGTGTGCACCGCCACGGGAAAGATCAAGCTCGCCCACGCCTTCGTGCATGACCATGATCCCAACCTTCTGACGGGGACCACCGCAAATGAGCGAGGAGTCCTGATCCATGGGTCGGCAATCTCAGCGGTGCTTATTGACGAGAACGACGATGATTGAGGCGACGGAGGGAGCCGTGGGCTCGGATCGTAGGGGGAATGACATCTACGACCGCAGCCTGTGGCCAACGCCTGAATCAAACCCGATCGTGATCCTGCTGAAGCGGGGAGACGACTGGTACTCGAACAAGGAGATCGTCGCTGCGCTCGGCTTGAGCCCCAATCGAGCTCTGCTGAGCAATTCCGCGGCTCGGTTCTCGCGGGAGATATTGCCAGAGGACACTGCGGTGGCAGGAAGGCGGGGGCTTGTGGGTACGAGCCGGATCAGCGCGGCGCACGGTGGATCGGAAAGGCTCTTCAGCCGTCGGGGGCTGGTGTTGGCTGCGATGAGGACTGACACCGTCAATGCAGCCGCCTTCAGGGACTGGTTGGCATCGGAGGCAGCGGACATTGCATTCGTGCCCCAGCTGTCCCGCGCGGCCGGCTAAGGCGCTCCTGAGACCCTATTCAAGCCGCTTCGAGTGCTCCAATTACTCTTGTCAAATGTGCAGAAGCTCTTGTCCCGCTACAGTCAGGTTCGAATCGCCGTCCACCGGGCGCAGAGGCCCGGCCGGACGAACGGATACAGCGAACCTAAACCGGAACTGCAGGGCACGAATTTGGAAAACCGCCTCAAACATTTCCGTGAAAGCCACGGCTGGAGTCAGGGCGAACTTGCCCGGCGGCTCGGCGTTTCGCGGCAGACCATCAATGCGGTGGAAACCGACAAGTATGATCCCTCGCTGCCGCTGGCGCTGCGCATGGCGCGGTTGTTCGGCGTGTCTGTGCCGGAATTATTCATCGATCACTGGGAGCCTGAAGCATGACAACCGACGATCAATCTCCCCGCGAATTCCCCTGGCTGCGCAAGGTGGTGATCCCCGCGTCGGTCGGCGCTGTGGCGGGTTTCGTGGCCGTTTTCGGCTTGATGCGCTTTATCGATAGTGACGCGGTCGGCGGGCTGAACGCCTCGGCCATGATCGCGGCTACGGTCGGCATGTTGTACTGCGTGATCGCGGGCGGGATGCTGGTCGGCACGAGCAATCCCCGGCTGGGCGCGCGGTTCCTGAATGTCGAGGATGCCGACGAACTGCAGGAACAGAAACGCGTGCTTGTCACGTCGAGCGGGGCCATGGCGCTGTGGGGCGTGGCGTTGGTCGTGCTGGCGTTGGCTGCACCCGATGGGCCGATACCCCAAGGGGTCGCGCTGATCGTGGGGGCGGGCGGGTTGCTGACCGGCACGGCGCTGTCCTATCTGACCTACCGATACTGCGACGAGCTGATGCTGGCGATCAATCTGGAAGCTGGAGCGATCACATACGGGCTGGTGCTGGTGGTGGTCGGCATGTGGGCGCTGCTGGCGCATCTCGGCTTTGCTGCCGCGCCGCAGCCGCTCGATCTGCTGACCTCGTTCTATGTGCTGGTGCTGTTGGCGAGCTTCATCGCCGCCGGGCGGCGCGGGATGTTGACCATCCGCTGACCACGCCAGCTACCACACGCAAAGGGGGTGCCTGCACACCGCAGACGCCCCCTTGCTGTGTCGCCGCGTCCGATCAGAAGCGATAGGTTGCCGATGCGCGCCACACGCGGGCATTGGCACTGTCGCGGCCGATGGTGGTGTCGAAACCCGCTCCCAGTTGCAGCGGACCATTACCGAAATTGGCCGACACGCCCAGTTCGACCCATGTGTGGTCGGCCCCGTCCAGTACGAAGTTCGCATTCGGGCCTACCCCTTGCGCGAAGTTTGCCGCCAGCAGCTGCGGCCCGTCCTCGAACTCCCACACCATCTGCGCATTGGCGTTGATCTGCACGGCCTCGCCTTGCTTTTCGTAGTCGAAGCCGAACCGCGCCTGCGTGCTGGTGAACTTTTCACGCTCCACCGCCAGCGCGGCGATGCCCCCATCCTCGCGCACCAGACCGAGATCGACGCTAGCATAGCGCGCTTCGATCCCCGGCGAGACTGTGCCGATCCCCGTGTCGAGGTCGTACGACAGGCCGGCCGCGCCCGATACCAGCAGATCGTCCGACGATGAGGTGAGGTCCTGCGGGGTGCCGAGGACATCCACCCGCCGCCGTGTATCGAAGCCCATGCTGCCCATCGCCAGTTGGCCATCGACCACCGGGCCATCGGTGAACTTGTGGCGCATGTAGAGCGAGGCGGCGTAGGTCTCGCTGTCGACCTGCTGACCGAGCGGTGCGTCGGCTTCGAGCGAGTTGAAGTACCCGGCAAGGCCCAGCATGGTGTTTGCGCCCGGATAGAACTCGACCCCGCCCGAGACATACAGCCCCGAAACATCGGTATCGGCGCGGAAGCCGGGCAGCGAATCGACCTCGCCGGTAACAAGGCCGCCAGCCAGAAAGATCGACATGCTTTCGGGCAGGTTGGCGTCGCGCAGTTCGGTTTCGCCGCTCTGCAACGCCATCGCCCCCGCGCCGACCGGCTGGCCGAAGGGCGAGAGGCCCGCCTGCACCACATCGAGCGGCGAACCGGTCACCGCGATCTTGCCGCCGGCCTTGCTGCGATCGGCTTCGCGCATCCGCGCATCGTTGACATTCTGCAGCAGGTTGATGGTCTGCCCCGCCATCGAACGCACCGCCTGTTCATTCACCGGCGCAAGATTGCGGAAGGTGGCGCGGATGGTGTCGGTTTCTGCAAAGTCGAGCGCGTAGAGACCCGCTACCGCCGCGTTCGGGCGGTTCTGGTCGAACAATTGGGCATAGGCCGACTGGACCGGATCGTTCTGATCGATCACCGTCCGGTAACTCGCTGCCTCGATGGCCATCAGCACCGCGGTTTCCTGATAGGTGAAGGATTGGCTGAGGATCGCCGAGATCGTGACCGGATCGAAGCTTCCCGATACCCCGCCGTCCGCAGTGAGGATGGTGTATTGGCGGCTCTGCCCGTTGACCTGCGACAGCAGCCCGCCGCCGAGCAGCACGCGGCCGCCGACATTGGCGAGTCCGGTGACGGCTAGGCTGTCTGATGCGCCGCTGGAGGCGATGTCCACCAGGAACGAACTGCCCGAAGCCATCACCAGATTGCCGTCGATCGTCAGCGTGCCGGTGGTGCCCATCGTGCCAGGCGAAATCGCGCCCGCAACGCTGGTGACGAAGGGCGCAGCGATGGTTCCGGTGCCGCCGAGCATTCCGGCAAACAGCGTGTAATCGCCCGCCGAAGTCAGCGCGCCGTTCACGGTCGCGCTGCCGCCGAACTGGCTGATGTCGATCAGCGAGGTAAGATCGCCCGTCGCCCCGATGGTCAGGCCCGCGCTGCCGCGCATGGTCAGCCGGTCGATGGTGATGTCGCTGCCCAGCGTCGTCATGCCGGCTTCGCCGAGGGTCACGTCGAAATAGCGCGGATCGACGTTCACTGCGGCATCGGCGCTGATGACGGGATCGATATTGTCGGGCACGAACCCGGTCGCACCCGGCAGGCCGTTCGCCAGCGTGGGAGCGGGCAAGGTGGGGGTCAGGCTGTCGGCATTGGTGATGTTGCCCGAAGCTGCCGGGGTCGGCGTGGACGTGCTGTCGAATACCTCGCCGGTCGCGGTGTCGGTGCACACATTGGTGGGGTCAAGCTCGACGCAGATCTGCCCGAAATCCCCGTCGCGGCCGTTGAGAGCGAGTTCGGGGGTGGTCGGCAGGCCGTTGACCACCTGACCATCGGCATCAATCACGCGGTACATCGGGTCGAGCTGCGTCACCCAGTGATCCGGATCCTCCCAATTGCCGTCACCGGCGACCGCACCGACATAGCGATAGGGATTGGTCTCCGCGATATACTGCCAATACAGCGACAGCGGCTGATAGAAGCTGGTCGAACCGATCGCGCTGAACGGGCCGAGCAAGCGCGAGCCGCCCGAAAGTACCCCGATCACGAGGTCTTCGGACGAAATGGTGTTGTTGGCCGCGCCAAGAATCAGCGGTCCGCCCGAATCCCCGCCCGCAGTCGTGCCCTCGTTCGACAAGGCATCGTCGCGCGCAATGTTGATGTCGGCGCCCGGCACGCGGTCCTGCGAATCGAAGTCCAGCACATAGAGGTTCTGCGGCAGGGAATCCCCCGCCGGGCCGAACAGGAAATTGTCCTGATCGTCGAGCGAATAGAACCCGCCGAGCAGGTTCTCGGCCGCGCGGCGGCGGAAATCGATCCCCTCGACCGCGCCCTCGAAGGCGTTGCCGGTGCCGCCGTAACCGACGATGTCCACCTGATAATCGGTGCCGCGCACCGGATCGATCGCCTCGGGCGCGGGCAGGGTGCTGAACAATAGCGCCCATGTGGGAATGCCGGCGGCAGGGGTATCGAGACTGGCGAGTGCGATATCCGCCTCGATGAAGCCGCCCGCCTGCGGGTTCTGCAGCGAGCGCTGATCGTAGAAAATGCGGTTGATGTTGAACGCCGAAAGCGCCGTGTTGGTGCGGTTGTTGGCGAACCAGTCGACCACACCGTCGAACGCATCGACATTGAACGACACGACGGCGCGGATTTGCTCGCCGTCATAGGCGGTGTCGGGAACGTCGTTCACGCAGTGCGCTGCGAACAAAACAGTGCGCGGGTTGATCAGCGTGCCGGTGCAGATGCCGATGCCGCCCTCACCGGGCACATTCGTGACGATCATGCCGACACCGCGAAAAACATCGTCATTGTCGACGATGTCTTCGGACGTGTTGTCTTCATTGGGAACGATGGCGAGCGCCGGGGTTGCGGTGGCGGCAGCGGCGAGAGCAAGCACAGCGGAGCCGGCCCGCAGGCTGCGGCGCCGGGTTTCGGTGATGTTCATAGCGACCTCTTTTTTTGTGTCTGATCATGCGAACACGATCGGATGGCCAAAGCTTAACGCGTTCAGTTCCCGACACAATCGGAATGAGGCAGGCTGTTGCAGACGCTTCGGCCCCGTGGCCTGCCTGCATCATCGCAGCGCGAGGAACACCGTGTAACCGGCGTAAAGCACCACCAGCAGCGCCCCTTCGAGACGCGACAATCGCCAGCCGCTGCGCAGTTGCACGATCAGCAGCGCGGTGACGGCCACCAGCACCCAGATATCGAAACGGGCGATCTCGGCCGGCACTTCGATCGGCTGGATGATCGCGGTCAGACCCAGAATACCGCAAATATTGTAGATGTTCGAACCCACCACATTGCCCAGCGCCACATCGCCATGCTTGCGGATCACGGCAATGACGCAGGCGATCAGTTCAGGCAGGCTGGTGCCGATGGCGACTACGGTGAGACCGATCACGCTTTCCGAAACCCCGGCGGCGCTGGCCAGCACGGTCGCTCCGTCGACCAGCAGCCCGGCACCGAAGATCGCAGCCGCCAGCCCGGCTATGATCATGCCGCCCAGCACGACAGGGCCGGTATCGGGCGGCACCGGGCGATCTTCGGCCTCGGCCTCGTGGCGATGGGCTTCGGCATCGTGGGAGGCGCTTTCCGACTTGTAGGCCCACCACACATAGCCCGCCAGCGCGGCCACCAGCACGATACCCGGCAGCACCCCGATGATGCCGAGCATCACCGCACCAGTCGCCAGCAGGGTTGCCACCGCCATGGCGATCGAATCCCGCTTGAATGATGCCGGATTGACCGCAATCGGCATGATGATCGCGGAAATACCGAGGATCAGCAGGCTGTTGGCGATGTTCGACCCGACCACATTGCCCAGCGCGATACCCGGCGATCCGCCCAGCGCCGCCTGGATGCTGGTGGCGAGTTCGGGCATCGAGGTGCCGAAACCGACGATGGTGAGCCCCGCCAGCAGCGGCGAAATGCCCAGCCGCGATGCCATGCCGACCGCGCCGCGCACCAGCAATTCGCCGCCGAGCGCCAGCAGAACAAGGCCCCCGGCCACCAGCAGGATTGCATCGGTCATCGTCATCATTTCCCCGCAAGAGCGATTTCGCGGACAGCCTTAGCGGCAAGGGCTGCCCGATTGAAGGATCGAGGTTAGGAAAAAGGCCGCCCGGTTTCCCGAGCGGCCCCTCAATGTCAGCCAGCCTGGCCCGGACAACCGGGACGGCGAGCGATCACATGCTATAATACATGTCGTATTCGACCGGGCAGGGCGTGGTTTCGGTGCGGATCACCTCTTCCCACTTCAGTTCGCAATAGGCCTCGATCTGGTCCTTGGTGAACACGTCGCCCTTGATCAGGAATTCGTGATCGGCAGCGAGCGAATCGAGCGCTTCGCGCAAGGAACCGCACACGGTCGGCACTTCGGCCAGTTCGGCCGGGGGCAGATCGTACAGGTTCTTGTCCATCGCCTCGCCCGGATGGATCTTGTTCTCGATCCCGTCGAGGCCCGCCATCAGCAGCGCCGAATAGGCGAGGTAGGGGTTGGCCATCGCATCGGGGAAGCGAAACTCGACCCGCTTGGCCTTGTCGCCCGCGCCGTAGGGAATGCGGCACGATGCCGAACGGTTGCGCGCCGAATAGGCCAGCAGCACCGGCGCTTCGAAGCCCGGCACCAGCCGCTTGTAGCTGTTGGTGGTCGGGTTGGTGAAGGCGTTCAGCGCCTTGGCATGCTTGATCACGCCGCCGATGAAATAGAGGCAGGCTTCCGACAGACCGGCATATTCGTTGCCGGCAAACATCGGCTTGCCTTCTTTCCAGATCGAGATGTGGGTGTGCATCCCCGATCCGTTATCGTCCTTGATCGGCTTGGGCATGAAGGTCGCGGTCTTGCCGTAAGCATGGGCGACCTGGTGCACGACATACTTGTAGATCTGCATCCGGTCGGCGGTCTGCACCAGCGTGCCGAAGGTCAGGCCCAATTCGTGCTGGGCGGCGGCGACTTCGTGGTGATGCTTGTCGCAGGGCAGGCCCATTTCGAGCATGGTGGTGACCATTTCGCCGCGAATGTCGACGGCGCTGTCGACTGGCGCAACGGGGAAGTAACCGCTTTTGGCGCGAGGGCGGTGGCCCATGTTGCCGCCGGGGTATTCCTTGCTGGTGTTGCCCGGCAGTTCGATATCGTCGATCGCGAAGCCCGATCCGGCATAGCCGTCTTCGAAGCGCACATCGTCGAACATGAAGAACTCGGCTTCGGGGCCGACATAGACGGTGTCACCGATGCCGGTCGACTTGAGATAGGCTTCGGCGCGCTTGGCGGTGGTGCGCGGGTCGCGCGAATACCAGTCGCCGGTCGAAGGCTCGACGATGTCGCAGTTGATGATCATCATCGGCGATGCGCTGAACGGGTCGATCCAGGTTTCGCTGAGATCGGGCTTCAGGATCATGTCGGATTCGTTGATGACCTTCCAGCCGGCGATCGACGAACCGTCGAACATCAGGCCGTCTTCCAACTCATCTTCGCCCATGATGCTGGCGACCATGGTGAGGTGCTGCCACTTGCCCTTGGGATCGGTGAAGCGCAGGTCGACCCATTCGATTTCCTCGTCCTTGATCTGCTTGAGGACGTCTTTTGCTTTCGACATTTTTGTAGTGCCTTTCGGGTATGATTTGGGCCGGCCCGCCCCATCGGGCTGGCAGGAGAGGGTGAAAAAATCAGATCGCGTCGTCGTTGGTCTCGCCGGTGCGGATGCGCAGCGCGCTTTCGATCGCAGTGACGAAGATCTTGCCGTCACCGATCCGGCCGGTCTGCGCGGCGGCGGCGATCGCCTCGACCACGCGGGTAGTCTGATCGTCGGTGACGACCACCTCCAGCTTCACCTTGGGCAGGAAATCGACGACATATTCGGCGCCGCGATAGAGTTCGGTATGGCCTTTCTGGCGGCCGAATCCCTTCGCTTCGGTCACGGTGATACCGGACACGCCGATTTCGTGCAGCGCCTCCTTCACTTCGTCGAGCTTGAAGGGTTTGATGATCGCTTCGATCTTTTTCACGTCGTCCCCATCCGTACCTGGCCGGATTCCTGACCGATTCCTAACAAGAATCGTGCCAAGCGCAGCCGTTACCGGGTTGAACAATCCTTGCCGCAGGAGGAATCCGGACAAGCCATGTCTTTCGCCTTGGGGAAGCGGGTAGCAAGATTATGGTGCGCTGCGCAATGGTGCACATCGTATGGACGCACATTGCCTAAATTTTAAGCAGGCGCGCTCGATCAGAGCCGCAAACCGGTCGTCTCGGGCAGCCCGCACATGATGTTGAGGTTCTGGATCGCCGCGCCCGATGCCCCCTTGCCGAGGTTGTCGAGCACCGCGACCAGGCGCGCGTGCCAGCCGCCCGGATTGCCGAACACATGCAAGCTCATCGAATCGGATGGCGGCGCGCTGGATTCCAGCAGAATTTCCGAAGTGCCGGTGTCCGCGCAGACAGAAACAACCCCGGACCCGGCGTAGAATTCACCCAGCGCATCGCGCAACCGGTCGGCGGTCGGCTCGCCTGCCATTGCACCGAGATGGAGCGGTACCTCGACCACCATCCCGCGATAGGCCGGGACGACAGCGGGCGCGAAGATCACCCCGTGTTCCAGACCCGCGTAGGCTTTCATTTCGGGGCGGTGCTTGTGCGCCATGTCATAGCCATAGGCGCGGAATGCAGGCGCGCCTTCGGCCTCGAACCGCGCGATCAACGCGTTCCCGCCGCCCGAGTAGCCGCTCACCGCGTTGACGGTATAGGGCCAGTCGGCGGGCAGCAACCCGGCACGAACCGGTGGCGCGACCAGCGCGAGGAAGCCGGTGGGGTAACACCCCGGATTGCTCACAAATTGAGCATTGGCGATTGTGTCGCGCCCGATCAGTTCGGGAAAGCCGTAGGTCCAACCCTCGGCCACCCGGTGCGCGCTGGAGGCATCGATGATGCGGGTTTCGGAGCCTTCCGCCAGCTTAACTGCGTCCTTCGCCGCGTCGTCCGGCAGGCACAAGATCGCGATATCGGCGGCGTGCAAGGCATCGCGGCGCGCGACCTCGTCCTTGCGCTGCGCATCGTCCAGCACGATCAGATCGAACTCATCGCGCCCTTGCAACCGCTCGCGGATTTCGAGGCCGGTGGTGCCTGCCGCACCGTCGATGAACAGACGGGTCGCCACGGCTTATGCGCCCACCGGAACCAGTTCGGCGGCGTGGCACCAACCACTCGGGCCAGCCGGGCCGGGGCTTCCCCACACCCATTCGCCCGCCAGATCGAGCAGTTCGAACCGGCTGCCGGGGGCAAGCTGCACGAACACCTCGCTATCGCCATGCGGGGTCAGTCGCAGGCCGGCGCCGTTGGTTCCCACCACGCGCACATGCGGGATCACGTAATGCGCCGCGAGATGCGTTCCGGCGAGCGCGATATGCGCCAGATCCCCGCGCAGCGGCAGCGTGCCGGGCGCAGGCTTTTCGACCGGGCCTTTTAGACCCAGCACGCCCTCTGGCACTGCATATTCCGTATCATCGCGCGCCGCGCCGCTCATCTGCGTTCCGTTGACCTGTGTCTGTGGTGCCGCGCTATCGCCTGCGCTGACGTGGGAGGCCCGTTAGCCGCAAGTGGCCAGCGGAGCAAGCAGGCCGCCATCACGCGCTCCATCACCCTGCGTAGCGGGCGCGGATCGCGTGCCACGAAGCGCGCAGGCCCAGCCCGCGTCCGCCGCGCGACCGGCCAGGGCGCGGCGACGGGTTCCAGGCGAAGGTATCGAAGTGCACCCAGTCGATCTCCTCGCCCACGAACCGGTCGAGGAACAGCCCCGCCACGCTCGCCCCGGCGTAGGGATTGGACGAAGCATTGACCATGTCCGCAATGTCGGATGACAGGTATTCGCGGTAAGCCTCGGGCAGGGGCAGTCGCCACGGGGCATCATCATGCGCCTTGCCCGCTGCCAGAAACTCCTCGGCCGTGTCGTCGGATCGCGCCATCATCGCGGGCAGATCGGGGCCGAGCGCCACCCGCGCTGCGCCCGTCAGCGTCGCGAAATCGACGATCAGATCGGGCTCCTCCTCGCTCGCGCGGGTCAGCGCATCGCCCAGGATCAGCCGACCTTCGGCATCGGTGTTGTGAATCTCGATGGTCAGCCCCTTGCGGCTGGAAAGCACATCGCCGGGGCGGAAAGACGCGCCCGACACCGCGTTTTCGACCGCCGGGATCAGCAGGTGCAGCCGCACCTTCAGCCGCGCGCCCATGATCAGGCCCGCCAGCGCCAGCGCGTGCGCCGCGCCGCCCATGTCCTTCTTCATCAGCCGCATTCCCGATGACGGCTTCATGTCCAGCCCGCCGCTGTCGAAGCACACGCCCTTGCCGACCACCGCCAGCACCGGATGCGCCGGATCGCCCCAGGTCAGATGCATCAGCCGCGGCGCATGGTGGCGGGCGGCGGCGCGGCCGACCGCGTGCACCATCGGATAGCCCTGCTCCAGCGCATCGCCGCGCACGACAGTGAGTTCGGCCTTGTGCTCCTTGGCCAGCTTTTCGCATTCGGCCTCCAGTGCGGCTGGGCCCATATCTTCGGCAGGCGTATTGACCAGATCGCGTACCAGCAATTCCGCCTCAGCCTCGGCGATGGCAGCGTCGATCGGGCCGACCTGCGTGGTCAGTAGCACGCGCGGCCCCTGCGCCCCCCTCCCGCCGGAGTTGTCCTCGCTGCGGTAGCGGTTGAAGCGGTACTGCCCGGTGATCCACCCGAACATCGCGGGGCCGGGTTCCGCATTGGCGAGCCGATAGGTGCCTTCGGGCAGGTCTTCGGCCAGTTTGGCAAGGCACCAACTCGACAGGCTTTCGGGATCGGCGACCCCGCCCACTGCGAACCATGCATCTCCGTCGGGCACGATCCCGACCTGATAACCGCCACCTTCGAATTTCTGCGCGGCAAGACTGGCGCGCTGGCCTGCGGAAAGGGTTTTGGCGAAGTCGGGAAAGCCATCCTTGTTGACGAGGTGGATGGCAATCGCGTCAGCTCCGCGGTCGGGCTGGATCAGGGCATTTGGCTTGGTCATGCGCGTTCCATAATCGCCAAGGCAGGCTTGTCACCACAAAGATTCGCCCGGCAGAGCGCCCGATGGCCCGCGAAAAGTAGCAATCTGCCCGCATCGTCGCTATGTGGCGGGGATGCACGAATACCAACTCGTTGACGGCGCTGAGACCGTCTACCGCGACGGCACCATCAAACTGCATGGTCCCGAAGGCTTTGAAGCGATGCGCAAGGCAGGGCGGCTGGCGGCCGAAATCCTCGATGCCTGCGCCGACATGGTGAAGCCGGGGGTGACAACCGGCGCATTGGACGATGCGATCCGTGGGATGATGCTGGATGCCGGCGCGGTGCCTGCGACACTGGGCTATCGCGGCTATGCGCACAGCTCCTGCATCTCGATCAACCATGTGATCTGCCACGGTATTCCGGGCGACAAGGCGTTGAAGGAGGGGGACATCCTCAACATTGACGTGACCCCGCTGGTCGATGGCTGGCACGGCGATACGTCGCGGATGTTCTTTGCAGGCGAGCCGCCGTTGAAGGCGCGCAAGCTGGTAGAAGTGACTTACGAATGTCTGATGCTCGGCATCGCCGCCGCGCAGCCCGGTGCGCGGCTGGGCAATATCGGCGCGGCGATCGAGGCGCATGCAAACCAGTTCCGCTACGGCGTGGTGCGCGAGTTTTGCGGGCATGGCCTGGGCCGTTTGTTCCACGACGCCCCCGAAGTGGTCCATGCCGCCAAGGCCGGAACCGGGCCGGAATTGAAGCCGGGGATGTTCTTCACCATCGAACCGATGATCAACCTCGGCAAGCCCTGGGCGAAGGTGCTGGGCGACGGCTGGACTGCGGTGACACGCGACAAGTCGCTGAGCGCGCAGTTCGAACATTCGATTGCGATCACCGAAACGGGCAACGAGATTTTCACCAAGAGCCCGACTGGGCGGGATTGCCCGCCTTACATGTAATCCTCGTCATTGCGAGGAGCCGGAGGCGACGCGGCAATCCATGGACTGCCGCTGCGTTTGGTTGCGAGCTTAGGCCATGGATTGCTTCGCCTGCGGCTCGCAATGACGAAGATGGATTGAGGTTACTGCCTCAAGCCTGACCATTGCACCAAGCAGCGATTAGTTTGTCATGGGCGAGATCATATTCCGCGTGGACGACCACACAGCCCCCATCAATAACAGGCTTCGGTATCTTGTCAGGGCTGGTCCAAATTGTCTTGGCTTCCGCGCAGGTGGCCTCAGCCTCGCTGCACCGGTATTGGTGAAAATAGAGAGCCCGAATGCGACCGTCTGAGCTTTCAGTGTAATACCGCGTATATTCGCCCACCATGATCTCGGGCAGAGCCTGCGAGACCGCCCTTTCGATTCTCACGGCGAGAGCTTGGCGTTCCTCAACCCCGATTTGAACAGGCTCGCCTTCGGACCCATTCCGGGCGGAGAGGGCAGTTCTTTCATCCTCCGTCGAGGGTAGGGCTTCGCTGTCAGGGGCGCTGCATGAGGCGAGCGCTGCGACTCCCATAAATGCCACTAAGCGCATCGCACCCTCCTCACAAAAACCACACCGCCAGCACCCCGACCATCACCAGCACCACCGCGACCGAAAACCCCAGCATCGCCAGCACCGGCCGCGTCACGCGCCCATGCAGCACCCAATCATACGCGCAGGCAATTGCAATCGTGATCGGCGGCTGCACCGCGATGGCGACCGGATCGGGCAGGCCCAGCACCTGCACCACGCGGGCATAGGCGGGGGTCATCAGCGCCAGCGTCGCGATAAGCATGGCCTGCCGGTGCGCGGCGATGTCGCGGCTGCGGGCGAAGTGCAGGGCGGCGAAATAGAGCGGGATGAAGGTCACGAAGGCGGCCAGATTCACCACCGTCACCTCCGGACGGCCGAGTTCCTGCCCGATGCGCCATGATATCACCGATCCGCTCACCAATATCGCGGCCACCAGCGCGATTGAGGCGCGGCCCGTGGCCCGGTGCGCGGCCAGTTTGAACCGCGCGGCGAGGATGCTCTGGCTCGCGAGCAGGCCCAGCCATGCGATCATGCTCACTGCATGGAACACCACGAGCGGCGTGTAGCGGGCCTGCACTTCAGGGTGAGCGACCGCCTTCAGCGCAAAGGCAAACAAGGTGAAGCCCAGCAGCCCCAGCGCGATATTGCCCATCAATGTGTTGGCTCTGACGTGGCTTTCTGGCGCTCTCACTAATTCTCCCTTGCCGCCCGGATTGCGGCTCCGGCGGCAAACGGAGCGAGTGCCACCAGCGCGAGGCTTATGGCTGCAACGAAGCCGAGGCTGACGGGATCCTGACGGGCGAGCGCGCCGGCACCGAAAATCAGGATTGGCAGGGCGAGCGGGATTAGCAGCAGGCCCGAAAGCGCCGCGCCTGCGCGCAAGCTGGCGGTGAGCGCGGCGATGATCAACCCGATTGCCGCCAGCCCCGGCGTGCCTGAGATCAGGCCCAGCAGCAGGATCTGGAACGTCTCACCCTCGATCTTGAGCAGCGCGGCGGCCGGGAACGTCGCCAGCACCAGCGGCGGACCGAAGCTGAGCCAGTGGGCGATCAGGCGCACCGCCATCATCGCCTCCTCCGCCATGCCGCGCAGCTTCAACTGGTCGAAGAAACCCAGTTCGATGTCGCGCGCCACCAGCTTTTCCAGCGGAAGGATCGCCGCGAGCAGCGCCGCGATCCACACCACGCCGCCGCCTGTGCGGGCCATCAGGTTGGCATCCGGCCCGACCGCGAAGGGGAACAGCATGGCGACCGCGACGAAGAACACGACGGGCAGCGCGGCTCCGCTGCCGGTGAAGGGGAAGAACTGCGCCAGATCGCGGCGGAGCAGGGCGGCGATCATGCCTCGGCCTCCGAAGGCGCGAAGTCCTCGATCGCGAACGCGGTCATATCCGGCACATCAAGCGGTTGGTGCGAGGCGATCAGGGCGATCCCGCCGTCCGCGCAATGCTCCTGCACGAGTTCGCTGACCAGCGCCTGCGATGCGGTGTCGAGGCCGGACAGCGGCTCGTCGAGCAACCACACCGGCGCAGCCTGACCCAGCATCCGGGCGAGTGCGGCGCGTTTCTTCTGCCCGGTCGAAAGGTAGCGCACCGGCACTTCGGCCAGCGCCTCCAGCCTTAGCCGCGCCATGATCGCCTGCCCTCCGGCAGCGCCGTCCAGACCGAACCAGAAGGCCAGCGCCCGGCCCAGCGGCAGGTCGGGATCGAGGCCCGGACGTTCATCGAGCAAGGCCAGCGCGCCTGTGTGCCTCACTTCGCCCGCGTATGGTGTGGTGAAGCCCGCCAGCGCCCGGATCAGCGTGGTCTTGCCCGCGCCGTTCGCCCCCGTCACATGGCACGCGGCGCCCGCTTCCAGTGTAAACGTCAGCCGACGGAATAGCAGCCGGTCGCCCCGGCGGCAGGCCAGATCATGCGCTGACAGGGCGGGGGACAAGGCTTGCATTGGGCTGCAGCGTTAGGGAAAAGGGTCAGCGCAAACAAGCGACCACGATCAAGGAGTGCCCGTCATGTCCGTCCCCGAACTCGACGCCGATGAAATCAAGCAATTGCTCGCCGATCACCCGGCGTGGGAACTGGCGCGCGCAGGCAAGGCGATCACCCGCACGTTCCAGTTCAAGGATTTCTCTGAAGCCTGGGGCTTCATGAACCGCGTTGCCCTGCTGGCCGAGGCGCAGGATCACCACCCCGAATGGTTCAACGTCTATGCCAAGGTCGAGATCACGCTGACCACGCATGATGCAGGCGCAAGCGGCGGACTGTCGCAGCGCGATGCCAAACTGGCGCGGGCGATTGATGGAATTGAGTAGGCTTAGGAATGCACCAACGGCCCGAAGGGCCGCAAGGCCGACCGGCCGCCCGCAGCGACGCGGCCGTCAGGCCGCATGAGCGAGGATTTCCCACGCCGGAGGGCGTGCGGACAAAAAATGCCTACCGCCCCAGCGGCCCCTGGCTCCCGCGCAGTTGCTTGCGCACCTTGCCGGGCATCCAGCGCTTGGCGAAGGCCATCGATTTCGAGGTTTTGCCGACGAAATAATCCAGCTTGTCGCCGTGAACCGCATCCCACACCGCTTTGGCGACTTCCTCGACCGGCGTGATTTCCAGCCCGGCGGCGCGCACCCGGTCGCGAATCTGTTCGTTCGATTTGCGGTTGCCGGTGCCGTCGAGCAGCGGGGTTTCGATGAAGCTCGGACACACTGATGCGACGGTGATCTTGTCGCCCGCCCATTCGGCATCGAGGCTTTCCGACACGGCGCGCACCCCGAATTTGGTGGCGCAATAGACGCTCATGCCGGCGGACCCGGCGATCCCGGCGGCGCTGGCGATGTTGATCAATGCCGATCCCGGCGCGCTCGCCTTGAGATAGGGGTAGGCCGCCTGCGCGCCGTACAGCACGCCCTTCAGATTGATGTCGAGGCAGCGGTCGATCTCTTCGGGGTCAAGCTCGTGCAGCGATCCGCCGGTGCCGATCCCGGCATTGTTGATCACCGCATCGATCCGCGATCCGGCGGCGGTGTGGAACGCCGCCAGCGCCTCGTCCCACGCCGCGCGGTCGCGCACGTCGAGCCGGTGCGAATATTTGAACCCGCCTTCGATCAGGCCGAGCGTGTCCTGCATCCCGGCTTCGTTGACATCGGCGATCCCGACAAACCAGCCGCGCTCCCCGAAATGGCGGGCGACCGCGCGCCCGATGCCGGACGCGCCGCCGGTGATGAAGATGCTGCGCCGTTCTGTCATGTGATCCCCTCTCGATTGCTATTTGCAACCTGCTTAGGGGCGGATGCGGCGCTTGTCAGCAGGCAGAATGCGCGGCGGCCTGCACTAACCGCCCAGCGCCGCTGTCAGCCCCTTCACGTGGTCTTCGCCCTCGACGATTTCGGCGCTCGAAGGCTCCAGCGCGTCCCCAAGCGGTTCGGCCCGGCCGCCGATGCATTCGGCGAGGAAATTTTCGGCGATGGCGTAGAAGGCGATGCTGTTTTCGGGACGGGCGAAACCGTGGCCTTCGTCAGGGTAAAGGACGTAGGTCACCGGAACCCCGGCCGATTTCATCGCATTCACGATCTGGTCGCTTTCGGCCTGCTTCACGCGCGGATCATTGGCGCCTTGCGCGATCAGCAGCGGCTTCACGATCTTGTCCGCCTTGTATAGCGGGCTGGCGGCGCGCAGCAGCGCAAGGCCTTCCTCTGTGTTCGGGTTGCCCATGCGTTCGTGGAACGTCTTGACCAGCGGAGCCCAGTAGGGCGGGATCGTCGACAGCAGGGTTTCAAGGTTCGAAGGGCCGACGATGTCCACCCCGCAGGCGAAGGCTTCGGGCGTGAAGGTGAGGCCCGCCAGCGTCGCATAGCCGCCGTATGATCCGCCCATGATGGCGACCTTGTCGGCCTGCGCGATGCCCTGATCGATCGCCCACTGGGTCGCGTCGATCAGGTCGTCATGCATCTTCAGACCCCACTGCTTGTTACCGGCATTGATGAAGTCCTTCCCGAATCCGGTCGACCCGCGGAAATTGACGCTCAGCACCGCGTAGCCGCGATTGGCGAGCAGCTGGTGGGCGGAGTTGAAGCCATACCCGTCGCGCGCCCACGGCCCGCCATGCACCAGCAGCACCATCGGCACGGGCTTGTCCGGCTTGCCGTTGCCGTCCGCATCGCTGCCGGGCGGCAGAGTGAGGTAGGACGGCAGGATCAGACCATCGCGGCTGGCGATTTCGACCGGATGCATCACTTGCAGCGGCATCCCTTCAAGTTCGGGGCGCGAGACATAGAACGGGGTCAGCGTGCTCGCCGCGCGATCATAGATGTAGGTCGCAACCGGCTTTGTCAGCGGGTCGTTCCAGACGATCCAAACGCTGTCGTCATCGGTGCGGCTGTTGACGCCGAAATCGCCGTCGAGCCGCTGATCCAGCCAATCGAGCGAGGCGCGGGTTTCGGGATCGGTCGCGGTCCACTCGGTGGTCAGGTAATTGACCGCATAGGCCTCGACCTCGCCGGTGACGGGATCGCGCAGGGTGCTGCCGATATCGGCCTTGTCGTTCTCGGCAATCAGCCGCCGTTCACCGGTTGCGGTGTCCTGCGCATACAGCGCGGCGGTGTTGCGATTACGGCTGTCGAGCCAGTAGAGCGTCGTGCCATCGGTGGTGTAACCGGCGGGCGCGGTGCTGAGCGAATCTTCCATTGCCGTGGTTTCAAACGGGGTTTCCTCGACTGCGTTGTCGGTCACGCGGAAATAGTCGGTGCCACCCGCTTCGTTCTGCTGCATCGCCATGCGCAGCGTCAGACTGTCATCGGCCATGAACCCGGCATAGGCGTTGTTTTCCAGCACCAGTTCCAACTCGCCGGTGGTGATGTCGAGCAGGTAGACATCGTGCCACTGCGGATCGCGGTTGTTGAGGCCCAGCAGCAGTTTGTCCTTGATCGTGGTCGAGCCGCCGACCAGCTGCACGCGGGTGTTTTCGAACGGGGTCACGGTCGTTTCCGCGCCGCTGGTCACATCGACGCGGTAGAGCAGGAAATTCTCGTCCCCGCCCTTGTCCTGAATGTACATTACCGCGCGCGAATCCGGCGACCAGAAATGCTGGCGGATCGGGCGGTCGGTTGCGTTGGTCATGGCGCGGGCGGCATCGGGGTTGTCGGCAGGCGCGACCCAGATGTTGAGCACGCCGTCCTTGGGGGCGAGCCAGCTCAACCATTGACCGTCCGGGCTGATCTGGCCTGCCGCGCGGGTGGGATTTCCGAACAGTGCATCGCGCGGGATCAGGGGGGCGGATTGGGCTTGCGTGGTCATTGCGGCTCCGGCGGTGATGGCAGGGGAAGGTTCGGCGAAGGTCAGGCCCGGCAGCATCAGCGCAGCGGCAGCAGCGCCGCAGGCCAGCAGGCGGGCGAAACGTGTGGGACGGGGCATGGAGTCTCTCCTCTCCGGTGCATGTCTTTTTCTGTGTTATGCAGATAAGACACCGGCGGGGCGGGTGCAAGCAGCCTGTCGGATCAAAGCGCCGGATTGGCGTAAAAATGCCACGTGAAGATCGCCATCGCCCCGCGCTGCGGCGACCACGGCTCGGCCAGCTTGCGGGTGGTTTTTTCAGCCGGACGTTCTTCGAGATCGAGCAGGCGTTTGACGCCTTCCTGCACGGCGAGGTCTCCGGCGGGCCAGATATCGGGGCGGCCTTCAGCGAACAGCAGGTAAATCTCTGCCGACCAGCGCCCGATGCCCTTGATCAGGGTGAGCAGGGCAATCGCTTCCTCGTCATCGGCGGGCAGATTGTCGAAATCGAGTTCGCCTGCGATCATCAATTCGCACAGGGATCGCGCATAGCCCTGTTTCTGGCGCGATAATCCGCAGGCGCGCAGGGCATCATAATCGCGCGCCAGCAAGTCAGCGGGGGCAAAATCCGGGCCGAGTTCCGCCTCCAGCTTGGTCCACACCGATGCCGCCGAAGCGACCGAGACCTGCTGGCCGACAATGGTGCGCAGCAGCGTTTCGAAACCGGGCGCACGAATCCGCGCATCGGGATAGCCGACGCGGTCCAGCGCGCTGGCCAACTGCGGTTCGCGCAGCGCCAGCGCATCGAGGTCTTCACGCAATTTTTCCGCCGTCAGCCCCACTGTCACTTTCCTTAACTTGCCTTGATCCGCAGAGTGCCTTAGCAGCCGCGGTTGCACTCTCCCAGCGCATCCGATTGCGCCCAATAGCCGAAAAGGACACGTAGCCCATGCCCAGACTGGTCGTCACCAATCGCGAAGGCGAAACCAGCGAGATCAGCGTCGATGAAGGCCTGACCGTGATGGAAGCGATCCGCGACAACGGGTTCGACGAACTGCTGGCGCTGTGCGGCGGGTGCTGTTCGTGCGCGACGTGTCACGTGCATGTCGATCCGGCCTTTGTCGACAAGCTGCCGAAAATGAGCGAGGACGAGGACGATCTGCTCGAATCCTCCGATCATCGTGAACCCACTTCGCGCCTGTCGTGTCAGGTTCCGCTGACCGCCGCGCTCGACGGGCTCCACATCACCATCGCTCCGGAAGATTGATCGTCCGGCGCGGGAAACAGGCCGGTGCACGATGACCTGGCCCGTTTTCTGCGCGACGAATTGGGGCATATGCCGAGCGGCTCTGCGGGGCCGTGGCCTGTGCGCGGGCCGGTTTGGCTGTGGCAGGGCAGCGCTGGCGCTCCGGCCAAGGGCAGCTGGTATTTCCTGACCATCGACGGAGCGACGGCTCAGGCGATCCGCGCCCATGCCACCAACGCAGCAGCGTGGGGATCGGTCTATGTCGAGGCGACGATCGGCGACACGACATGGCGCACATCGCTGTTTCCCTCGAAACAGGCAGGCGGCTGGCTGCTGCCGCTGAAGGCAGCGGTGCGCAAGGCGGAACGGATCGCCGAGGGCAGCGAAGTCGAGGTTCTGCTCGCGCTGGCTTCGTGACGCCGGGACTTGAGCGTTGCAGCCTGCCGCATGAGCGCCTAATTCCCTTGCCATGAACATCACCAAGCCTTTTGCCGATACACTCGCACTGATCGGCAATACCCCGATTGTCCGGCTCGCTGGCCCCAGCGAAGCGGCGGGCTGCGACATCTACGGCAAGTGCGAATTCGCCAACCCCGGCTCCTCAGTCAAAGACCGCGCCGCGCTGTGGATCATCCGCGATGCCGAGGCACGCGGGGAGCTGCTGCCGGGCGGCACCGTGGTCGAAGGGACGGCAGGCAACACCGGGATCGGGGTCGCGCTGGTCGCCAATGCCAAGGGGTACAAGACGATCATCGTCATGCCCGACAACCAGTCCAAGGAAAAGATGGACACGTTGCGGGCGCTGGGCGCGCAGCTGGTGCTGGTACCGCCGACCAAGTTCGCCAACCCCGGCCATTTCGTCCACACCTCGCGCCGTCTGGCCGAGGAAACCCCCGGCGCGGTCTGGGCCAACCAGTTCGACAACATCGCCAACCGCCGCGCCCATATCGAAGGCACTGCGCCCGAAATCTGGGAGCAACTGGGCGGGCGCGTCGATGGCTTCACCTGCGCGGCGGGCACCGGCGGAACGATTGCCGGGGTGGGCCTTGGCCTGAAAGCAATGGACGAGAACATCCGCATCGCGCTGACCGATCCGCACGGCGCGGCGCTGTATAATTACTACGCCCACGGCGAGTTGAAGGCCGAAGGCTCCTCGGTCGCCGAGGGGATCGGGCAGGGACGCATCACCGCCAACCTCGAAGGTGCACCGATCGACACGCAATACCGCATCGGCGACGAAGAAGGACTGATGTGGGTGGCGCGCTTGCTGAAGGAAGAAGGTCTGTGCCTTGGTCTCTCGTCAGGCATCAATGTCGCGGGCGCGGTGGAACTGGGCCGCGAACTGGTGGCCGAGGGGCGCGACAATCCGCAGGTCGTCACGATCCTGTGCGACACCGGCTTCCGCTATCTTTCGACGCTTTACAACGCCGAATGGCTCGCCGCCAAGGAACTGCCGGTGTTCGACTGGCTCGAACCGCGGCCCGGAGACGAGGCGTGACACGCGCGCCGCTGCTGGCTAGGCTGCGTAGCATGACCCAGCGCAGTCTTTTCCCGGCCGGGCGCAATCAGCCCTCGGGCGCGCTCGATCCGGTGGCCGAGCCAGAGCCTGCCACTCCGGCCAGCGTAAATCGTCAGGAAGCGATCCAGCGATTGCAGATCGGGGTGTTCGGCATCGCCGCCATGCTGCTGCTGGTCGGTCTAGCCAGCATCATCGGCAGTCAGGCCGATTTTACCGAGCAAGCCGCCGTCCCCGAAGCCGCGCCCACCACCGAGCCGACGCCTGAACCGTCGCGCGCCAATCCGCTGGCCGATGCCGGTGTTGTGCCGGACATCGCGGTCGAGCCGAGCCCCACGCCGGCGATCCCGCTCGACTTGCCGCCGCCAGCCCCTGCGCCGGATAATGCGCCAGATCCGCAATAGAACCATCGCCTCGCTGGTCGGCGCAGTGCTGGCGCTGGCCGCCTGCAGCGCCGCCCCGACGGAACCTGCCAATCTGGAACCGGCCAGCCCGGAACCTGCCAGTGATGCGCGTCCGCCGCTGGGGCTGATGAGCAGTCTGCCGCTCTACTGGCCGGCGGATGCCGATATCGCTGACATTGCCGCTGATCGGGCCGCCCCGCCGTGGCAGCGCCGCGCGATCGAGACACGCTATCGGCCGGTGCCGCTCGACACGCTGACCCCCATTCCCGCGCTATCCCCCGACACGCCCGAAACCGACCCGCTGGCGGATCTTGACCGGTTGGCGGTGATCCAGCCGCGCGGGCTTTCGCCCGGCGATAATGTCGCGCTCGACGCATGGGTGCGGGGCGGGGGAAGCCTGTTGCTGGTGCTCGATCCGGCAACGACCGGGGATTACGACTTGCCGCTGGGCGATCCGCGCCGCCCGGTCGAAACCGCGCTGATCCCGCCGGTGGTCGAACGCTGGGGGCTGGCGGTCAGCTTTGACGAGCGGCAGGCGCTGGCGGTGGCCGATGCGTCGCTCGGCGGAGCCGCACTGCCGCTGGCGCTGCCGGGCCGTATCGCTGTGACCGATCCCGCCGCAGCCGATTGCACGCTGGCAGCAGAAGGCGCGGCGGCGGCGTGCCGGGTGGGCAAGGGCAGGGTCACTCTGATCGCCGATGCCGCGCTGTTCGAACATCCCGAACTGGCGGGCGAGAACGGACAAACCCTCGCCGGATTGCTGGCCGCCGCCTTCGAATAGGGGCGATCGGGGAAATCGCGGGACAGCCGGGACTCGGCGGGGGACTCGGGCGGGAAACACTACGGAAAATCGCGGAAAACGGGTGGATCAGGGCCGGATTCGCGCGATGCCGTTCGGCAAGTATCCACTGAGCAGTGGGCTGTTGGACAAGAGGAAGGGAATAAAATCAGCGTGATAACTAGTTTTCCCGTGATTTCCCGTAAAAATCCCTTTCATCCCGCCTGCTTCCCAGATATTACCACGGTCCATCAAACATGCCTGTTTGCAACGCGTTCGGCTGGTGGGGTCGGCGCGGTGCCGCCGCTTGCCTGCTCGCGGCGACGGGGAGGGCGTGTCTGGATTACGGCCGGTTCCCTTAACGGGGCAGGCCACAACGGGGTAAGAGGGGATCGCGTCGGGTGTCGGCTTTTGGAGGATATAGTGGCCAAGCCTTTTCGCCCGCCGGCGATAAGGGCCGCTTTGTCCTGCCGCCCGCGTTCCGTAAAGCGGTGAAGGAAAGCTCCGAAGGCAACCGCATCCTGTGCCTCGCCGCCCATGACCGTTTCGATTGCCTCGTCGGCTTCGGCCTGTCGCGCATCGCCAAACTGCACGCCCAACTCGACAATGAAGAAGAGCGCGCAATCCGCCTCGGCAGCCATGATTTCGACCGCGAAGTGCGCGCCCAGCAATTGTTCGGCTTCGAACAGCTGCCGTTCGACGACAGCGGGCGGTTCGTCATGCCCGAACACCTGCGCGATCTCGGCAAGGTGGGCGAGGGGCTGTATTTTCAGGGCGCGGGCGATTTCTTCTTCGTCTGGAACCCCGAAGAACTCGGCCGGATGGATACAGGCTGGAAGAGCGCGCAGGCTAGCTGTGCAAAGCTGGTCGCGGCCGCGAAGAAGGGGGCTGCGTGATGGTTGATGCACCCCATATCCCCGTGCTGCTGGATGAAGTGGTTGCGGCCATCGCTCCGCGTCCGGGCATGACCATTATCGATGCGACCTTCGGTGCGGGCGGCTACACCGCTGCCCTGCTGGAGGCGGGCGCGAGCGTCCACGCCTTCGACCGCGACCCCGATGCAATCGCCGCAGGTCAGGAAATGGTGGCGCAATATGAAGGCCGCCTTGCGCTCCACCCGGCACGGTTCTCCGCGATGAAGGCCGAACTGGCCGCGCTCGGCATCACACAGGTCGATGCAGTGGTGATGGATATCGGCGTGTCCTCGATGCAGCTCGACCAAGGCGACCGCGGCTTTGCCTTCATGCATGACGGTCCGCTCGACATGCGGATGAGCCAGGCGGGCGAAAGTGCCGCCGATTTCCTCAACACCGCTGACGAAGAAGCGATCGCCAACGTGATCTATCGCTATGGCGAGGAACGCCAGTCGCGCCGGGTCGCACGCGCCATCGTCGCCGCGCGCCCGTTGACGACCACCGGCGAACTCGCCCGCGTGGTGCGCCGCGCATTGGGCCACAAGCCGCACGACAAGAAAGATCCCGCCACTCGCACGTTTCAGGCGGTGCGAATCCACGTGAACGACGAGCTGGGCGAGCTGGAAGCCGGGCTTGCCGCCGCCGAGGCGCTGCTGGGCGAAGGCGGGGTGCTGGCGGTGGTGAGTTTCCACAGCCTCGAAGACCGGATCGTCAAGCACTTCCTGCGCGAAGCGAGCGGCGCGGGCCGCGCCATTTCGCGCCATCTGCCCGGCGAGATTCCCGGCCCCGCGCCGACCTTCCTTCGCGTCTCCAAGGGCATTCGTCCCGGCGATGCGGAAATCCAGCGCAACCCGCGCGCCCGTTCATCCACCTTGCGCCATGCGATCCGCACCGGCGCCCCGGCAAGGAGCATCGCAGCATGATGATGACCGGCACTCAGGCGCGATCCCTGGGTTGGGTGGCGGTGTTGGCGATATGCTTCGCCCTCGTCGTGATCCTCAGCTTCAAGGTGCATGCGGTGAAGAGCGAAGTGCTGCTGGCAGAACGCCAGATATTGTCGCTCGAACGCGAAAACCTGCTGCTCGAAACCGAGTTCGAAACGCGCGCCAGCCAGCGGCAGCTCGCCGTGTGGAACGCGGTCGAGTTCGGTTATGGCGCGCCGCGCGCCGACCAGTTTCTCGATGGCGAACGCCAGTTGGCGAGCCTCGGCCAGCGGCGCGGCCCCGATGCGCCGTCGCCGATCCGTCTGGCGCGCAGCGATGTGACCGCTGATGGCGATATCGCGTCTGCCGATGCCGAACCGATGCGCTCGCCTTTGTCGGGCGCGCCGGTGACACTAGCTTCGGCGGCGAGCGAGAAGGATGCCGGGCAGGTCTTTACCGAAGCCTTCGGCGACTTCCTGATCGATGCCTCCCCGATCCGCGCCGCGCAAGCGCAGACGCTCAGCGCATCGCAGCAGCGCGCCGCAAGCATGAGCGCAAAGGGAATCGGAGAATGAGCGTGATGGCTGCCCCGGCGGCAGTCCCCTCCATCCCGGCAGGCCGGATCCAGCGCGTCAACCTGCGCGCACAACTGCTGTGGACCGCGCGGTTCCGGGTGCTGTGGGTGGCGCTCGGTTTTGTGCTGATTGCCCTGATCGCGCTGGTGCGGATCGCATCGCTGGCGCTGGCCGGGCAGGCGCCCGAACGTACCAGCCTCGAAGATGCGCTGCTGCCCCCGCGCGGCGAGATCACCGACCGCAATGGCGTGCCGCTCGCGCGCGCCTTTCCCGCCTATGCGCTGTGGTTCGATCCTTCCGCGATGGGCGACAAGGGGTCGCCGCTGGTGCGATCGCCGGAGGAAGTCGCGCGCCAGTTGAAGGCGATTTTCCCCGATATCAATGAAGCGCGCATGGCCGAACGCCTCGCCTCGGGCCGGTCGGGCTATCTGCGCCGCCGCATTCTGCCCGAAGAGGCCAACAAGGTTTTCGCGCTGGGCGAAATCGCGCTGGAAATCCCGCGCGAAACCGATCGTCACTATCCGCAGGGCACGCTGGCGGCGCATGTGCTCGGCTATGTGGTCGAGGAGCAGGGCGGCAAAGTGGGGATGGAGCAGGTGCTGGAGGAGCATCTGACCGATCCTGACCTGCGCGGCACCCCGGTGGCGCTGTCGATCGACGTCCGCGTGCAGGGCGCGCTGGAGGATGAATTGCGGCGCGGGATGCTGGAAACCAACGCCATTGGCGCTGCGGGCATCGTGCTCGATGTCGATAGCGGCGAGGTGATGGCGATGGCGTCCCTGCCCGAATTCGACCCCAACGTGGCCGGTGCGAGCGGCGCCAAGAACGTATTCAACCGCGTCACCAACGGGGTTTACGAGCTCGGATCGACCTTCAAGCCGCTGAGCGTTGCCGCCGCGATGGATGCGGGCGTGGTGCGCGATCTGGGGCGGGCGTGGAACGCCGAGCCGGTGCAGGTCGGGCGGCGCACGATCAAGGATCTGAAGCCCAAGGGCGCGACGCTCAACGTGCCGCAGGCGCTGGTCTATTCGTCCAACACCGTCACTGCGCGGGTGGCCGACGAACTCGGCCCGGAACGTCTGCGCCGCGCCATGATTGATCTGGGTATGGACAGCCGCCCGTTCATCGAACTGCCCGCGCGGGGCAAGCCGATCTGGCCCGGCGGCAAGTGGAGCCGTATCACCAACATGACGGTGAGCTATGGTCACGGCCTTGCGGTCACGCCGCTGCATCTGGCATCCGCCTATGCAGCGATGGTGAATGGCGGGATCTGGCGGCCTTCGACGCTGATGAAGCTTGATCCGGCGGATATCCCGCGCGGGCGTCGGGTGTTCAAGGAATCAACCTCATCGCGGATGCGGCAGATGCTGCGGATGATCTCGCTCTACGGCACCGGGCGCAGCGCCGATGCGCCGGGTTACCGGATCGGCGGCAAGACCGGATCGGCGGAGAAGGCATCGGGCGGCGGCTATGCCAAGACCTCGCTGATTTCCTCCTTCGCCGCTGCCTTCCCGCTCGATGCGCCGCGCTATGTCGTGGTCATCGTGGTGGACGAGCCGAAGGGCACGGTCGCCAGCAGCTTCCAGCGTACCGCGGCCTTCACCTCCGCGCCGGTGGTGGGGCGGCTGGTGCCGCGCATCGGCCCGATGCTGGGCGTGCAGCCCGACGAACGCCGCGATGTCGATATTTCCGATCTGCGCTATCTGGTGGACAAGCACTGATGCGTCTGGCCGATCTGCTGGAGCGCGCAGGGCTCGCCAGCGACGGCGCATCCGATGTCGGCGTCACCGGCTTTGCAATCGATCACCGCAAGGTCGCGCCGGGCACGGTATTCGGCGCGTTTCAGGGCGCGACGTTCGACGGCGAGAATTTCATCCCCGCTGCGATCAGCGCGGGCGCAATAGCGATTGTCGCACGGCCCGAGGCCAAGGTCGAAGGTGCGCTCCACATCGCCGACGCCAACCCGCGCAAGGCATTCGCGCAAGCAGCGGCGGGGTTCTTCGCCCCGGTGCCGCGGACCATCGTCGCCGTCACTGGAACCAACGGCAAGACCTCGACCGCCGAAATGGCTCGCCAGATCTGGCGCATGGCGGGCGAGCGCGCGGCAAGCATCGGCACGCTGGGCGTCACCACGCCAGATGGCTCCGTGTCCACCGGGCTGACCACCCCCGATATCGTCACCTTCCTCGCCAACATGGCAGGCCTCGCGCGTGAAGGCGTGACGCATGTCGCCTATGAGGCATCGAGCCACGGCCTGTCGCAGTATCGCAATGAGGGGCTGACGGTCGCCGCGAGCGCGTTCACCAATTTCAGCCGCGACCACCTCGACTATCACGGCACGATGGAGGCTTATTTCGCCGCCAAGATGCGGCTGTTCACCGAAGTGGTCGAACCCGGTAGCCCGGCGGTGATCTGGGACGGGGGCGAGGCTTCCGAGTGGACGGCCCGCGCCATTGCCGAAGCTTCCGCGCGCGGGCTCGATGTGCGTACCGTGGGCGAACGCGGCACCTTTCTGCGCCTGATCGAGCGTGTGCCGGGCCAACTCGGCCAGACGCTGACCGTCGAACACGACGGGCAGACCCGCACAGTGAACCTGCCTTTGATCGGCGCCTATCAGGCCGCCAATGCGCTGGTGGCAGCCGGGCTGGCGCTGTCGACAGGGACGGATGCAGGCGCGGTATTCGATGCGCTTACCCGGCTCCAACCGGTACGCGGACGGCTGGAGCGTGCGGCGCTCAATGCCGCAGGCGCGCCCGCCTATGTCGATTATGCCCACACCCCCGATGCGCTGGAGGCGGCGATTGCCGCACTGCGCCCGCACGTGGCAGAGGGCGGAAAATTGATCGCGGTGTTCGGCGCGGGCGGTGACCGCGACACCGGCAAGCGCGCGGAGATGGGCGCGGTTGCGGCGCGCGCGGCGGATCTGGTCATCGTTACTGACGATAACCCCCGCAGCGAAGACCCGGCGAGCATTCGCGCGGCAATTCTCGCCGGAGCGGGCGGAGCGGCGCAGGAAATCGGCGACCGGCGTGCAGCCATAGCCGCTGCCATCGCCGAAGCGGGCGCGAAGGATATCGTGCTGATTGCCGGTAAGGGGCACGAACAGGGACAGATTTTCGGCGCAGGAGAGACTATGCGGATCGAAGCTTTCGATGATGTCGACGTCGCGCGCCAATGCGCCGGGGCGGGGAGCGTGAATTCATGAACGTGCCGAAACCGATCACTCACCCGCGTCTGCGCGCGTGGCCGGTCATGCCGCGGGATGCGTTGCGCCAGGCCTTGTGGACTTCGGCCGAGATTGCCGCCGCGACGGGCGGCGTTGCCAGCCATGATTTTCTGGCCGCAGACGTCGAAATGGACTCGCGCGATGTGAAGCCCGGCGATGTCTTCGTGGCGCTCAAGGGCGAGGCGATGGATGGTCACAAGTTCGTGGCCCAAGCCTTTGTAAAAGGGGCGGTTGCCGCAATCGTCGATCGTCCGGTTGACTATCCGCACGTGCTGGTAGCCGATACCACGCAGGCGCTCCACGATCTGGCGCGTGCGGCGCGTGAGCGCTCACACGCAGTCTGCATCGGCATCACCGGCTCGGTCGGCAAGACCGGGGTGAAGGAGGCGATCTTCGCCTGCCTCGACCGCGCCAGTCGCGGCGCGGCGCATCGTTCGGTCCGCAGCTACAACAACCATGTCGGCGTGCCGCTGAGCCTTGCGCGCCTGCCTGCGCGGGCGAAGTTCGGGGTGTTCGAGATGGGGATGAATCACGCGGGCGAAATCGCGCCGCTCGCCGCCCATGTCCGCCCGCATGTCGCGCTGATCACGACGATTGCGCCCGCGCATATCGAGAACCTCGGCAGCCTCGAGGCGATTGCGGACGAGAAGGCGCAGATCTTCACCGGATTGGTTCCCGGCGGCACCGCAGTCATTCCCGCAGACAGCGAATGGGCCAATCGGCTGATCGCTCGTGCCAAGGCGAGCGGGGCGGAGATCGTCACCTTCGGGCGCAGCGCGAACGCCGATGTCCGGCTGCTCGACGCGATTCCTGCAGCTGGTGGCGGCACGCTGGTGACGGCTGATCTCGGCGACCGGCGGATTTGCTACACCATTGCCGAGCCGGGCGAACACTGGATCGTCAATTCGCTGGGCGTGATGGCGGCCGTGCGCGCGGCGGGCGGCGATCTCGCCAGCGCGGGTCTCGCACTGGCCGAGGTCGGCGGCATGAAGGGCCGGGGCGCACGCCACACTATCGCGGTGCCGGGCGGAGAAGCGCTGCTGATCGACGAAAGTTACAACGCGAACCCCGCATCGATGCGGGCGACGCTCAAGGCGCTCAAGGAAACAGTCTCAACCCGCCGCCTTGCGGTGCTGGGTAGCATGAAGGAGCTGGGCGACTTTTCCGACGCTTTTCACCGCCAGCTGGTCGAACCAATCGCCGATGCAGGGGTCGCCCATGCAATTTTGGTGGGCGAAGAGATGACTCCGCTCGCCGAGGAACTGGGGAAAGCTGGCAGCGATCCGCTTGGCAAGCCCATCGCCTTCGCGCATTGCGGGACACCTGCCGAAGCCATCACGGCGCTTGCGCAATTCGGTCTTGCTCCGGGCGATGCGGTGCTGGTCAAGGGCTCGAATTCGGTCGGTCTGGGCAGGCTGGTGTCACATTTTACCGAAAACGCCCCTGCCGGGACCGCAGCGGGAGGCGCAGGCCCGATGCAAAGGGCGCCGAGGAACGACTGAATGCTCTATCTGCTTGCCGAATGGCTGGGTTTCGAGGGAGCCTTGAATCTGGTTCGCTACCAGACCTTCCGTGCGGGTGCGACGCTGATGACTGCATTGCTGATCGGGCTGCTGATCGGGCCGCGGTTCATCAATCTGCTGCGCGTGCGACAGGGCAAGGGCCAGCCGATCCGCGAGGACGGGCCGCAAACCCATCTGGCCAAGCGCGGCACGCCGACCATGGGCGGGCTGATGATCCTGACCGCGCTGACAGCATCGCTGCTGTTGTGGATGGACCTTTCCAATCCCTTCGTGTGGGCCTGCCTTGCCGTGACCATCGGCTTCGGGATCATCGGTTTCCTCGACGATTACGACAAGGTCGCGAAGAACAGCCATGCGGGCGTGCCGGGACGGGTGCGGCTGGCGCTGGAATTCGTCGTGGCGGGCGTGGCGGCGTGGCTGATTGTCAGCCAGATCAACACCAATCTCTACCTTCCCTTTCTGACGGGTGTGAGCATTCCGCTGGGCCCGGCCTATTACGTGTTCGCCGCCTTCGTGATCGTCGGCGCGGGCAATGCGGTGAACCTGACGGATGGGCTGGATGGCCTCGCGATCATGCCGGTGATCATCGCCACCGGCACCTTCGCGATCATCGCCTATCTGGTCGGGCGGGCTGATTTCAGCGCGTACCTTGGTATTCCGCATGTGCCCGGCGCGGGGGAGTTGGCGATTTTCTGCGGTGCGATCATGGGGGCGGGCCTCGCCTTCCTGTGGTTCAACGCGCCGCCTGCTGCGGTGTTTATGGGCGATACCGGCTCGCTGGCATTGGGCGGCGCACTCGGCGCGATTGCGGTTGCGAGCCATCACGAAGTGGTGCTGGCGATCGTCGGCGGGCTGTTCGTGCTCGAAGCGGTATCGGTGATCGTGCAGGTGTTCTGGTTCAAACGCACCGGCCGGCGGGTGTTCAAGATGGCGCCCATTCACCATCACTTCGAACAATTGGGCTGGAGCGAGAGCAAGGTCGTGATCCGGTTCTGGATCATCGCCATCGTGCTGGCGCTGATCGGCCTGTCGACGCTGAAACTGCGGTAGGGGCGGGCGGCGTGATCACATCCTCCGTCTTCGCCGGTAAGGGTTACGCGGTGCTGGGGCTGGCGCGTTCCGGCGCGGCCGCGGCAGAGGCGCTGCTGGCAAGTGGGGCCGAGGTGATCGCATGGGACAGGCAGGATGTCGCGCGCGCACCGTTCGAAGGGCGCTGCCGGTTGATCGATCCGCTGGAGCTCGATCTGTCCGGATTTTCCGGCGTGGTCGTGTCGCCCGGCGTGCCGCTCAACACCCACCCCATCGGCCCGCATACATGGCATTACGGCCTGCCGGTGATCGGGGATATTGAACTGTTCGCCTGCGCCCGCGCCGACCTGCCGCCGCACCGCGTGGTCGGTATCACCGGCACCAACGGCAAATCGACCACCACCGCGCTGGTCCACCACATCCTGACGCAGGCCGGTGTGCCAAGCGTGATGGGCGGCAATATCGGCGATCCGATCCTGGCGCAGGAGCCGTTGCCGGAAGGCGGCGTCTACGTGCTGGAGTTATCGAGCTTTCAGGTCGACCTGACCTTCACGCTCGATTGCGATATTGCCGCGCTGACCAACATCACCCCGGATCATCTGGATCGCTACGCCGATTTCGAGACCTATGCCGCCTCGAAAGAGCGGTTGTTCCAGATGCAGGCGAGCGGCACCGCGCTGATCTGCGACGAGGACGCGCCGACGCAGGCCATCGCCGACCGGATCTCTGCCCAAGGCAAGCCGCTGGTGCGGGTGAAGACCGCCGATCTCGCCGCCGCCGGGCTGGCCGACGGTCGCTCGCCCGCGCTTGCCGGGCCGCACAATGCCCAGAACGCCGCCATTGCGGTTGCCATCTGCCGCCAGTTCGGCCTGTCGGAAGAACAAATCGCGCAGGGGCTTGCCACCTATCCCGGCCTGCCGCACCGGATGGAACGCGTATGCGATGCCAAGGGCGTGACCTATATCAACGACAGCAAGGCGACCAACGCCGCCTCTGCCGCCCCGGCGCTGGCGGCTTTTCCGCCTGATCCGGCAATCAACAACGGCGCGCCGCGTATTCACTGGATCTGCGGCGGCTTGCCCAAGGAAGACGGGCTGGGCGCCTGCGCCGACCATTTGGGCAATGTCGCCGCTGCCTATACCGTGGGTGAGGCTGGCCCGATGTTCGCCGATCTGCTGGTGGGGGCCGTGCAGGTCGAACGCTGCGAGCTCATCAGCGAAGCCGTGCGCCGCGCGGTTGCCGCAGCGCGCACCGGCGATGTGGTGCTGCTTTCCCCCGCCTGCGCCAGTTACGACCAGTTCCGCGACTACGAGAAACGCGGCACCCATTTTCGCCAGATGGTCGGCGCGATGACCGGCTGCGACACCGGCCCCGACGGGCGGAGCATCCTGCCATGACGTCGGCCTGGCATTCCGCTCCGTCACCCTCTGCAAGCAGCGCGGGCAGCTATCTTCCGCCTGCCACTGTGCAGCGCCGCTGGCGTGACAATCTGCGGGTGTGGTGGCGCGAGGTCGACCGGGTCATGCTCGGACTGATCGTGCTGCTGATGGCGATCGGCATGATCGCGGTCGCTGCCGCCTCGCCCGCCAGTGCAGACCAGCTGTCAACCGCGAAGGTCACGCTGGATGAATTCATGTTCTTCAAACGGCACCTTGTGTTCCAGCTGATGGGCTTGGCGCTGATGGTGGGCCTGTCGTTCCTGTCGCGCGAACAGGCGCGCAGGCTCGGCATTCTGGTCGGCGCGATCATGCTGGCGCTGTTGTTCGTGGTGCCGATCATCGGCGAGGAGAAGAACGGCGCACGGCGCTGGATCAATGTCGGCACGTCGCTGCAGCCGTCCGAATTCCTCAAGCCCGGCTTCGCGATTATCTGCGCCTGGATATTGAGCTGGCGACTGCGCGATTCCAGTCTGCCGGTGATCGTTTTCGTTACCGGCCTGATGGGGCTGGTCGCAGTGTTGCTGATGCTGCAGCCGAACCTTGGCGATGCCATCCTGTTCGGCGGGATCTGGCTGGTGATGGTGCTGCTGGCCGGCGTGGCGTGGCAGCGCATCGCGGTGCTGATCGGCGGCGGGATCGGCGCGCTGACGCTGGCCTATCTGTTCTACGACAACGCGCGGCACCGTATCGACAGCTTTCTGGGCGGCGGCACCGCTTTCGATCAGGTCGATCTGGCGCAGCGCACGCTCACGGCGGGCGGATGGACGGGCAGCGGGCTGTGGCTCGGCATCCGCAAGATGAACCTGCCCGAAGCGCACACCGATTATATCTTTTCGGTGATCGGCGAGGAATTCGGGCTGCTGGCCTGCGCGCTGATCGTGCTGATCTATGGCGCGGTGGTGATCCGCGCGCTGATGCGGATGGTGGGCGAGGATAATCTGTTCGCACTGCTGGCGGGCGTCGGCCTGATTACCCAGTTCGGCGGTCAGGCGTTCATCAACATCCTCGTGAACCTCAAACTGTTCCCGTCCAAGGGGATGACCTTGCCGCTGATTTCCTATGGCGGATCATCGACACTGGCGGTGTGCTTCACGCTTGGGCTATTGCTGGCGATCACGCGGCGCAATCCCTTCCTCGCACGCGAGGCGGGCGGATTGCGCGAGTTGCTCGAACGCAAGGATACCGGCGCATGACCAGCGAGACCAGAACCGGAGCCTCACGCCATTACGTGCTGGCCGCAGGCGGCACCGGTGGACACCTGATCCCGGCCTTTGCGCTGGCGGCGGAATTGCATGAGCGCGGCCATCACGTCGCGCTGATAACCGACGAGCGCGGGGCTGGCATCCCCGGCAAGCCCGATTATCTCACCGCCCATGTCCTGCCCGCCGGGCGGTTCGGCAAGAACCCGCTCGGCTGGCCCAAGGGCATTGCCGCGGTGCTCGAAGGGCGGCGCATGGCGCTGCGGCTGTTCGAGGCGTTCGAGCCGTCTGCTATCGTCGGCTTTGGCGGCTATCCCGCTCTGCCCGCGCTGCTGGCTGCAAGGTCGGCGGGCCTGCCCAGTGTCATTCACGAACAGAACGCCGTGCTGGGCCGGGTCAACCGGCTGCTGGCCGGAAAGGTCGATGCCATCGCGACCTCGTACGCCAAGGTCGACCGGCTGAAGCCCGAACACGCGCCCAAGGTGCACCTCACCGGCAATCCGGTGCGCGAAGATGTGCTGGCCCTGCGCGCATCGGATTTTCCGGCTTTCACCGAAGAGGGCCTGCTGCGCGTGCTGGTGACCGGCGGCAGCCAGGGCGCGCGGGTGCTTTCCGAAGTGGTGCCCGATGGGCTCGCCATGCTCCCGCCTGCACTGCGTCAGCGGTTGCAGGTGACCCAGCAATGCCGCGCCGAAGACCTCGACGCGGTGCGCAAGCGCTATGCCGAGCATGATATTCCCGCCGAACTCGGCACCTATTTCGTGGATATGCACGAACGGCTGGCCGACACGCACCTGTTCATCGGCCGTGCGGGCGCTTCGACGATTGCGGAACTGACTGCGGTGGGCCGTCCGGCGATCCTTGTGCCGCTGCCGATCGCGACCGACGATCATCAGGCGGCCAATACCCGCGAGATGGTGAAGGCGGGCGGGGCGCGGATGATCCGTCAGGACGCATTCCAGCCCAAAGAACTGGCCAAGCAGATTCAGGCGATGGCGATGAACCCCGGCAGCCTCGGCAACGCGGCCCATGGCGCGTTCAACTGCGGCCGGCCCGAAGCGGCAAAGGATCTGGCCGATCTGGTCGAAAGCATGAGCGGGATCGATCTGATGGACGTGATCCGCGTCGGCGAGGCATCCCCGCGCGCGGCACAGACAGCCGCCCGTCCGCAGCCATCGACCCGCAAGGCCGCCAAAGATCGGGCAGACAGATGAAGGGCGTCGGCACCGATATCGGCACGATCCATTTCGTCGGCATCGGCGGGATCGGCATGTCCGGAATTGCCGAGGTGATGCGCAATCTCGGCTACACCGTGCAGGGCAGCGATATCGCCGAAAGCCCGAGCGTCGAGCGTCTGCGCGCGCGCGGGATCACCGTGCATATCGGCCACGAGCGCGAGAATGTGGAGGGTGCCGCGGTGGTCGTCACCTCCACTGCGGTGCGCCGCACCAATCCCGAAGTCGCCGCCGCGCTGGAAGCCCGCATCCCCGTGGTCCGCCGTGCCGAAATGCTGGCCGAACTGATGCGGCTCAAATCCACCGTCGCGGTGGCCGGAACGCACGGCAAGACCACCACCACCAGCATGATCGCGACGTTGCTAGACGCGGGCGGGATCGACCCGACTGTCATCAATGGCGGGATCATCGAACAATACGGCTCGAACGCGCGGCTGGGCGACTCGGACTGGATGGTGGTCGAAGCCGACGAGAGCGACGGCAGTTTCCTGCGGCTGGATGGCACCATTGCGGTGGTCACCAATATCGACCCCGAGCATCTCGATCACTACGGCGATTTCGACGGAGTGAAGCGGGCGTTCGTGGAGTTCATCCACAATGTTCCGTTCTATGGCGCGGCGGTATTGTGTGTCGATCATCCGGTGGTGCAGGCGGTGATCGGCGAAGTGCGCGATCGCAAGGTGGTGACTTACGGTTTCTCGCTGCAGGCCGATATTTGCGGGGTCAACGTGCGCAGTCTCGACGGCGGCAACACCTTCGATGTGATCGTGCGCCAGCGCGGTGCCGAGGATCGCCGGATCGAAGGCGTGCACCTGCCGATGCCGGGTCGCCACAATGTTCAGAACGCGCTCGCCGCAATTGCCGTGGCAGTGGAGATGGGCTGTTCGGATGATGTGATCCGCACCGGCTTTGCCCGTTTCGGCGGCGTGCGGCGGCGGTTTACCAAGGTCGGCAGCGTCGCCGTGGGCGGCGGCGCGGCGACCATTATCGACGATTACGCCCATCACCCGGTCGAAATCCGCGCCGTTCTGTCCGCCGCGCGCGAGGCTGTGGCAGGCACCGACGGCCGCGTCATCGCCGTCGCCCAGCCGCATCGCTATTCGCGCCTCAGTGACCTGATGGACGCGTTTCAATCCTGCTTCGACGATGCCGACATCGCCTATGTCGCGCCGGTCTATGCTGCGGGCGAGGAGCCGCTGGCGGGCGTCGATCACATGGCGCTGGTCGCAGGCATGAGAGCGCGTGGGCACCGTGCTGCGCGCGAGATCGCCGGGCCGGACGAACTGGCCGAAGTTTTGGCGGGCGAGTTGGCGGCAGGCGACATGGTGGTGTGCCTCGGCGCGGGCGATATCACCCGCTGGGCTGCGGGGCTGGGGCAAGCGATTGCCGGGCAGCGCGGGGCATGAGGGGCATGGTGCAACCCGGTGACGGTTACGAATATGATCACGGCGCGGCACCGACCTGCGCGGTCGAGGGCGGCGTGACCGCGCCGATCCCCCTCGAAGGGCTTCGCGGCAAGCTCACCTGCAAGGCGCCGCTCGCGCCCTATACCTGGTTCAAGACCGGCGGGCCTGCCGATTGGCTGTTCGAGCCGGCCGATCTGGACGATCTCAGGCACTTTCTCGAGCGGCTCGACGGCGAAATCCCGGTGATGGCGCTGGGCCTCGGCTCCAATATGATCGTGCGAGATGGCGGCGTGCCGGGCGTGGTGGTGCGGCTGGGCAAGGCATTTGCCGGGGTCGAGATCACCGGCGACAACGAACTGACCTGCGGCGGCGGGGCGAGCGGCATTCTGGTCGCCTCGACCGCGCGCGATGCAGGCATCGCCGGGCTGGAGTTTTTGCGCGGTATTCCCGGCACGGTCGGCGGTTTCGTGCGCATGAACGGCGGCGCCTATGGGCGCGAGGTGGCCGATGTGCTGCTCAGTTGCGCAGTGATCCTGCACGATGGCAGCTTCATTACGCTGAACGCGGCCGAACTCGAATATTCCTACCGCCACTCCGCCCTGCCTGACGGCGCGATCGTCGTCTCCGCGCGGTTTCGCGGCCACTCGGGCGATCCGGCGGAAATCGGCGCCGAAATGGACCGCATCGCCGCCGCGCGCGAAGCCAGCCAGCCGCTGCGCACCAAGACCGGCGGTTCGACCTTCAAGAATCCGGACGGACACAAGGCGTGGCAGTTGGTCGACGAGGCCGGATGCCGGGGGCTCACGCTGGGCGGTGCACAGGTCAGCGACAAGCACACCAATTTCCTGATCAATACCGGCAATGCCACCAGCGCCGACATCGAAGGGCTGGGCGAACTGGTGCGCGAGAAAGTCTATACGCATTCGGGCGTCAGTCTCGAATGGGAAATCCAGCGGGTGGGACGGCCGTGATGAAAGCGGAACGGAATTCTTCATGAACCTCCCCAAACTCCACGTCGCTGTCCTGATGGGCGGCTGGGCCAGCGAGCGCGCCGTATCATTGTCGAGCGGCACAGGCGTGGCGGATGCACTGGAAAGCAAGGGCCACCGCGTCACCCGGATCGACATGGGGCGCGATGTCGCTCTGCGGCTGGCGGAGGCCAAGCCCGATGTCGTGTTCAACGCGCTCCACGGCGTGCCGGGTGAGGATGGGACGGTGCAGGGGATGCTCGACCTGATGGGGCTGGCCTACACGCATTCAGGCTTGGCCACCTCAGTGATCGCGATAGACAAACAGCTGACCAAGCAGGCGCTGGTGCCCCACGGCATCCCCATGCCCGGCGGGCGGATCGTGACGCGCGAGGAACTGTATGAACGCGACCCGCTGCCGCGCCCCTATGTGCTGAAGCCCGTCAATGAAGGATCGTCCGTGGGCGTCGCCATTGTCACCGAAGGCAGCAATGTCGGCAACCCGATCTCGTCCGATGCCAAAGGCCCGTGGCAGGAATTTGCCGAACTGCTCGCCGAACCCTTCATCAAGGGCCGCGAACTGACTGCCGCCGTGATCGACGGTTCCGACGGCCCGCGCGCGTTGGGCGTGACCGAACTGGTGATCGCGAACGGTTTTTACGATTACGAGCACAAATACACCGAAGGCCGCACCCAACACATCTTCCCCGCCGATCTCCCGCCGGAAATCACCGCTTTGTGCGAACACTATGCAGTCAAGGCGCATCAGGTGCTCGGTTGCCACGGCACCAGCCGCACCGATTTCCGCTGGGATGACGAAGCGGGCGAGGACGGCTTGTTCGTGCTGGAAACCAACACCCAGCCGGGCATGACCCCGCTCAGCCTCGTGCCCGAGCAGGCGGCGCATTGCGGTATTCCTTATGCCGATCTGGTCGAAATGCTGGTGGCCGAGGCGCTGCGGGTGCACGGCAAGAAGCAGAAGGGAGGGCAGCATGGCGCAACAGATCCGGCGTAACGCCTCCACCGGCGTGCGCCGCGCTGCCAAGGCGCAGAGCCGCGCCGTCACCGCTCGCAAGGCGCAAGGCAAGGCCAGCGGCTTCATCGATTGGCTGATGGGGCTGCTCCCGTTCACCGAGGAACAATGGAGCCGTATCTGGCTCGCCATCATCATCGGCGGCGTAGTGGGGATCGGGATCATCATCGCCAACCTTGCAGGCGTGCCAGCGCTGGCGCAGCGCCAGGTCGCGGTGATGGCGTCGGACGCAGGCTTTGCGGTCCGGGGCTTTCGCGTGACCGGCGCCAACCGGATGGACGAGGGCGAGGTCTATGCGCTCATTTCCGACCAGCTGGGCCGTCCGATGCCGGAGATCGAGCCGCAGGCAGTTCGCGACCGGCTCATCGGCGAACTGCCGTGGGTCAGGGATGCGCGGGTTTCGGTTCAGCTGCCTCACACGCTGGCGATCGACATCGTCGAGCGCACGCCTCATGCGGTACTGGAAAAGCCCGATCGGCTGGTGCTGATCGATGCGGGCGGGGTCGAGCTGGAGACGGTCGCCCCCGGCACGGCAAAGGGGATGTTGCGGCTGGCGGGGCCGGGTGCCGGCCAACAGGCGGCACAACTCGAACAATTGCTCGCAGCCGCGCCTGCACTCGCGCCGCAGGTCGAGGCGGCCGAATGGGTCGGCAATCGGCGCTGGAACCTGACCTTCGGCACCGGGCAATTGCTCGCCCTGCCCGAAGGTGAGGTGGAGGCAGCAGGCGCGCTGGTCAGGTTCGCCCGTCTGGATGGGCAGAACCGGCTGATCGGCGGCAAGGTTCTGTCCTTCGACATGCGTTCGCCGCCGCGCCTCTACATGCGCCTGCCGGACGGCGAGAGCGCGGGGCCCAAAGTCGCCGCCGCTGCGGGAGGATCGCTGTAATGGCCTCGCGCGCGACCGCTCAACGCCGCCTTGCCCGCACCTTTGCGGCGGTCAATATCGGGTCGTTCCGCATCTCGGCGATGGTCATGGGCGAGACCGAGAACGGCGGATTGCAAGTCATGGGCTCCGGTCACAGAGCCAGCGCCGGGATCAAACGCGGCTATGTCACCGATATGGCGGCGGCCAGCCACGCCATCCGCGATGCGGTGGAACGTGCCGAGAAAAGCGCCGGTATTCAGGTGCGCAGCGTGTGGATCGCCTGCGCCGGGGCAGGGCTCGCCAGCAATGTCGTATCGGTCGATATCGAGATCGGCGGACGGCGGATCGAGGACGAGGATGTCGAGCAGCTGCTGGTCCACGCTCAAGACATGATCCAGCCCGACGGGCGCACCGTGCTGCATGCGCAGCCGGCGCATTATACGCTCGACGGCGCGCACGGGATCGCCAATCCGCGCGGGCTGCACGCCGAGCGGCTGGGCGTCGATATTCACGTGATGCTGGCTGACGGCGCGCCGGTGCGGAACCTGACCGAAGCGGTGCAGAATGCGCACCTGATGGTCGAAGGCGTGGTCGCCGCGCCGCTGGCAGCGGGCCATGCCTGCCTCAGCCTTGAAGAACGCGAACTGGGCGTGGCGCTGGTCGAAATCGGCGCGGATGTCACCAATGTGGCAGTGTTCGCAGGCGGAATGTTGCTTGGGTTGAAGGCGCTGCCGATCGGATCGGCCGACATCACCGATGCTATCGCGAGTGCGTTCGGCATTCGCCGCTCGCAGGCCGAACGGTTAAAATGCGTGGCAGGTTCGGCAATCGCCAGCCCGGCCGATCATCGCGAACTGATCCCGGTCAACGGGCCCAATGATGCACCCGATGGCGCAGCTGCTGGGCCACTCGCGCGCGGGGCCGACGACAAGAACCGGATCGTGCGCGCCGAGCTGATCTCGGTCGTCACCCAGCAGCTTGCGGTGCTGACCGGGGATGTCGGCAAGGCGTTGAAGGAAATGGGATTTGCGGGCAGCCGGGCAGGGCAGGTCGTGCTCACCGGCGGCGGGGCGGAACTGGCCGGTATGGCCGATTTCATGCAGGGCGCGCTCGGTCAGCCGGTGCGATTGGGACGGCCGCCCCAGCTTGTCGGCATGCCCGAAGCGCACCATGCGCCGGGCTTTGCGACGCTTGCCGGATTGTGCCTTTATGCCGCGGAAGACCCGGTCGATATCCGCGCTGTGGGTGGCGGGCGTGCTGCGGCATATCGCGGCACGGTGCGCCAAAACGGGTGGCTCGATCCGGTCATGCGGCTGATGCGGGCGCTCAAGGAGAATTTCTGATGAGGGCGAGCCCTGTGGATAAGGGCGCGCCACCTATCAAAAGTGACCGATTATTATGTCACAGAGGTGATAAGTTGGCGGGACGAGAATGAAAATTCCGCTACTCCCGCTTTGGAGGACAAGCTGATGAGCATCAATATCGGACCTGCCGCAACGGACGACCTGCGCCCGCGCATCACCGTGATCGGCATCGGCGGGGCGGGCGGCAACGCCATCGCCAACATGATCGCAGCCGAGATCGAGGGCGTCGAGTTCATCGTCGCCAACACCGATGCGCAGGCGCTGAGCACCTCGCCGGCCGAAAAGCGCATCCAGCTGGGGCCGGATATCACCGGCGGCCTTGGCGCAGGCGCACGGCCCGAAGTGGGCAAGGCCGCAGCGGAAGAAACCGTGGCCGATGTCGAACAGGCGCTCGAAGGCGTCAATATGTGCTTCATCGCGGCAGGCATGGGCGGGGGCACCGGCACCGGTGCCGCGCCCGTTATCGCCGAAGCCGCGCGCCGCATGGGCGTGCTGACCGTGGGTGTCGTCACCAAGCCGTTCCTGTTCGAAGGCACGCGCCGGATGCGCGCTGCCGAGGCCGGGATCGACGAGCTGCAGAAGCACGTCGATACGCTGATCGTCATTCCCAACCAGAACCTGTTCCTGATCGCCAAGGCCGAAACGACCTTCAAGGAAGCGTTCCAGCTTGCCGACGAAGTGCTGCAGCAGGGCGTGCGCTCGATCACCGATCTGATGGTGATGCCGGGCCTGATCAATCTCGACTTCGCCGACGTGCGCTCAGTCATGAGCGAGATGGGCAAGGCGATGATGGGCACCGGCGAGGGCGAGGGCGAGAACCGCGCATTGCAGGCGGCCGAACAGGCGATCGCCAACCCGCTGCTCGACGGAGTCAGCATGGCCGGGGCCAAGGGCGTCATCATCTCGATTATCGGCGGCGAGGACATGCGCCTGCTCGAGGTCGACGAGGCCGCCAACCACATCCGCGAACTGGTGGACGAAGACGCCAACATTATCTGGGGCAGCGCCTTCAACCCCGACCTCGACGGGAAAATCCGCGTTTCGGTGGTCGCCACCGGGATCGAACAGAGCGCCGCTGGCCATGTCGAGCGTTCGCCGTCGGTTTCGCTCGGCGCATCGCGCGCGCCCAAGCGTCCGGTGCTCGAACTGTCCGAAGATGAAGGGCTGACCGAACTGCCCGAGGAAGAGGCCGAAACGCCTGCGCCGATTGCGTCGCTGGCCAGTGCCGGCTTCACGCTTACCCCGCCTGACATGACATCCGAAGAGCCCGCAGCCGAGGAGGAATCCGACGGTTCGGCGCCGTTCGATCTTACCGGCATGCAGGCAGGAGACGACATGGGCGACGATGGCGACGATGTCGACGGCATCGTCGATCCGCTCGCCGGGTTGCGTAGCGACGATGATGAAGCCGATCCGGAGACGGCAATGGCCGGGGATGATGAAGGCGAAGAGGACACGCTGCTCGACCTGACCGGCGATTATGCCGAATATACCGAGGAGCAAGAGCCGCAGGGTGAATCTGCGCAGGACGATCTGCTCTCAAGTGCCGATCGTCTCGCAGCCGATGATCTTCCGGTGACCGCGCGGCTTGGCGGTGGTCGCAGGCGCGCGCTGCTGGGCGGCGCTGCTGGCGACGGCGACAGCAGCAGCAGCAGCAGCAGCGGCGGCGGTTCGTCCGGCGGCAGCACGCTGTTCGAACGCATGGCCAACCTGTCGCGCAGCACTGGCCGCGATGAAGAGGACGAGGATGATGGCGAGGATGGCCCCGCGCTGAGCATTCCGCGCTTCCTAGATCGCAATCGCAATCAATAAGGCCATCCGGCGCGCGTGCGGTGCCGTTCGCCGCGCGCGCGCCCCCGGCTCGCTGGCAAAGTACCCCAATCACGCTAGGTCTCGCCGCGTGACGAACCGTTTTCATGCTCTTCGATTATCGCTGGGTGCCGCAGCTTGTCTCGGCGCGTTGCCGGTTGCCGCACTCGCGCAGGAGGTCGTCTCGCGCGAGGTTGTGCAACCGCTGCCGAGCGAGGAAGTGCAGCGCCTCAACCGCGCGCTCGTTGCGCTTGCGAAAGCGCCCCGCGATCTCGATGCGCTGGTGGAGGCGGGAACTGCAGCGCTAGGCATCGGCGATGTCGATGCGGCCGTCGGCTTTTATGGCCGTGCGGCGGAGATCGACCCAAATCATCCGCGCGTCGCGCTCGGACTGGGGTCGGTTTATCTGGTCTCGGGTCGCCCGGGCGAGGCCATTCCGCAATTCGATCGCGCGCGTGCGGCGGGCGTTCCCATGCGCGAAGTTCTGAGCGATCAGGCGCTGGCCTATGATCTTGTGGGCGACCAGCAGTCCGCGCAGGCCGCCTACACCCGCGCGGTCGAGCTTGACCCCGGCAATGACGAAGCCCGTCGCCGCCTTGCGGTGAGCCATGCCATCACCGGCAACCGTGCCCGCTTCGAAGCGGCGCTGCGCCCTCTGCTCGACAAACGCGATACGGCTGCCTTTCGCGCCCGCGCTTTCGGCCTCGCCATTCTCGGCGATCAGGATCGTGCGACAGCCATTGCGGAGCAGGTGATGCCGCGTGATCTGTCCAGCCGGATCGTGCCGTACCTTGCCTACATGCCGCGTCTTACTCCGGCGCAGCAGGCCGCTGCGGCCAATCTCGGGATATTCCCGCGGGCTGCGGATATCGGCCGAGAGGATCCGCGGCTGGCGCGCTTTGCGGTCGAATCGAAGGTCGATAGCAGGCTGGAGCCGGCCGGACCGCCGCTCGGCGCCCGCGCGCAAGCACCCGCGACGTCTGTGGCAGTAGCGCCTGTGACACCTGCTGCGGCTGCGGCAACCGGAACCTCTCCTGCGCCTGCGCCTGCGCCGCTGCCGGTCGTGGCGACAGTCACGGCGGGTGCAACGCCTCCGCCGTCCGCCCCGATCGCGGCGCAACCCGCACCGCAGCCCGCGCGAGTCGCCGACGCTTTTGCCGATTTCGGCGGCGATGCCTTGCCCGATGCGCGCGTCGGCGCAGGCGCGGTTGATCTCACGCGGATCGCCATCCGGCGGGAAGCGCCGCCCCCGCCGCCCAAGCCCAAGGAGCCACCCAAGCCGGTGCATCCCAGCCGCGTGTGGGTGCAGGTTGCCACCGGCAAGAATGCGGGCGCACTCGGTTATGACTGGCGCCGCCTGTCGCGCAGCGGCGGTGATCTGCTGGCAAAGCTGAAGCCGCACACCACCCCGTGGGGCGAGGCGCACCGCCTGCTCGCCGGACCGCTCGACAATCGCGATAAGGGGCAGGCACTGGTGCGCGAGCTTAAGGCGAAGGGGCTCGAAACCTTCCTGTATGTCAGCCCTGAAGGCGAGGAAATACAGCTGGTTAAATGATTTTTTCCGGCTCTCCCCCACAATCTTTGCACAGGCTTTGAACAAGCTAGGCAGGTTCTCCCCAACTGCCCCGACGCCGCGCATTGCCAAGCCGCCCCTCGCACGTCCATTCGTTCGTCGATGATTGCAGCACAGCACCTTTCACTCGCCAACCGGCCCTTTTGCCGGTTCACCCCCCGATGAGGGCGCGTTCGATGGACTATTCCGAACAGGACGATGCGGCACCGGTGGAGATGCTGGCGGCGCTGTTCGAAGCGCGCGGCTGGCCGTGCGAGCTTGTGTCCGACGACGAGATGAGCGGCGAAGTGCAGGGCAGCTGGGCCAATTACCAGCTGCGCGCGATCTGGCGCGCCGAAGACCGCGTGCTGCAATTCCTGTGCCTGCCCGATATCCGCGTGACCGAGGACAAGCGCGCGTCTGCCTATGAACTGCTGTGCCTCGTCAACGAACAGATGTGGCTGGGGCATTTCGATATCTGGTCGAGCGGCGACGTGCTGCTCTATCGTCACGGTGCATTGCTGAGCGAAGACGGGCGGCTCACGCTCGATATGGCGCAGGCGCTGGTCGAATGTGCGATCGACGAGTGCGACCGTTTCTACCCCGCATTCCAGTTCGTGCTATGGGGCGACAAGAGCCCGCGCGCCGCGCTGGAAGCAGCGATGGTTGACGCGGCGGGCGAGGCCTGAAAGGCTAAGGGCAACATTCGCTCACCCGTCCGGCCCGATCCCATCGCGGCCATGTTTTGCGCCAATTTCACAGGTCGCGAGGAAGGACGGGGCTTCGACAGGCTCAGTCCGGACGGAATATTTCATGATCAATCAGCTTCTCATCATCGGTTGCGGCAATATGGGCGGGGCAATGCTCGCCGGGTGGTTGGCCGCAGGCGTCGATCCGGCGCGTTTTGCCATCCTCGATCCCGCGCTGCCGGAGGCTCCGGAAGGTGTGGCGCTCTACCGCGAGGCGGCCGATGCTGCGGCGGCGGGCGCGCATGATGCAGTGATGCTCGGCTTCAAGCCGCAGCAATTGCGCCAGCTGGCTCCCGGTCTTCAGGAACTTACCGGCGGGGACGTGACCGTGTGCTCGCTGCTGGCCGGGATCACCTGCGCGCAGCTGGCCGAAGTATTCCCCGCTGCCAAGGGCCATGTGCGGGTGATGCCCAACCTTGCCGCGCGCATCAACAAGTCGCCCGTCATCCTGCTCGAATCCGGGTTGGACGAGGGCGCGCGCGATGATTGTCTGGCGCTTTACGACAAGCTGGGAACCGCGATCTGGCTCGACGATGAAAGCCGGTTCGATCTGGTCACTGCGCTCGCCGGATCCGGGCCGGGCTTCGTTTACCGCTTCATTGATGCGCTGGCCGGAGCGGCCGAGGAATTGGGTCTGGACCGCGCCTCGGCAGAGCAGCTGGCGCTCGCAACCGTCGACGGGGCATCATCGCTGGCAGCGGCATCGGATACCGGCCCCGGCGCGCTGGCGGACCGCGTTGCGAGCCCGGGCGGGATGACCCGCGAAGGTTTGAATGTGCTCGATAAAGACCAGGCTCTGCACCGGTTGCTGGTGGCGACCCTGCGGGCCACCCGCGATAAAGGCGCCGAACTCTCGCAGGGTGCGTAAGATTAACCGGTGTTAAGCTGAACGAATTGCGCGCTTTGCAATCCGGTTTCGCTTGAAAAGCGCGGGCGAAACACCGATATTCGCCAACATGGAGAGCGCGGCCTTTCGCGCTTCACTGAAGGATCAAGGGTTTTCGCAATGGCTGACTGGAATGACACTTCGCGCAATGCGCAGCGCTTCGGCTCGGTGCCGCGTGCCGGTGGCGATGTCGCCGGTTATGACGAGGGTCTGCGCAAGCACATGCTCTCGATTTACAATTACATGTCTTCGGGCGTGCTGCTGACCGGCATCGTCGCGCTACTGGCGTTCACCAGCGGTACGGCGGAAGCGATCTTCACCGGCGGTATCCTGCGCTGGATCGTGGCGCTGTCGCCGCTCGCCATCGTGTTCGCGATGAGCTTCGGCGCCAACCGCTTCAGCACCGGCACCCTGCAGCTGATGTTCTGGGGCTTTGCCACGCTGATGGGTCTGTCGCTGTCGTCGGTGTTCCTGGTTTACACCGGTGGTTCGATCGCCACGACGTTCTTTGCAACCGCTGCGGCGTTCGCGGGGCTGTCGCTGTGGGGCTACACCACCAAGAAGGATCTGTCCGGCATGGGCAGCTTCCTGATCATGGGCGTGATCGGCCTGATCGTCGCGATGGTGCTGAACCTGTTCCTGCAGTCGCCCGCGTTCCATTATGCGATCAGCTTCATCGGCGTGCTCATCTTCGCCGGTCTGACCGCCTATGATACGCAGCGTCTGAAGGCCGAATACCAGTATCTGCGCGGCACCGAATTCGCAGGCAAGGCCGTGGTTCTGGGCGCGTTGAGCCTGTATCTGGATTTCATCAACATGTTCCAGTTCCTGCTCACCTTCCTCGGCAACCGCGAGTAATCGGAGAGCCGTCACACGGTTCGCCTGATTCAGGTGTTGAAATATCGAATGCCCGGGGCCTTTCCATAGGCTCCGGGCATTTGCTTTGTTAACCGTCCCGTCTATCCCTCCGGCTTCAGGCTGGAGCAAGGCGAAGCCGGGCATCATCGTCCAGCCAGAAACAGCAGGAGAGGTTGAAGCACCCATGAGCGTGGCCCCGCAGCATTTATCGACGTCCGCATCCGCCGCGCGCCAGAACGAGCGTGTGCGCCGCACGCCCTTCGGCCTTGTGATCACGGCGGTTGCCGCCGGTGCGACGCTGCTCGCTGCCTGCGCGACGCCTGCACCGCCGCCGCCTCCGCCACCCCCGCCGCCCCCCCCTCCGCCAG
>NZ_JAMWYX010000020.1 GCF_024305245.1 Erythrobacter sp.
GCGTGCTGAGCGGGTAGTAGATCATCGGCTTGTCGAAGACAGGCATCAGCTGCTTGGAAACGCCGCGCGTCAAGGGATAAAGACGCGTGCCCGACCCTCCGGCAAGGATGATACCCCGCCGCGCCTTTTGTCGATCAACCATGGTCTTTTGCGCCCCGGAACAATTGAAAAGCCATTCTGCGCTGGCATTTGTGCGATGCAAGGTCAAGGCTTCGATGGCGGCGCCTGCCGGTCCAGCGAAGCTCTGGTCTGCTTTGTTTTCCAGACCGGGCATGAAAGGTCGCCGTCCGTAAGCCCGACTGCTGATCGTCTTCCAGAAATCCGCGCCTTGGGCAGCGCAAAGAGCTCAATCTATGGACTTGGGCTGGCGAAATCGTCGATCGCCGCGATATGGCCAACAGGCGACCGAACTCCATTTTCTTATTTGCGCTCAACGCAAGCATCAATTGCCAGATTGATGTTTAACCGACATGGGCTCGCCCGGTCATTCGCGGGGCGCGATGGGAAACCATGTATAGGAACGGGTTGGGCGAGATTGCTGATATGATAAACAAGCAGACTATCGAACTTTTCCTGAGCTTCACCAAGCTAAAGCAGATCGAAGTCATGGTAACGTTGCAACGCCACAGCTCGATGTCGAAGGCAGCAGAAGCGCTGGGCATGTCCGTGGCCAATGTCAGCCGCATGTCCAAACGCTTCGAGAACAACCTTGGCGTGCCGATTTTTGCAGGCGACAAACGCAGATCGGAATTACACCAGATTTAAAACCGGCCTGCCCAAGCGCATAGGGGGGCAGTCCCGATCGGAACTGGATACAGGCAGCTTAGCCTGCATGCCTCACTTCCCTTGCCCGAGCGAGACTTGCCATTCCAGCAAGCAGGAGCCGGTCAAAGTCCTGTTTCGAATCTTCGTCCGGCCGTTGTACTGGGATGGCTGGAAATCCCATGCCCGCTGAGTCCATGGCAATAGCGATATTGGCTAGTGGCTTGCCTTGTTGCGAGTGGTCATGTCCGGTTTGAACAGGCAGGGTCATTGAATAGGCCGCGTGTTAATCAATGCTGGCACAAGTGCCGAACCGGTGGGCAATGCTCCTGCCGCAAAGGCCAAGTCGGCGCATCCGAAAAAACCGGCGGAGCCCATAACAGTGTGATGCGGCATGCCTGCAAATCGCTGCGGCCGCACTAAGTGACGCAGGCCGGTAGCCCTAGTCAGCACTCAATGGGTGAGATACGGAACGACCTATGCGACAGCGAGGCATCATCTACTGGGTCCGGGGCCAGATTGCGGCAATCCTCGGGATCGAGAGCGGGGATGCCGCAAGCGGTAAGTGGTGGGAAATAGATCTGATTATCGTTGTCCTTTTGGGGGCATTCGCCTTGGGGGTTGCAGCGATGATTTCGTTGTAGTGAGGCGAAAGCCCCACAGGCCAGCCATTTGGCTCCTGCCAGCGCCACAAGGTCGAGAACATGTCCGGAAAGCTCAAAGACGGGTGTCGAATCCACACCCGCTACGACCGGCGCGCCCACACTTCATCTCCGCCATGTTCCGACCACTCCAATGGATCCTGAGCCTTAACTCGCACACGCCGTCCTGTCTTCGTCGCGCCGGTTATTCAAGACGATGCCGAGTTTGCTTTGCCATCGCCATCGCCGATCCGTCCTGCCGTCGCCAGAGCAATAGCAGAGCGCTCACAGCCTCATATTCAGCCGTTCACCACGCCTCGAGACATTCCGGTTACCCTCGGCGCGCCGGAACGGGTGCAGCCCGCACCGGGCGGCACGTCTGATCCGTCAGTGCCGAGACATGACGCTGAGCCCCTTGCGGGGCCAAGCAGCGCATCGGCGGCCTTTTAGACGCACTTGGCGCGGTTAGTTCAAGGGGCTTTTGCATACCTCGATCGCTTTGGTTAATTGTCAGTTAGCTAATATTGTCTAAGTAGGAGTACGGAGGCGTTGAGGCTTTTCCGAACGGCTTGCCGCTCCGGATGTGCCGAACGCCTCCAACCCCCTTTTTCGAAGCTCGCGCACCCTGGGATAAGCAAATCGGGGCTGATCGCTTGCAAGTCTGGTTGCGGTGACAGGGGCGCAGAGCCCCATCGCGCGGCTTGTCCGCGGGCGTCGCGAGCTTCCGTTTCTGGAGCCTGATCGCGGTCGGCGCCAACATTTTTGAACCGCGCTGGATTCCTTGGCTAGGTTCTGCTCTGCAAACGGCAGGGCAGAATGGCGGACCGAGGCCAATGCTCGCCAGATAACCCTCTGTTTACCTGCCGCGCGTTAGACATGGTCTGGAGCGCGGGGGAGCCCACCATGTCAGATCTCGGCCAGAATAAAGCAGTTGAAGCCATGCTTGAAAAGCGAACATCGCAGCGCGCGGCGACGGCTGCTTCGGCAATCGTACTCACAAACGCCTGCCGGGTTGACGCGGCGGTGGCCGATTTGTCATCTGGCGGCGCGGGCCTGATCGGCTCGACTCCGCCGCGCGAAGGGCAAGAAGTGCAGATCCGTATGGGCGGGCACACACTTTTCGGTGCCGTCGCCTGGCAAAAGGATAGCGCCTTCGGTGTCACATTCGAAGACACCCTGGGCAATCACGATTGGTCGATTATCGACGAAATCGTGAGGCTGGCCGAGGCCGAAAAGCGGAGGGCCGAGCAGGGACTGATTCCGGACGAACTGCCAAACAAATGTTCTGACAGCGATTAGACGAACCAGGACAGTGGCCAAATCTGCCAGATTCGCGTGTCCTGGTCAGGCAAGGCATCAATCAAGCACGAGATCACCGGGTCGATGCTGCGTCCGGCCGCCGCTCCTCTCATCGATCGCCGCCACTTATGAGCCGCTGGCGGGTCAGATAGTCATGCGCCCGGGCCGCATGACTATCTGACAGCAACCGACTCACGCCGCCTCAGCGATCCGCATGAACGATTCGTGCCCTGCGTCCAGCTTGATGCGCACGGCTTCGACAGCATGACGGGCGCCGAGCTTGTTCATCATGTTGGCCCGGTGAATTTCCACAGTGCGCGGACTGATGGAAAGGGTGCGGGCAATTTCCTTGTTCGAGTCGCCCTCGGTCAAGGCTTCGAGAACCTCTCGCTCTCGCGCGGAGAGGCTCGACAAGCGGTCTCTGGCAAGCATGATCCGCTCGCGGCTGACCACGACATCGTGCGCTTCCTTCATCACTCTTGCGATTGTTCTTGTCAGCCGCTCTGCCTCAAGCGGCAGGACAAGAAAATCCAGCGCGCCATCCTTGATGGCCTGTACAATCTGCGAGGGCGTCGGCTGATCATCCATCGCCACGACCGGAAGACAAATCCCAAGGCTAAGAAGGCGCTCAAGCACCGCGGCAATGCCCCCAGTCTCGCTATGATCGCGAATGATGATCAAGCCGGAGCGCGGCGGATGGGCCGCGAGTTCCGACATGTCGGAATAGATCTCGCAATGATGGCCGATCGAGTAACCAATCCGCACCAGCTCCGCGCGGCGCTGCGTGTCAGCCTCAATGAAATGAAGCGCGGCCTTTTCGGCCTGAAAGTCGGTGGCTTGCATGACGTTCCCCTTTTCCATGCCAAGATGTCTGCCACCAAAAACATGGTAAACAGCGAATTAGGGATTGCGTAGTTTTCCTTATTATTGGTGGGCATCCGCAGCTGCACAGCCACATCAGAAGGCCTCGGCATTTGGAGAATTGCGTAAGTGGGCTTGGCCTTTCGTTCAGCCTCTGGCCGCTAGTTCGGTCCTCTGAGTAAGGGCGCGCAATCTCGACAATTCCTCCAACTGGTGCAAAAGCCCGGTGGCGGAGATGAGGATCAGACATGCTGACAAAGAGAGAATTGGGATGGCTGCACGCCTTGCAGGGTGATCTCGCACTGAAGCGCGACTGGGTGGCGGTGGGCCACATCCAGTCTTTGATTGACCATATGGCCGATGAGCATGGATTGCTGCGCGAAGAGGCTCATTCGAGCGTATACGCTCTCACAGTGAACTGATGGGTTCGCGAGCAAAGCGCCCTTCCTTGCATGGGGGGCGAAATGCAAGAGATAGCCGATCAATGCCCACGGCCCGGTCCATTAAAATGGTCGCAATACACGCAGGCTCTGTGCCAAGCCGTTCGGCAGATCGATCCTGCATGCTGGAGGCGGCCGGCTGCCAATCATGAGGCAGGCATACCCGCCGTGCACCGCACTTGCGCGGGGAAGAATATGGCACAAAGTGGTTTCAGGCTGACCGCCGCGCTCGCCCTCGGCGCGCAAGCTGCACCGGCACGCGAAAAAGCAGCGATGCTGCCTAAATTGAGCCTGCACCAGCATTGACCCTCGGCATTAATCGCCGTGGCCCCGCCGCAGCCGGTTCAGTCGAGCAGCAACAAGGTTTGCTTGAGAACCTCGCGCCCATGATCCGTGAGCCGAAGAATGGCCGTATCGCCGAGGTTCTGACCGGCCACGCGTATGATCAGGCCCATCTCAATAAGACCGGCGATCTGCCGGACGGCAGTTGTCTCGGACATCTTCCAGCGCGAGGCACTGCCCGCCACATGGATCGGCTGCGCGTGGGATTCGCAAATCAAGATGTCGAGCAAAATGCTCCATCCGACGTCGCAACTGAACTCAGCGGGAAGATAGCGGCTGCGAACAGCGCGCCGTTCAAGCTCGCGAGCAGCAAGTGATACGAGCCGTTTATCGCTGAGTGGATCCGAATATGCAGATTGGAGCTCATTGTCGGGATTGACGCAGGCCGCCTTGATTTCAGCGGCGCGGTAAAGTTGCTCGGCACGGTGGTCAGAATCATAGGGAGGCCGGTTGGTCAAAGCAGCCCCCTGTCTTTCATGCTTACGACATTGCTCTGTCCGATAATCAGATGATCCTCGATCATCATGCCCAATTCGCGTGCCTGGCGGCACAGGACAAGGGTATGCTCCACATCCAGGCTACTTGGCTCGGCGCACCCCGATGGATGGTTATGCGCTAGCGTGATCCGCCGCGCATCAAGCTTCATCGCGCGGCCGAGGACTCTGCGCGGTGTAATCAGGATATGGGACTCGCCGCCTTCAGCGATGACTTCCTCGGCGATCACATAGGAATTGGCATCGGCGAAGATCGCGATCATGCGCTCTTCGGGAAGGTTTTTCATCGTCATCAGGAGGTATGAAAGGAGCGCGCTGCGATCTTCTCCCAGACGTGTCCGGACGAGCTCTTCGCGCACCCCGTCATGCACAAGGCGGCGGATCATCAGCAAAGCCTCGACCCACCCTTCGCCATGGCTCGCCGACTGCCGCAGCTCATTGTCGGACGCTTGCGCGATCCGGCCAATCGAGCCGAAACGGTACAGCAAACGCGACGCCAGCGCAGCGGGGGCCTCGTCAATCGGCGCGAGGAGAGATGTCAGGTATCTGTGCGGGTCCCGCTCCGGTGCCGATAGTGTAGGCAGGTCCCGACCGCCGTGAGAACGATGGCAATCCACACCGGCCATCGCTCCATCACCGTGTACGCGAGAGCCGGGATCGGCATGTCCAGCATACGCAGCAGATGCGCAGTCACGGCGACGAACTGCGCTGATCCTACCCACAGCGTCCACCACCGGTCGTAGTGCAGGGCGACAAAAACAACGCCGGCCAATGCTGCAAGATCGAGGATGAAGCGAAACTCGTGGAGGTTTTCGTAGTCGGCTTGCGTGGCGGGTTCAAAGGCAAAAGCCTCCAAGGCCCCAATGACGAGCATCGAGAAGTAGATGGTTGCGACATATTTCTCCGGCTTTCCTCCCACGAGCCATGCGCCGATGAAGACGGCAGTCAGCAGGAGTGCCTGAGCCAAAAAACGGATCATCGCCTGCTAACATGCCGCCTTCTCGGCGTTTCAGCAAGCTATGCGGCGCGCTCTGCAAGCGGCAAAGTTGCTTCGGCATCGGGACAGAATGGCACTTCAGTGGCACCCATTTCCCGGCCGATGTCGCGCAATTGTCCATGAACACGCGCCGCTTCCCCGCGCGACTCGATCAGCGACGCAAGCATCTTGTTGAGGTGCAGCAGGGCCGACTGGCTCTGGAGGACGGGCGCACCGGGAAAATCGCGCTGTGCGATTGCTGCAGTGTGCATAAGAGAAGTGGCAGCGACGAGAGCTTCTGCAATGGCGGCTTCCGAAGCCATCATCTCACGATTAAAGCGGGCGGTTGCGGCGGTGATGGTAAGGGACATGGTTTCTCCTTCGGCTTGTGAACCGGGAGAAAACTACCTCATGACCAACGACATGAGCCCCTCGGCAAATGCCAACGAGAGCACCGCAACCATCAGGATTGCCACGGCGCCCAGAAGCATGACCAGCAATTTGCCGGTGATGCCCAGATCAGAAGGGTTCACACCCGGGCGCAACCGCTCCGACGACCGATCCCAGGAAGCGCGCGCATCGAAAACGATGCTGTCGCGAAACGAGAGCGGCTCTTCAAAGAGTTGCTCAGAGCTGAATGGCGCTTCCTTGTGCTGGTCGCCTAGTATGACTGGATCATTTATGGTTCGATCATAGGCTTCGCACCACCGTCCGTAGAGCCGAAGAAGATCGGTCCGCGGGATTGCTCCGAGCCGCGCCCGCACGCCCTCGATGCGTTTATCGATCGTGACAGGCGCAAGGTTCAGTTCGTTCGCAATTTGTTTGGATGTGAGATGTCTGGCGGCGAGCCGCAATGTCTTGTGCTGCTTGTCCGTAAGCGAATCAAACACAGCAAAGGCATCTCGTGGCACCATGGGCGCAGGTTTAGGCCTTCACGCTTGCGCCTGCAACGCAGACTTACTCAGAGGTCTGGTCCAGCCGCAGCGCCTTCAGCTTGTCAATCGCAGAAGAGATATCGATTGCAGCGTAGATGAAACCAGCCTCGTCGCACCCATCAAGCGCCGCTTCGGCAAGCGATATCGCACGATCGAGCGCGCCCTTCTCCTTTGGAAGCTTTGAGTGGTTCATCTTCTACAATAATCCTTGGGCGCTAATAATCTCTCTTTGTCCGCCGAAGCAATATGATAAAAACCTGGCGCCGGGGTGTGCGTAGTTTCTGCATGCCACACGACCGTAATTGCTCCCTCGCTGTCCCTATCTGGAACGAAATGGACCGTGAATTCACGCGGAGTCATGCTGCCCCCACAAATATAATTACGTGTTTTGGAAATTTTATGATTCGGGAGCACTGCCGAGACTGGCGGAGTACTCGTGACACCGCCGTGAATCCCCGTCCGCCTTCGCTGATCATGGTGCAGACGTTACTGGAGCCGGGAAAAATTGTTGAAAAGTGGTAAAAAGGCGTCGCGTCGCGCTGAAGGCAGACCAGCCGGCGACCACGGACCGGATGGTCAAGACTCAAAAAAGTGGTGATTACGCAAAAATACGGATACGCGTCGAATCACACTTGGACTAACGCAAGAAAAAGACAAGCTCACTGTCAAGTCAGTTTGAATGCCAAACGTATCTTCCCTTAGGTCCCAAGGAGGCGTCGTTGATATCGGAACCCATCGAGCCCAATCGTACGATCACCCCTGCCGCCGCGTCCGTAGGTCAGCACGAAAATCGGCAGGCCATCGCCGACCGGATGGAAGCTTTGGCGATCGAACTTCGCAGCATGTCCGATCAGGAGATGCAGATCGTCCCGTCGGAATCCACGCTGCTGGCGTTAGCCGGGAAGATTTACTCAGCGCGGCGTAAGGTCGACGAGATCTTCGGCATGCCCGGTTTTTCTGTCAGCCCGGCGTGGGATATCATGCTCGACCTCTACAAGGCAAAAATTGCAGGTCGCGCCATTTCTGTGACAAGCGCTTCGATCGGAGCCGCTTGCCCTGCAACGACAGCGCTCCGTTGGCTGCAGGCACTCGAGAATATGGGATTGCTCCAGCGTGAAGGAGACAGCCGTGATCGCCGCAGAATTGAAATCACGCTGACAGATGCGGCCACGGTCAAGGTACTCAAGGCTCTGGAGGCGCATCTCTAAGCTGCGCTTTCTGAACAATGTCAGACACCTGTTGCGTGATCGCATCGCGTGTGGAGAGCGTGTCGATTACCAGCTGGAGATGGGCCGCGCAAATCGGCTCCTCCTTCTCCTCCAGCACGTCCCTGATCGAACAGAGCTGATTGATTATCGAAGAAGCCATTCACTCTCCTGACACCGTATGTGTTTCGACTACGTGACCAAAGTCCAATCTGGGGCAGCTACGCACTTTTCCCGGTTACGGATAACCAATGGCCCGTTGCTCAATCGAAATTTGGTCGCACAAGCTCTCGAGCGACCTTCTTTCCCCGCCGGATCAGGAACATCGGACCTCTTGCCTTTCGATTATCTATAATGAGAATAGCACATTTTGGACCTTCAAATAAGCGATACATCGTTGGCACGAGAACGCACCAAGAAGCTGGCCTGGCTGGTGGCGCTGGCTGCGCTTTGCTTGCAGCCGGTTTGTGAAGCCAATTGATCGCACCATGCATTTCAGCTTGAGCGCCTATCGAGGCAAGAAGGTCGACCATATGAAGATCCGTGCTGGCCGGTCGCGTCCCCGGAGCCAAAGCGGTCCAGCCCTTCAGCTGCGCGCATTCGCAGGCACAAGGGCCAGCGGCCACACAGCTGCTATCCTGGCATGTTTTTGTAAGTACTGAGGAAGATCATCTCGCGCAAATGGGCTTCTTCGGGCAATCCGAGCTCCGACAGATCAGCGACCGAAAGGATATGATCCGTCTCCGCGCCGCGCGCGAGCGCGATGCGATGAGGCTTGATCTGCTCGCCAGTGGCATAAGAGTAGAACGCCTGGACGATCGGCTTGGTATGGTCCTTGTGATCCTCGTCGATGACCATCGCCAGTTTTTCACTATGCAGCCTGACGAAGGAACCAACCGGATACAGGCCCACCGACTCGATGAATTCACGCAAGAGCTCGTCATCGAACGCGCCGGACATCGCCTTCATCTGTTGAACGGCCGACGCCGGATCACAAGCCGCCACAGTACTAGTCTGGGACAACATGAAATCGAAGGTATCGCAGATCGCCGCCATGCGCGCGACAGTCGAAATTTCCTGCCCTTCAAGGCTCTTGGGAAAACCGCTGCCATCCATCCGCTCGTGGTGCTGCAGGACGGCGTCGATCACAGGTTGCGGCAGATCATTGTCATTGACCAGCCCTCGGTACCCCAACATCACGTGCTGCTGCCAGATTTTGGGGTCTACACTGCGAAAGTCCCCGTTCGGCGGATCGAGGGTCTGCGGCAGATAATTGACCCCGATGTCTAGCAAGAGACCCGCCAGGCCGCACTCATGCACTTCCTGAGACGGCAATTTCATCTTGCGGGCCAGCGAAACCATAAGGGCACTGACCGATAGCGCATGACGGAACATCAACTCGTTCTTCAGTTTGCAGCGCATCAGGCCGCTGAAGGCTTGGGGGTTACGCCGCACAGACGCGAGGATATCACTTACGATCGGCTCGACTGTTTTCACGTTCATGGCTTTGCCCAAGCGCGCGGCCATAAACGTCCGGTGCAGATTTTCCTTTGCCTTGTTCGCGATCGCCTGCGCGGCGTTAAGCTCTTGCGCGATGCTGACCGGCCTCGAGGAGTCCGCCTCGTGCTTGCTCCGCTTGCTGATCGCTGCAATCCGTGTTGCCTCGATCGCGCCGGGCTGACGAGCGGGTGCGCGCGCCTTGGGAGTGGATGCAGGCACATCCTTTCCCTTGGATGTATCTATAACCACGCCCCGCAACTTGCTCTGTACAAGCAGCTGCAGTTGTTTCTGCTCCTGGATCAGGAAATTGGACTTCCAGAACGGATGGTCGAACCAGCCTCCCTCCATCTTGTGGACGAACATGCCGAGTTCGAGGTCCGAAAGCTCAATATGCTTCAACATGATGCGGCCCCACTCATCGCCAGTAATGTGATCTTTGCGTCAACGTCTCGTTTTCGATGGACTTCACAAGCATATGTAAAAACCCCCATCCCCACGGCGACCGATGGGAGAAACGGCACCGGCGCGCCCGTGTATGGGTTCATAACCGAGCGAGGCACGCATCAGCTGCAATCGAAAACCTACCTTTCACAGCCAACCCTGAAATGATCATCAGGATCGAATTAATTATCTTTCATCCGCCGCTTCTTCATCACTGCTAGTATTGACAACATTCATCAATATACCCTGCAAAACCGCTTCCCGGTCGAATGCCCCGGCATAAAACTCAGCTTTCTGTATCGCCTCACTTAGTTCTGACGGGTCGCACTCATTCATGCTCGGTTCGAACCTCACTCCGAAACTATTGTCCTTGCGCCAGACAATCGTCCCGAAGAGCGCCAAGCCATTTACATTGAGCCAGACATCCTGACGTGAAGGGGGCGGCGAGGAGCCTATGACCCGCGCGCCGGTTGCGGAGAAATCGACCACCGTCACCGTGTCGCGCGATGCCGGCGTTTCAACAAAGGCCGGCGCATTGGCTTTTGCGCGCTCGGCCCTGCGCTTTTCACGCGGTGCAAGAGCAGATCTTCTTCGCCCGAAAACTGTCACTCGTCCGCTCCTTTCGCCCGTGCGAGCCTACGGGGTATTGGTAAATGCAGGGTAACCGGAGCCTTGAGGGTGGATGCTGGTGAACTGGACGAGCAGACGATCACGCGATTGGCGATTCGATGAGGCGGCAGGTTGGCTCTCAGGCTATTTGCCGACGAAACTCTTATGCGGAAAGCAACGATCTTTCGGCCAGATAACTCCCGAGATTTCTGCATGGCATGCGTAAAGACGGCAAGTTTGTGTGCCACGGTGACAGCAGTGCGCTTTAAGCCGATCCCGTCATTCAGCCTTAGCCTATCGAACCACCTCAATCGGCAATCCAATAACCAAATCGGCCCAAGCTCTATCCGCCGTGAGGGCAACAGCGTCCCGGCTTGTTGCCAGCGCAAGACAGTATCGATCGCCAAGGGGCACCCAAAGGTATCATCCGCTCAGGACCGAGCAGCCAGATCTTGACCCATTAGAGACCACATTCGGGTCGGCAGCTGCCGGAAGGTCGAAGACTTGCCGAGCGATCGGCCGGTTCGCACCCAGGGATTCCCGCAGAGCCTCCTTCAGACCTCTTGAACAGCCGGATCCCGATTATGGTCACACCATAGAGTGAGCCACGATGTCGATTCCTGCTATCCTGTTCCGCGAGAATCCGATCGAGCGTCGGCGTGACGAGCGGTGGCGGGTTTGCTTCGGAGCGCGCTGGCTTGACGCCAGACTGGGCGGAAGGCCGCTCAACGTCCTCGACGTGTCGGCCTCGGGCTTCCTGATCCGGACTGATCAGGCCTTACCTGTCGGCACCTGCATCGTCGTCGAATTGCCCGATGGCGTTTGCAAGGTTTGCAAGATCGTCTGGAACAGCGGCAATTATCACGGCGCCCGGTTTTCCGAGCCTCTCAGCCCGCCCGAATTGGATAGAATGCTATCACCAAACCTCACCACTTGGCCGGCTGCCGTGGAACTGGTCGATGCGGGCGACATCGGCCCTCTTGCTCTGGACAAGGGTCAGAATGGCGCAGACGATGATGTCGACGGGAGGATGCCTTTCGCCACCAGCGCAAGGCTTGTCGCGGGCACCGCAGCCATGGCGTGGGCGCTGCTTGGGGCAGGGCTTTGGCTGGTGGCCGAGTGAAGGCGCCGAGCCTGCCCGCAAGCCTGTGGCGATTGCGGCCTGGCCTTCGGTGCGATCAGGCGATATTCGCATCGCTCATTCGCGCAAGGCCTGTCTGTAACGTTTGAGCCTCCGCCAAAAAGAGCATGCAACTTGCATCGAGGTGCTCAATTGCCTGGCGTCTCTCCTCGTCGCTATCGAGCCGTTCCGCCCACTTGTTCGCAAAGTGGTGAACGATCTCGATCCGCAAATGGTGTAATTCTGCAATGGCATCGACCTTTGCCTTGGGTAACAGATCAATGTCGCTGATCTGTTTCTTGCGTTGGCCAACAGGCAGCGTGTTGACGTGATCGAGCCATGCACGCACCGCCGCCTCGTCCGCAAATTTGCTGCTGGCCCCCTTTGCCACGTTGAGGGCGACCAGCAGCGTTGCAAGGTTCATCTCAAATAGCTGCGCCGCAAAGACCGCGTGCCCTAGCGCGAGCACTACCTCATCGAATTGGTCGCTATCCATTTTGCCCCCTTGCCACTGCACGCATTAGCGCGCGCGGTGTAGGCAGGAAAGCCTCACGTTAGGGCGGCGGATAACGTGGGCTGCGTGGGGGTTTGCGCGGATGGAGTTGCCAGCGCACTGGAGCGGGCGGTAGATGAACAAAAGGCCAGGTCGACCGACAGATGACGAGGTGGTGCCCAACTCAGGCCGCCAATAGCGGCTGTCCCGGGTCGTTCCCCAAGACCCGCCGATCAGAAGCCTGCCCGACACCAGACATTCTCAGCCACGATAAAGTGAAGTCTTTATCTGGTCACCGAAAGTGTTCGGAAGTGCTTTTACCGGATGTAAAGTCCTCAGTGGTATCTTCACCTACGGATTGGGGAGAGTAGTATGAAATCTTATTCTGACCGTCGGCAGGAGGATCGGAGGAAGGCGCAGCTTCCCTTCGATGGTGAAGATCGGAGACTCGCGGAGCGGAGGTCGCAGCTTGACCGACGCCGGCAGGAGCGAAGAGCAACAGGGCCCACTGAATAAAACAACCCACGAACACCCATTCGGGCCGTCAGGCTTGATCTTGACACAGTATGGAGGCTTCAGCCCTGTTCCCACATGGAGCGGGATTTCTCGAACCGCCCCGTGTCCGGGCGGCTCTCCGTCGGCAAGGGGTATTCTGCGCTGCGCGGGCTGGTCGCGGCGCCATGCGGGTCACCTTCGGATCGGTGAGCGCAACGGTTGCGGCAATATCCTCGAGCCTGCGCCCTTCTGGCACCAGCCGGGTGAAGCTTTCCCACTGGGTGACCTCGTCGGGGTCTTCGCGCAGCAGGTTCTCGATCATCGAGATTTCGAGCGCCTCGGCATCATCCCCCGTACCGATCACGATGCAGGACAGGCAGCGCTCTTCGGAAAGCGCGCGCGCGGCTTCAAGACTGGCAAAATAGCGGCGCCTGCCCGCGAGAATTTCGAAGTGATGGGGCGCGCCCTCCTCCCGGGCGGGGCAGGCAGCGGGCCGAACGAACAGCGGCGACAGCACGCCGCGCGCCTTGATTGATGGCAGGATGTCGCTGACATCGGGCACCTTGCGCCCGCGCCGCATGTTGATGGCGGCAACCGAAAGCTGGCCGAGCGGGATATGGTCATCTGCATGGGAATTCTCCTTCGAACTTGTCTCGATAAGGTGGCCCCGCACCCGCCGTCGCGGGACGGTGGGTGCGGGGCCACCTTATCGAGACAAGTTCGAAGGAGAATTCCCAT
>NZ_JAMWYX010000021.1 GCF_024305245.1 Erythrobacter sp.
TTTGTTTGCGATCGGCGCTCCACAAAGTGAGATAACCTGCTGGGAAATTGCCAATCAAGGTCGGGCGCGCGGAACGGCGATATGCATCGGCGCATCGCTTGAGTTTCTCACTGGGGCGAAGAAGCGCGCGCCGATCTGGATGCAACGACTCGCTCTGGAATGGCTTTTCCGCCTCCTCAGCGAACCTCGTCGGCTTTGGCGGCGATATCTTGTCCTTGGTCCGCGAATCTTCATGATCTGGTTGCGCTGGCGAGCTACGCCTAAGGCTCGTCTGGCCTCCGAGTCCGTTGCCATCCCGTCTGACGATTCCGTACGAATCCCAGATAGATCGGGATCTTCCAAGCAACATACATCGGGGCGCGAACCAAGGCCATGAAGGGGAGGGTTTGTCTCCCCTCCTTGAACCAAGCCAAAAAGAGCAGGATTATCAGGCAACATACGCTTGCAAGCGTTGTAAGAAATGGACTTACAGACTGACTGATGAGGCTCAACGCCGCAGTTGAGATCATGGCGAAGCCGCCCAAGAGCAGATGAAGCGCGATAGGCGGCACCAGCATGTGCGCACCAAGACCCAGTAAATGCCGCGAACGATTCTTCAGTCCCAGCTTTAATAAGGGAAGGGACGAACTCATTGCCTGATTGAGAAAGCCGTGTTCCCATCGCCGCCTTTGATCGCGGCTGTCCGAGACGTTTGCGGCGGGACTTGTAACAACTGCCTCGTCGATGAGCTCAACGCGAATGCCTTTTCTTGCCAGGCGCAAGCCGAGTTCCAGGTCCTCGGCCAAGTGCGCCGAAGCGAGGTCAAGCTGCGAAAACAGGTTCCAGGGAAACGCCATGCCCGTCCCGAACAGGGTAATGCCGCCGCCGATGCGCATCAGGCCCCTTGCCCGGACCAGGTTTTTCACCAACATGGCAAAATTGGAAATTCCTTCAAGCGCAGGCGCTTGTGCGGAGGCAACGAGCAAATTGGTCGCCTGCACTGGTCCATCAAGGTGGAAGGCGGCAGAAGCGAGCATCTCACCACTGCCACTCTTCAGGCGACAGTCGGCATCCAGCACGATCACGACTGCCGGAGGGGCGGCACGAAGATGTTCGCGGCCGAAATCGAGCGCGAACCCCTTGCCCCGATGCGAGCTATCATGCCGCACCGCCACCTCAGCACCAGCGTCGGCGGCAAGGCTTGCTGTATCATCTGTGCAGTTGTCGGCGACCACCAGCAATCTCGCCTGCGGCAGAACCGAGCGGACCCCATGGATAGTCTTGGCGATCCCTCCAGCCTCGTTGTGAGCCGGCACAAGGATTACGATGTCTATGTCAGCTTGGCCGCTAAAGCTCCGGCGTGGCAACGATTTCAATCCGCACAGGATCTCCCAGCAAAGGTAGAGGCTTACCCCGCTGAAAGGCAGAGCGATGAGCCAAGCGGCGAGCATTGCAACAGTGGACATCATCTAGAGGGGATTGCCTTGTTCGCTCACCGAGTTCCTACCAAATCGCCACGAGAGCCGGTGGCCAAGCGTTCAAAAAACGCAAGATAATCCTGCGCAATCCTGGACCAGCTGAAATTTCGAATTGCTTCGGGGAGTTCGCTGCTCCGTCCCGACAGGAGAGCCGTCCGCAAATTCGCGGCTGTCGCTTGCCGGTTCTGTGTATCGCAAAGAAAGGGGGCCTCCTTGCCCAGGATCCAGCGCAGTCGCTCTGACTCCTGCGCAACGATCGGCAATCCGCAAGCCCAGGCTTCCAGGAAGACGTTCCCGAACGACTCCAGCATCGACATATGCAAAAATACATCTGACGATCGATACAGCGCAGGCATATCGCTGGCAGACAAACTGACACGAATGAATCTGTCGGGCAGCAATTTGCGAGCGAGCGCTTCGGCCTCACCTCGCAAGGGCCCATCGCCAGCGACCACGAGAACCGCATCGTCAAGTTCTGCTACAGCCCTGATGCCATCAAGAACCCGTTTGCTCTCGATCATGGCGCTGACCATCAGCACGATAGGCTGGTCAAGCGGCAATCCCAGCCGCTCACGCTCGCTCTTCCCGGGTGCGAACTTGTGCAAGTCGATACCATTGGGAATGAGCGCACAGTTCCTGACCTGCTTGTTACGCTCATAATAGTCCGGGTTTGTGCAAACGAGGCCGTCGCAGCGGAACGTGCGAAACTCACCATCATTTGAGAAAGCCGGCCAGTCGCCATTTTGTGTCACAAAAATTTGCAGCGGCGCGCGCTTGGTTCGGCGGCGCAAGGCCCAGTGCGTGAACGGGAAGGAGCAGGTGACAACGAAGTCGTAATTTTCGGGCCGATAGACCCGCATCATCGCGAGCGCAAAAGTCGCATCTTCCCAAGCGGTTTCGCTTCGTAAGGGAGGAAAGGAGGGAAATCGCTCAAAACGCTCGCGGCGCACCGATGGCACTTCGACAAAGTCATAGCGCGATTTGGCGCGCGTCGACCCTGAACCCATGACAGTCACATCTGCGCCCGTCTCGGCGAGCGCGTCGGCAACAGAAAGCAAAGCCACTTCAGCGCCGCGCTCGTAGCGATGGAAACCGGGCAGGGCGAACAGAACCTTCATCGGCTTTAGGCTAATCCTTGTTCAACTGAGCGCGGCGAAGCCATCGGTCGATAGCGCTTCGGAAAACCAACATTGCGTTGGGAAAGATGCGCATCATTCGCTTGCACTGACCTTCTTGCCTTGCTCCCCTGCTGCTGGGGGGCCAAATCCGGCCTGATACGAAATCTCGGCTTTCGAACGAGCCTGCTCAAGCCGCTGTCGCACCGCATCATTCACCTGCTTTGAACGAAGCGATCGGAGCGCCAGGGTGCGCGCGTCTTCCCCGGCGAGCGGAGCGGTTCGCTCACCTGTGATCACGCCGATCGTCACTATACCATTTTCGGGAACCACGAATGGCTCACCGGGGGGGAGGGCAAGAAGTTGTTTCAGGAGCGCTGGACCGATTGCAGCAGTATCAATTTGCCCCTCGCCGCGCCGAAACTCGATACCCATTCCGCTCAGACGAGTGGCCACGGCCGCCATCGAGTGATCGTCTTCGAGCGATTTCAGTTTATTCATGTCGGCAGGCGCAGGAAACTGGATCCTGTCAACCGAGAAGATCTTCCGATCTTTGAACAGACCCGGGTTTTCCGCAATATAGCGATCCAGTTCTGCAGGCTCGGGCGGTTTGGTTGTACGCTCCAGACGCTCTCCTAGCAGCTGTACAAGAAGATTGTCGCGCAGCTGGCGTTCGCGGATGAGGTAATCCTGGCTCGAATCCATGCCTTCTTCAGCGGCGGCCTGTGCGAGTAACCTGCGTTCCAAGATGCGCTGAATTGCCTGCTGCTGGATGACCTTTTTGTCAACGGACTCGGGTAATTGCAGGCCTGCAATCTCGGCGTTCACTTCCTGAAGCGTGATCTCGTCGCCATTCACGACCGCCGCGACCTGCCCGGTCGCCTCGCGGTTGCAGCCGGAGAGCCCGGCCAGCATTATCAACGACAAAGCAGCAGTGTATTTAAGTCTCATGGTTTGATCACCTTACGTGTTCGGACCGAGCAGCAGGCGCTGCAGCATGACATCGGAGTTGAGGTAAAACTGATTGCAGAAGTCGGACAAAACGCTCTGTGCCTGACCCTGGTCCAGAGCAAGAACCGAGACCCGCATCATCATGGCGTCAGGCACCTCCTGCGCCAGGTTCGCCTTGATGACTGACAGGCGTTGGTCGCCCCAGGTTCGCGGGAAAGAGTTGCCGACGCGCGTGAAGTAACCAACTTGCTCGACCCGGCCGGAGCCGGTCGCAGTGAAAAAATTTGCAGGCACTGGCTTCTTGCCCATGACGATATCGTCTTGCCGTGAGTTGCTAAGCGCGAACCCGCCGACGGGGTAACAGATCTCCGGGCGGTGGACTTGCAAGACCCCATCCTGGATGTTGTTGTAGGCCAACAGCAGCATCACCGCCGGCTGTTCAGCAGAAACATACGTGCGCGTTACCAGATTGTCGTAGAGCCGGTCGCTTAGGGCATCCTGAGGAGGCAGAACAATACCGCTCGCCGTATCCATTCTCCAGGGGCCGATTTCCTTTGGGATCCAGCTGCGGAACGCCTCTTTTTCGATGACTGGGTGGGTCGGCACCGGTTGACGCGCAAATGCAACCCCAGATGCTGCGGCCAATGCGGCTCCGATCAGCAAGCTGCGCCGCGAAACAAGCGTTTGTTCCACGCCGACCGAAGGAGATGTTTCAGGCATGTAAGTCCCCCCGGTCGCTGCTTGGAAAAACACGGTTCCAGACTGGCTTCAGAACACTATCAAGCGCAAAGACGGCCGCAATCGCGACAGCAAACATCACGATCCCCGCAAAATTATGTAGGAAACCCTGGGCCGCAGCCTCACCCGCATGATAGGTCAGGAGGATCAGGATCAACACGCGCACGAAATTTGCAAGCAGCGCAATGGGAACGATAAATAGCACCAGTAGCGCTGCATATCTCCATTCAGCCTGATGCCGGACATAGATGTAGAAAAGCGATATGGACGACAGCGAAATGATCGAATTGATCCCCGCGCACGCGGCCGCTACCAGCAGCTCATACTGGCCGATGAAAATGCGAACACCTTCACCGCCAATAGGATAACCAAACAAATCGAGGAACCGAATGGCGGCAACCGACAGCCACATCTTCATCGGTACGGTTACCGCTGCCACCAGCGTTTCCGGCGGCGGGAAGATGAAGCCGATATAGACGATTGGAAACCAGAGTCGCTTAAGAACCTCCGCGCCAACGAAGGCGTAAAGAACGACGATGAGGGATCCATACATCAGGAACCCTTCGAGTTCGACAATCTGCGTGATGCGTGCGGCGACCTGCAATGCGACGAGTAGCGAAAGGCTGCCCCACACACGAATGCCGGAAGGGATCTCCCGGGCACTTATCGCATCATGCCATTGGCGCCAAACCAGCCACAATCCCGTAAACAACACAATCGGGCCGTGCGCACCGTCTTCTCGGGACCAATATTCCTGGATCACAAAGATAAGCGTTGGAATGGCAAACAGGGCAATGCCGGCAGCCAGAACCGCGAACGAGGCGATTGTGCTGGCGCGAAATTCAGTCAGCATGCGGGACGTGGGCTGCGCCCTAGCCGTACCTTCCATAACTTCCTCTCAAGCCCCCTGTTCGTCATCGCAATAGGATGGACTGATCGCTTTGCCAATCTCGCATCACGATACCATTCAATGCGTTCTAATCTGAGACGTTTGCAGCACATATTCTGATCATGTCGAAACTTAAAGTCGCAAGAGGGCCTGCTGTCACCCTCCCTTTCGTTGGCGCGATGGCTCGATGATGCGCGCACCGAATCCCTTGCTATCGGTGAGGAGGGACCAATTCCGTCAGTATAAAGGCAGGGATCGCCCTATAACGAGTAGGCCGAGGCTTCCGGATTGTCTTCAAGAACCTTTTCGAAATAGGCAGCGGTCTTCCGAATCCCCTCGCGCAACGGGGTTTTGGGCTCCCAACCGAGAGTGCCCTTGGCCAGAGAGATATCCGGCTTTCTTTGCTTGGGATCATCTTGCGGGAGCGGCCTGAACTCTAGCCTGGATTTCGATCCTGTCTCCGCAATAATCACTTCAGCGAGCTCCAACATCGTGAATTCATTGGGATTACCCAGATTCACGGGGCCTGTCACGTCATCTCCCGTTTCCATCATTGCCAGAATGCCGTCGATTAGATCATCAACATAACAAAATGACCGCGTCTGCATGCCATCACCATAAATCGTTATCGGATCACCGCGCAGCGCCTGGACGATGAAATTGGACACGACCCGCCCGTCATCGGGCCGCATGCGTGGTCCGTAGGTGTTGAAAATTCTTACAACCTTGATCGGCATGTCGAACTGCCGCCTATAGTCGAAAAACAGGGTTTCGGCACAACGCTTGCCCTCATCATAGCACGATCGCGGGCCGATCGGATTGACGTTACCCCAATGCTCCTCCCGTTGCGGATGTTCGAGGGGATCTCCGTAGATCTCTGATGTGGATGCCTGCAGGATCTTGGCCTTCGTGCGCTTGGCAAGACCAAGCATATTGATCGCTCCGTGCACGCTCGTCTTCGTCGTCTGCACCGGATCGAATTGATAATGGATTGGGCTTGCCGGACATGCAAAATTGAAAATCTTGGACGCTTCTACATAGAGCGGGAAGGTCACATCGTGCCTGAGGAGCTCAAAATTGGTCCGGCCAATAAGGTGCGATATGTTGTCCTTGTTGCCGGTAAAAAAGTTGTCGACGCAAATCACGTCGCTGCCGCTGTCGACCAAGCGTTCGCAAATATAGGATCCCAGAAATCCAGCGCCTCCAGTTACGACAACGCTTTGTTGAGGATGCTTTTTCATACGTTCTCCAATTGCTAGGCCGCTATTGCCTGTTCTGACATGGGCGAACGCGAAGCGATCGGGCGCCGATCAACTGCACGTCCATTTGGCAACCCTTGCCTAGGCCCTATCGGTTAATCCGAGTTGTAATGTAACAAGCTTGACGATCCGGTCGCGCATCCATTCCACACTGACCCAATTCGAATTTCGCTCGGGCGAATCGATCCAAAAGTGGGTGCACGTGACGACACACGCACTACGTGAGTGAGACCGAGCGCCTCTCCTCCCATGTTTCCCGGACGATCGATCCAAAGATGGAACTCTAACATTATGGAATTTATATCCAATTATGAGGGGCAGCCCTAAAGCAGCTTGCAAACCTCGTCTGATGGCCTTCTAAGAGGCGGTACACCCTTGATCCACCTTGGCCTCGGCGGCGTGATGCCGCAATCGAGCGCCCGGGGGAAGTGCCATTTCGGCACGCGGCGGGACACAGCAGTTGCTTGCGGCCGTTCCACATGCGTTACACACGGCAAGGTAATGGGCGACGAGAAGCTAAAAATGATGACCTTCACACGCCTTGTTCTGACAATAATGACCCTGTTTGCGGCGGCAACCTTGCCCAAAAGCTCGGCGGTCCCCAGCGCGCCGGGGACGGGCAATGGCGGACCGGTGCTGCGGGTTTCGCTGGCGGAGCCAGCCAGTCCGTTGATCGATCTGTCGCCTTCGTCGCTTGAGCCGCTTTCAGAAATAGATGCGCGCGAAGCCAATCTGCGCACGCCATTTTCGTCGGAGCAGCTAGAGGCGGCTCTGCCACTCTCTCTCCCGCTTGAGCAGCAATGGTTTCTCGCGCGGGCGTCGGCAACCGACTGCTTGACGGCTGCAATCCACTATGAGGCGGCGACTGAGAGCGCGGTGGGTAAGCGGGCGGTGGCGCAGGTCATCCTCAATCGCGTCCGCCATCCGGCTTTTCCCAACTCGGTTTGCGAGGTTGTCATGCAAGGTTCGAGCCGCGTGACCGGGTGTCAGTTCACGTTTACCTGCGATGGCAGTCTCTACCGCAGGCCAAGCCGATACGGATGGCAGTCTGCCCGGCAGATCGCCCTTGCTGCATTGTCCGGCGCGGTCGAACCATCAGTGGGCATGGCGACCCATTACCATGCCAACTATGTGCGCCCATACTGGGCCTCCTCGCTTGATAAGGTTGCAGCGATTGGCAGCCATATTTTCTACCGCTGGTCTGGTTCGTGGGGAAAGAGGCGGGCCTTCGATCAGGTATTCACCCTCGATCGTGACTATAATATCCATCAAGCGATGCAGTGGAAATCAGCTGCGAGCTATCTTCACGGCGTTGATGTTGTCGGGTTTGATGTGACGTTCGAACCGCCGGTCGATCAGCGGCAGCAGGCGCAAGGTGATATCGCAATCCCGGCAGACCCGGGGCCTCATAGCTCGCCTCAAACGGCAACAAAACTGCAAGCAGACCGAGCGCAGGGATCACTCTTGGCTGACGAGTTAGCCGGCACTTTGATTGCTGACTGAGCTATAGCGGGCGCTTCCCGATTACGTTTCCAGGTTGGCGATAGCGGCACACAAGAATATCCTCTCCATCGCCCTGTCCGACCCCGCAACCGACATGGGTGGTTTCTTTCCAAATCAGCTGCGTATAATGGCTAACGTCCTGAACACGCCCCGAGCGGCTGTTGCGTGGAAAAACCCCAGGGACGAAGTGGACTTTCTCGGTCACCCAGAGATGCACCATCGCTTCGGGGGGAAATGCGCCTCTGGTTCCGCCCCAGATGTTTTCGCCTTCCCGCGGACGATTGGGCAAGTTTGGAGAGTGTTCAAACCTTCCTGATGTAGCGAGATGGTCAGCCCACTCCGAAGCCCCCGCAGCCAGCTTGGGGTCCCATTCCAGAGCGGGTACGCCAAGGGCTGCGCGCTCGCGATTGTGTGCGGCTACTATTCTTTCGTCGAAATTGTTCAGACGATCCGCCATTCCTGGCAGAGCGATCAAGGCTGCAAGCAGCACGCAGAACCTTTTGGCACGAGAGACCCTAATTGTCTTGATCCTTCCTTGGTCAGGAAGGCATCATTGCAGGTCCAAGCCTAAGCGGTCCTTGAGTAACAAGGTTAACGAACCGAAGATTGCGAACGTTTCACGAAACGTTCGATGATCTCCGGATCCGAGCGGGTAATGTCTACGACTGCGCCTAGGTCGGCCAGTTCAAACAGCCGCCGTGCAAATTCGTCGGGCAACCCCACACATCCATGTGTCGCATGACGGGGCTGCAACACAGAACTGTGCAGAGCGATGCCGTCTCTGGTGATGAATAAAGAGTAAGGCATTTCTGCGTCATAGCGTCGCGAACGATAGTGGCGATGTTTTGACAAAACTTCGAATGATCCAAGCGGCGTCGGCTTTTCTCCTGCGCCGTATACAATGATCGATGAGCCGATTTCATGGCCCGCACGGAAGACAGAGATTGTCTGCCGCCGAAGATCAACCCAGACATGGACGGGGCCCTGAGGGATGCCTTGGTCGTCCCAAACGAAATCGCCGTGCTTCAGAGTTTTGGTCACGGCCAAGACTGACTTAACGCCGGCCGGCATCAACCCTGCTAGTGCGGCCGCCTCGGTCTCATGTGACGCTATGGCCGCTCGTCTTACAGCATCGCTGCCAGGAGGACGGCTGACTTCGCCAGCGGACTTCGGGTCGCTGGCGACGCGCTCTTCCCCGGCCGACAATCTTGGAAAAAAGAAGAGCGCGATGACAAGTCCTATGCCAGCGCAGATGCCCAAAAGCGTCCGGGTCACGAGGATACCGGCTCATTCCGATGCATGGCAGGCGCCTGTCTCCTGCGAAGCGCAAACCCGACGCTGAAGAAGCCCATCAGGATCAGCAGCCATGTGCTTGGTTCGGGTACGGCGCCAATGGATGGCGGCGCCGGGTTGTCGCTTCCACCACCGCCACCGCCACCGCCACCGCCGCCGCCAGGGGAAGAGGAAATTGGCGGAGCAACAGCAAAGCTTCCAGGAATGCTGCCCGCTCCGGAAGGGAATCCGGAGGATGCACCCGTGGCTGATCCAAGCGGCACCAACCCTTCGGGCGTTCCAATACCCGCAATCGGCGCAGTCAGAAACACAATGGGGTTCTCTTCTGCCGCCGCAATGTCGAAAGGCTCGGGGTCAAAAATCTTGCCCAGCGCTCGCTGGAAGGGCGGCCCAGCAGCTGGCGCATCCTGTAGAGCCGCCAATTTAGATGTGATCAGGCCCTTGCCCTTAAGCGCGTTCACTTCCCCACGTTCACCAGGCGAACGTTCGATGAACTCGGACAGCGTCAGGAAGGAAGCCTCTGGTTCTGCGCTTTTTCGCACAACGTCCGGCGTTTCATTCGAAAGCACAGATGCCCATGGTGCAAGGCCCACGTAATCCAGAGCCGAAGCACTTACGACGGATATGGCCGTTAGCGCGAGCAGGATTCCATATCTCGGATTAGTCCTCAAGATCCGTGGGAGAATCATAATTGATCGATGCTGGATCCGGTTGCGCTCATGATGAAAGCCCATCCCCCAAGCTGATTGCTGGGTCAAACGAATTACCCATTTCATGGTGATAGTGTGCAGCCAAGAGACAGTCCCGATTGCGGCATTATCGCTGGGATGCACGTTACAATGGCGGGCGATGGGGCACTACGATTGCCAGCGCCGCCGTCGCCTTGTGGCAGGTGGGGCCGCTGCAGTGCGGCCGGTGATTTGCGGCCCCTGATTGATAGTCTTACAGCGAGTTCTGCATTTTCCGAGCTATTGCGCTTGCGCGCTGCCTTTCAGGCACTGAAAGATGTTGGCATGCTCGATGTCAGATCCTGCTTTTAAGCAAAGTTGGGGCTGCGCTGTTGGCGTTCCAGACTTGCCGGAAAACATGGCGCGATTCTGGCTCGATGGTCGGCAACGCTTGTCTTATCGAATGCGATACCGCTTAGCGGCCGGGTCGCGTTGTTCTGATTTCCCCGCCCAGCGCCTGCCACAGCAGGATGCGTGCGCGTGCAGCGCGGCCCAGTGCCGCCGCAGCGCGCTCACCGCTGGCATCAGCGGCGCGGCGGGCTTCGAGCACTTCGAGGA
>NZ_JAMWYX010000022.1 GCF_024305245.1 Erythrobacter sp.
CCAATTACTTCAGATCATGCGGCTATGAACCAGAATGAGCGGAAAACGCTCTAAAGCAGTTCGCAACGACGGCAGCCCGATCAAAATTAAATGGCCACTCAACATTGATGTGCTCGAGGCATTCGAACGGTGCTGGAACAGAAGCTACGCGGAAGCCTCCGCTTCGGATGGAGATTGTAGACGACTAGAGGACAGGACTGTCGGCTAAAGCCAGCCCTCGCGGGCGTACCACCTCGCCGTCGCTGCCAGCCCCTCTTCACCGCTGATGCGCGGCTGCCACACAGCGGCAGGCACCTTGCGATCGAACCGCGATACCCAGTTGGGGTGGCACATATAGCCGACCCGGTCGGGTGTCAGCTTCGCGCGATCACCGCGCACAAGCCGGTCTGCGGCAGCAGCGGCATCCAGCACCCCGCGCGGCAGGTGCGGGGCGAACACGCTGCGCCTGCCCAGCGCGTGGCCGATCGCCTGGGCCAATTCCTTGTGGCTCCACCCGCCCTCGCGTCCGTCATCGGGTTCGTAAATCTGCTTGCGCGTCGGCGCGGCGTTGGCCGTCAGCGCGACGAGCAGATCGGCCAGATCATCGGCATGGATGATCGAACTCGCCCCGCCGGGCGGCAGGGGAACAAAGCCCCATTTCGCGGTGCGGAACATGTCGAGATAATCGATGTCGCGCGGGCCATAGACGCCGGGCGGGCGGATGATCGTCCAGTCCAGCCCGCTCGCCTCCACCACGGTTTCGGCCCGCGCCTTGGACGCACCATAGGCCGATAGCTTCGGCTCGCGCGCGGCAAGTGAAGAAACGAATACCAGCCGCCTCACGCCCGCAGCCCGCATCGCTTCCACCACCCGCGCGGTGCCGGTGACGTTCGCTTCCTCGAAGTCGGCAGGATCGGGCGTATTGGTCATCCCCGCGAGATGGATCACCGCGTCCGATCCTGCGCACAGCGCCGTCAGCGCCGCCTGATCGGCAAGATCGCCGCGCACCCATTCAACACCATCACGCGCCGCCTGTTCGCGCCGCGCCAGCGCCCTCACCCGGTGCCCGGCCGCGAGAGCCGCATCCAGCACCGCGCTGCCGACAAAGCCGGTTGTCCCGGTGATGGCCAGAAGAGTCACGGGCGCAGGCTCACGGGCGCAGGCTCACAGCAGCACCAGATGATCCCGATGGATCACGCAGGCGCGCGGCAGGTGGCCAAGTCGATCGGCCACTTCCTCGCTGCGCAATCCCTTGATCGCGTCGCATTCGTCCCAGTCATATTCGATCATGCCCTTGGCGATGGTCTTGCCATCCGGCCCTTCGACCTTGATCACATCGCCGCGTTCGAACTCGCCATAAACGCCGATGATCCCCGCCGCGAGGATGCTCTTGCCGCGGTGCAGCGCGTCCACACAGCCGCGATCCACGCGGATCGATCCGTTGAATCGCAACCGCCCGCCGATCCAGCTTTTCCACGCATTGTCGTCGCGCTTGGGCAGGAACAGCGTGCCCCGGCCCGCTGCCATGGCGCAGGCGATCGGCAGATCGTCCACCCCCTTGATGATGGCGAGCGCGATGCCCGCCCGCTCGGCAATCTCGGCGGCGAGCAGCTTGGACGTCATCCCGCCAGAGCCCTTGCCCGAGGACGATTCCCCAGTCGCCATCTGGTGGATTTCCTCGGTCACGCCGCGCACTTCGGGCAGGAATTCGGCGTCGGGATGGGCCGGATCGCGATCATACAGCCCTTCGACGTCGGTCAGCAGGAGGACGCCATGCGCCGAGGCCGCCTGCGCCACCCGCGCAGCGAGGCGATCATTATCGCCGAAGCGGATTTCGCTGGTGGCGATCGAATCGTTCTCGTTGATGATCGGCACCGCCCCGCGTGCCAGCAGTTCGCGCAGGGTTTCCGAGGCGTTGAGGTAACGGCGCCGGCCTTCGAGATCGTCGAGCGTCAACAACATCTGCCCTGCCACGAGGTTGTGTTCGGCCAGCAACTGCGCCCAGGTCGCGATCAGGAACACCTGCCCCGCCGAGGCCGCTGCCTGCGCATGGGCGAGCGTTTCACGCCCGCCGCCCGGCAGACCGAGTAGCGAAGCGCCAAGCGCCACGGCGCCCGAACATACAACGATAATCTCCTGCCCGCGCTCGCGCGCGCCGGCGACCTCGACCGCCACGCTGCGCAACCATTCGTATCGCAGTGCGCCGTCGGGGTGCACCAGCAGGGCCGAGCCGAGTTTGATGACAAGCCGCGGGCATTTCTCGATGTCGCGGAAGTCGAGCAGACTTTCGATCTTCATGGGGATCCCCGGTTGTTCATAAGTCGATGCAGCGCATTCGCGCCGCCAGTCAGGTCAGAGCGGCGACCACGCGTTCGCGTCGCCATCCTCCTCGTTCACCACCTCGACGGCTGCAGCCTTGGTCTCGGTGGCGGTGCGGTCTGGAAGATAAGCGAGCACCGCGTCGAGAAGTTCCGGAATTCCTGCGCCGGTCACGCCCGAAACCGCGAATACCTTGTCCGCTCCGGCGTCGAGCAGTTCCTTGCGGAAGCCGTCGACCAATTCCTGATCGGCCAGATCGCGCTTGTTCAAGACCACCAGCCGGGGCTTGTTTTCAAGGTCGGCTCCGTAGGCGGCGAGTTCTTCCTCGACGATCTGCATCGCTTCGGCAGGGTCGGCATCATCGGTGCCGGTGATGTCGATCAGGTGGATCAGCACCCGGCAGCGTTCGATGTGGCCAAGGAAACGGTCACCGATGCCCACCCCTTCGGCCGCGCCTTCGATCAGGCCCGGAATGTCGGCCAACACGAATTCGCGTGCCTTGTGGCGCACCACGCCCAGTTTCGGCACCAGCGTGGTGAACGCATAATCGCCGACTTTCGCGCCGGCATTGGAAACCGCGTTGATGAAGGTCGATTTGCCCGCGTTGGGCAGGCCGACAAGGCCCACATCCGCCAGCAGCTTGAGCCGCAGCCAAACCCACGCCTCCTCACCCGCAATGCCCGGCTGGTGCTGGCGCGGGGCGCGGTTGGTGGAGGTTTTGTAGCTGGCATTGCCGCGCCCGCCCATCCCGCCTTCGAGGAAGACGACGCGCTGACCCACCTGGGTAAAGTCGGCGAGCACCTCTTCCTTGTCTTCCGACAGGATCTGCGTGCCGACCGGCACCTTGATGACAAGCGGCTTGGCGCTAGCGCCGGTGCGGTCCTTGCCCATGCCATGCCCGCCGCGCGGAGCCTTGAAATGCTGCGAATAGCGAAAGTCGATAAGGGTGTTGAGGCCGGCGACGGCTTCGAACACGATGTCTCCGCCGCGCCCGCCGTTACCACCGTCGGGCCCGCCATATTCGACGTACATCTCACGCCGGAAGCTGACGGCCCCGGGGCCGCCTCCGCCGGACTTCACATAGATCTTGGCTTGGTCGAGGAAATGCATGGCGGGCGCATAGGCAATTTTTGCTGCGAATGCGAGGGGAATGGCAAAATGCCCCCTCCCCCGGGTGAGGGAGGGGGCCTAAGGTCAGAACCGCGCTTCGACGCCGACGACCGCAGAGCGACCGGGGGAGACGAAGCTGAACACCTGTTCGTAACGTTCATCGAGCAGGTTATCGACACGGGCAAAGCCGCTAATCCCCTTAGCCAGCGCCACCCGCGCGTTGAGGTTGACCAGCGTGTAATCATCCAGCCGCACCCGCACCGGCACGAAGCTGGGATCGGTGAAGGCATCGTCCAATGCCGCACCATTGTGCCGCACCACCAGCGTGGCCGAGGCGGCATTCCCGGGCGCGGTCCATGTCAGAGCGGTGCTGGCGATGTGTTCAGGGCGGCGCACTTCTTCCACGCCGTTCTCCTCGGCATCGATGTAGCTGTAAGCCGCATCAAGGCTCCACTGGTCGGCGAGTCGGGCATTGAACGAGACTTCAACGCCGCGTTGATCGCTTTGGGTGGTGCGGTTGGCCGGGGTGGCGATGAAGGTGGGGGCCGGGAAGATGGTGAAGATCTCGCCCTCCAACTCGCTGTCGAAATAGGTGACAGCGAGCCGCGCATAGTCGCCGATGTCCTGATCCACGCCGACTTCCCAGCCGGTCGATTTCTCCGGTCGCAAGGCGTCATTGCCGATGAAGCGCCCGTCGACGAACCCGAACAGTTCGAAGAAGCCGGGGTTCTTGACACCCGACCCTGCCGCTGCGCGCAGGCGGGTGGTGTCTGTGAGGCGATAGCCCGCGCCGATGCGGAAGGTGGTGGCGTCCTGGAACCGATCATTGATGTCGTGCCGCAGTGCTGCCGAAAGGTCGAACACCGCGCCCGTGTAGCGGTATTCGCCGACAAAGCCGATCTGCTCGATTTCGCGCCGTCCCCCAAAGGCGAAGCCGCCCGGCGTGGTGTTTCGGAAGCCCTCCTGCTCGTAATCGGCCGCGAAGGTGAGATTGTGCGCGGCATCGAGCCGCAAGGCGGAGACATAGGATGCCTTCACCCGGTCGCCCTCGCTGCCGTTCGAGCGACCGAACGGGCCGAAGGTGTCGCGGGCTATATCGGCCACCTGCGCGGAAAGGTCATGGGTCCAGCGCCCGTCCAGCGCCTCGCCCCGCGCACCGATCAGGGCGTAGACTGCTTCATTGGTGAAGCGCGTTCCGGGCGAATCGATAGTGAAGCCGAAGGTCGGGCTGGCGGGATCGAAGTCGCTATCGTTGAACCGGCCTTCGGTACGAATGAAGCGGGCGGCGGCACGCAGTTGCAGGCCTTCCGACACTTCGACCGCACCCTTTCCCGACACGGTGTAGCTGTCGCGCCCGATGTCGCGGGTGCCGCCACGCGCATTGGCCTGACCATCGGTGCTGACCACCACGGCGGAAAGCGCCGCGTCCCAGCTATCGCCTGCCGCGCCGTAACGCAGCGCGCCGTTGATGGTGTTGTCCGTGCCGCCTTCGATCCGCGCCGCGAAACCCGGCACAGCGCGCCCGCTGGCGCTTTCGTATGCGATCACACCGCCGATCGCGTCCGGCCCGTAGAGCGCCGATTGCGGTCCCCGCAGAACCTCTACCCGCGCACCAACTTCGGCTTGCAGCGTGCCGATGTCGAACTCGCCCGCAAAGGGATCGGAAACCTCGATCCCGTCGACCAGCAACAGCACATGATTGGCTTCAGAACCGCGCAGGCGGATCTGGGTCTGCCCCGCCACGCCTGCCACGGCCACGCCGGGAACATCGCGCAGCACATCGGCAATATCGCGGGTCTGGCGCTGTTCGAGCTGTTCGGCGGTGATCACCAGAGCCGATCCGGTGTAGTCTTGCGGTAGCAAGATATCGCCAGAGCGACTGGCGCTGACGATGATGTCGGCGCGTTTCCTGTCGGCGATCACGATCCGATCAAGGCCCTGTTCGCCCGCAGGATCGGCCTGCGCAGACACAGGCACAGCCCAAACCAGCGCCGCCCCAGCGACGCTGTTCAACAATTTCAGATTCTTCACGGATTCCTCCCGTCATCAGCAACATGAAGGCCGCGAGGGGATCCCATCCCTCACAGCCCAGCGATGCCGCTCACAACGAAAGTGTTTTTTCCGCGCCTGACCAATCCCTGAGCCAAGCAAAGAGCGACACGCCCCGGTCGGTCTCCTGGCTCACGGATCAGCATATCCGGTGCTCACCTTCCCAGAGCATCGCTGCTCCAGTGGCTGCCCTTCCGATGGAAAGGCACGCACCGCATACTCACCGCTTACAGTTGCAGGGACAGCTGCGGAATCGAACCGCATTCCCGTTACCTTGGCGCGTCTTGTTGTTAGGCGCTCGCCTGCGCGAGCGCAATATGCGCCATTAGGCGCGGCGGCCGTGCAGGTGTGCTACGCACGTCTGCGCCTTCGGCTTCGACTCCGGCCTTGCGGCGCTGCGCGCCGTTACAGCGCAATACAAACGGTTTGGTGGTTTACCTCGGCCCAACGGGCCGCAAGCGCGACGGCGCGTCGCCGCTTATGCGGCGAAGCCAAGGTGGACGGACGTCCGCCGCCCGGCATCTGAGGGCCAAATCAAATCCTGGTGGAGCCGAGCGGGATCGAACCGCTGACCTCGTCATTGCGAACGACGCGCTCTCCCAACTGAGCTACGGCCCCGTTCCAGGTTGGCCTGCCCCGCTCTCAGCGAAAAACCAGATGGGTCAGGCGAGCGCGCGCATTAGCGAGAAGCACGCGCCCTTGCAACGGCATTTGTCGCCCGCTGCCCGCCGGGTCAGCTCTCCGCGCCGGGTTTCGGATCGTTGGAGATCGGTTGCACCACCGGCTGTGAAGTCACGTTCTCGTCCACCGGGATGACCGGAACCGCCACCCCTGTCTCCGGATCGATCACCGTCTGCACCTGCACGCCCTGCGCCGAAAGATCGGCGACGCCGGGCACCGGAACGCCGGTGGCACGCGCCTGCTGAACCGCGATCCAGCCGGGCTGCGAGGCTCCGTACATCGCGCCCCACTTCGCATCCCACTCGGCCGAGGCGGCTTGATACGCCTCGTACTCGTCGAAAAAGCTTTCGAACGGCATCAGCAGCGCATCGAAATTCGTGCGGGCAAAGTTCAACGGATCGGACGGCGGTGCCGCCAGTGCCCGGTTCGACACATCCAGCGCGGCGCGGCAGAAGCCCGAGCGCGCAGCCGGCAGCGCGAAGAAATTATAGACCTGCGTCACTGCGGCATCACGCGCGACCATCGCCTCACGCCGTGTGTCATGACGACGGGCGACTTCCTTTTCGAGCCGGTCGTTCACCGCCTTCAACGGGCGCACATTATTGGTGAGGAACGCGCGATATCCAGTGAGGATCGGCTCGTATTCGGGCGCCAGACAATTGAGCGCGGCGACATTCCATGCCGAACGCAGATGCCACACCAGAAGATCGTCGTTCAGCCCGGTGTTGATGGTGACGCGGCGCCCGTCAGGCCCGCGCGGGGGAATGTTCATCACGTAATGCGCGCCGCCGGGCGGGAGCGGGCGGTAGGGTACGGCCTCGACCACTGGCGGAGGTGGGGGC
>NZ_JAMWYX010000023.1 GCF_024305245.1 Erythrobacter sp.
GCGCCGGTGCCCTGGCGCGCAAACCTGCGCCTGATGCTCGAAGAGGAAGCAAAACTTGGCTAACGTGCTTGTGACCGGCGGGGCCGGATTTATTGGCGGCAATTTCGTGCATTACTGGAATGCGCACCATCTTGACGACAGGGTGATCGTGCTCGATGCGCTGACCTATGCTGGCAATCGCTCCACGCTGGAAGGTGCGGCCAATGCCGAGCTGATCGAAGGCGATATCCGCGACACTGCTTTGGTCGAGCAGCTGCTGCGCGATCACGACATCGCCACGATCATCCACTTCGCCGCCGAGAGCCATGTCGACCGCTCGATCAGCGGGCCGGATGCCTTTATCGAAACCAACATCCTGGGCACCAACAGCCTTTTAAAGGCTGCCCGTGCCGTTTGGCTGACGGGCAGCGGCCAGCCCCACCGGTTCCATCACATCTCGACCGACGAAGTGTTCGGCTCACTGGGGCCGCATGATCCGGCCTTCTCCGAGATCACGCCCTATGCCCCCAATTCGCCCTATTCAGCCTCGAAGGCGGCGTCCGATCACCTCGTGCGCGCTTACCACCACACCTACGGGCTGGAAGTCACGACCAGCAATTGCTCGAACAATTACGGGCCCTACCAGTACCCCGAAAAGCTGATCCCGCTGTTTCTTCTGAATGCGCTGCACGGGCGCAATCTGCCGATCTACGGCGACGGGATGAACGTGCGCGACTGGCTGCATGTCGAGGATCATTGCCGCGGGATCGAGGCCTGTCTGCTCCGTGGCCAGCCCGGCGAGACCTACAATATTGGTGGCGGGGCCGAGCTGCCCAACATGACTGTGATCGATACGGTCTGCGCCGAAGTTGACCGTGCCTTTGCCGAGATACCTGATCTGGCGCAGCGCTATCCTGCGGCGCCGGCTGCGCGGGGCGAACGGACCGAGACGCTCAAGACCTTCGTCACCGACCGCGCTGGCCATGATCGCCGCTACGCGATCGACGAGACCAAGGCGCGAGCCGAGCTGGACTATGCCCCTCAGCAGGGGTTCGAGACCGGATTGCGCCAAACCCTGCGGTGGTATCTCGATAATGAGCACTGGTGGCAGCCGCTCCGACGCGGCTAGGCCGCAGACCGTCAGGAGACGGGGGCTAAGCCCCGACTACGCCGACGTCGCAGACGATCTAATAAATGCGTTTGACCCAACAGGTCTGGGCACCTGTGTTCCCACTTCGAGCGGGGGCGACACTCTTTGTACTTCGAGCGAGAACAACGAGATCTTCGTTTCAGGTTGAAAATCCGACAGCGGCATCACGGCTGGGGACGTTGGAGGGTTCCTGGGCACGGCTGCGCTTGAATTGAATCCTGGCGGTGCTGCCGCAAATTGCATGTTCCTCTCGCAGCGCGACACCGCAGGCAAGGTGTTGGCCGCTTCGATTTGGGTCCCGGCCTGAGCAAGCTCGGCAAGCTCGGCAAACTGGGGGAGCTGAGACGCGCCTGCGGGTGCGTTGTTGCCGGGGCGCCTCGATTTAGTCCGAGTGGGCTGGTCGCGATTGAAAGGCTTGAAGTCGGCGATATGGTCCTCGCGTATGATCCTGAGACCGACAAGGTCGTGCCCCCAACCGGCCCTCTACGTCATGACGATCGAGCCCAAGCCGAGCTATTTGTTGTTTTCCGCGCCGCCGACGGCGAGACGAGACATTTCGAGGCATCCGACGACCATCCATGGCTCAATGTTGCGAAGGAATGGCGGAACCACAGAGGATCAGGCAATTTGAAGTCCGATTGATCTCGCGTGATGGTCAGTCGTTCGAGGCAACCGAGGTTGGCCTCACCGGTAAAGTCGAGGCCGCCTAGGCCCTGACACTTGATGAATCCCATACTGGCCTCAGCGCAAAAGCTCGCTGACCAGCGAGGGCTTCCGGGCGATCATCGCCAGCAGCACCTGCGCAGGACCGGTCGGTTGCCTGCCCCATGTTCCCAGTTGAGCAGTGTGCCTTTGGCGACACCGATGCTGCGTGCAAACGCGCTTTGCGACAGGCCTGTCTGGGCCCGGATCGCCGCGACATCTACAACGGGTACCTCGATAGTGTGGATGCGCGTGCCGGTATCCTTGCCCTGAGCATGATCCAGCGCCTCGCTCAGTCCCTGCATGATGCTCTCGTAAGCCGTGCTCATCATCGATCTCCATAGGTTGCGATCAGGGTCTTGCTCAGCTCCACCGCTGCTGCCTGCTCGGCCCTGGTCAGATTATCGTTCTCATTCCTGGCGAAGACAGTGATCAGGTAGATTGGCAGACGCCTGCCACCGAACACATCAATGGTGCGGTAGCCGCCGCTCTTGCCGGCACCTGCACGCGGGATACGCATCTTGCGTAATCCTCCGCCCAGCGACACGCCCGCCTCCGGATTAGCGGCGGTTTAGTCGACCAGGTTCATGCGTTCGCCATCGTTCGTGATGGCCTGGGCGCGCCGCTGGACCTCGGGCAGTTCGACAACGGTCTGCAAGGTCGTGATACACGCCATGTCTGAGCCACTGACGTATAGGGCAATGGCGGATATTTAGCCCTCGTACGCCAGTCAAGCAATCGCCCTGCTCTCGGGCGCTTGCAGGGTTGGGCGTACGTCTATAGGCACCTGAAAACGCTCTATGACAGTCGTCCGCGTTGGCCCAAAATTGCCGCTGGGGCAAATCCGCCCCTGATCCGAGCCGCGCCTTCGGCGCGTGCGCGTAACCCGCTGCACCGGCTCAAGAATTACCTGTTGCCCTGACAACGCTGCCTCAAGCGGATCGGTTTTCGACGCAACGGCGGGTAGCCAGCCTGCATATCAGTGCCCTGAAAGCGAGTGTGTGCCGGTAGTCAGCGCAGGCTCAATCAAATCCTACTTCAGCAGGTCCATCGCGATCGCGCGCACTTGTGCGCCCATATCCTCGCGCGCCAGCGCCAGTGCCAGAGTCGCCTCGACGAACCCGATCTTGCTGCCGCAATCATACCGCGCACCGTCGAAGGTGACCGCGTGGAACGGCTGCGTGCCAATCATCTTCGCCATTGCGTCGGTCAGCTGGATTTCGCCGCCCGCCCCCTTGCCCTGGGTTTCCAGCACCCGCATGACTTCGGGCTGGAGGATATAGCGGCCCGAAACGATCTTGTTGGAAGGCGCGTCGGCAGCTGCCGGTTTTTCTACCAGCCCGCGCACTTCGGTCAGCGCGCCTGACGCTGGGCCCGGTTCGATCACGCCGTAGCTCGACACCTGATCCATCGGCACTTCGAGCACGGAGATCAGGTTGCCGCCCACCTCGTTATATGCCTCGACCATCTGCTTCATGCAGCCGCTGCCGCCTTCGCGCGCCACCATCAACTCGTCCGGAAGGAAGATCGCGAACGGCTCGTCCCCGACGATAGCCCGCGCGCACCAGATCGCATGGCCAAGGCCCAGCGGCACCTGCTGGCGCACCGCGATCACATCGCCGGGGGTCGCCCGCGTGCAGTCAAGCACGCTCAGATCCTTGCCGCGCTCACCCATCGTCTGTTCGAGTTCGAAGGCGATGTCGAAATGCTCGACGATACCGGTCTTGCCGCGCCCGGTGACGAAGATCATTTGCTCGATCCCCGCCTCACGCGCTTCGTCCACCGCGTACTGGATCAGCGGACGGTCGACCACCGGAAGCAGTTCCTTGGGAACCACCTTGGTGGCGGGCAGAAATCGGGTACCGAGACCGGCAACGGGGAACACGGCTTTGCGGATCGGCTTGGGAGACATGCAGAATCCTTGGAATGCTTATCACTGGATCGGGCGAGCCGCGCACGCGTGGTGCGAAGCTCGGTTCTGGTCAACGCCCTTTGTGGCGGTGATCCCGCTGCTGAACGGTTCAACCAAGAAACGTGAACTTTCTTGGCATCGGGCCAGGAGTGTTGAAAAATCAGGCGAATCGCATGGGTTCGCGGGCGGGCCTCGATCCTGGATGTCGGCGGTGTTGATCACTGCGTGAACCAGATTGCCATCCGTGTCGGTCAAGATGTGGCGCTTGCGCCTTTTGGTCTTCTTGCCGGCATCATAACCCCGAGGCTCGCCGCTCTCGGTGGTTTTGACGTTCCGACTGTCGATTACTCCGGCGCTGGGCGGAGCTTCACGCCCTGCCGCTTCTCGGCCGATCAACAACAGGGCTCGATTGAGCGAAAGCTTCAGACCGTTGTCTCGCCAAAGATAGCCGCGGACTGTCGGCGCTGGTGACCAGCAGACTGGCTGTTGCAAAAGAACAAAATCGCGCAATCTCTGCAGAGGTGGCCACCCTTAAGAGAGCGGATAAAGACGCTCTGACTGGATTCGCTAAGTGCGCAAAACTGTTTCGCGAAACGCAGCGCAATATGATGTGGCGTCCAACTTCAGGGTGCTTGACCGGGTGATGGATTGCGGTAATCGCATAGGAATTGATACTGGCGCTTTCCGAT
>NZ_JAMWYX010000024.1 GCF_024305245.1 Erythrobacter sp.
CGCAGGCGGGGGTCAATTTCATCATCGAAAATACCGGCATCCCGACCAATTTCGGCATCACCGTGTTTCTAGGCTTTGTGGTCGGGATTGCGATCGTGGGCCTGACATTCAGCCTGTTTCTGCGCGACAACATCAAACAGTTCGGCGCATTGAAGGCAATCGGCGTCACCAATGCCAAGATCGTGCAGATGGTGGCAGTGCAGGCGGGGATGGTCGGCACCATCGGCTATTCGCTGGGCGTGGTCGGCACGGTGCTCTTCATCGAAGGGTTCAGCGCCAATCCCTTCTTCAAGGGCTTCTACATCCCCTGGCAGATCCCGCTGATCAGCCTGATCGCGGTCGTCATCATCCTTGCCATCACCGGCCTGATCGCGATCCGCAGCGTGCTCAAGACCGAACCGGCTTCGGTGTTCAGGTGAGCGAGGGAGCCATCATGGACACCAGAGCCATCGGCGGCTGCGCACCTGAATCGGCGATCTGCGCGCGCGGCATCACCCGCGACTTCGAAACCGGGCAGACCACCATCCGCGTGCTCCACGGGATCGATGCCGATATTCGTTCGGGCGAGATGACCTATGTCGTGGGCGAAAGCGGGTCGGGCAAAACCACGCTGATCTCGATCATGTGCGGAATCCTGTGGCCGACCGAGGGTGAGGTGAAGGTCTTCGGCACCGACATCTACAAGCTATCGGATACCGAACTGGTCAAGTTCCGGCTCAACAACATCGGCTTCATTTTCCAGCAATACAACCTGATCCCGTCAATCGATGTCGCGTCCAACGCTGCCGTGCCGCTGATCGCGCAAGGGATGCCGCGAGAGGAAGCGCGGGAGCGCGCCAAGGTGCTGCTCGACAAGCTCAATATCGGCAATCAGGCGGACAAGCTCCCGCGCCAGCTTTCGGGCGGGCAGCAGCAGCGCGTCGCCATCGCCCGCGCGCTGGTGCACGAGCCGCGTCTGGTGGTGTGTGACGAGCCGACTGCTGCGCTCGATGCCAGTTCCGGTCGCCGGGTAATGGACCTGCTGCGCGAGGTCGCGGTCGCGCCCGATCGTGCCTGCGTCATCGTCACCCATGACAATCGCATCTTCGACCTCGCAGACCGGATCATCGTGCTGGAAGACGGACGCGTCACCCATGACGGCGAGGAGATGCCCGATGGTCATTGATCCCGCCCTGCCGCTTATCGCTGCCCTATCCCTCCCCCTTTCGAACCTGCCGAGGACGCCATGTTCCGCAATCTAAGCTTTGCTCGCCAGATCCTCCCCTTCATCGCACTGATCGGCGTGGCGCTTGCCGTCTGGCTGATCTTCTTCGGCCTGCCTGATCGCTCGACAACCCAGCCCGCCGAACAGCCGCCCAAGGCAGTCGGCGCGCTCGCCAATGCGGCGCGCGTGGCGGGGGCGGGTATCGTCGAGCCCGCGAGCGAGGTGATCGACATCGGCTCGGCGCTGTCCGGGCTCGTCACCGACGTGCGGGTCAAGCCGGGCGACAAGGTGGCACAGGGCGAAGTGTTGTTCCTCGTCGATGCGCGGGCCGCGCGCGCGACTCTGGCGCAGTCCGATGCCGCGATCAGCGAGGCACGCGCCGCCATCGGCGAGGCCATCGCGGCCCAGCGCACCGCTCGCCAGCAGCTCGACCTCTACCGCAGCCTGACCGATCCCGCCGCCGTCAGCCGCGCAGAAGTGATCCGTGCCGAGGGCGAGGAAGCAGCAGCGACCAGCCGCCTCAGCCTAGCCCGCGCACGTCTGGCAGCAGCTCAAGCTGCCACTGCCGCCGCGCGGACCGAGATCGATCGCCTGACCGTGCGTGCGCCGATTGGGGGAGAGATTCTGGCCGTCAACATCCGCCCGGGCGAATTCGTCGCGACCCAAGGGGGGGCCAACAGCCAGCCTTTCATCCAGATGGGGCAGACTGATCCGCTGCACGTGCGCATCGACATCGACGAGAACGAAGCCGCCCGGGTCAAGCTCGGCGCGTCCGCTGTGGTCAGCCCGCGCGGGGCGGCCGAACTCCACGTCAACGCGGCCTTTGTGCGCGCCGAGCCGCAGGTGGTGCCCAAGCGCTCGCTCACCAACAGCGCCGCAGAACGCGTCGACGTGCGGGTGCTGCAACTGATCTACGCCTTGCCCGAAAGCGACGATTTCCGCGTCGGCCAGCAGGTCGATGCCTTCATCCCCGCCAGGGACGCGCCGACGGACGGGGAGAACTGAGCGATGCCGCGCGCCAATCTCGTCCTGCGTCGGCTGACGACGGTCGCACTGCTGCCGCTTGCGCTGGCGGCCTGCGTGGCCGGGCCTGCACCCCGGATCGCCACTCCGGCGCCTGACCTGCCGGAGAGTTATTTCTACCGTCCCGATGCTGCGCCCGGTGCCGAGCTGGCTGCGTTGATGCCGGATAGTGATCCTGCTTACCGCACGCTGTCCGCAGCCGCGCTCGCAAATGCTCCGAGCCTCGCCGAAGCGACCGCGCGGATCGAAGCTGCACGTGCGGGCGCGCGCCGGGCCGGGGCCGAGCGCCTGCCCAACCTCACCGCCGATGCCGATGTGACCCGCAACCGCATCAACCCCAATCAGTTCGGCGCCGCCGGACAACAGGGGATCATCCCGGCCGAACAGACGTTTTACGGGGCGAATATCACCGCCAGCTGGGACGCGGATATCTTCGGCCGCCTGAAAGCGCAGGAGCGCGCCGCGCTCGCCCGGATCGATGCGGCGAGCGCGCAGGCACAAGGTGTGCGGATCGCGCTGTTGAGCGAAATTGCTGCCAGCGTGACCGACTGGCGGGTGCTGGACGCGCGCGCCGCCGCGATCGAAGCTGATGTTGCCGCTGCCGGTCGACTCGCCGAACTTGCTGGCGTGCGCGAAAACGCCGGGATCGCGCCCGGCTTCGACCGGGTCCGGGCCGAGGCTGCCGCAAGCGGATCCAAAGTGCGGCTCGCCGCGCTTGCCAGCGAACGCGCACGGATCGTCGGGCGGCTCATCACGCTGACCGCAAGCAATGCCGCCAGCGTCAACGCCGCATTGTCGCAGCCGGGCGCGCTGGCCGATTCCATCTCTGCACCCGCCGCACTGCCATCGGAACTGCTTGCCAACCGGCCCGATGTCGCCGCCGCCGCTGCCAATCTCGCCGCGAGCGATGCCGATCTTGCCGCCGCCGCCCGCGCCCGCTTCCCGCGCCTGACGCTGAGCGGCGTGATCGGCCTGCTCGCTTTCGACCCGGAGGATATTTTCGACGAGGACTCGCTGGTCGGCACGCTCGCCGCCGGGATCGCCGGTCCGCTGCTCGACTTCGGACGTGTGGGCGCCGGGATCGATGCCGCCGCCGCCGACAAGCGTGCGGCCTTCGCCGCCTATCGCGGCGCGGTGTTCCGGGCGTTGGGCGATGCCGAGGCGGCCTATGGCCTCGTTGCCGCTGCCGACACCGAAGCGCAGCTTGCGATCAGGGAGCGCGACGAGTTGCAGCGCGCCGCGAGCCTTGCCGACACCCGGTTCCGGGCCGGGCTGGCGAGCTTCCTCGAAGTGCTCGAAGCCCGCCGCGCCGCTGATGCCAGCGGTGAGCGCGCTGC
>NZ_JAMWYX010000003.1 GCF_024305245.1 Erythrobacter sp.
AACCGCGCCCGCAAAGGAATCCCCTCCGAGTCAGAACGTGGGGAAAACGCTCTAAGGCTTGAAGGCTTTGGAACTGCCCTCAATCGCTTCATGGCGGTCAAGAGAGCCTCTTTGTCGCGAGCGAGAAAAGCGAGCGTCCCATCAACAAAAAAGTTCCAGCCAGCGGCATCTTGGTCAGCCGGCTTGTAGGTCAGCTTCAGCAAGGCGATAGCCTGTCTGGTCTGGCCGGCATTAGCCCGCATTTGTCCTTCATGGGTGTAAAGAATGCTGGCGTGATCACGCTTTTCATGACGCCATAACCGGATCAGCTCGGCCGCTTCGGCATAACAGCCGCGCTCGTAAAGGCTGCGCCAGCCGCCGTCCGGCAGCGTTTGATCGAACGCATTCCGATCCAGCGCCAGCATAGCTTCCAGGTCATAGGAGCAATCGGGCGCAGGTGCAGGTTCGACCGGTTGCGCAGCGGCGAGAAGCAGAGCGAGCATCGCGGCAGCTTAACGCATTGCTGTGGCAGGCGAAAGCGCCTTACAAAAACGGTTCCTCGCCCGGCTTGTGGATGCCGCATTCGGTCTTGTCCCAGCCTTTCCACCGCCCCGAACGCGGGTCTTCGCCCGGCGCGACCTGGGTGGTGCAGGGCGAACAGCCGATCGAGGGGTATCCCTGCGCGATCAGCGGGTGGCGCGGCAGGTCGTGCTGGATGAAATGGCCTTCGATCCGGCTCGCGTCCCAATCGATCAGCGGGTTGATCTTGAGCCGTCCTTGCGCGTCCGATGTGTCCACTTCGAACCGCGGCAGGTTAACACGCGTCGAGGACTGGAACGCCTTTCGCCCGGTGAAGCTGGCATCGTAATTCGCCAGCGCCTTTGCCAGCGGCCTTACCTTGCGGATTTCGCAGCAGCCGTCGGGATCGTATGACCAGCGCAGGCCGGTATCGTCACGCTTCGCCAGATCGTCGGCATCCGGGGTCAGGATCACAAGGTTCAGGCCCAGCCGCTTTGCAAGAGTGTCGCGGTAGGCCAGCGTTTCGGCAAAATGCTTGCCCGTGTCGAGGAACAGCACCGGCACGGATGGATCGACGCTGGCGACCAGATGCAGCAGCACCGCACTTTCCGCGCCGAAGCTGGAAACCACTGCGAGATCGCCCGCCAGCCCGTCGCGGATCACCGCTTCGAGCATTTCCTGCGTCGAGGAACCACGAAACATCCGGTTGAGCCGCAAGGCATCATGCTCGGTAAAACGCGGCGCTAGGTCGAGCGTGTCGCGGGTGCGATCGGTGGCGGCGTTGGTCGTGTCAGGCTTCATGGCGCTGCTCCGGAATCGTGCGGCGCGCATCGGCTGCGCGCTGATACACATTGTCCCACGTGGCAAAGGCGCGGGCCGCGTCTTCTTCGTCCAGCCGCTTGTCGGGAGCGAAGCTGTCGAACCCGCAGCGCCGCATGTGCGAAAGCTGGTCGATCAATACGTCGCCGACCGCGCGCAATTCGCCGGTGTAGCCAGCCTCGCGCAGAATGCGGGCGGCGGAATAGCCGCGCCCGTCGCCGAAGCTGGGGAAGTTGACCTCCACCAGCGCCAGCCGGTCGAGGAACGGCAGCAGCAGCCGCGTGTCGTCGCCCGGTTCGATCCGCACGGCAGCGGCGTTGGACTGGTCGATGGCGGCATCGACGGTGACCGTGCCGTGATCGACCGGCTCGTCATCGCGGAAGCGGAACTGCACCTCGTCGGGGGAAGTGCCGAGATCGCGGGCCTTATCCATAAAGCGCCTCCTTGAACGGCTCCATGCCGATGCGGCGATAGGTATCGAGGAAGCGTTCGCCATCTGTGCGGGACGCGAGGTAGACGTCGGTGACTTTCTCGACTGCGGCGATCACGCCGTCCTCGTCGAAGCCGGGGCCGGTGATCTTGGCAAGGCTGACGTCCTCCGCCTCCGATCCGCCGAGCGAGAGCTGGTAGTTCTCGGTGCCCTTCTTGTCGACGCCGAGAATGCCGATATGGCCCGCGTGGTGGTGTCCGCAGGCATTGATGCAGCCGGAAATCTTCAGCTTCAACTCGCCGACAACTTCAGTGCGGCCAGCCTGCGCAAACCGTTCCGAAATGCGCTGGGCGAGCGGGATCGAGCGGGCGTTGGCGAGGCTGCAATAATCGAGCCCGGGGCAGGCGATGATATCCTCGATCGTGTCCATGTTCGGCGCGCCGAGGCCAGCTTGGTCGAGCGCCGTCCACACCGCATGGAGATCGGCGATCCGCACATGTGGCAGCAGCAGGTTCTGGGTGTGCATCACGCGCAGCTCGTCAAAGCTGTAATCGCGCGCCAGCTTGGCCACGAGCCGCATCTGATCGGCGGTCGCATCGCCGGGAATGCCGCCGACCGGCTTGAGGCTGATGACGGCGGAGACATAGGCGTCGTGCTTGTGCCGGTGGGTGTTGCGATCCACCCACAAGGCAAAATCGGGGTCCGACCGGTCGAGCGTCTTTGGCCCTTCCGCAAACGCCGGATCGGCAAAATACGTCGCAATCCGTGCCAGTTCCTCACGCGGCGGTTCGACGCCCACGGCGAGCATATGCGCGAATTCTTCTTCGACCTGTCGGGTGTATTCGGCTGCGCCCAATTCATGGACGAGGATCTTGATCCGCGCCTTGTACTTGTTGTCACGCCGACCGTAGCGGTTGTAGACCCGCAGGCACGCCTCGGCATAGGTGATGAGCTGATCGAGCGGCACGAAGTCGCGCACCAGTGGCGCGATCATGGGCGTGCGGCCCATCCCGCCGCCGACATAGAACTGTGCGCCGATTTCGCCCGCATCTCTCCGGACGATCCGGATGCCGATATCGTGCAACCGCATCGCTGCGCGGTCTTTCTCGGACGCGATCACCGCGATCTTGAACTTGCGCGGCAGGTAGGTGAATTCGGGGTGAAAGCTCGACCACTGGCGCAGCAGCTCGGCATAGGGACGCGGGTCCACCACTTCATCGGCAGCAGCGCCTGCAAAGTGATCGGACGAGATGTTGCGAATGCAATTGCCGCTGGTTTGGATCGCATGCATCTCGACACGCGAGAGATCGGCGAGGATATCGGCGGCGTCCTCCAGCTTGATCCAGTTGTACTGGATGTTCTGGCGGGTGGTGAAGTGGCCATAGCCGCGGTCGTATTTTTCCGCGATGTCGGCCAGTGCTTCCATCTGCTGCGAATTGAGCGTGCCATAGGGCACTGCCACGCGCAGCATGTAGGCGTGGAGTTGCAGATACAGGCCGTTCATCAGCCGCAGCGGCTTGAACTGGTCCTCGGTCAGCTTGCCTTCCAAGCGGCGGCGCGCCTGATCGCGGAATTCCTCCACGCGGGCATCGACCATCGCCTGATCGTATGAATCATATTGGTACATCAGATCACCCAGTCCCAGCCGGTCTTGTCGGCAGTCGGCACGGCGAGATCGCGCCGCACGGTCGGGCCGAGTGCGCGCACCCGGTCCTTGATATGCGCCGGACGGACGTGTCCGGCGGCGTCGATTGTTGCTTCGATGGCGTAGGGCACGTTGACACGCCTTGCAGCGGTTTCGCGGGCGAGGATTTCCTCGGCCTCATCACCCACGTCGACCGCATCGTCGACGAACAGCGACCAGCCGGTGCCGTTCCACCATGTCACAGCGCCCGAACGCAGGTCGTTTCCGGTGAGGATTTTCATTCCGCTGCCTCCTTGGCAAGCGCGACGAGCGTCACGTTATCCCGCGCGGTAACTTCGCCGATCACGATCAGCGCGGGGCTTTTCACCGCCTCGCGTTCCACCAGATTCGGCAATCCGGCGAGCAACCCGCGCAGCACCCGCATTTCGGGGCGCGCGGCGTTCTCGATCACGGCAACCGGCATTCCGGGGGCGAGGCCATCGGCCATCAGCTTGTCGGCGATCTGTTCCGCTGTGGAAACGCCCATGTAGATCACCAGCGTGCGGCCCTTGCCTGCAAGGCCGGACCAGTCCTGCTCGGCCAGCCCCTTGCACTGCCCGGCGACGAAGCTGACGATGCTGGAGGCGTCACGATGGGTCAGCGCGATACCGCTCGCCGCCGCCGCGCCGTTGGCGGCGCTGATGCCGGGGACGACTTCAACGCACACGCCTGCCGCGCGAGCGGCCTCGGCTTCCTCGCCGCCACGCCCGAAGATGAACGGGTCGCCGCCCTTGAGGCGCACGACGTCATGCCCGGCGAGCGCCTCGCGCACCAGCAAGGCGTTGATATCGTCCTGCGGCATGGTGTGGCGCGCGCGCTGCTTGGCGACCGAGATCATCCGCGCATCGGGGCGCACCAGCGCAAGGATATCCGGGCCGACCAGCCCGTCATGCACGATGACGCTGGCCTGTTCGATCAGGCGGGCGGCGCGCAGGGTGAGCAGGTCAACTGGACCCGGCCCTGCGCCGACGAGATAGATGGTGCCAATCTGCATGGCATTGCAAATGCGCGCGCATGGCCCGCGATGCCAGCGAGAATGGTTTGGCGGCTGCGAAGCGGAACTATTGTCCTGCGTCGGGCGACGGATCGTCCCGTTCCGCCAGTGCCGCGATCAGCCGGTCGAATTGCTCGTTCTGCCGGATATTCAGATCGCGTTGCGGGAACGGAATCTCGATATCATGCTCCTTGAACAGCCACCACAGGTTCTTCAGCACTTCGCTGCGGATATTGCCGACACCTTCTTCGGGATCCCTGATCCAGCAATGGATCGTGAAATTGACCGAGCTATCGCCGAAACCGTTCATCCAGGCGGTCGGCGGAGGGGTCTCGAGCACCCGGCGGGACTTCTTCGCGGCCTGCAGCATCAATTCCTCGGCCAGCTTCATGTCGGCATCATAACTCACCCCGACTTCAACCTGAATGCGCACGTTCCTGGAGGAATAGGACCAGTTTTCGACCTGATTGATCATCAGGTTTTCGTTCGGGATCAGATATTCGCGTTCGTCCCGCGTCGTGACCGAAACCGCGCGAATGCCAATCTTGCGAATCTGGCCGAAGGTCTGCTGGCCCGCCTGATCGGCCACTGCGATCACGTCACCCGGCTTGATCGACTTGTCCATCAGCAGGATGATCCCGGCGATCAGGTTGCCGAAGGTCTTCTGCAGGCCGAAACCGATGGCAAGGCCGAAGGCGCCGCCAAAGAATGCGAGCGCCGTCAAATCGATGCCGAGCAGATCGATACCGACGAAAAACGCGGCGGCCCAGACGATGATCGTCAGGATCTTTTCCGATAGCAGCTTCTGCGTCTCGTCGAACTTGCTCACGCCGCGGATCATCTTGCGCCCGAAGCGGTTGATGAGAATCGCTGCGGTGATCACCAGCAATATGACGCCCACCACCAGCAGGGTATCGAACATCGAGATGCGGATATCGCCGACTTCAACCGCGATCCGATCGAGCCGGTCGAGGAACGCGCCCGCCGTTTCGTTCTGCGCGGCGACGCCTTCACGCAGCCTATCCGCGGCCTCGACCGCTTCGACGGGGACCGGTTCGGGGGTCTCGACAGGCGTTGGGCTGGGCGCAGGGGTGGCTTCGGCTGCGCCGTCGGCGGCGGGGGTAGGGTCGCCGTCGGGAGCCGGAGTTTCGGTGGCTTGCGGTGCGGCGAGGGTGGTAATGATCATGCAGTCTCCATCTGTGCCAGCGCCTGCGCGAGATCGGCAATCAGGTCGTCCGGGTCTTCCAGTCCGATCGACAGGCGTATTGCAGGGCCGGCGGCATCGGGGCTGCGCATCACGCAGCGGTAATCCTGGGGGGCGGTGGCGAGGGCGAGGCTTTCGAACCCGCCCCAACTATATCCGATGCCGAACAGATCGAGCGCATCGACCACCCGCGCCGCAGCCGCGCGATCATCGCTGGCGAGAACGAAGCCGAACAATCCGCAGCCGCCGGTAAAATCGCGTCGCCACAATTCGTGGCCGGGAGCCGAGGGCAGCATCGGACACAGCACTTGCGCAACTTGCGGTTGGCGCTCCAGCCATTCTGCGATCCGCAGCGCCGCGCGCGTCTGCGCTTCGAGCCGCACACCCATTGTCCGCAGGCCGCGCGCGGCGAGCGCGGCATCATCGGGAGAGACGACCTGCCCCAGATCCTGCGCAGTGCGGCGCAGGGCGCGATACCATCGCTCCCCCGCGCTGGCGCTGCCCATCATCAGGTCGGAATGGCCGCCGACATGTTTGGACAGGCTCATCATGGTGATGTCGCAGCCATGCGAGAGCGCGGCAAGACCGAGCGGGCTGGCCCAGGTGTTGTCGATCAGGCTGACCGCGCCATGTTCGCGCGCGATGGGAGCAAGGGCGGGGATATCGCACACCTCGAAGGTGAGGCTGCCGGGGCTTTCGAGCCACACCGCTTTGACCGGCTGGGCGAACAATGCCCGATAGGCATCGAGATCAAGCGGGTCGAAGAAGGTCGTTTCCACCCCCAACCGCTTCAGCAGACCCGTCGCCATGCCGCGCGACGGATCATAGGAATTGTCCGCCATCAGCAGCCGGTCGCCGGGTTTGAGCACTGCGAGCAGGCACCCGGCAATCGCCGCGACGCCGCTGGGATAGAGTACCGTGCCGTGCGCGCTGGGTTCGATCTGCGTCAGTGCCTCGGCCAGCGCCCACTGGGTTGGCGCGCCGCGCCTGCCGTAGAAGAACTGGCCGTCGGTGTTGGATTTGCCCGCCTCGCGCCGCTCGGCATCGCTGGCATAGAGATGGGTGGAGGCGCGCCACACCGGCGGGTTGACCACCGGCCCCGTCCATTCCGGTCGCCTGCCGCCCCGCACGAGGCGCGTGGCGGGCTTCAGGTGCTCATCATCATCGCCGCCGCCGCTCATGCCGTGGCCTGTCCTTGATCCGGGCCTTGCGCCTTGGGCGTACCGGGGTCCGCGCCCCATTCGGACCAGCTGCCGTCGTATAGTGCGGTGTCATGTTTGCCGATCAGATGTAGCGCGAACAACAGCACACTGGCTGTCACGCCGCTGCCGCAGGTGGTGGTGACCGGACGGGTGAGATCGACCCCGGCATCGGCGAAGGCAGAGCGCAGGTCATCGGGGGCCTTGTAATTGCCGTCGGCATTGAACACAGCGGTGAAGGGCAGATTGGAACTTCCGGGAATACGCCCCATCGGGCCGCCATGAACCGGATCGGTGCCGGTGCCATAGACCCGGTCCGCGCTGCGGGCATCGACCACCTGTTCGGCCCGGATCGTCAGATTGGCGAGCATATCGGCCTTGCGGCGAACGTGTTTCGCCGGGACGAGGGCGGCGGGCTGCGACGGGGCAACCTCGGGCGTTCCGCTCTCCAGCGGTCGCCCTTCGGCGCGCCATTTCGCCAGACCGCCATCGAGGATCGCGACCTTGTGCCACCCGCATGCCGTGAGCATGAACCACGCCCGCGCGGACGTGCGGACCGCGCTGTCATCATAGAGCACAATGGCGCTGCCCGGTGCGATGCCCAATTCGGCAAGATGCGCGGCAAGTTGATCGGGGCGCGGCAATGCCTGCGGGGTGGGCGAAGTGTCGTCCACCAGCTTCGCCAGATCGAACAGGCGCGCGCCGGGAATATGCGCGGCGGCGAATTCGGCTTCCGGGTCGCGGCTCGCAGCGGGCAGGTGGCGCGAGGCGTCGAGCACCGCAAGACCCGGATCGTCCAGATGCGCGGCCAACCACTCGCTCGAAACAAGGCTAGAGAAAGTATCGTTCATTCCCCAAGGCTAGCGGCACCATGCCGATCCGCCAAGGGCAGCGGGCAATCAATCGGCCGCAGCCGCGATCGCCTTTGCACGCAGACCGGGAAGTGAGCCGGGTGGTTGATGAAGGTTCAACGGCTGGACGCGGCCGTCGCTGCCGCCGCTCGGGCTGCCGATCACGAAGCTGCGCGCGAGTGCCTGCTGGCCCTCGCCTTCGAGCGTGACATGCACCAGCGGAATGAACAGCGGGGTGTGTCCCTGCATGATCGGGATGATCGCGGACAGCGGCATCTGCACTTCGCCGATCACGCTGCGGCTCTGGTGCGGCCCGATCCGCTCCAGTTGGTTAAGTTGGCGGGCCGCAGCAGGCGGCGCAGCATTGCTCTCCCCCTTCTGCGCGCTGGCAAGCTGCACCGCTACGGCAAGGCCGTTCACCGCACGGTCCGTGCGATTGGCAAGCGACAGGCGGTATTGCAGCGTGAACATCATGACGCTGCGGGTCGCGCCGGTGATGTCGAGCGTAAGGTCGAGACGTGGCAGTTCCGGTGCAGGAGCCGGTGCATGCGTCGCCAGCGGCGCGGCGAGACTCAGCACTTTGGGCTTGCGCCGCCGCCACAATGCCAGTCCGGCCAATCCCAGCGCCAGCACTGCTGCCGCCCCGGCAAGCCACGCCCAGCTGAATACCTGCTGGCCCAGCGCACTGGAGGGCGCAGGCGTGGCGGCTTCGGCAGATGCGGGTGCGGTTGCGGAATTGGCGGGCTGCTCGAGTCCCGCAAAACCGGGCTGGACCTCGGATGGCAGCGGGTCCGCAGTGGCCGGCGGCGGAACCTCGGGCGACGGAGCCGCTTGCGGGGCAGGGGTGGCAGATGGCGTCACCGGGCGCGCGGTGGGTTGCGGCACCACAAGCGGGCGCGGCGTGGGCGACGGCTCCGGCGTCAGCGTCGGCACTGGCGCGATCCGCGGGGTTTCGACGGCGCGCGGCGGAATGGCTACGCCTGCGCGCTCGTCCACCGGTCCGGCGGGGGCAGGCGTGGGCGTCGGGGTCGGCTCGGGCAGCGAATAGCTGCCGGGTGACTGCGGCTGCGCCCCCAGCGGCACGGCAAGGACCAGCGCGGCAAGCGCGGCAGCGGGACGGAACAGGGGGATCGGTGCGCGGGTCATCGGCTGGGCTGGTCGATTTTCTGGGGCGGGGCGGCTGAACAATTGCTGTCTCACATAGGGATTGCACTGCGCGCCCGTCCAGCCAGCCTCTTGCGCCCATCCCCCATTCGCGGCAACAGCGCGGCATGAACACCACACCCGAACCCCCTTCCGCGGCCCCGCAGTTTCTGGGCAAGGACACGCCGCTGCCGACCTCGCCCGAGCAGGCGGTGCTTGATTATGTCCCCAACCCGCGCCCCGGCTTCACCTATCTGGTGCGCTTTGCCGCGCCCGAATTCACATCCCTGTGCCCGGTGACCAGCCAGCCCGATTTCGCGCATCTGGTGATCGATTACGTGCCGGGCGAAACGATCGTCGAAAGCAAAAGCCTCAAGCTGTTTCTCGGCGCGTTCCGCAATCACAACGGCTTTCACGAGGATGTGACGGTCGGCATCGGGGTACGGTTGTTCGATGAAATGTGCCCGCAGTGGCTCAGGATCGGCGGATACTGGTATCCGCGCGGTGGCATCCCGATCGATGTGTTCTGGCAATCGGGCGCGCCGCCGGCAGGACTCTGGCTGCCCGATCAGGGCGTCGCCCCCTATCGCGGACGCGGCTGACGCGGTGCCCTGAGCGCGCGTGAGCGCATCGTTGCGGCTATACGTTCAGATCCAGCTGCACGAAGGCCGGCGGGCTCTTGTGCCCCTCGCGCCACTTGGCCAGCGGGAACTTGCCCGCGCCCAGCGCCGCCAGCGGAATGCCCGCTTCGGCCAGCGAATAGGGCGAGATGCGATGCCGGGTCATGAACCCGCCGCTGCCGTCGCTGATCATGGCGGTTTCGAACTGGAGACCCTGGCTGCTTTCGGTCGCGTTCACCACCTTGCTCACCACCAGCTGTCCATGGCCGAGATCGAGCACCACGTCGGTTCCCTTCAGCACCCCGGCCAGTCCGGTGATGCGCGCACCGGTCTTGGATAGGTTGCGCAGGATCACGTCGTAATAGTGATCTTCGTGGATCAGACCGACCTTGCGGAAGATCGAGATGCGGTCCGCCCGGTGCCGCGGCGGGCCGTTCGGCTTGACCCGCATGGTGCCGTCGGCGAACTTGGCGAGCACCGCGTCCTGCATGATTGCGGGCGAATAGACATAGCCTTGCACCAGATCTGCGCCGCGTGCGCGCACCAGTTCCAGCTCGTCCATGGCCTCCACGCCCTCGGCGACGGTCTGCATATCGAGCGCCTTTGCCAGAGCGACGATGGCGGTGATGATTGCCGGGTTGATGTCGCCATTTTCAGTGCAGCCGCGCACAAAGCTCTGGTCGATCTTGAGCTTGTCGAAATGTCCGTGCTTGAGATAGGCGAGCGAGGAATACCCGGTGCCGAAATCATCGAGCGCCAGCCGGACGCCAAGGCTCTTGAGATCGCGAAAAATTGCGTCGACCGCTTCAAGATCGCCGACGAACACGCTTTCGGTGATTTCCAGTTCGAGCCGCGCGGGATCGAGGCCCGAAGCCTCCAGCGCCGAAGCCACCACCTTGCGGAAGCCCGGCCGGACGAACTGCTTGGCCGAAACATTGACCGCCACCCGGATCGTGTCGGGCCACTGCATCGCATCCTGGCAAGCCTGACGCAGCGCCGTTTCGCCGATCTTGACGATCAGATCGTCATTCTCCGCGACCGGGATGAAATCGGCCGGGGAAATCGGGCCTTCCTGTTCGTCATGCCACCGCAGCAGGGCTTCGAAGCAGCGCACCTCGTTGCTGACCGGATCGACCAGCGGCTGGTATGCAAGTTTGAGATCTCCGCGGTCCACCGCATCGCGCAGACGTTCGCCCAGCTTCGCGTACTTGTTGGCCGCGTCGCGAAGTTCAGTGGTGAAAAAGCAGAAGGTACCCCCGCGCGATTCCTTGGCGGCATAAAGCGCCATGTCGGCGGCTCGGGTAAGTTCATCTGTATCCACCCCGTCGTAAGGCGCAATTGCAATTCCGACCGACGTGCCGATGATCGCCCGGCGACCATTGACCTGATAAGGCTGCGAAAGCGATTGGACGATCCGGTTGGCAAGCTCGCCCAGTGTTCCGCGATCATCCATGTCGGGTAGCAGGACCTGGAATTCGTCGCCCCCAAGGCGTCCCACTTCGCCGCTGTCACCGACGAGGCTTTTGAGGCGCTCGGCGACTTTTTTCAGCAATTCATCGCCCGCCGGGTGCCCCATCGTGTCATTGACATGCTTGAAACGGTCGAGGTCGATCATCATCAGCGCGCAGCTGCGCTGGCTGGCACGGAATGCGGCCAGAGTGGCGGTCAATCTTTGGCCCAGCTTGCGCCGGTTGGTGAGGCCGGTCAACTCATCGACCTGCGAATGCCGCGCGATCTGCATGTCGTGGGCGTACTGGCTGGTGATATCCAGCGCACTGCCGCGATAGCCGAGGAAGGTGCCCGATGCATCGACCAGCGGCCGACCATTCAGCCGCCACCACCGCGTGCCCACCTCGGCGCTGCGAGCATTGCCCGCAGCGATGGCGATCACATGGTCCTCGATCTTCGAATGGGCCTTGAGCTTGAACCCGATCGCGCGTTGCTGAGCTTCGCCCGGCTCGGCTTCCGTCTCGCAGAACACCTGCGTCAACGGTTTGCCGAGGACGTCTTCGGCGCCGAGCCCGAGATCGGTCAGCGCGCGCTGCGACAGGAAGGTGAGATGACCATTGGCATCGGTCGCCCAGAACATGCCGATGCCAAGCTCTTCGACATCGCTGAGCACATTGGCGCGGTCAGGCAGCGACGGCATCTTGGCGGCGTGGGCGGATTGCCGTTTCGCCAGGCCATTGCGCGATGCCTGATCCCTTACAGTCTTGAGAAAACCCATCGCCATCGCTTGTCCTCGTGAGGAGTTCCGGCCTGCAAACCTTTACCGGCGGGTCATCGTAACCGTACCGGTTGGTCCGTATCGGACGCCCACTTGCGCTGTAACCAAGTCCGATTGAAAAACAGTTACGTGCCCGGAGCTTGCGGAAGGACGATCGAAGTGGGCTGCAATTCATGATGGAACGTCTTGAGCGTTGCTGCGTTATGCCCGACAAGCAATTCTGTCACAATGTTGCCGCAGGACTATCGGCAGCGTAATAAATTGCAAGCCGCGCGCGCTGGGGGATCGGCGGGTGCGGTTTGAACACTCTGGGGGAGAACACCATGCCTGAAGCCGGGGCGCGCACTGCCGGGGCAGACGTTGCTGCCAATCGTGTGGTTTGCCGCGCCGACTGGGAGTCGATGCGTGCCGATGCATTGGCCGACCCGGGCAACTTCCACGGAGCGATTGCCGCGCGCAACATGCACTGGTTCGTGCCGGATAGCGGCCCTGCCGGTGCATGGCTGGCAAAGGACGAGGACGGTAACTGGCATGGCTGGGATGCTGCCACCGCTGCGCCGGTCAGCCCCGATCTTCCGCAGGACTTCACGCCGTGGCACACCGGCTTCGATGGCTCCACCCCGCCGCACTGGCGCTGGTTCGTGGGCGGACGCACCAATGCCGCTTTTTCCGAACTCGATCGCCATGTGCTCTCCGGCCACGGCAATGAAGCTGCGCTGATCTTCGAAGGTGATCGCTGGGACATGTCGGCTGGCGGTGGCAAGGGCGCGCCGCTCGACTGCTTTACCGTCAGCCGCAAGAAGCTGCTGCTCGAAGTGACGAAATGCGCGGTGGCCTTGCAGGCGCTCGGCCTGAAGCCGGGCGACCGCATGGCATTGAACATGCCCAACATCGTGCCGCAGATATACTGGACCGAAGCGGCCAAGCGGCTGGGCGTGGTCTATACCGCAGTGTTCGGGGGGTTTTCGGACAAGACCCTGTCCGACCGCATCGCCGATACCGGCGCGCGGGTGATCGTCACGTCAGATGGCAGCTATCGCAACGCGCAGGTCGCCGCGTTCAAGAACGCCTATACCGACCCGGCGCTCGACAACTTCGTCCCGGTGACGACTGCGCTGGAAATCCTCTCCGGACTCGATCTGGAACTGCCGCAACAGGATCGCGACACCATCGTCGAAGCGGTGCGTGAAGCGCTGACCGGCGAGATCACGGTCGATCGGTCGGATGTGATGCGCGGCGTGGGGCGGGCGCTGATCACACTCGGCGCGGAAGGCCGCATCACCAGCGCGGATGCCGCACGGGTGCGGATCGCGATTGCCTCCAGCCTCGTCACTTTGCCGCCCCGCGTCGAAGCGGTGATCGTCTGCCGCCATACCCACCAGCCCGACATAATCTGGCGCGAGGAACGTGACCGCTGGAGCCACGAGTTGACCGACGCTGCATTGGTCACCGTGCTGGAAAAGGCCCGCGCCGCCGGGTTTGCGGTTCAGACCGAGGCCGATCTGCTGGCTTTGCCAGATACGGAATTCGTCCGCGCCATCTGGGCTTCGTCAAAGCCGATGCCGGTCGATGCCGATTACCCGATGTTCTTCATCTACACCTCGGGTTCGACCGGGAAGCCCAAGGGGATCGTCCATTCGCACGGCTATGCCGCCGGGGTGGCAGAGACCATGGCGGTCAGCTTCGACGCGCGCCCTGGCGATGTTCTTTACGTGGTCGCCGATCCGGGCTGGATCACCGGGCAAAGCTATCTGATCTGCGCGCCGTTGATGACGCGGGTGACCAGCCTAGTCGCCGAAGCCTCGCCTGTCTTCCCGCACGCGGGCCGCTTCGCATCAATGATCGAGCGGCACAATGTCGCGATCTTCAAGGCCGGGGTGACTTTCCTCAAATCGGTGATGTCCGATCCCGACAACCTCGCCGAACTGCAGCGCTATGACATGGGCTGTCTGCGGGTCGCGACTTTCTGCGCCGAGCCGGTTTCGCCTTCGGTGCAGGCCTTCGGGATGGAGCACGTCACGCCGCGTTACATCAATTCGTACTGGGCGACCGAACATGGCGGTATCGCGTGGACGCATTTCTACGCCAATGACGACTTTCCCTTGCGCCCCGATGCGCATTCCTACCCCTTGCCGTGGATCATCGGTGACGTGTGGGTCGAGGATGCCGACGCGGAAACCGCGCCGGACGTCGCCTTCGCGCGCGGTGGCGATGGCGGCGTGCCGTGGCGGCGGGCCGCAACCGGCGAGAAGGGCGAAATCGTTATCGCCGCGCCGTACCCCTATCTCGCGCGCACGATCTGGGGCGACATCGAAGGCTTCAAGATCGAGGATGGCCGTGTCGATCCCGCCTGGCGCGGCGATGCGGCACGCTGGGAGGACGGATACTGGCGCCGCTGGAAGGGCGCGTGGGCCTATACCCAGGGCGACTTTGCCATTCAGCACGAAGACGGCTCGTTCTCGCTCCACGGGCGTTCGGACGATGTCATCAACGTCTCCGGCCACCGCATGGGGACCGAGGAGATCGAGGGCGCGGTGCTGCGCGACAAGGCGCTCGCGCCCGATAGCCCCGTCGGCAATGTGCTGGTGGTCGGCGCACCGCACCGCGAGAAAGGACTCACCCCGCTCGCCTTCGTGGTGCCGGTCGCAGGGCGCAAACTCACGATCGAAGACAAGCGCCGGCTGTTCGATCTGGTGCGCACCGAAAAGGGCGCGGTCGCGGTTCCCGCCGACTTCATCGAAGTCTCGCAATTCCCCGAAACCCGCAGCGGCAAATATATGCGCCGGATGGTGCGCGCGCTGGTGGTAGGCGAGGATGTCGGCGACGTCACGACCTTGCGCAACCCGGAAGCGCTCGACGAATTGCGCACCGTGATCGGCGATTGGCAGCGCAAGCAGCGCCTGTCGGACGAACAGGCGCTGTTTGATCGCCACCGCTATTTCCTCGTCCAGTACAACAATGTCGCGCCCGGCAAGCAGGTCGCGACCGTCACCGTCACCAACCCGCCGGTCAATGCGCTGAACGAACGCGCCATCGACGAGCTGGTGCTGGTCACCGATTACCTCGCGCGTGACGATAACGTGGTGGCGGTGGTGTTCACCGGGCAGGGCACATCGTCCTTCGTTGCAGGCGCGGATATCCGCCAGATGCTGGAGGAAATTCACTCGGTTGAAGATGCGATGGTGCTGCCCAACAATGCCCATCTCGCCTTCCGCACCATCGAGCGCATGGGTAAGCCCTGCGTCGCGGCGGTGCAGGGCGTGGCGCTGGGCGGCGGGATGGAATTCGCGCTCGCGTGCCATTACCGCATTGCCGAGCCGGTGGCGCGGTTCGGGCAGCCCGAAATCCGTCTGCGGTTGCTGCCCGGCTATGGCGGCACGCAGCGCCTGCCGCGCCTGCTCGCCGACCGGCGTGGGGCCGAAGGCGTGCGCGATGCGCTCGACCTGATCCTCGGCGGGCGCAGCATCGATGCCGAAGCTGCCGAGGCTATTGGTGTGGTCGATGAATTGGTCGATGGCGCGCAGGATGCGCTTTCGGCAGCGCACGCGGCGGTGCGCGACTTTGTGAAGCACGGCGCAGAGAGCACGCTCGGCCGTGCTTTCGCTGACAGGCAGGCGGCGGTCACGCGCTGGGATACGGCGTCGGATGTCAGCCTCGATGCCGTGATGGAGGACGATTTCCTCCAGCGTATTCTGCGCCAACTCGATTGGGCGGGGCGTGGGCAGGCTGGCGCGCGGGCGCTCGAAGCCGTACGTGCCGGGCTCGAACAGGGGATCACCGCAGGCCTTGCGCGCGAGGCGCGGCTGTTCGCCGAAGCCATCGTCGATCCCGAAGGCGGCAAAACCGGCATCAGGCAATTCATCGACAAAGTCGCGCCGCCGCTACCGGTGCGGCGCGACGGCGTATGGATCGACGCCGAGCACGAAATGCGTGCGCAAGCCCTTGAGGCAGCAGGCGATCTGCTGCCGGTGGGAGCGCCGTTCTACCCCGGCGTCACCCCGATTCCCGGCCACCAATATGCCTTTGGCATCGCCCGAGATCCCGACACCGGCCAGCCCCGCTTCGGCCCGCCCGCAAGCCACGAGAAGGAGCTGATCGTGGCAGTGCCAGAGCCCGCGCCCAACGAGGCGCTGCTCTACATGCTAACCAGCGAGGTCAACTTCAACGACATCTGGGCGCTGACCGGCATCCCGGTGTCGCCCTTCGACAGCCACGAAGAAGACGTCCAGATCACCGGATCGGGCGGCATCGCGCTGGTCGCGGCGCTCGGCAGCGAAACGCGCGCGCAAGGGCGGATCAAGGTTGGCGATCTGGTGACGGTCTATTCGGGCACCAATGACCTGCTCAGCCCTCTGGTCGGCAATGATCCGATGTATGCGGATTTCAGCATTCAGGGGTATGAGACCGAGACTGGCAGCCATGCCCAGTTTCTTTCCGTCCAGGCACCGCAGATGCACAAGCTGCCGCCCGATCTGACGCTTGAACAGGCGGGGAGTTATGTGCTCAACCTCGGCACGATCGCCCGCTGCCTGTTCACCACGTTGCAGATTGCACCGGGGCGGACATTGTTCGTCGAAGGCGCGGCAACGGGGACGGGGCTGGATGCACTGCGATCATCGGTGCGCACCGGACTGCAGGTGACGGGGCTGGTGTCCTCGCAGGAGCGCGCCAGCTTCATCACCGACGCGCAAGGCGCGGTGGGGGCGATCAATCGCAAGGATGCGCGCTTCGCCGATCTTTACAGCGTGGTGCCGGAAGACAAGGCGGAGGCGCAGACGTGGGAAGCCGCAGGCGCGCCGCTGGTGGAGGAATACAAGGCACTGAACAGCGGCAAGCTGGCCGATTATGTCGTCAGCCACGCAGGCGAAACGGCGTTCCCGCGCAGCTTCCAACTGCTGGCAGAGGGCGGCACGCTGGCGTTCTACGGCGCGTCGTCCGGCTATCATTTCAGCTTCATGGGCAAGCCGGGAACGGCCACGCCCGAAGAAATGCTGCGCCGCGCGGCCCTGCGCGGCGGCGAGGCGGTGCTGATCTATTACGGGCCGGGGAGCAAGGAACTGCTCGACGAGACGGGCCTTGAGATGATCGAAGCCGCGCGCCGTTTCAACGCGCGTTCTGTGATCGCCACAACCACCGACGGCCAGCGCGAATTCCTGCAATCGCTGGGGCTGGAAGACGCGATCGAGGGCATCGTCAGCTTGGAAGCGATCCGGCGGCGGGAGGGCGCGAATTTCTATTGGCCGGACACCATGCCGCGCCTGCCCGATGCCAAGGTGGATATCGAGGTCTTCAAGGCGGCGGTGCGCGATTATCAGGACCGCGTGATGAAGCCGTTCGGTTCGGCGGTTGGCAAGATCCTGCGATCATCCGACAATCCGCGCGGCAATCCCGATCTGGTGTTCGAACGCGCGGGGCAGGACACGCTCGGCATTTCGACCTCGCTGGTGAAGCCTTTCACCGGGCGGGTGATCTTCGCTGAAGACCTCACCGGCTGCCGGTTTACCTTCTACGCGCCGCAGGTTTGGACCCGCCAGCGCCAGATCCTGATGCCGACGGCCAGCATCCTCGGCACCCACCTGTGCAACGCTTTCGAAGTCGCGCGGATGAACGACATGATTGCCGCCGGGCTGCTCGAAGTGACCGAACCGCAGGTGGTCGGCTGGGACGAATTGCCCGAAGCGCATCAGGCGATGTGGGAGAACCGGCACGCTGGATCGACCTATGTTGTCAATCACGCACTCCCCGAAATGGGCCTGCGCAGCCGCGATGCCCTGCTCGAAGCGTGGGCTGCAATGGGGGATGGAAGCACCGCCGGGGAACCGGAGCCGTAGCCTGCGCATTGGCAATCCTGAAACGTTCTTAGCGCTCCTCCCCAGAGAATGAACGATCCGGCAAGCGAACGACAGCGTTGCTGCCACTTATGAGGAGAGTGCTATGGTCAAGTTGAAAGCCGCTACTGCTGCGCCTGCCACCACCACCGGCCGCCTTGCCGGAAAGATCGCCGTAATCACCGGCGCGGCAGGCAATCTGGGCGGGCATATTACCGCGCATTACCTTGCAGAAGGCGCAACCGTGGTGATGACGGGCCGTACGCCGGACCGCACCGATGCCGCTGCCGCAGCGATGATTGAGGCGACCGGGGTTGAACCTTCGCGGATTGCCACTGTGGCGCTCGATGGCGGAGACATTGCCTCGGTCCGCGCCGCCATCGCCGAAGTGGTCGCGCGGTTCGGACGGATCGACATCCTCGTGAACAATGCCGGCAGTGCCGGACCGAAGCAGCCGCTCGAGCAATTGCCGCTGTCGGCGGAAGAACTCGCCGCGCTCCAGAAGCAGGGCAGCACCGATGGAGAAACCGTGGGTGACGCGATGCGCAACATCTTCGGAGTCGCCTTCAACGTCGCGCGCACCGCCGCGCCGCACATCCCCGAAGGCGGGTCGATCATCAACGTCTCGACCATTTTCAGCCGTACGCCGTACTATGCCCGCGCGGCCTATGTTGTCCCCAAGGCGGCGATGAACGCGTGGAGCCGCGAACTCTCACTCGAACTCGGGCCGAAGGGTATCCGGGTGAACCTTGTCTATCCTGGCCCCATCGAAAGCGAGCGCATCCGCACCGTCTTCGCCACGATGGATGCCGCGCGCGGCGATGAATCTGGCACCACCGCCAACCAGTTCTTCGACATGATGAGCCTCGAACGCGCCACCGGCGGGAACGGCAAGGCCAAGACGTTCCCGACGCCGACCGATATCGCGACCACCTGCGTGTTCCTCGGCAGTGACGAGAGCGCTGCCTATAATGGCCATGATTTCGAGGTTACCCACGGCATGACCGTGCGCAAGGAAGAGCGCGCAACTTACCTTGCACGCCCGACCATGCGATCGATGGACGGCACCGGCCTCGCCGTGTTGGTCGCAGCAGGTGACAACTTCGAAGAGGCGTTGGAAATCGCGCAGGTGCAGCTTGCCTGCGGAGCGGCAGTGGTGCTCGGCCTGCCGCGTCAGGCCGACGTGGCGATTGCGGAGAAGCGCTGCAAGGCGATGGGGGTGGAAGGCGATCTCACCATCATCCGCTTCAACCGCAAAGATCCCGCCGCGATGGAAACCGCGCTGGAGGAGTACACCAAGGGCGGCACACCGGTCAGCGGGGCATTATTCCTGCCGACGCTGGGCGCGGGCGAACTGACCGGCGCGCTGGCCGAGGCCGACGACAGCGTGATCGAGGCGTTGATGGACGCCGAACTGACTGGCAGCATGGCGCTCGCCCGCACCATGAGCCGGTACTGGAAACGCCACGACAACCTGCTGCAACCGCCGCGCTTCGTGTTCGTCAGCCATGCCAGCGACGGGAAGGGCGATGTCTACGCCCACATTCTTCGCGCCGCGACCGAACAGCTGATCCGTATCTGGCGCGATGAGAGCGCCATCGACACCGCGCATGGCCGCCGCCGCCAAGCCGAGTGGGGCAACCAGATCGTCCGTTTCACCAACACCGAAGCCGAAAATATCCGCTTCACCGCAGGTCATGCCGCGCGCATCCTGCTGAAAGAAAGCAAGCTCGGCGAAATCACGCTCTACGTCCCCGGCAACATTGGCGAGGCGACCGGCGCGCGCAAGGCGATGCCCGGATTCTCCGAAAACATCACCGGCCTGCATCTGGGTAAGGTCGCACTGATCACCGGCGGCTCTGCCGGGATCGGCGGACAGGTGGCGCGGCTGCTGGCGCTGGCGGGCGGCAAGGTGATGATTGTCGCGCGGCGCGAGAGCGAGCTGGCGGTTGCCCGCGCGCGAATCGTGTCCGAACTGGAAGACATCGGTTTTTCCGGGGTCGAACGCCGGGTGCAGACCCTCGCCAATGTGGACGTCAGCAACTTCGAGAGCCTGAAGGGCGCGGTCGATGCCACGCTGAAGGCCTTCGGACGGATCGATTACTTGATCAACAATGCGGGCGTGGCGGGCGCGGAAGACATGGTGGTCGACATGGGGGTCGACGCCTGGAACTACACGCTCGATGCCAATCTGGTGTCGAATTATTTCCTGATGCACCACGTCGCGCCGCTGATGAAGGCGCAAGGATCGGGCTATATTCTCAACGTCTCGTCCTATTTCGGCGGCGAGAAATACCTTGCGGTCGCCTATCCCAACCGCGCCGACTACGCGGTCAGCAAAGCCGGACAGCGCGCTATGGTGGAAAGCATGGCGCGCTATCTCGGCCCGGAAGTGCAATTCAACGCGATTGCGCCGGGGCCGGTGGATGGTGACCGCCTGTCGGGCACCGGCGGCAAGCCCGGCCTTTTCGAACGGCGCGGCAAGCTGATCCTTGAAAACAAGCGTCTGAACGCTGTCCACGCCGCCGCGATCAAGGCAATCCGGCGCGGGGTGCGGGTCGAGGCGGTGCTGGCGCGGCTGGCCCGCAACGATACCGTCAAAATGAGCCACGACACCAACAACCCGCGCGAATTGCGCGATCTGGCGCTGGCCTGCGCGCGCGAAGGCGACGGGGAGTGCAGCTGGGATCAGTATCTGCTGACCCCGCAAATCGCTGCCGCGCTGGTTTCCCGCCTGCGCCAAGCCGGGCTGTTCCTCGACGCGCCCGAATGGGCCGACCGTCCGGCCACGCCCGAGGCCGACGCTGACTGGTTGCTGCGTGTCCCCCCCGAAAGCATGCCCTTCCTGCCTGCCGACAAGATCGCAGCGGAGGCCAAGAAAGTGGGCGGCGGAGTGCTCTCGAAACTCTATCTCGGCAAGATGCCGACCGAGCATGACGTGGCGCAGGCGACGGTGTTCTTCCTCGCCGACCGCGCCGTCAGCGGCGAAACTTTCATGCCCTCGGGCGGGCTCAGCGTCGAGCGTTCGACCACCGAGCGCGAGCTGTTCGGCTCGCCCAAGCAGGAACGGCTCGACCAGATGCGCGGCAAGACAGTGTGGATTGTCGGCGAGCATCTCGCCGATTACCTCGCCGAGACCGCGCGCGCTTTCATCGAGGATTGCCATGTCACCCGCGTGGTGCTGATTACGCGGACGGCCGAGGGATTTGACGCGATCAAGGCGCAGCTCGAAGGCGATAGTGCCGGGGCGCTCACCTCGCTGGTCGCGGGCGATGATATCGAGGCTGCAATGGACGCGGCGCTGATCCAGTGGGGCCGCCCCACCACGCTGCTGTCCACCCCGTTCACCGCGCTGCCGGGCAAGCTGTTCGACACCGCGGACCCGCTCACGCCGGACGAATTCCGCGCCGTGGTGGCCGATAATCTCACGCATCACTTCCGCGTCAGCCGCCGGGCCTCGCTGTATGATGATTGCCAGCTGGTGCTGACTTCGCCCGATGTGCCGATGGGCGACCGCAGCCCGGCCTTCGCGCTAGCAAACTTCATCAAGACCACGCTCCACGCCTTCACTGCCACGCTGGCGGTCGAGAACGAGCGGCTGGTGCATGATGTGCCGGTCAACCAGATCAACCTCACGCGCCGGGTGCAATCCGAAGAACCGCGTGATCTCGACGAGCATCTGGAGGAAGTCCGCCGCTTCGCCCGCGCCGTGCTGCTGGTCGGCGCGCCGCTGCCCGATGCCGAGGATTCGCGCTACCGTGCGCGGATCTATCGCGGCATGTCGATGACGGTGTGATCGGGGGAGCGTGAGGAGAATAGGGGGCGTGATCCAGTACCTGCCGTTCGAAAAGCCGATCGAGGCGCTCGACAAACACGTGGCCGAACTTGCCGCCTTGCCCGAAGGGGCCGAGGAGGCCGGGATGCTGGCGGAGCGGGCCGAGCGCCTGCTCGCCGATACCTACGCGCGCCTCACACCATGGCAGCGCACGCTGGTGGCGCGTCATCCGCAGCGCCCCCGGTTCGAGCGGCTGGTGGCGGGACTGTTCAGCGATTTTCTGCCGATCGCGGGAGACCGGGTGTTCGGCGAGGATCAGGCAATCATCGGCGGCTTCGCCCGGTTCGAAGGGCGCAAAGTGATGGTGATCGGCCATGTGAAGGGCGAGGACACCACCACCCGCATCCACCACAATTTCGGCATGGCGCGGCCCGAAGGCTATCGCAAGGCGATCCGGCTGATGGAACTCGCCGACCGGTTCGGCCTGCCGGTGGTGACGCTGGTCGATACCCCCGGCGCGTTTCCCGGTGTCGATGCCGAGGCGCGCGGGCAGGCTGAAGCCATTGCCCGCTCGACCGAGGCGTGCCTCTCGCTGGGCGTGCCTCTGGTGGCGGTGATTATCGGTGAGGGCGGCTCGGGCGGCGCGGTGGCGTTGGCGGCAGCCAACCGCGTGCTGATGTGCGAACACGCGGTCTACTCGGTAATCTCGCCCGAAGGCTGCGCTTCAATCTTGTGGCGCAGCGCCGCGCAGGCACCCGGCGCAGCCGAGGCGATGAAGATAACCGCGGGCGATCTTCTCAAGCTCGGGGTGATCCACCGCATCGTCTACGAGCCGAAGGGCGGCGCGCATCGCGATCCCGAAGAAATGATAAAGCGGCTGACGCTGGCCCTGCGCGCCGAGCTGGACGGGTTGGCAACGATGAACCCGGCCGAATTGCGCCGCGATCGTGAGGAATTCTTCCTCAGCCAGGGATGAAAAGCGCCGTCAGGGCGGGGCGGCGGCGATTATCGTGCGATAGGGAGGGATGGTGCCGGCTGCAGGATTCGAACCCGCGGCCCCCTGATTACAAATCAGGTGCTCTACCAACTGAGCTAAGCCGGCTTTCCGTGACCGCGCCTTAATCTCAGAACGCGCCGAAAGTCCAGCCTTCGGTGCGGGCAATGTCGGGCGTGAGGCTGGGGGGGTGCCACAGATCGCGCTGGCCATGCACCTTTCGCAGCCAAGCCGCGGTCAGCAGCGCGTCGGAAGAATGATCGTCGATGCTGCCTGTGCCCTTTACGGGGGGCGAGCCGAGCAGGTCCAGCGCATCGTTCAGCGCCGCGAAGCTGCGCAGCTTGGTGGCAGATCCCGTCACGCCGCCCAGCCGCGCCGCGACCGAAGTGTAGATTTCGGTCACCACCGAGCCTTCTGCGGGAAGCGGATCGATCGGCCACACCGGCACTTGACCTGCGAGGCGATGGAGCATCCGCATGCCCGTAAGGCTCGACTTGCCGACCTGCGCTGCGCCGACGAGATTGAAATTGCTCACCGGCCGCACCCCTTGTGCCCGCTGCGCGGCCTCGGCGCGGCGGAAGCGGCCTTCGCGGGTGCTTGCACCGGGGAGCAGGAAGCGGTCGCCTTCCAGCCCCTTGCCGTGGCGAAAATAGCGGGATGCTTCCGGATGGGTGACGAATCCGCCTGCTTCGAGGTTCGGATCATCGGCGCACAGCCGGTCGATCAGCGCCCAAAGCGCGCGGGCATCGGCTGGGCTGGCGTCCCAGCCTGGAAAGAACGCGCCCGCATCCGCGAACGGCAGTCCGATCCCGAGATCGAGCCCCACCAGTGTCGATCCAGGAAGATCAGCGAGCAGCGCCAGCACCTCGCCGCGTGCCCAGCCGCGCGGATCGGGCGGGGAGAGCAACGCAGGCGGCCCGCCCTCGATGCACGCCAAGGCCAGTGCGATGCCTTTCTGGCGCGCACCTTTCGCACCCGACCAATCAACCGCGAGGAAGTGAGTGAAGCGCGGCACTGAAATCAAAAAACCGCTCGTGCTGAGTTTGTCGGGGTCGCACTTAAAGAAAGGCAGCCCTTCGACAAGCTCAGGGCGAACGGAGGTTGGTGGTTAGTCACCCCCGCTCGGTCCGCAGCTTGTCCCAGTATTCCAGCCGCTTCTTCACCTCACGCTCGAACCCGCGCTCCACCGGTGTGTAGAACTGCTGCGGCTCCATTTCCTCGGGCCAGTAATCATCGCCCGAAAAGCCTTCGGGCGTGTCGTGGTCATAGGTGTAGCCCTTGCCGTAGCCGAGGCTTTCCATCAGCCCGGTCGCCGGGTTCACGATATTCATCGGCGGCATCAGGCTGCCGGTTTCCTTCGCGGATTTCCATGCGGCTTTCTGCGCCAGATAGACCGCGTTCGATTTGGGCGCGGTGGCGAGGTAGAGGCAGGCCTGCGCCAGCGCCAATTCGCCTTCGGGGCTGCCGAGGAAGCGGTACGCCTCCATCGCCGCCATGCATTGCGGCAGCGCGTGCGGATCGGCCATGCCGATGTCCTCCACCGCCATCCGCACCAGTCTGCGGGCGAGGAACAGTGGTTCTTCCCCCGCTGTCAGCATCCGCGCGAGGTAATACAGCGCCGCCTGCGGATCGGAACCGCGCACTGCCTTGTGCAGCGCGGAGATGAGATTGTAATGCCCGTCACGATCCTTGTCATACACGGCGACGCGGCGTTGCAGGAAGTTGCCCAAGCCTTGCGGATCGAGTGGCTCCGATAAGCCCGCCGCATACAGCGTCTCGGCCTGACCCAGCACGAACCGCCCGTCGCCGTCGGCTTGCGCGATCAGTGCGGCGCGGGCCTCGGAGGTGAGGGGGAGGGGGCCTTCGAGCGTTTCCGCCTTCGCCAGCAGCGCGGCGAGCGCGTCCTCGTCGAGCCGGTTCAGCACCAGCACCTGCGCGCGGCTGAGCAGTGCGGCGTTCAGGGCGAAGCTCGGGTTCTCGGTGGTCGCGCCGACCAGCGTCACCACGCCGCGTTCGACATAGGGGAGGAAACCGTCCTGTTGCGCCCGGTTGAAGCGGTGAATCTCGTCCACGAATAATAGCGTCTTGCGCCCGGTGCTGGCGAACTTTTCGGCCTCGGCGAAGGCTTTCTTGAGGTCGGCCACGCCAGAGAACACCGCGCTGATCGCGGCAAAGCGCATTCCGACGGCATCGGCCAGCAGGCGCGCGATGCTGGTTTTGCCGGTGCCGGGCGGCCCCCACAGGATGATGCTGGCAAGCTTTCCCGCCGCCACCATCCGCCCGATCGCGCCTTCGGAGCCGGTCAGGTGTTCCTGCCCCACCACTTCGGCAAGGCTTTGCGGGCGCAGCCGGTCGGCCAGCGGCGCGTCGCCGGGTGGCGTAGCGGGCGCGGGCGGGCGCGCATCGTCTCCGAACAGGTCAGCCATTCGTCGGGCCTGATACGCTCATCGTCGGAAAAGGGAACCATCCTGCGACGGAGCTCTTGCGAAGATAGGTCTAAGATATATCTTTGACCTATCGAAACGCATGGAGGAATGTGCGATGAGCTGGAACAAATATGGACGCGGAAACGGCTGGGACAAGCTGGGCGAAGCGATTGCGATGATGGCGATGAGCGGCAACATGAACTTCGGCGGGCCTGCTTTCGACAAGGGCGGCGCGAAGATGCGCTGGCGCTATGACAGCGACGACCGCGAAGGCGCCGAGGATGTCAGCGGCGATATGGGCGAGGGCCGCCGTCGCGGTCGCCGTGGCCGGATGTTCGGCACGGGCGAATTACGCCTCGCGATGCTGGCGCTGATCGCCGATGCGCCGCGGCACGGGTACGAACTGATCAAGGAGATCGAGGAGGCGACCAACGGCAGCTACGCGCCCAGTCCCGGCGCTGTTTACCCCACGCTTCAGATGCTCGCGGATGAAGGCAAGATCGAAGAGGCCGAAGCCGACGGTGCCAAGAAGCCGTTCAAGCTGACCGCCGCGGGCGAGGCCGAACTTGACGAGCGCAAGGATGAAGTCACCGAACTGATGGGCCGGCTGGCACTGCATGGTCGCAGGGCCGACAAGGTGCGCTCGCACGATGTGTTTCGCGCGATGGGCAATCTCGGCTCGGTGCTCAAGAACCGTGCGCGCGCCGGCAAGCTGGACGAACGCACCATCAACGAAATCGTCGACATGATCGACGAGATGGCCAAGCGCATCGAGCGGCTCTGACGCCGCCCGATTGCAGCAAACGCAAGACAGGCGTATTCTCCCCCATTCTGGTCGCACCGGATGGGGGAGGAAAGCCATGAACATTATCGGCAATCAACGCGTCAAAGCGCCGTGGCACCTTTGGGTGCTGGGCATAGTCAGCCTGCTGTGGTTCGCGGGCGGGGCCAATGACTACGTCATGACCAAGACCGCGAACGAAGCCTATCTCGGCATGGCAGCCGACAGCATGGGCGTGAGCGTCGCGGCAATCCTCGATTATTTCAACGGCTATCCGCTGTGGGCGACGGTGTGCTGGGGGCTCGGCGTATGGGGCGCGGTGGCCGGATCGGTCCTGCTGCTTTTTCGCAGCCGGTTTGCCTTGCATGGCTTTGTCGTTTCGCTGATCGGGTTGGCGGGATCGACCGCTTACACTTTCGCATCCGACATCCCGCCCGAATTTGCCACCACGGGCCAACTGGTCTTCACGGTCGTGATCTGGGCATCGGTGTTCGGGATGGCGTTCTATGCGAGGGCCATGACCAAGGCGGGCGTGCTGCGCTGAACCGCACGGGCGATCAGGCCGCTTGCGCTGCGTGACCCTGTTCGCTGGCCTGCAATGCGCGCCGATCCTCGACCAGCCGCACATAGGTATCGGCAACTACCTGATTGATCGCTTCCCAGCCATATTCGCAGGCCCGCGTCTCTCCGGCTGCGCCGTGGGCTGATCGCAGCGCCGGATCGGTGCAATAGGGGGCGAGCGCTTCGGCAAAGGCGGCGGCATCGGCGTCCTTGGTGGTCGGCACCACCAGCCGCCCGGTGACGCCTTCCAATACTAGGCTGGCGCTGCCGGTCGCACCGGCGGCCACCACCGGCAGGCCGCTCGCCATCGCTTCCAGCGTGACATTGCCAAAGGTTTCGGTGACGCTGGGGTTGAAGAACACATCCCCGCTGGCGAGCGCCTGCCCCAGTCCCTCGCCGGTCTTGAAGCCTGCGAAGATGCCGCCGGGCAGGTTCGCCTCGAACCAATCGCGCGCGGGGCCATCGCCGATCACCAACACCTTGTGCGGCACCTGACGGCGGCGCAGCTGGACGATGGTTTCGGCGAACACGTCCAGCCCTTTTTCCATCACCAGACGGCCGAGGAACACGATGGCGACGTCATCATCGGCAAGGCCGAGGCTGCGCCGCCATTCCGGATCGCGCCGCGCGGACGAGAAGATGGTGCGATCCACCCCCCGGCTCCACAGCGCGATATCGTCATGCATCTCCATCGCCAGCAATTCGTCGATCATCGATTGCGACGGCGCCACCAGCGCATCGCAGCGATTGTAGAACCGCCGCAGCAGCCGGATGATCAGCGGTTCGAGAAACGCCATCTTGTAGTAGCGTGGATAGGTTTCGAACCGGGTGTGAACAGACGCCAGCACCGGAACATCATGATCCTGCGCCCAGCGCAGCGCCGCGTGGCCCGATGGATCGGGCGAGGACAGGTGCACGATATCGGGCTGGAACTTTGCAAGATCGCGCTTCACCGCTGCGCCCAGATGGGTTGGCATGCGGTATTCGCCGCGCCCCTTCACCGGCATCGGCACATTGGGCAGACCGACGAGATCGCCGGTCGGGGGGAAATCGGGATTGGCGACCTTGGGAGAGTAGACGCGCACCTTCGCGCCCTTGGCCAGCAACGAACCGACCAGACGGTTAAGCGCCTGATTCGCCCCGTCGCGGGTGTAATTGTAATTGCCGCTGAACAGCGCAATGCGAAGATCGGAAATGTTCATTTCGCGGGTTGATTAGTAACATTCTACCCGCTTGGCGAGGGGCTATCCTGTCGACAGCGGAGGTGGCGATCCGTCAGCCGGTCCGGCTCCGGTGGTCGATTCATGCGTTGACTTGTCACGGGCGGCCTCTAGAGCGGCCAGCGGGCCACGCGGTCCCAACGCCGCGCGAGCTCTCTGCAAGGAGAGAATACATGACTGAGTACACCCGCGGGCTCATGCACGAGCCTACGCTTAAGCCTGAACGCCCCTTCTTTTCTTCGGGCCCCACGGCAAAATTCCCCGGCTGGTCGCTGGACAAGCTCAAAACCGAATCACTTGGCCGCTCGCACCGTTCGGCGCTGGGCAAGGCGCGTCTGAAGTACGCGATTGATCTGAGCCGCGAACTGCTCGGCATCCCTGATGATTACCTGATCGGCATCATGCCCGCGTCCGACACCGGCGCGATCGAAGCCGCGATGTGGGCGATGCTCGACCCGGCCCGCCCGGTGACGGTCGCCGCGTGGGAAAGCTTTGGCAATATCTGGATCCAGGACGCGGTGAAGCAGCTCAAGCTGCCCAACCTTCAAGTCCTTACCGCCGATTATGGCGAAATTCCCGATCTCACCACCATCCCGCAGCGCAATGATGTCGTGTTCACCTGGAACGGCACTACCAGCGGTGCGATGATCCCGAACACCGACTGGCTCGAAGCTGGCCGCGAAGGGATCACCATCAACGATGCCACCAGCGCGATCTTCGCGCAGGAAATGGACTGGTCGAAGCTCGATGCCACCACCTATTCGTGGCAGAAGGTGATGGGCAGCGAAGCGCAGCACGGCATGCTGATCCTCAGCCCCAAGGCCGTCGCCCGGATCGAAAGCTATGACCCGCCGTGGCCGATGCCCAAGCTGTTCCGCATGAAGAAGGGCAACAAGATCAACGCCGGCATTTTTGTTGGCGAAACGATCAACACCCCTTCGATGCTGGCGACAGAAGATTACATCGCGGCGCTGGAATGGGCCAAGAGCATCGGCGGGCGCAAGGCGTTGGTCGAACGCGCCAATGCCAACGCCAAGCTGGTGAAGGACTGGATCGAATCCACCCCGTGGCTGCGCAACATGGCGTCCGATCCGGCGCAGCAGACCAACACCGGCGTCTGCATGGTGTTTCAGGGCGAATGGTACGATGGCTTGTCGGATGACGACAAGGCGGCCGTGCCGAAGAAAATCGTCAAGCTGCTCGAAGAACGCAATGTCGGCTTCGATTTCAACGGTTACCGCGATGCGCCGCCTTCGTTGCGCATTTGGTGCGGTTCGACCGTGGAGCAGGAGGACGTGAAGCGTCTGCTGCCGTGGATCGAATGGGCCTACGACAAGGTCAAGAACGACTGATTGGCTTTGAGAGTGAGCCCCCGCGCAGGCGGGGGCCTCCCTCAGCCATATTCAACGCTTCCCCGATGGAGGTCCCCGCCTGCGCGGGGACTCGCACAGGATAAAGATCATGACCCGTCCCAAAGTTCTCATTTCCGACAAGATGGACCCCAACGCAGCCCGCATTTTCGAAGAGCGCGGTTGCGATGTCGATGTCATCACCGGCGAAACGCCCGAACAATTGATCGCGCGCATCGGTGAGTATGATGGCCTCGCCATCCGCTCCTCGACCAAGGTTACCGCTGCCATTCTCGATGCCGCCACCAACCTCAAGGTCATCGGCCGCGCCGGGATTGGCGTGGACAACGTCGATATTCCCTATGCCAGCGGCAAGGGCGTGGTGGTGATGAACACCCCGTTCGGCAACTCGATCACCACCGCCGAACACGCGATTGCGCTGATGTTCGCGCTGGCCCGCCAGATCCCCGAAGCCAACGGACAGACGCAGGACGGCAAGTGGCCCAAAAGCGGGTTCATGGGCGTCGAAGTGACCGGCAAGACGCTCGGCCTGATCGGCGCGGGCAATATCGGTTCGATCGTCGCCACCCGCGCGCTGGGCCTGCGCATGAAGGTGATCGCCTATGATCCCTTCCTGACCGAGGAACGCGCCGTGGAAATGGGCGTGGAAAAGGTCGATCTCGATACGCTGCTGAGCCGCGCCGATTTCGTCACGCTGCACACCCCGCTGACGGACGAGACCCGCAATATTCTGAACCGCGAACGGCTCGAGAATGCGAAGAAGGGCATCCGCATTATCAACTGTGCGCGCGGCGGGTTGATCGACGAAGCGGCGCTGAAGGATTGTCTGGAAAGCGGTCAGGTGGCCGGTGCGGCGCTCGATGTGTTCGAAACAGAACCGCCCGCCGTCGATCACCCGCTGTTCGGCACGCCCAATTTCATCTGCACCCCGCACCTTGGCGCCTCGACCAACGAAGCGCAGGTCAATGTTGCGCTGCAGGTGGCCGAGCAGCTGGCTGACTACCTCGTCAACGGCGGGGTCACCAATGCGCTCAACGTACCCTCGCTCTCCGCTGAGGAAGCGCCAAAGCTGCGCCCCTATATGGCGCTGGCGGAGAAGCTCGGCAGCCTCGTCGGTCAGCTGGCCCACGGCAACCTGACCAACATCAGCATCGAACGCGAAGGTGCAGCGGCGAGCCTCAACGGCAAGCCGATCACCGCCGCCGTGCTATCCGGGCTGATGCGGCGCTATTCCGATACGGTGAACATGGTCAACGCGCCCTATCTCGCCAAGGAGCGCGGGCTGGACGTGCGCGAAATCCGTCATGATCGCGACGGCGCGTACAACACGCTGCTGCGGGTGACGGTGGAGACGGCGCAGGGGCCGCGCTCTGTCGCGGGCACGCTGTTCGGCAACGAAGCGCCGCGTTTGGTCGAGATCTTCGGCATCGGGATCGAAGCCGAATTGGCCGGACACATGCTGTACATTGTCAACGACGACAAGCCGGGCTTCATCGGCCGGATCGGGACGCTGCTGGGCGGTCACGGGATCAACATCGGCACTTTCAACCTCGGCCGCCGCGATGCGGGCGGGGAGGCGGTGCTGTTGCTGAGCCTCGATGAACCCCTGACTCCAGATGTCGTCGCAGAGGCCGAAGCGGTCGAAGGCGTGAAGCTGGTCAAGGCTTTGGCGTTTTGACCATCAGTTAACCAATCCCGTTCGCCCTGAGCTTGTCGAAGGGTTGCACTTCTTCTAGCGCCGCCGGTGCCGCAAGAAGGACAGTGCTTCGACAGGCTCAGCACGAACGGAAGTGTGTTTCATTGACCCAACCCAACGATCTCCTCCCCGAAGGTCTCGAAGACCGCCTGCCGCAAGAAGCCGCGCGGATCACGGCGGCGATGCGGGCGTGCCTCGATGTGCTGGACGCGCACGGGTATGACCGCGTGCGCCCGCCGCTGCTCGAGTTCGAAGCGTCGCTCGCGGGCCGCATGGCAGGGGTTGCGGCTGGCCCCAACGGCGGGCTCGATTCGCGGGCGATGTTCCGCTTCGTCGACCCGGCGAGCCTGCGCACGCTTGCCCTGCGCAGCGACATCACCCCGCAGATCGGCCGGATTGCCTCCACCAGCCTGCGCGATGCCGCGCGCCCGCTCCGGCTCGCCTACTGCGGCGACACGGCGCTGATCCGCGCCAGCCAGCTCGATCCCGCGCGTGAGCGGCTGCAACTGGGCGCCGAACTGATCGGAGCCGACAGCGTCGCTGCGGCGAGCGAGGCCGTGATGCTTGCGGTCGAGGCGCTCGGCGCGGCGGGGCTGACCGGCATCTCGGTCGACTTCACGCTTCCCGATCTGGTCGACACCCTCGCGGCCGAGGCGCTGCCGCTGGCGCCCGACCGGCGCGAAGCGGTGCGGCGCGAGCTCGACACCAAGGACGCGGGCGGGTTGAAGGCCGCGGGCGGCGCGGCGTATCTGCCGCTGCTCTATGCCACCGGCCCGTTCGCCGAGGCGCTTCCGGCCCTGCGCGCAGTCGATGCGGGCGGGGCGCTCAAGTCGCGTCTCGATGCGCTCGAGCAGATCGCCGCCAGCATCGGCGATACCGCCCGGATCACGCTTGATCCGACCGAGCGGCACGGGTTCGAGTACCAGTCGTGGTTCGGCTTCACGCTCTACGCCGATGGCCTTCGCCGCGCGGCGGGACGGGGCGGCACCTACCGCATCGCCGGGAGCGATGAGCCCGCGACCGGCTTCACCCTCTATATCGACCGGCTGGCCGAGGCCGCGCCCGATCCCGAGGCCGCAAGGCTGATCTGGCTCCCGCTCGGTCACGACCGCGTGGCAGCCGCAGCCCTGCGCGCCCAGGGCTGGCGCACCCGCGCCCAGCTGGCCGAGGGCGAAGACGGCTTCGCGCTGGGCTGCACGCACGTCCTGAAGGCAGGCGGGCCTGCGGAACTGGAGCCGCAAGCATGACCGGCCGCGCCAAGCCGATCACGCTGCCTAACGATCCGCTCGCGCCCTATTGCATCGCGCCCGCATGGCAGGTCGGCGACCTCGTGTTTCTGTCCGGCCAGGCGAGCATCGACGAGAACGGTGCAATCGTGGGGCCGGGCGATTTCGATGCCCAGCTCGCCCAGACCTTCGCCAATATCGAGACCGTGCTGGCGGCTGCGGGCAGCGATCTTTCCAAAGTGGTCAAGGTCACGATCTATCTCACCGACATGGCCAACTTCTCCAAGAACGTAGAGGCGCGGCGGCGCTGGTTCACGCCGCCTTATCCCGCCGATACCACGCTGGAAGTGCGCGCACTGGCGCTGCCCGAACTCATGCTCGAGATCGACGTGATCGCGGCTGCGTAAAACCCGCAAGCCGACTTAACCCAGCACCCGCGCCAGAAACGCATCGACCGCTTCGGTCTGCGCCGCGCCGGCTGGCGCGCCGAGTTCACGGTTCATCCTGCCATGATCGGTGCCCGCAATCGCGGCCGCTTCCGCCTGCGCGCCTGCTTGTGCCAGCGCCGCGATGAGCGCTTCGGACTGCGCCTTGGAATTCGCCCGCTCGGCCACATACAGCGCCAGCCAGTGGGGCGCATCCTTGCCGCCCACATGGGTGATCGGGGACAACGCCTTCTGCCGCGCCGGATCGGTGCCGAACACGTCGCGGTAAAGGTTGGGCATCTCCAGCGTGGGGGTCGCCATCGCGGCAGGCACATCATAGCCCGCGCCGTCCAGTAGCACGACGCCGCGAATCGCGCCGAACGCATCGCCGGCATAGGCGGGATCGGTCGCCACCAGCGCGGCCAGATGCGCGCCCGCGCTATGGCCCATCAGCACGATCCTGTCGGGATCGAACCCGCCCGTTTCGGCCTGCGCGCGCAGTGCCCGCAAGGCAGCGCCGATATCGACCGCCTGCTGTTCCACCGGCGTATCGGGCAGCAGGCGGTATCCGGCCGAGGCGAAGACGAATCCTGCATCCTTGAAATGCTGCGGCTTGGCCTGCACCGCGCTGCGGTTGCCGATGCTCCAGCCACCACCGTGGACGAACACTACCAGCGGGGAATCGCCCACCGCATCATCGGGGGTGTAGATATCGACCTGCTGGCGATCATGGCTGCCATAGATCACCGTGCTACTGACCCGCGCACTGGCATATCCGCCCCCGCGCTGCGCGCTGGCACCTTCGCGCTGTCCGGCGCGTTCGCCCCTGCGTTCGCCCATCCGCTCGCGCAAGGACGCGGCGCAGCCTTCGGACAGTTGGGCATATTTCTCGCGCAGGCAGGTGCGCATCTGCGCCCGGTCCGTGCCGCACAGCTTGACGATTTCCGCGCGGCATTCGGCAGGCAGCCGCGCGCCGCCGCGCTGCTGGGCCAAAATCGGGGCGGCCAGCACAGCGGCGGCGGCGGCGGCGACAAGCAGGAATTTGGGCGCGGCGTTCATGACGGTTCCTTCAGGCTCGTAAATACCCTGCTTCAACGGCGCATCCCCGGCAACCCTTCGCGCTCGCGCCGGGCGGTCTGCTATCACCCTGAAATCGCGATGTTGGAGACACATGAGACACTGTCCAGGAACAGAAAAACCGTCCCTCTACGCACCTTCGCCGATGCGAGCGTAATACGCGAAGCGGGCGGCATCGTAAGACATCATTGCCGACCTGCCAGATCGCAGGCGCGGTAGGAAAGCGCGATTGCGCCATGTGCTTGCCACCATGTCGCGGACAGCCTAGTGCCGCGCCCGGCCCATCGCCATCAGAACCACCGCCATCATCGAAGGAACAACATGGCCAACGTCACCGTGATCGGCGCCCAATGGGGCGATGAGGGCAAGGGCAAGATTGTCGATTGGCTCGCCAGCCGCGCCGATGTGGTCGTGCGCTTTCAGGGCGGGCACAATGCCGGTCACACGCTGGTGATCGACGGCAAGACCTACAAGCTTTCGTTGCTGCCGTCGGGGATTGTGTCAGGCACGCTGTCGGTGATCGGCAATGGCGTGGTTCTGGATCCGTGGGCCTTGCGGGACGAGGTCGCCAAGCTCGAAGGTCAGGGCGTTTCGATCACCGACGAGAACCTCGCGGTCGCCGACAACTGCCCGCTGATCCTGCCGCTCCACCGCGATCTGGATGGCCTGCGCGAAACGGCGGCGGGCAAGGGCAAGATCGGCACCACCGGACGCGGGATCGGCCCGGCTTACGAGGACAAGGTCGGCAGGCGCGCGATCCGCGTGTGCGACCTTGCGCATCTCGACACGCTGGAGCCGCAGCTTGACCGGCTGTGTGCGCATCATGACGCGCTGCGGGCAGGTTTCGGCCAGCCGCCGGTGGATCGTGCAGCGCTGCTCGAAGAACTGCGCGAAATCGCGCCCTTCGTACTCAAATTCGCCCAGCCGGTGTGGAAGCGGCTGAAGAAGGTGCGCCGCGCAGGGGCCAAGATTCTGTTCGAGGGCGCGCAGGGCGTGCTGCTCGATGTCGATCACGGCACCTATCCCTTCGTCACCTCGTCCAACACGGTCAGCGGCACGGCGGCTTCGGGCAGCGGCCTCGGCCCCAATTCGACCGGCTATGTGCTGGGCATCGTCAAGGCCTACACCACCCGCGTCGGCAGCGGCCCGTTCCCGACCGAACTGGAAGACGATATCGGCCAGCGATTGGGCGAGCGCGGCCATGAATTCGGCACCGTCACCGGGCGCAAGCGGCGCGTCGGCTGGTTTGACGCCGTGCTGGTGCGCCAGTCCTGCGCGATCAGCGGCGTGACCGGCATCGCGCTGACCAAGATCGACGTGCTCGACGGGCTCGACCGCGTGGCGATCTGCACCGGATACCGCCTGCGTGGGAAGGTGTATGACTACCTCCCCAGCCACGCCGCCGATCAGGCCGAATGCGAGCCGATCTACGAGGAGATGGACGGCTGGCACGAAAGCACAGCGGGCGCGCGCTCCTATGCCGATCTGCCTGCCAACGCGATCAAGTATATCCAGCGCATTCAGGAATTGATCGAATGTCCGGTGGCGCTGGTTTCGACCTCGCCCGAGCGCGACGACACGATCCTGATGCGCGATCCGTTCGTGGATTGATAAACCGGGTCCGGCGAGGTTATCCTGCCGGACATGAAACGCTTCGTCGCTCTTGCAGTGCTGGCCTTGGCTGCCTGCGCCAACCCGCCGCCCAAGGTCGCGGAAGGGCCGTCGTCGCAGCCCCCGCTGGAGCGTGAGGCGCGGCGGATCGTGCCGCAGCGGACCTTCGCCGCCGTCGATTATCTGCTGGTCGACAAGTCCGAACGGATGATGATCGGTTATGCCGGGGGGCAACCGGTCAAGGTGTGGCGGGGCTTGCAGTTCGGCGACCAGCCGCAGGGGCACAAACGGTTCGAAGGTGACGAGCGCACGCCCGAAGGCCGCTATGTGATCGAGGGCCGCAATCCCGGCAGCGCCTATCATCTGAGCCTGAAAGTGTCCTATCCCAACCGCGCCGACCGCGCCTTCGCGGCCCGATATGACCGCTCGCCCGGCGGCGATATCTTCCTCCACGGCCAGCCCAACGCGCTGCCGATGGGGCGGATTCCGGGCGACTGGACCGACGGCTGCATCGCCTTCTCCAACGCCGAAATCGAGGAATTATGGAGCATCGTCCCCGATGGTACCGTGATCGAGATCAGGCCGTAATACGCAGATATACTTGATCTGATCCTTTTTTGTTCTAGTCTCGTTCCAACATTGCTGGAGTCGAGTCGATGCTGAACCTTGCTTGTGACAGGTCCGATTTTTCCTACGAAGCCGCCTGCGATCCGGCCGGGCTGCCCGCGCGCGCGGCGATTTATGCCGGCGATGCGGCGCTGCGGCAGCAGATCGCGGAAGACTTGGGCGGGGCGGGGTTCCGCACCATTGACGGTGGAACCATCGCCTCGCTGCTCGAAGGGCCGATTGCACTGCTCGGCGATGTGGTGGTGGTCGATTGCCCCGTCACCGGAACGCGCGGGCTGGACGGGCTGATGCTCGCGGGGCTTGCGCGGCTCGACATGCGGGTGGCGCGCGCGGGCGCGAAGCTGATCGTGGCGACCAACATGGCGGGGCTGGATGATGTGTTTGCGGTGCTCGACCAGTCGTCTCCGCAGATACTGGTGTCGCCCAGCCGCGCCGAACGGGTGATCGCAGTGGGCCGCGTCATGGGCGAAGCGGGCGCGGCACGCCTGCGCGAAATGGGCGAGGAAGACCGCATCGCCTTGCTTCGCCTGTCGCAACAGGTCGAGGCCATCGCCCATTCGCTCGACCGGCTCTCGCAGCGGGAGATGCAGCCGGGTTCGGGCGGCAATGCAACGCTCGGGGAATTCAGAACCCGGTTTCGTGCTGCGGAACCGGCGCCAGCCGAATTTGGCGGGCCACCCACCGGCTTTGGCGGACCCGCGGTCAAACTGCCCGATCCGCGCGTGGTGCGGCAGGTGATCGCCCATCGCCAGGCGCGCGGGCGGTTCTTCGATCCGGCGCTGTTCGGCGATCCGGCATGGGACATGCTGCTCGATCTCACCGCCGCACATGCCGAGGGCGCACAGGTCTCGGTCACATCGCTGTGCATTGCCGCAGCCGTACCGGCCACCACCGCGCTACGCTGGCTGACCCAGATGGTCGAAAGCGGTGTGTTCATCCGCGTACCCGATCCCGCCGACAAGCGCCGCGCCTTCATCGCGCTGAGCGATTCCTCGCTGGCGGCGATGGCAGGATACTTCGCCAGCCTGCGCGAACCCGCCACGCTCGCGGCCTAATCTGCCGGACGATAGCGCAGCAGCAGCGTAAGGCCGGTTGTGTCCCGTTGTCCGGCAACCGGGCCGGCCCGCCCGTCCCACACTTCGCGCGCCACATCGGCGCGGGCACGGGCGAGGATCGCGGGCGGCACTGCGCCGTCGATCAGCAACACATCCGCTTCACCCAGCAAGCGGGCCTGTCGCAACGTCAGATCCTCGGGATCGGAGCTGACAAGCGTGAACTCTACCACCTCGCCCACCCGCTGTTGCTGCGATCCGGCGGCCCAATCCGGGGCCCGCAAATGCGCCTCGGCATCGAACGGATCGAGCGCGCCGCCTTCGCGCAGCGCTGCATCCACCACGCGCCGCCGCTCTGCCCCATCCGGGAAGCGCGTGCGCAAAGCCGGCCGTGCCGCTTCCAGCGCCCGCGCCAGCAAGCCCAGCGTCTGCGGCAGCACCCGCTCCAGCCGCAGCCGCACGTGCTTGGCCAGCCCGGCAGAGGCGCCGCCCGTCCCGATCGCCACCAGCAGCGGATCGCGGTCCAGAATGCTGGGTGTGGTGAAATCGCACAATTCCGGCCGGTCGACGACATTGACCAGCATCCCCGCACAGCGCGCATTGATTGCCGCGACCTCGCAGGCGCGGGCATCGTCATAGGCGATGAAGGCGATCCGCACCCCTTCGTCTACCGCGCGCGCCAGATCGTCGATGATTACTCCGCCCGCACGCTCGACCAGCCGCCGCTTGGGTTCGGCCGCATCCCCATCTCCCAGCACGAGCACGTTCTGCCCTTCGATCTGGTGGAACAGCGGCAGGCTGGCGATCCGGCTCACTTCTGCCTCATGCGAGCCATTCGGGCACGCGCTCGGCATCCATGATCGCGCTTGCCGCAATCCTGTCGGCGACGATCGCAAACTTGTCGCCGTCGACCAGCACTTCGGCCACGAAGCCGCGTGAATTGTAGGACGATGCCATCGTCGCGCCGTAAGCGCCCGCGGTGCGGAACACGGCGAGTTCGCCTGCGACAAGCGCATCGCATTCTCGCCCCATGGCGAAGGTATCGCCGGTTTCGCAGATCGGGCCGACGATGTTGGCCGTCATCCGCGCCGCGGTCGGTTCGACCGCCTCGAAATGGTGATACGCGCCGTACAGCGCCGGGCGCGCTAGATCATTCATCGCCGCATCGACGATCACGAACGGATCATTGATCCCGCGCTTCACCCGCACCACGCGGGTCAGCAGCACGCCCGCATTGCCCGCAATCACGCGGCCCGGTTCGAAGATCAGCTTGACCCCCCAATCCTTCGTCACCCGCGCCACCATCGCGCCGTATTCGGCCGGTTCGGGCAGCACTTCGCCCACGCGGTAGGGCACGCCCAATCCGCCGCCCAGATCGACATGGGTGATCGTGTGGCCCGCCCCGCGCAACGCCGTCACCAGCGTGCCGAGCTTGCCGAAAGCGGTTTCCAGCGGAGCCAGATCGGCCAACTGGCTGCCGATATGCACCGCCACCCCGCGCAGCGCGACCCCCGGCAGGCCCGCCAGCTTGCCGAAGATCTGCCCGGCCTGGCTGATCGGCACGCCGAACTTGTTATCGGCCTTGCCGGTGGAAATCTTGTCATGCGTTCCGGCATCGACATCGGGGTTGATGCGCAGCGCGCATTGCGCCGTCATACCGCGCGCGGCGGCCAGCTCGGCCAACTCCAAGCCTTCTTCCTCGCTCTCGATATTGAACTGGCCGATGCCTGCGTCCAGCGCGGCGACCATTTCAGCGGCGGTCTTGCCCACGCCGGAGAACACGATCATGTCGGGCGCGATCCCGGCGGCCAGCGCGCGGCGCATTTCGCCCACCGATACCACGTCGGCGCCCATGCCCTGCTTGCCCAGCACCTTCAGCACCGCAAGATTGGGGTTCGATTTGACCGCAAAGGCGATCAGCTTGTCCGGCACATCGATCAAAGCCTCGCGGAACACCCGCGCATGGCGTTCCAGCGTGGCGCGCGAATAGACATAGACCGGGGTGCCGACTTCGTCCGCGATGCGCGGCAGCGGCACGTCTTCGGCGTGCATCACGCCGTTTCTCAGAGTGAAATGATCCATGGTTCTTTTCGGTTATTCGGGCGGCAAATCGAAGGGGTCGTCCTGCCGTTCTTCGGAGCGGCGGCGCAGTTCCACGCTGCGTTCCGGCGCGGCGAGCGCTTCGCGGCGCAGCAATTCGTCAGCGGTGGGCGGAACGGCGGCGCCATAGGGGGCGACCGGCAGGTTCGCGCCTGCAGGCGGGGTGAGCGGCGCGCGAGAGCCGCAAGCGGCGAGCAGCATCGCGCCCGCCAGACAAACTGCAATCCGCATCATTCCTCCATCCCCAACATCGTTCTTGCCCGTCCGACCTGCAAACGGACCTGCGCCGGAGCGGTTCCGCCATGCGAAGCCCGCGCCGCGACCGAAGCATCCACCGATAGCGCAGCATAAACCCGATCGTCGATCCGCGCATCGATCGCCTGGAGTTCGGCGAGCGGCAGCTGGTCGAGCGCGATGCCGCGCGTTTCCGCCAGCTTCACCGCGCTGCCGGTGATGTGATGCGCCTCGCGGAACGGAATGCCCGCCTCGCGCACCAGCCAGTCGGCAAGGTCGGTGGCGGTGGCATAGCCGAGTTCCGCCGCAGCGCGCATCCGGCCTGTGTTGAAGGTGCTGCCCGCGATCATCCCCGTCATCGCGGCGATGGCGAGTTCCATCAGCGATGCGGCCTCGAACACCGGCGTCTTATCGTCCTGCATGTCCTTGGAATAGGCCAGCGGCAGGCCTTTCATGGTGATCATCAGGCTGGTCAGCGCGCCGATGACGCGGCCCGAATGCCCGCGCACCAGTTCGGCAGCGTCGGGGTTTTTCTTCTGCGGCATGATCGACGAGCCGGTCGAAAGGCTATCGGGCAGGCGGATGAAGCCGAACGGCTGGCTCGCCCACAGGATCAGTTCTTCGGCCAGCCGCGACAGGTGCAGCGCGGTGGTGGAGCAGACATAGAGGAAATCGAGCGCGAAATCGCGGTCGGATACCGCATCCAGCGAATTGGTGGTCGGCGCATCGAAGCCGAGCGCATTAGCGGTCATGTCGCGGTCGATCGGAAAGCCGGTGCCCGCCAGCGCGGCCGATCCCAGCGGGCATTCATTCATCCGCGCGCGCGCATCGGCCAGCCGCGAACGGTCGCGCCGCAGCATCTCGTAATAGGCCATCAGGTGGTGGCCCAATGTCACCGGTTGGGCGGTTTGCAGGTGTGTGAAGCCGGGCATGATGTCGCCCGCGTGTTCGCCCGCCCGCGTGACCAGCGCCTGTTGCAATCCGGCGAGGCCTTCGTCCAGCTGATCGAACCGGCCGCGCACCCACAGGCGGAAATCGGTCGCCACCTGATCGTTGCGGCTGCGCGCGGTGTGGAGGCGACCTGCGACCGGGCCGATCAGTTCGGCCAGCCGCGCCTCGGTGGTCATGTGGATGTCTTCGAGGTCCCAGTCTTCGGGCACGCCGTCGGCGGCATATTCGGCGGCGACTGTGTCCAGTCCGGCGCCGATGATGGCGGCGTCCTCGGCCGCAACGATCCCTTGAGCCCCCAGCATCGCGACGTGTGCCTTGCTGGCGGCGATATCCTCGCGCCACAGCGCCTTGTCGAAGGGAATCGAGGCGTTGATTTCGCGCATGATCGCGCTAGGGCCGGCAGCGAAGCGCCCGCCCCACATGGCGTTGGTGGCGCCCCCGCCGTTCGAACCGTCACCGGAGCCTGTCATGTCCCGCTCGCCGCTCATATTCGCTGTATCGTTCCTGCTGCTGGCCGGATGCGATAGGGCCGCCGAAGCGCCAGCGCAACCGGCGCAAAGCGCAGAGGGCAGCGCAGGCGTGGGCGAAGTGGCGCGCACCTTCGCCGGAACCCCGCTGCCGGCGATGCAGTTCGCGGATGCCGACGGCAACAGCCTCGATCTTGCCGCGCAGGACGGGCCGGTGTTGATCAACCTGTGGGCGACGTGGTGCGGCCCATGCGTGGTCGAGATGCCGCAGCTGGATGCTCTCGCGGGCGAGCTGGACGGCGAGGTGCGCGTCATCACCGTCAGCCAGGACGTGCGCGGGGCCGAGGTGGTCACGCCGTTCTTCGCGCAGAGGGACTTTGCCCGGCTCGAACCGTGGCTCGACCCCGACGCGCAGCTTTCCGCGCAGTTCACGCCCGAAGGCCTGCTGCCGCTGACGGTCCTGTTCGATGCGCAGGGCAAGGAAGTGCTGCGGGTGGCGGGCGGTTACGAATGGGACAGCCCCGACGCGATCGCCATGATCCGCCAGAGCCTTGCCCCGCAGTAATGCGAGCCCGTTTTCGCCTAGCCTGCGGTTAGCGGAACGGTTTGCTGGTGCTGCAACACGCGCCATTCGTCATGTTCGAGCCTGCGCATGGTGGTCGTGCAATAGGCAGCGTAGGCTCTGCCGTCACGATCCGCTTCGGCCTTGTAGGCGACGACGATCAGCCCTTCCTGCGGGCGGGCGACCTGCTTTTCGCTGAACGTCACCTGTGACCATCGCGGCGTTTTAGCGACTGCCTCGATCGCCTGATCGCCGGTGAATACATATGGTCTTTCGGGAAGGACCATGAGGCATTCCGCATCGATCAATTCGCGGTACTGCTCCGCATCGCCTGTCCATAGGCTCTGTTCGAATTCCCAAACGCGCGCATCTTCCATGTCTTGGCTCCTGCAAATTGCAGATTCGAACCCGAGGCAATCGCGATCGTTCCGAAGCTGCGCCTGCATGTCGGACGACTGGTGGCTGGCTTCCCGTCAGCCGAGCATATCGTTTGGTCCGGGTGCGGGCGCGGGCACCCATCAGGTTTGTTACGTCCGGATGGTACGACCGTGGAGCGGACGATGACTTCGGACCGCCGGCGGCGAGTATGAGCATGTCGAACGGACGCCCATTCTCCCTTTCTCTTGATCAATGTCTTGAGAACATCGCTGGTGATGCTCAACTTCGCATCGTTCCGTCAGGATTGAGCATTATTGTCCGACCGGTCGCAGCCGAAGCATAGATTGCTTCGATCAATCGCACATCCCTGAGCCCCATCTCGCCAGGCGTTCTGATCGGAGTGCCGCCGCGTATTGCATCGGCGAGGTGATCGAGTTGCCGTGCGAACTGGACGTTTGAATTCCCCGGCGACAGGTCGTGCTTTTCCCGTCCCGCTTCCAGCGTCAGCGTGTTGCCGCTGTAATTGGTTGCCGGCTGCATCATCAGCGCCCCCGATGTGCCACGCGTCTCGACCATGTTGAGGCCAGCCGAATCGTAAGAGGTGACAAGGTGGGCCGCCGCTCCGGAAGGGAAGCGGCACTGGACCGAAACATGCGCAAATATTTCCGCGAACCGTTGGTCGCCAATTGGCCGATGGGTGGCAGCGCTGATGCGTTCCGGCATTTCGCCGGACAGGTAAAGCGCCGCTTGTAGGCCATAGATTCCGTAGTCCTCGAGCGGCCCGCCGCCCGCCAGAGCGCGGCTCACCCGCCAGTTTTCAGCCGGGGTGGTCGGACCCATGCGATAGGAATGTTCGGTGCGGATCAGCCGCAGGTCGCCGACAGCTTCCGCCTCCATCAGCTCAACTGCTTTAAGGTTGTACGGCTCGAAATGGCAGCGATAGGCTATCATCAGCTTCCGGTTTGCCCGGTTGCTCGCCGCGATCATGCGTTCGCATTCTTCGCTTGAGAGCGCCATCGGCTTCTCGCACATGACGTGCTTGCCTGCGGCGAAGGCCCGCTCGGTCCACTCCGCGTGCAATCCGCTCGGCAGCACGACATATGCCGCCTCGACCCCGTTATCTGCAGCAATATCAGCGAAGGAGTCATAGGAGTACCGCGATTCTGGCGGGATGCCATAGGCCTCGCCGACCTCCCGCAGCTTGCGGGGATTGCCGGATACAAGAGCGGCGATATGCGCGCGTTCGGACTGATCGAACCGGGGCATGATCTGCTTGAGTGCATAGTCTCCAAGGCCGATGATGGCGAAGCCGACGCTGTCCGACCGTCTCTGGCGCGGCGGAGCATCAGGCAACTCGACCCCTTCGGGCATCGGCTGGCCGGCTGCCGACACGCCGCGCGCCTGGCCCAGCGCCGATTCGGCGGTTACCATCAAGGATGCGGCTGCCGCACCTCCACCGACCTGAATGAGGCGGCGCCGTGTCAGTTCGAAATCGGTCATTGCATCTTCCTTTGGTAAACGCGGTGCGGAAGCATGCACTGCGATGCTAGGCCTTGAATTGTCCGTCGACCCGCCGCAGCACCGGGCTGGGACCGTCGAGCAGCACCTTGGGCAGCAGCGCGGCGGGCATGTCCTGATAGCTGACCGGGCGCAGGAAGCGGTCGATCGCAAGTGTGCCGACCGACGTGCTGCGTCCGTCCGACGTCGCCGGAAAGGGGCCACCGTGCACCATCGCGTGCGTCACTTCGACCCCGGTAGGCCAGGCATTGGCGATAATCCGTCCGGCGCGCTGTTCGAGGATCGGGAGCAGGTCGCGCGCCGCCGGATAATCATTGCTGGCCATGTGCAGCGTAGCGGTCAGCTGGCCCTCCATCGCTGCCAGAATTTCGGCGACCTCGTCCAGATCGGCGCAGGTGACGATGATGGAACTCGGCCCGAACACCTCGTGGCCCAGCGCCGGCTGGCTGCGGAAATCGGCACCGCTAACGGTGTAAACATACGCCTGCCCGCACGCGCCCGCACCTTCCGCGCCGGTTCCCACCAGTGTCGCGCCGTGGGCGGCAATGGCGGCTATGCCTTTGGCATAGGCGCTCTGGATGCCGGTGGTCAGCATAGTCTGCGCCGGAATGCCTCCCAGCGCCTCGGCCACGGTCGCGACAAAACGTGTCGTCGCTTCACCTTCCACGACCAGGACGATGCCGGGATTGGTGCAAAACTGCCCTGCGCCCAGCGAGAGCGAACCGGCGTAGGCGTTCGCCAGCGTCTCTGCGGCTTCATTCATCCGGTGCGGCATCAGCACCACCGGATTGACGCTGCTCATCTCGGCATAGACCGGGATCGGCGTCGATCGGTTTGCGGCGTGATCCATAAGCGCAAGGCCGCCCGCGCGCGATCCGGTGAAGCCGACTGCTGCGATGCGCGGATCTTTCACCAACGTCTCACCCAGCTTGTAATCGGTGCCGTTCAACAGCGAGAACACGCCGTCTGGTAGTCCGACCTCACGGATCGCGGCAAGGATCGCGCTTGCGACCAGTTCGGAGGTGCCGGGGTGCGCCGGATGACCCTTGACGACCACGCAGCACCCGGCGGCCAGCGCTGATGCGGTGTCCCCGCCTGCCACCGAGAAGGCGAGCGGAAAGTTGCTCGCACCAAACACCGCGACGGGGCCGAGCGGCACCTTGCGCATTCGCAGATCAGGCTTGGGCGGGGCGCGGTCGGGGACGGCATGATCGATCCGCAAGGCCTGCCAGCTGCCGTTCTCGACCTCATCGGCGAACAGGCGCAGCTGTCCCACGGTGCGGCCACGCTCGCCATTCAGACGCGCTTCGGGAAGGCCGCTTTCGGCCATAGCACGCTGGGTCAGGGTATCGCCTAGCGCGTCGATCTTGTCCGCCATGAGCCGGAGGAAGGCAGCGCGTTCTGTCAAGGGCAGGCTGGCGAAGGCCGGCTGTGCCGCCCCAGCCGCGGCGCAGGCATCGGCAATGTCCGCGGCGCTTGCTTCGGCGAAGGCGGGTTCGAGCGCTGCGCCGGTTGCCGCTGTTACTGCGGCGAAGCGTTCTGCCCCGCCGCGCCATTCGCCCGCGACCAGATTATTGCCCGTCAACATGAGTGTTCCTCTCGAATGCCAGAATTCGAATTGCGCGAAAACGCGGCTTGCCAAGGTCCGCATTACATGAAAGGTAGCGCTACCATAAATGACATGGGTTGCAACAGCGCAAACCCGGGGGAGAGGGATATTGGAGACGAAGCGCGAAGGCGCCAACATGGTGCTGATTTCGGCAATCGTGGCGGTGGCGACAATCGGGGGTTTGCTGTTCGGTTATGACAGCGGCGCGGTCAACGGCACCCAGCCGGGTCTGAAGCTGGCGTTCGGGCTGAGCGAAGGGGGGTTGGGTTTCACCGTCGCCTCGCTCCTGATCGGCTGCGCGATTGGTGCCTTTTCTGCAGGCGCGCTTGCCGACCAGATGGGGCGGCGCAACGTCATGCGGATCGCCGCAGTGCTGTTTCTTGTGGGCGCGCTCGTTCAGGGGCTCACCGCCGATTATCTGCTGTTCGTAATCGCACGCATCGCGGGGGGCATGGCGGTGGGGGGGGCCAGCGTATTGTCGCCCGCCTACATTGCCGAAGTCGCGCCCGCGAACATTCGCGGGCGGATGACGACGGTGCAGCAGATCATGATCATCACCGGCCTCACGCTGGCGTTCCTCGTCAATTACGCGCTTGCCGCAGCGGCGGGCGATTCAACCGGCGCTTTCTGGGGCGGGATCGAAGCATGGCGGTGGATGTATCTGATGCAGGCGGTGCCCGCGGCGATCTTCCTTGCCGCGCTGTTCTTCATCCCCGAAAGCCCGCGCTATCTGATCGGCAAGGGCCGTCATGATGAAGCCTCTACGGTGCTCACCAGCCTGTTCGGCCCGACCGAAGCCACCGCCAAGCTGGCCGAAATCCGCGCCAGTTTCTCCGAGGATCACAAGCCGCGCCTCGCCGATGTGCTCGCGCCTCCCGGCACCAAAAGCGTGTTGGGAATGCGACCGATCGTGTGGGTGGGCATCATGCTGGCGGTGTTCCAGCAGCTCGTCGGGATCAACGTGATCTTCTATTACGGTGCGACGCTGTGGCAGCTGGCCGGATTTACCGAGAGCGATTCGCTGCTGATCAACATTGTCTCGGGCGCGGTGTCGATTGCGGCCTGTTTCGTCACCATCGCGGTGATCGACAAGGTGGGGCGCAAACCGCTGTTGCTGATCGGTTCGGCCGGGATGGCGGCGACATTGTTCGTGATGGTGTTCGTTTTCAGCCAGGGCGGACTTGATGCCGACGGCAACCTTGTGCTGTCGGCTGGCCTCGGCACGGCGGCGGTTATTGCAGCGAACCTCTATGTCATCTTCTTCAACGTCAGCTGGGGCCCGGTGATGTGGGTGATGCTGGCCGAGATGTTCCCCAACCAGATTCGCGGATCGGCGCTGGCAGTGGCGGGGTTCTTCCAGTGGTTCGCCAATTACCTCATCGCGCAATCCTTCCCGCTGATGGCGGCGGGGATCGGCCTGGCCGCAAGCTACAGCTTCTATGCGGTGTGTGCGGTGATCAGCTTCTTCCTCGTCCAGCGCTTCATCGTCGAGACCAAGGGCAAGGAGCTGGAGGAGATGGTGGGGTAGGGTCGCACTGGCTAGCCCCCCACCTCCTCCAATGATAGCGAGAACGTGATGACATCTGCCTCGCCCAACCCAGCTGGAAACCCTGTCCGTGTCGTTGTCCTTGGCGGCGGCACGGCGGGCTGGATGACAGCCGCCGGAATTGCACGCCTGCTGCCCGATCTGGCGAGCGTGCAACTGGTCGAGAGCGAGGAAATCGGCATCGTCGGCGTGGGCGAGGCAACGCTGCCGCATATCCGCGGTTTTGTCGAAAAGCTTGGGATCGACGAGGCGGCGTTCATGAAAGCCACCCACGCGACCTTCAAGCTGGGCATCGATTTTCGCGATTTCGGGCGGATCGGGGAAAGTTACATCCACCCGTTCGGATCATTCGGGGAGGAAGTCGGCGGCGTCGGTTTCCACCATTACTGGCTGGAGCTCGCCCGCCACGGGATGGCGCGCGATCTGGGCGATTATTCGCTGGCGGTGGCGGCAGCCAAAGCCAACCGTTTCCGACCGCCGTCGCAGGACGATAGCCTCGCTTCGACTTATGGGTATGCCTACCAGTTCGATGCGACGCTGTTCGGCCCGTTCATGCGCGAATTCGGTCTGGGAATCGGGATCGAACGGCACGAAGGCCGCGTGGTCACTGTCGAGCGCGATGGTGCGAGCGGCAATGTAACCGCGCTGGTACTGGCGGACGGTCGCCGGATCGAAGGCGATCTGTTCATCGATTGCTCGGGCTTCCGCTCGATCCTGCTGGGGCAGGAACTGGATGTTCCGTGGGAAGACTGGACGCACTGGCTTCCGTGTGACCGTGCCGCTGCGATGCCCTGCACCCATGCGACGGATGATATCCGCCCCTATACCACAGCAACCGCAATGCCGGCCGGGTGGCGCTGGCAAATCCCCCTCCAGCACCGGATGGGCAATGGCTATGTCTTTTCCAGCGCGCATGTCTCCGAGGATGAGGCCTGCGAAGCGATCCGCGCCGCCGCCGAGGGCACGCCGCTGGCCGACCCGCGCATTCTGAAATTCCGGCCCGGCCGCCGTGCGCAATCGTGGAGCCACAATGTCATCGGCGTGGGGCTCGCAAGCGGGTTTCTCGAACCGCTCGAATCCACATCGATCTACCTTGCGCAAATGGCGATCACCTATCTGATCGAGCTGTTCCCCGAACGCGGGGCCATCGACCCGCGTGACCGCGACGAATTCAACCGGCTGGTCGACATGGAATATGACCGGGTGCGCGATTTCCTGATCCTGCATTACAACGCCACCACCCGCGACGATTCCGAATTCTGGAACCACGTGCGCACCATGCGCCTGCCCGACAGCCTCGAAGGCAAGTTGGAACTATGGCGCAAGGCGGGCCGGATCGAGAAATATTCCGACGGGCTGTTCTACGATGCCAGCTGGATCGCGGTCTATGTCGGTCAGGGCTTGCTGCCCGAAGCGCATGATCCGCGCGCAGCGATGATTGCGCCGGATGCGCTCGCCCGCGCGACCGAACGCCTGCGTCTGGCTGTAACGGGCGAGGTCGCGGCCATGCCCGGCCATCGCGACTTTCTTCGCGCCGAGGCCGCAAGGCTGGCCGAGGCTGCGTGAGCACCCCGCGCGAACCATTGCGCCGGATCGTCGTGGTCGGCGGCGGACAGGTCGGCATCCTCACCGCCATTGCAGTGCGGCGCAGCTTGCCGGGATGCGAGGTGATCGTGATCGGCGGTGCGCCGGGGCCGGCATCCTTTGCCGACTGGTCGCCCACCGCGATGCCCTTCACCAACAAGCTGCACGACCGGCTGGGCATTGCCGAGGCGGATATCATCACGAGGGCGGGCGGATCTTATCGCCTCATCACCCGCTATGTCGGCTGGGGCGGGGCTGGGCAGGCGGGCGTGGTGGCCTATGGCGAAACGCTCGACCCGGCGCTCAAGACCGCGTTTGCGCGCGATTGGGGCGGGGTGCGGGCGCTTGGTTCGGGCGCGCCGCCCACTGCCAGCTTGGCACAGGTGCTGGCAGAGGCAGGGCGGTTTGCACCCCCGCCACCGGGTGAGCCGACCCCGATCTCCGCCGTCGACTACGCGCTGCGCTGGAACCCCGCGGCCTATCGCGCACTGCTGATCGAACAGGCCGAGGCTTTGCAGGTCGGCTACCTCGAAGGTGTGATCGACAATATCGAACCGGGCGAGGGCGATGCGATTGCCGCGATCGGCCTGAACGGACAGGGGCGGATCGCAGCCGATCTGTTCATCGACTGCAGCGGCCCCCAAGCAACCTTGCTTGCCGCGCAGATGCGCTTTGCGTTCACCGACTGGTCGGACACCCTGCCGACCCGTCACGTCTACCTTGGTCAGCCGGGGGCGCCGATGGCAGCGCTGGAAGACCGGATCACGCTGACCGGGGCAGGCTGGGTCAGCGAGGTGGCCGGGCGTGACGGGTTGCAGGCAATGCTCGGCGCTCCCGCACATGTCTCGCGCGAGGATGCGCTGGCGATGCTGCGCGTTCCTGCACGAGCGGTGATCGCGCTGACGCCGGGGCGGGTGGCGGAGCCGTGGGTCGGCAATGTCATCGCGATTGGCGATGCGGCGGCGCGGTTCGATCCTTTGGGGCCGCTCAATCTCGATCTGGCGCATCGTCAGCTTGATCTGCTGCTGGAGATGCTGCCCGGTCGCACGATCTCTCCGCTCGAACGCGCCGAATACAACCGCCGGTCGGGGCTGATGATGGACGGCGTGCACGAGGTGCTGGCGCTGCATTTCGCCACGGAAGATGCCCGGCGCGTGTTCGGCATGCGGGCTTTGCCGGGGCGGGTTGCGGCAGTGATCGACCAGTTTACCCGGCGCGGACGTATTCCGTTCCGCGAAGAACTGCCGCTGCTGGGACAGGAACAATTTGCCCTGCTGGCAGCGCTCGGGTGGCAGCCGGGTCTGCCGCCTGCCTTGCGGCATGGCGATGCAGGCACTGAAGCGCGCGCGAGGGCGGCGTTCGAAGCCTCGGCGCAGGCGGCGCTTGCCTTTGCCCCGCCCTACGCCGCGTGGCTCGAACGGGCGTTGCTGGCTAGCCGAGCGCCTGCCGGATAAGTTCGCGCATCTGGGCAAACCGTGCCGGTGAAGGCGGCCCGATAATACCCTTGGCGTGATCGGGCAGATGCGCCGCCGGATCGCCATTTTGCTCGAACACGTAATGCTCCAGCATCCCGCGCCACACCGCGCGTTGATCGGGCGGCAAGTGCTTGAACGCCAACAATGCGTGAAGCAGCGCGTCGTAGGGGCTGCCGATCCCTTCTGGCTGGCCCGGTGCCCACCAGTAATTGACCAGAATGCTGACCGGATCGAGGGATTCGACCCCGTGCCACCAGCCGTAGGGGATGTAGATCGCGTCGCCGGGTTCGAGTGTTGCGGTACTGGCGTGTTGCGCCGCCTCGGCGAAGCGGGGGTAACGTGCAAGGTCGGGTGCGGCGGGGTCGACCATGCTCACCGGCGTGCCGGCAGGGGTCAATTCGAACGGACCGGGATACAGATTCGCAATTTGTTCGGGCGGGAACAGGGTGAAACGCCGCCGCCCTGCTACACAGCAGGCGACGTTTTCCTTGGCATCGTAATGCGGAGCGACCCGGATCCGGTTGCCGATCCAGATGCGCGGGGCAACGTGGGGTAGCAGCGGCAACCGATTGGCGTCCGCGAATGCGGGGAGCAGGCCTGCGATGTCTTCCGACTGCACTGCCATCGCAGGCGCATCGGGCATCGCGGCGGCGCTCAGCAAGTCATTCAGGAAGAATTCGAGCCGCCCGCTGGCTCGTACGAAGTTCAGCCGGGTAAGATCGTGGGTGTAGAAAAACCGTCCCTGTTCCGAGGCTGAGGCGGCAATCGCCCCGACCGGGCGTAAGGCCGTTTCGCGGCAAAGGTAATCCACGATCGCGCGGTCACTCATGCGCGCAGCAGCGACCGCTGGCCAATGCGCGACAAGTCCCCGCATCACAACCGGCCGAACCTCGGCTCGCAGCGCATCGAAGGCGTCGGCAGCGAGCGGCGCGGTTACCTCACGGATCGGCGCAGAGGCCGCGAGGCCTGTCATGCGGTGAGATATTCCGCCGGTGCAATCGCCCCGCCGCTCTGGTGCAGGAAATCGGCCTGCGTCGGCATCTGGTCAACCGTTTGGCGGATCACCTCGCGGATATGGCTGAGGCGTTTGCGCGTTTCCTGCTCATCGAGCATCCACGCCGCCGGATGATACGCCTGCGGCGTAATCCCCTGACTCAGCATGACCGATAGCCAGCTGTCCTCGGTGAACAGCTCGTTGTTCTCGCGGAAGATGCGGCCGGAGCTGCGGAACATTTCGATCTTCTCGGCAAGGCTATCGGGCGCTTCGAGATGGCGGCAGTAGCGCCAGAATTCGGAATCGTCGCGCTCGCTCGCGCGGTAATGCAGCACCAGAAAGTCACGGATATTGAGATATTCGTGCTCGGTGTCCGTGTTGAACCGATTGATTTCCACCCGGCTGAACCCGGTATCGGGGAACAGCGCCAGCAGCCGTGCGATCCCCGATTGCACCAGATGGATCGAGGTTGATTCGAGCGGTTCGAGGAACCCTGCGGCGAGCCCGAGCGCAACCACGTTCTTGTCCCACGCCTTGGCGCGATGGCCGGCAGTGAAGGCCAACTGATTGGGATCGGCCAAGGGCTTGCCATCGAGGTTGGCCAACAGCAGATCGGTTGCCGCACTGCGATCCATATGCGCCGAGGAAAAGACATGGCCGTTGCCGATCCGGTGTTGCAGCGGAATTCGCCACTGCCACCCTGCGGTGCGGGCGGTGGAGCGGGTCAGCGGCTCGGTGCGGCCTCCCAGCTCGCATGGCACGGCCACCGCGCTGTCGCACGGCAACCACTTGCTCCAGTCGGTAAAAGGCACCCCCAGCTTCTGCCCCAGCAGCAATGAGCGAAAGCCGGAGCAATCGATGAACAATTCGCCCGCGATCTCGCGTCCGTCTTCAAGCTTGAGAGCGGTGACAAAGCCCGATTCGCCATGCTGAAGCACTTCGGTGATCCGGCCTTCGACCCGGGTCGCGCCGCCGCTTTCGGCGAAGGCACGCAAAAAGCGTGCGTAACGTCCGGCATCGAACTGGAAGGCATAGGAAAGTTTCGACAGTGGTGATTTCGGATTGTCGCCGCGCGGCCAGGCGAAGCGGCCCGATTTGCCCGCCGCCGCCGCGATCGAATAATCATCGATCCGCGCGCTTTCCCTGAAGGTCTGCCCGCGCAGCCAGAAATGCTGGAATTCAATCCCCAGCATGTCGATCCCGAAGCTGCCGAACGGGTGGACGTAGGAATGGCCCGGCCGCAGCCAATCGACGAACTCGATGCCGAGTTTGTAGGTCGCGCGGGTTTCGCGCATGAATTGCGCTTCATCAAGGCCGAGCAGGCGGTTGAAACCGATAATTTGCGGAATGGTCGCCTCGCCGACGCCGACCGTGCCGATCGCTTCGCTTTCGACCAGCGTGACTGACAGGCCGGGCATTGCGCCGAGCACGCGGGTGAGCGCCGCCGCCGTCATCCATCCGGCAGTGCCGCCGCCGACGATCACGATCTTGGTGACAGGCTTGGGGGCAGACGCGATGCTCATGCGCTCAAAACCTGTGGTGCAAAGCCAGCCGCCGGTTGCAGGTTCCAGCTGCCCGACTGGCGCAGAAACGATTCGTGCGGCGGCAGCTGTGCCGCGACATCGCGGTAGCCTGCGCGCATTTGCGCCATGGCTGCGGCAACCTTTGCTTCGTCCAGCGTATCGGCAATCGGATCATAGCTGTCAGGCCAGAGATTCTGCCCCAGCATCACCGCGATCCAGCTTGGTGTGGAGAACAGCTCCGCCTCGTCGCGCAGCACCCGGCCATGGCGCTGCCACATCGCCATCTTGCGCGACAGGGTGTCGGGCACGCTCATGTGCCGGACATAGCGCCAGAACTCCGAATCCTCGCGCTGGGTTGCCTTGTAATGCAGGATGATGAAATCGCGCACGTCTTCGAAGATGCCGCGCATCCCGCGGTTATATTCATCGCGTTCCACCGGGCTGATCGGATTGTCGGGGAACAGCGCAAACAGACGGGCGATGCCGTTCTGGATCAGATGGATGCTGGTCGATTCGAGCGGTTCGATAAATCCGGATGATAGCCCGATAGCAACGACGTTGTGGTTCCACGCCTTGCGCCGCATTCCGGTGAGGAATCGCAATGCGCGCGGTTCGGCCAGAGGCGCGCCTTCGAGATTGGTGAGCAGGATCTCGCGCGCCGTATCCTCGTTCATGAAGGCGCTGGAGAACACATGGCCATTGCCGGTGCGGTGCTGGAGCGGGATGCGCCACTGCCAACCGGCGGCATGCGCGGTGGAGCGGGTGAACGGGGCAGGCGGGCCGGGGCTGACGGTGGGCACCGCAATCGCGCGGTCCATTGGCAGCCAGTGGCTCCAGTCCTCATATCCGGTTTCCAGTGCCTCTTCGATCAGCAGGCCGCGAAAACCCGAGCAATCGATGAACAGATCGCCCGCAACCAGTGTGCCATTATCCAGCATTACGCTGACAACATCGCCGCTTTCGCTGTCGCGCGAGACATTGGTAATGCGCCCTTCGATCCGGACGGCGCCTTGCCGTTCGGCCAGCTTGCGCAAGTATGCAGCATAAAGCCCGGCATCGAAATGATAGGCATAGGCTATCTGGCTCACCGCCGACTGCGCGCCCGCCGCGGGCCGCGCAAAATGGCCGGCGCGCGCGGCTGCCGCGCTCATCGAATAGTCGCAAATCTCGCCAGACCCGCCGCTGCGCTCATGCTCCCGCAGGAACAGCTGGTGGAACGGGATGCCGTGCAGATCCTGTCCGAAGCTTCCGAACGGATGGAAATAGCGATCGCCCTGCTTGCCCCAGTTTACGAACTCGATCCCGAGTTTGCAGGTGCCGCGCGTTTCACGCAGGAATTCGGCTTCGGGGATGTCGAGCATCGCATTGAAGCTGCGGATCGCCGGGATGGTTGCCTCACCCACGCCGACCGTGCCGATCGAATCGGATTCGATCAAGGTGATGGTGCGACGCCCATCGTTGAAATAGCGCGACAAGGATGCAGCCGCCATCCAGCCAGCCGTGCCGCCGCCGACAATTACCACCCGTTTCAGGCGGTTTGCGTTACCGATACCATTTGCTCTGGACATACTCGCTACCTTCTAACCGGACGGAGGGTTGTTGGCAATTTACCACAGGTATCGTGCAAAAATCTTCGCACCCTATTGTCAAGCGGACTTACCCTCGATAAGTCAATGTCCCACAAGAAAGACAGCTATCTGAGAAATAATGATAGCGCTAACATGGGAGGGGATCTGATGCACATTTCGCTGCAGGATCGTGGCGTTCGGGCGAACCGCTACAATTCGTGGTTCAAGGGCGCGCTACGGACCGGTGTTTCGGCTCTGGTCATGGGGGGCGCGCTTTGTTCGGGTAGTGCCTGGGCGCAGGATGAAAATCCGCCCGAAGAAACCGGTCCTTCCGAAGAAGTTGAAGCGCCGGCGAATGAAATCGTCGTCAGCGGGCTGCGTCAGTCTCTCGAGAACGCCCAGAACATCAAACGCGACGCCGACACCATTGTCGACGCGATCACCGCGCAGGATATTGGCGCGCTGCCCGACCGATCCGTAACCGAAGCGCTCCAGCGCGTTCCCGGCGTGGCGATCAACCGCTTCGCCGGATCGAGCGATCCCGATCACTTTTCGGTAGAGGGTTCGGGCGTTGTGGTGCGCGGGCTCAACTTCGTGCGTTCGGAATTCAACGGCCGGTCCGCGTTCGCTGCAGGTGTCGGCGGGCAGGCCCTCAATTTTGCCGACGTTCCGGCCGAACTGCTTGGCTCGGTCATCATCAGCAAGAACGCGACCGCCGAAATGATCGAAGGCGGACTGGCCGGGACGGTTAATCTCAACACCCGCAAGCCGTTCGACAACAACGGCCTCAAGGTCGCCTTCAGTGCCGAGGCCAATTACGGTGATTTCCGCAAGGAATGGACGCCGACATTCTCGGGCCTGATCAGCAATACCTGGGATACCGACAAGGGCCGGTTCGGCCTGCTGGTCAGCGGTTCGTATTCGCGGATCAAAAGCCGCGCTGACGGTTTGCAAGTTGCCAACTACCAGACCCGCGATGGCGCGCTGGTCAATGCTTCCAACACTCAAGGGGTGCAGGTGTGCCGCAACCCGCTGCCGAATGCGTCGGATAATTTCACGCTGCCGCCAGCCGGTGCGCAGTGCGGCAATTTCGGTTCTGCCGGAGCGGACGGGTTTGCCGACTATGCGGATTCGCGCGTCGCGCCGGTGGGCGGGCAGTTCCGCACGCAGGAATTCGACCGTGAACGCAACGGCTTTGCCGTGTCGGCGCAGTTCGAATCGATCGACGAAAAAACCTTGATCACAGCGGAGTTCATCCGTTCCGCCTCCACCAACAAGTGGGGCGAATATACCTTCGAAACCGCGCCCGATCAGTCGGAATACACCACCTATCCGGTCGGTTGTTTGCAGAATGCGGACGGACCGAGCCGGATCAACCCGGATGGCTCGCTGGGCGATCCCACATCGCGTGCGCAGTGCCCGGTCGGTGGCTTCAGCGATTTCGCCTACGACGACAGCGGCCTGTTCCAATCGGGCTACATCGTCAACACGAGCAATGGCTGGCGCGGTGATCCGGCCGCATCGCCGTTCGTTCCGATCGGCGGCCAGCAGCAATCGCTGGCGCGGCGTCAGGTCAATGACGAAGTCACCAACGAGGACTATTCACTCAACATGCGCACCGAGCTGACCGATCGTCTGACGATCGAGCTTGACGCGCAATATGCGACATCACGTAAGGAAAACCTCGATTTCAGCGTGTTCGGATCGGTATTCGCCGATCAGGAACTGGACATCACCGGCGATCTGCCAGTGATCGTTCCGCGCAAACCGCAGTTTCTGGGCTATAACTGGTCGACCCCGGGTGAAGCTTTGGGCGGAGCCACCGAGGAGCAGTATTTCAACGATCCGCGGTTCCAGTTCTGGCGTGCGGCGATGGACCACATCGAAGATAGTGAAGGCGAACAATTCGCGTTCCAGGCCGATCTTGCCTATGAATTCGATGAAGATTCCTTCCTGCGCCGTGCCAAGTGGGGTGCGCGCTATCAGGATCGCGAGCAGACGGTGCGCTACACCACCTATAACTGGGGGATGCTGAGCGAGGTGTGGTCGGGTTCGCGTCCGACCAATTTTGCCGACACGCCTGCGGAATTGTCCGAGCGCTATGATTTCCCGAACTTCTTCCGCGGCGCTGTCGCCGGACCTCCGGGCGGGTTCTATTATGCGGGCGATCTGATCGGCGATTACGAAGGCGCGATTGCCGATTTCCAGTCGATTCAGGATTTCTCCCGCACGCTAGGCTCCGATCCGACGTGGGTGCCGCTGTCGGGGCGGCAGGGCGCCACACCCGGAACGCCGTTCCTGGGAGAGGATATCCAGCCGATCACCCAGCAGGATTCGGCCGCTTACCTGCAACTGGAATTCGGCAGCGACAATGTGTTCGGGTCGATGCGCCTGTCCGGCAATATCGGCGTGCGCTACGTCAACACCGAGGTGCGCTCCGAAGGGATCCTCGGCGTGCCGAGCCAGCAGGCGCTCAGCATCACCCAGCCATTCGACGTGCGCTGCGCGGTGGGTGTGCCGGTTGGCGCGCCTCCGGGCACGGTGCCGACAAGACCGGGCGGGGTGTGTAACCTCGGCGCGCAGGGCTATGCCGAACTCCAGCAGTTCGCCGGTTCCGGGACGTCAGACGGCGGTGTGCGCAACGTTGCCGATGTGAACTACGACTTCTGGCTGCCGAGTATGAACCTCAAACTGGGGATCAGTGATGACGTGATCGTCCGGCTCGCCGGTTCGAAGGTCATGACCCGGCCCGACAACGCCAATATCCGCAACTTCCTGAACATCGGACTGGAAGGTAGCGAGTTGACGGCGACGGCAGGCAACCCCTTCCTGCGCCCGGCCACGGCATGGCAGTTCGACGCCAGCGTGGAATGGTACTTCGCCCCGGTTGGCTCCTTGACGTTCAATGCGTTCTACAAGGACGTGAAGGACTTCTTCTTCCAGGATATCTTCACCCGGGAGGTCACAAGCAACGGGATTACCCGCGACGTGCTGGTGCGTGGTCCGGCCAACTTCGAGGAAAACGGCAAGATCAAGGGTTTCGAGCTGGCCTATCAGCAGACCTATGACTTCCTGCCCAAACCGCTCGATGGACTGGGTGTGGCTGCCAACTACACCTATATCGAAAGCGAAGGTCTGCCGAACACCTTCCTGAATACGGGTGAGCCGGTGGATCAATCCACAGTCCCGCCGGGCAACCTTCCACTGGAACAGCTGTCGAAACATAACGTCAACGCGACCGTGTTCTATGAAAAAGGTCCGATCTCGCTGCGTGCAGCCTATAATTGGCGGTCTCGGTTCCTATTGACGCCGGCGGATGCGATCTTCCCGTTCTATTCGATCTTCAATGAAGCGACCGGACAGCTCGATGGTTCGATTTTCTTCAGGGTGTCGAATGAAATTCAGCTCGGCGTCCAGGGCGTGAACCTGCTCGACGAAGTGACCCGAACGACGCAGGCCTATACCGGCGATCCGAACGTTCTGGCACCGCGCTCGTTCTTCATGAACGACCGGCGCTTCTCGTTCATTGTCCGGGGCAACTTCTGACCTTTGTCGTGCTGTCATCAAAAAAGGCTCTCCGGTCCAAGCCGGGGAGCCTTTTTCGTTAGGGCTGGCCTACCGCCGCGTCAGTGAATGCGGAGAGCGCAAAAAAAGACCCGGGGCAGCGCCCCGGGCCCAAAGTTAACGCTGAGGCACGAGGATCAGCCAGCAGCGCTCATGACATCGGCCAACGCGGAGCGCAGCGGTTTGGGCCGGTAGCGGGAATCGTATGGCGCGCCGCGCACCTCCAGCCCATCATCGCGCTTGGCCGGGTCGAACCCCTGAAGCCAGTTGAAGCGATCGACCATGCCCCAGACGAGCACGTCATCAAGGTGCGCGTCGTAATCGAGCATCAGATCGAAATAGCGCCGCGAGAAATCGGCGACCTTTTCGTCGCGCTGCGCGATGTCACCGGGCAGCGCCTTGTCCTTCACATCGAATTCGGTGATCAGCAGGCGGTATCCCATGCCGGTGACCTCATCGAGAAAGCTGCGCCATTCGCGTTCGGCAAAGGGGCCGACGCCGGTGGCGGGATCGATCGCGAACATTTCGATATGCGACTGGATGCCCAGCGCATCGACCGGCGTGCCGCGCTTGCGGAAGCCTTCGAGCAGGCGCAGCACATCGGCGACATGCTCGCGGTGCTGCGGTTCCCAGCTCATGTAATCGTTATAGACCAGCTGCGCATCGGGCAGTTCGGCGCGGGCGGTATGGAAGGCGAGGTCGAGCACGGCTTCGGGGCTGCCCATCGCACGGCTCATGCTCGTTTCGATCGGGGCATTGCGATCATGGTCGATCGCCTCGTTCACCACGTCGTAACTGGTGATGATGCCTTTGTACCGGCGGGTAACGGTCTGGATATGCTCGGTCAGCAACCGTTCGGCTTCCTGCACCGGATTGGCGCCGTAGTCATAGGTGTTGAGCCAGTTCGGGAACCACTGCGGGCGGTGCCACAGCAGCGTGTGACCGCGCACGGCGAGGCTGTTTTCCTGCGCCCAGCGGACGATCTCGTCCATCCGGTCGAAAGTGTAGGCCGTGGGCGACGGGCGCAGCGCCTGCCACTTCATCTCGTTTTCGGGGACGACGATGCCGCATTCGCCCTTGATGATCGCGGTATAGGCCGGGTTCTGGATCGATCCGGCGTTAGTGTTACCGGGGGTCGAGGCAATGGCGCTGCCGAACTTGCGTCCGCCGCGTGCGGCTATGGCGTTCAGGCCGGGCTGCGGCACGCCTCCCGCGGGCAGGGTGGGCGAGGTCGGCGGCGTGCCGACCGGCGCAGTGCCGCTGCCAGTCGATCCGCCGCCACATCCCACCAGCGGGATGGCCGCAAGCCCGGCAAGCGCCGCGCGGCGGGAAATGCTGAAATCCGTACTCATCTCAGATGATCTCCACGAGGGTCGATGAAAGTGTGTCGGAACTGCCGCCAGCATGCAGCGTGACGGGGCCGGGTTCGTTGACCTCCTCCAGCGCATCGTTCCAGATCGCCAGCTGCCGCGCCGGTATGTGGAAGCTGAGCGTGCGGACCTCTCCCGCTTGCAGCGTCACCCGTTCGAAACCCTTGAGTTCGAGCACCGGGCGGCTGACCGAAAGGTTGGTGCGGGTGATGTAAAGCTGCACAACTTCGTCACCCGCCCGCGTGCCGGTGTTGGTGACCGTGACTTCGGCGGTGATGTCCTCATCGCGGCCAAAGCGCTGTTTGGCGGCACGCGGCGGCGATATCGCGAAGGTGGTGTAGGACAGCCCGTGCCCGAAGGCGAAAAGGGGTGCCTTGTCATCGAACAGGTATCCGCGCCGCGCGCTCGGCTTGTGGTTGTAGAAGAACGGCACCTGCCCGGCGTTACGCACCACCGTCACGGGCAGTTTGGCGCCGGGATTGATGTCCCCCAGCAGTGCTTCGGCGACAGCAATGCCGCCTTCCTGCCCCGGATACCAGCATTCCAGCACCGCATCAGCCTTTGCGATCACATTGGGCCAGCTTGGCGGGCGGCCATTGTATGCGGCCACGATCAGCGGCTTGCCCAGCATCGCGAGCGCATCGACCAGATCGTTCTGTTCGCCGAGAATGTCGATGTTGGTGCGGTCGCCGAGGTGGTTCTTGGCGAAACCTTCGCGGCTGGTCTGTTCGGTGTCACCGATGGCGAGAATGATGGTGTCGGCGGTTTTCGCCACCTTCACCGCCTCGGCGATCAGACGCAGGTTTTCGGCACGGTCGGCAAGGGTTATTTCATCCGCCGAACGGTCTTCGCTGGTGGTGATAAATACGCCCTGCGCGGTTACGAAGTCGGCGTCTGGCGCGATGGCGCGCAAGCCTTCAATCAGGCTGGTGGTCTGCTTGGGCACGCTGGAATAGCCGCCGAGGCGCGCAATCGCATGGTTCGGCCCGATCACTGCCACGCGGCCCATGGTTGTGCGGTCGAGCGGCAGTGCGCCATTGCGGTTGGTGAGCAGGCACACGCCCTTGCGCGCCGCCTCCAGCGCGAGTGTGCGGGCTTCGGCGTTGCCGGTGATGCTCTCGGCCAGCGCGGCATCGCCATAGGGGTTCTCGAACAATCCGCAGCGGAACTTGAACGCCAGCATTCGGGCGCAGGCGGTGTCGATCAGCGATTGCGAGACGCGGCCCGCGCGCACAGCTTCAGTGAGTGTGGCGAAAGCCTGCCCCTCGGGCAGTTCGCTATCCACCCCGGCCTTCAGCGCCTGATGCGCGGCATCCTCCAGATCGCGGGCGACATGGTGCAGTGTGGCGAGTTCGTGCACCCCGCCGTAATCGCTGGCGATAATCCCGTCGAAACCCCACTCGCCGCGCAGCACATCGCCCAGCAGCCAGGTGTTGGCGTGGCTCGGTACCCCGTCGATCTCGTTATAACTCGGCATCACCGCGCCGATGGAGGTGCGGCGCACGACTTCGCGGAACGGCGGGAAGAAGTTCTCGCGCAGTTCGCGTTCCGAAAGCTGGGCGGGGGCGACATTGTTACCGCTTTCGGGCTGGCCGTGGCCGGTCATGTGCTTGAGCGTGGCGAAAACCTTGCCGTCTGCCAGCCGTTCGAACTTGCCCGGTCCTTGCAGGCCTTCGACCGCAGCGACACCCATTTCGGCCGCTAGGTAGGGGTCTTCGCCCCAGGTCTCCTCGATCCGGCCCCAGCGCGGATCGCGCACGATATCGACCACGGGGGACAGCACCAGCGGAACGCCGCGTGCGCGAGTTTCGCGGGCGATCACTGACTGGGTGCGCCGCATCAGGTCGAGATCAAACGATCCTGCCAGCGCGATTGCCTGCGGGAACATCGTCGCCTCGGTCGCCATGTAACCGTGGAGCGATTCCTCGTGCAGCAGAACCGGAATGCCGAGCCGCGTGTCCTCCACCGCCCAGCGTTGCAGGGCGTTGATGAAAGCGACCGTTTCGGCAGGGGTGCGCCAGCGTGCCGCCGTGCCGCCGGCCGCGCCGGTTATGCCGGGCACGCCGCGCTTGTCGCTGGGGCGGGTAACGTGGCCGATTCCGTCGGGGAAGGCGGCGCTGGCCTTGGCCGGGTTGAAGGCGAGGTCATCAATCATGTCGCCCTTCGCTGCCCACGCTGTGCGGATCTGCGCGACCTTTTCCTCCAGCGTCATGTGCGCCATCAGATCGGCGACCCGCAGCGGGATCGGCGCGGCAGCGTCCTTGTAAACCGCGCGGCCCTGCGCAAAGGCGGCTGGCCCCGCCGCCAGTGCCAGCGCAGCAAGGCTGCCGCCTGCCATCAGGCCAAGCGCGTGGCGGCGGGAGAGATTCACGGCGTCACCGTCAACGTAACGCTTTGCACCTCCGCCGAGTTCGCGCCGGTCATGATTGTAAACGCGCCCGGCTCGATCACCTGCTCCATCTCGGTGTTCCACAGCATGAAGGCGCGCGGTTCGATGGTGATCGCAGCGTTGCGCGTTTCCCCCGGTTGCAGCGTCACCCGCTGGAAGCCGACCAGTTCCTTGACCGGGCGGGTAACCGAGCTGATCTCGTCGCGCAGATACACCTGCACCACCTCGTCACCGGCGCGTTTGCCGGAGTTGGTGACCGGCACGGTGACTGTCACGCCTTGCCCTGCCGCGATCGTTGAAGACGACAGCTGCGGCGCGCCCAGCGTGAAGGTGGTGTAGGACAGCCCGTAGCCGAACGGGAACAGCGGGGTCACCTCGTCGAACAGGTATCCGCGCCGTGCGCTCGGCTTGTGGTTGTAGAACATCGGCAACTGGCCCGCATTGCGCGCCACCGAAACAGGCAGCTTGCCGCCGGGATTGACCTTTCCCAGCAGCGCATCGGCAATCGCCGTGCCCTGCTGTTCGCCTGCATACCACGTTTCAAGGATCGCATCGGCCTCTGCGGCGATGGTGGGGTAGCTCGGCGGGCGACCATTGACGAGCACCGCGACCACCGGCTTGCCCAGCGCCTTGAGCGCGAGGAACAGTTCGTTCTGCTCTCCCACCAGATCAAGGCTGGTGCGGTCGCCCAAATGCCCTGCGGCCCAGCCTTCGCGGCTGGTCTTTTCAGTGTCGCCGATGAACAGCACGATAGTGTCGGCGGATTTGGCGACTTCGACCGCTGCGGCGATGCGGCGGCGGTTTTCGGCCGGATCGCCCAGTTCCACCGGATCATCCCACCAGTCGCTGTCGCCCTTGACGATTTCGACTCCCATCGCGTGAACGATATTGGCCTTGTCGCCCACGGCGGCGCGGATGCCTTCGAGCGGGGTAACGCTGGCGCGCGGTTCGCCGTAGTAACCGCCCAGCCGCGCGACATCGGCGTTGGGGCCGATCACCGCTATGGTCGGCTTCTTGCCGCCTTCGGGTAACGTCAGCGGCAGGACGCCGTCGTTCTTGAGCAGCACCAGTGACTTTTCCGCCGCCAGCCGCGCCAGTGCGACGCCTTCTGGCCCATTCGACGTCTGCGCCTTCGCCAGATCGGGCCACGGATTGTCGAACAGCCCGGCGTTGAACTTCATGGTCAGGAACCGCTTTGCCGCCGCGTCAACCGCCGCCACCGGCACGCGTCCTTCGCGCACACTGCGGGCGAGATCCTTGAACCCTGCACCTTCAGGCAGATCGACATCGACACCTGCAAGCAACGCGATCTCGCCAGCGCGGGCATTATCGGGCGCGATGTGGTGCAGGCGGGCCATATCCTCGATCGCGTAGTAATCGGAGACGACCGCGCCCCTGAAGCCCCACTCGCCGCGCAGCACGTCTTCCAGCAGCCAGCTATTGGCGTGGCTGGGGATGCCGTCGATCTCGTTATAGCTCGCCATCACCGCGTCGATGGCGGTGCGTTTCACCACCTGTTCGAACGGCGGGAAGAACATCTCGCGCAAGGTACGTTCACTGATCTGGGCCGGGCCGACATTGGTGCCGCTTTCGGGCTGGCCGTGTCCGGTCATGTGCTTGAGCGTGGCCATCACCTTGCCGGGGCGCAGCTTGCGGTCGGTGCCGACGCCGTTCAGCCCTTCGACCGATGCGACGCCCATTTCACCGACAAGATAGGGGTCTTCGCCGAAGGTTTCCTCGATCCGCCCCCAGCGCGGATCGCGCGCGACATCCACCACGGGAGAGAGGACCATGTGGACGCCGCGCGCGCGGGTCTCGTCAGCAATCAGGGCGTTGATCTCGCGGACGAGATCGGGGTCCCAGGTGCTGGCGAGGCCGATGGATTGCGGGAAGGCGGTCGCATCTTTCGCCGCAAAGCCATGGAGTGATTCTTCGTGAAACAGCACCGGGATGCCGAGCCGGGTGTTCTCCATCGCCCAGCGCTGCGCGTCGATCACGTATTGAATAGAATCTTCGATATTGCGGCGCGGCACAACGCGCGGACTGGATGGCCCCTTGCGATCCGAAGGACGGGCGATCTGGCCGATTCCGTCGGGGAATTTGGCCGAGGCCTTGGCGGGATCGAACACATCGCCGGCACTCTGGATTTCGCCCTTGCTGTCCCAGATGGTGATGATCTGCGCGATCTTTTCTTCAAGTGTCATGCGCGCCATCAGATCATCGACGCGCTGTTCGACCGGCAATGCGGCGTTCCAGTACGGCGCGTCCTTCATGGCGCGTTCCACCGCCACTTCCTGCGCCTGCGTTGCCGGCACTGCGACCAGATTGAACGCCGCCAGACACACGCCAGCCGCCAAGGCTGCCCGCTTGATCCCAAACATGGTATTCCCCTCTCCTCTACGCGATTGCTTGACTGTCACCGCGTTTGTGGTAGCGCTACCATGATGAGAGGGAGAGGCCTTGTCAACCGGATTGCAATGCGTCTTGCGGCGCTGAGCGCGGCAATTGTGCCGTTAGCATCTTTGCAGGCCGAAGATGGCTATGACTTGTGGCTGCGCCACGCTCCGCTTGAAGGCGAATCCCTGGCACGGCTGCAAGCTCATGATGGTGAGATTGTTGCCCTCAATCCCGATGAGCCGACCGTAGCACTCGCCATCAGCGAACTGCGCGCCGGTCTTGACGGGTTGCTGGGCAAAGCAGATCGGGCTGCGCAAACTGGCTCATACACAGCGTTTCGCTTCGATTGCGACCATCCTGCAATAGCCCCTGGCGGCGCATTCCGCATCACTCCAGCTGACCGCTTGCTTAGCATCGACGCCGCTGAACCGGTTGGTTGCCTCTATGCCAGTTATGCCATTCTACGCGAGCTGGGGCAGGGCGCCGACCCGTCGACGCTAGCGCTCGATAGCGCTCCGGCGATGCCGCTCAGGATGCTCAACCACTGGGACAATCCCGATGGCCATGTCGAACGCGGCTATGCGGGCCGGTCGATCTTCGATTGGTGGCACCTGCCCGAGCGCCTCGACCAGCGGATGATCGACTATGCCCGCGCGAATGCCTCGGTCGGCATCAACGGCGTGGTGGTGAACAACGTCAACGCCCGCGCTTTCATGCTGGAGCCGCGTTACATCGCCAAGTTTGCCCGGTTGGCCGATGCGTGGCGGCCCTATGGCATCCGCGTCTATCTCTCGGCCCGCTTTTCCGCGCCGATGGACATTGGCGGTCTGACAACTTCAGATCCGCTCGATCCGCAAGTGGCGGCGTGGTGGCGTGCCAAGGCGGACGAAATCTACACTGCCATCCCCGATTTCGGCGGCTTTCTGGTCAAGGCGAACAGCGAAGGCCAGCCCGGCCCGCAGGATTATAGCCGCACCCATGCCGACGGCGCGAACATGCTTGCGGAAGGGCTCGGCGACCGGGGGACAGTAATCTGGCGTGCCTTCGTTTATTCGGCGGAGGACGAAACCGACCGCACCAAACAAGCCTATGCCGAGTTCGTACCGCTCGACGGGCAATTTGCCGACAACGTGATCGTGCAGGTCAAGAACGGCCCGCTCGATTTCCAGCCGCGTGAACCGTTCCACCCGCTGTTCGGCGCGATGCCCAAAACCAAGCTGATGTTCGAAGGCCAGATCACCAAGGAATATCTCGGCTTTGCCAGCCACCTCGCGTACCTCGCCCCGCTGTGGAAGGAAGTGCTGGGCGCCGATACGGGCAGGGGCGGCCCCGTTACGAAAAGCGTTGCGCAAGTGATCGCGCCCGCTGGCATGGCCGGCGTGGCCAACACCGGATCGGATCGCGACTGGACGGGATCGGATTTCGATCAGGCGAACTGGTATGCCTTCGGTCGACTGGCGTGGAATCCGGCGCTCTCCAGCGAGAGCATCGCGCGCGAATGGGCGGCGCAGACGTTTACCCGCGATCCGCAGGCGCTCGGCACAATCACCGCGATGATGCAGGGTAGCCGCGAAGCGGTCGTGCGATACATGACCCCGCTCGGCCTCGCGCATGTGATGGACACCGGACACCACTATGGCCCCGGCCCGTGGGTGTGCGATCTGGCACGACCCGACTGGAATCCGTGCTATTATCACCGCGCCGACGGGGAGGGGATCGGGTTCGACCGCACGCCCGCAGGATCTGACGCGCTGGCACAATACGCGCCCGATGTCACCGCACAGTGGGCCGATCCTGCAACGGTCGATCCGCGCTACCTGCTGTGGTTCCACCGCGTTCGCTGGGATCGCGTGATGCCATCTGGTCGAAGCTTGTGGGCCGATCTGGTACACGAATATGATGCCGGGGTGGCTGCAGTCGATGCCTTGGCGCGCGATTGGCAGACCCTCGCCCCGCACATCGATGCGCAGCGGCACCGCGCCGTGGCTGAAAATCTCGCAATCCAGCAGGTCGAGGCGCGCTGGTGGCGCAATGCCTCGCTCGCCTATTGGCAATCGCTCCACGGCCTCCCGCTGCCCGCCGGGGCCGCGCCGATCCCGGAAAGCCTTGCCGACTATCAGCGCCGCGCCTTTCCCGAGGCTCCCGGACAATGAAAGGCCCAATGGTAGCGCCCATCATCGCGCTTGCTGACACTCGGGCAGCGGTTCTATGGCCGTAACCATGAACAGCAAGCCAGAAGTCGCCGCCACGGCCCGCAAACGCAGCGCGCGGCGCAGCAATGCCGCGCCCACCATCACCGATGTCGCGCGCGAGGCGCAATGTTCGCCGATGACCGTCAGCCGCGTCATCAATGGCGAGGAAAACGTGCGTGAGGACACCAAACAAAAGGTGCTCGGCGCAATTGCCAAGCTCAACTATGTGCCCAACCGAGCGGCGCGGTCGCTCGCAGCCGGATCGCAGTTGCGGATCGCGCTGCTGTTCGACAACCCCTCCGCATCATACCTCAGCGAATTTCTGATGGGCGCGCTGGAGGAAGCGAGCCGACGCGACATCTACCTGGTGGTGCAAAGCTGCGAGACGGTGAACGAGGCTTATGGCGTGATCCGCAAAATGCTCGATGGCGGGATCGAAGGCTTCATCCTGCCGCCACCCTTGTGCGACGATCAAAGTGTGCTCGACCTGATCCGCAGTAATGGCGGAATTGCGGTCGCGGTGGGACCGGGGCGCGCGACCGGCAGCCACGGCGCAGTGTTGATCGACGAATTCCAGGCCGCTTATGACATGACCCGCCACATCATCGGGCTGGGGCATGAACGGATCGCCTTCATCATCGGCAACCCCGATCAGGTCGCCAGCGGACGGCGTTTGCTCGGCTATCGTTCGGCGATGAAGGATGCCGGGCTGGCGATTGACGAGAGCCTGATCGCGCAGGGCCAGTTCACCTATCGTTCGGGCATGGTCGCGGCGGAAAAGCTGCTGGGCGTACCGCATCGCCCGACCGCCATTTTCGCTTCCAACGACGATATGGCTGCTGCCACTGTCGCAATGGCGCACCGGCGGCATCTGGATGTGCCGAACGACATTACCGTCTGCGGGTTCGACGATACCGAGCTGGCGAGTTCAATCTGGCCGGAGCTGACAACAATCCGCCAGCCGATCCGCGAGATGACCGCCGAAGCGGTCGCGATGATTGCGCGGGTGTACAAGCAAAAGCCGCGCATCGCCCGCGCCAAGGCCGAGCAGTTAACGCTCGCCTATCAACTGATCCGCCGCAATTCCGATGCCGGGCCCAGCCTTGCCGCCTCGTTCAACCCGCCGCCCGAGAAAACATGACCGAAACACCCACACCCCGCCGCCTGCGTTCGCGCGACTGGTTCGACAATCGTGAGCGGATGGATATGACCGCGCTCTATCTCGAGCGGTTCATGAATTACGGGATTACACCCGAAGAATTGCAAAGCGGCAAGCCGATTATCGGCATCGCGCAAAGCGGCAGCGACCTTTCCCCCTGCAATCGCATCCACATCGATCTGGCCAAGCGCACGCGTGACGGCATCCGCGATGCAGGCGGCATCCCCATCGAATTTCCCGTCCACCCGATCTTCGAAAACTGCCGCCGGCCGACAGCGGCGCTGGATCGCAACCTTCTGTATCTCGGGCTGGTGGAGCTGCTCAACGGCTATCCTATCGATGGCGTGGTGCTGACCACCGGCTGCGACAAAACCACGCCGAGCCAGATCATGGCGGCCAGCACGGTCGATATTCCCGCCATCGTGCTGTCAGGCGGGCCGATGCTGGATGGCTGGCACGAAGGCGAGTTGGTCGGCAGCGGCACAGTGATCTGGCGCAGCCGCCGCAAGCTGGCGGCTGGCGAGATCGACGAGGACGAATTCCTCCGCCGCGCCACCGACAGCGCGCCGAGCGCCGGACACTGCAATTCGATGGGCACGGCGAGCACCATGAACGCGGTGGCCGAAGCGCTGGGCTTGTCGCTCACCGGCTGCGCCGCGATCCCCGCGCCTTATCGCGAGCGCGGGCAGATGGCCTATCGCACCGGCCGCCGGATCGTCGAAATGGTGCTGGAGGATCTGAAACCCTCTGACATCCTGACCCGCAAGGCCTTCGAAAACGCCATCGCCACGGTCAGCGTGATCGGCGGATCGTCCAACGCGCAGCCGCATATTCAGGCGATGGCCGCCCATGCCGGCGTCGAACTGGAAACCGGCATCTGGCAGGCGCATGGCTATGATCTGCCGCTGCTGGTCAATATGCAGCCTGCAGGCGCCTATCTGGGCGAGCGTTTTCACCGTGCGGGCGGGGTTCCCGCAGCGATGTGGGAGCTGTTGGAGGCCGGCAGGCTGAACGGTGACTGCATCACCTGCACCGGGCAAACGCTGGCTGAAAATCTCGCCGGAGCGGAAAGCCATGATCGCGAGATGATCCGGCCCTTCGCTGATCCGCTGATCGACAAGGCCGGTTTCATGGTGCTGTCGGGCAATCTGTTCGACTTTGCGATCATGAAAACCTCTGTGATCTCCGAGGCGTTTCGCGCCCGCTACCTCTCGCGTCCCGGCATGGACGGCGTGTTCGAAGCGCGTGCGATCGTATTCGACGGGTCTGACGATTACCATCACCGCATCAACGATCCCGCGCTGAACATCGACGAGGATTGCATTCTGGTGATCCGCGGATCGGGCGTGATCGGCTGGCCGGGCAGCGCCGAAGTGGTCAACATGCAGCCGCCCGATGCGATGATCCGCGCAGGCAAGCAATGGCTGCCGACGCTGGGTGACGGGCGGCAATCGGGGACCAGCGACAGCCCTTCGATCCTCAACGTCAGTCCCGAAAGCGCGGTTGGCGGAGGGCTTTCGTGGCTGCGCACCGGCGATATCATCTGCGTCGATCTGAACACGCGGCGCTGCGATGCGCTGGTGGACGAGGCCGAGATCGCCCGCCGCCGCGCCGAGGAGACCTGCCCGCCCGTGCCCGAAAGCCAGACCCCGTGGGAAGAGCTGTACCGCGAGAAGACCGGCCAACTAGCCGAGGGCGGGGTGATGGACTTTGCACTCAAATATCGCGGCACAGCGCGCAAATTGCCGAGGCATAATCACTGATGCGGGGGTGGCTCGTCCTGGGCGCGTTGCTGGCCGCCGTCCCGCTTCTGGCGGAGGAGCCTGCACCCGGTTCGAACCCGATTATCCGCGACCGGTTCACCGCCGACCCAGCGCCCTTGGTGATCGGCGATCGGCTGTGGCTCTATACCAGCCACGACGAGGCGGCGGACGGCGAGATGTTCAACATGAAGGAATGGCTCGCTTTTTCGACCACCGACATGCGGGAATGGACCTACCACGGGCCGGTTATGAACATCACTGGCTTCAAATGGGCATCGCATGATGCATGGGCGGTGCAAGTAATCGAAAAGCACGGGCGGTATTGGATGTATGCTCCGGTCGAACATGACGAGACCAAACCCGGCAAGGCGATCGGCGTTGCCGTTTCGGACCGCCCTGAAGGCCCGTTTGTGGACGCCAAGGGAGAAGCGCTGATCAGCAACGACATGACTCCAAAGGGAAACCACAGCTGGGAGGATATCGACCCGACGGTGTTCACCGATGACGACGGCACCAGCTGGATCGCATGGGGCAACCGCCAGTGCTACATCGCCCGCCTTGGTGCGGACATGATCAGTATCGATGGCCCGATCACCGAAATCACCCCGCCGCATTTCGAAGAAGGGCCATGGCTGCACAAGCGCGGTGCGCTCTATCACCTCACCTACGCCTCGCTCGACCGGGCCACGCATACCGATGAGCGCGTGTCCTATGCCACCGCCACTTCGCTGGAAGGCCCGTGGACATACCGGGGCGAGTTGACCGGATCTGGTGAGGGCAGCTTCACCATCCACCCCGGCATCGCCGAGTTCAAAGGGCAGTGGTATCTGTTCCTCCACAACGCCGCGTTGACCATCGGGACACGCAAGGGTGCGCTGGGGCGGCGGGCAGTGACGGTGGAGCATCTGACCTATGATGATCAGGGCCTGATGCTGCCGGTCAAACAGACCAAAGCGGGCGTGACAGCGCCAGCGCCCTAGGTGGCGGCGATCCTCAGGCTCAGGCTGATCGTTTCGCCGGGTGCGCACAGTGGCATCCCGCCTGCATTGATCGCATCGGGCAAGTGGCTGACGGGTTCGAGGCACAGGATATCGGGCGCTTGCGGCGCGTAGAGATGCAGGTGCGGCGCTCCCGCCGCGCGTAGCGTGATTGTGCCAAGGTCATCCTCCACTACCGCCGCGCCGTCCCACCCAGTATAGCAGTGGTCGATCAATGCAGGCGGTAGAACAGCGCCGCCCGCAGCGGCGTAATCGCCGAACTGCGAAGGCGGCAAGTGTTCGCCGGTCGGGATCATGTCCGCACCCACGGCCACCACGCTGCCCGCAGCAAAGCGCACGCGGCTTTCCGGGCGGCGGCGCAGATAGGGGTGGAGGCCGAGGCCTGCGGGCATCGGCTCAGGCGAAAGGTTGGTCAACGACAGCGTGATCGTGCAGCCCGCCGCGTCCAGCACCACTGCCTGCCGGGCTTCATAGGCCCAGAGCCAGCGCGGCGCGGTGCCATCATGGCGGTGAACCAGCGTGCAGCGGCTGGCTTCTGCCTCCGCCACAATCCACACCGATTGCCAGCCATGGCCATGGATCGCGTGCGGTTCAGGCGCGAAATTGGGCGCAAGGGAGATGCGCTCGCCCGCCCACGCATACTTCCCGCCAGCGATGCGGTTGCACCACGGCACCATCGGGAAACAGGCGGCGTCGAGCGGGTTGGCCGAGCCAGCGGGCATGGCGCGCAGCACCGGCACACCGCCGCAATCCAGCGCTGTCAGCAGCCCGCCCGCTTGCGGCAGGATACGCGCGCGCCAATCGCCGTGTCCGAGGATTAGATGGGGCAAATCCATTGTCGCGGCGCTGTGATGGGGCAGGCTTCGGCGCGCAAGCCTTAGCGTGCAATATCAAGGCCGAAACCGGGGACAGGCATGCCGTCGCCATCGACCAGATTGACCACCGGCGCATCGGCCCAGGCATAACGGACGCGGGTGGGCGCCATGCCCTCAGGCACGGCGATAACCATGCTGCTGTCGTCGAGGCCCGCCAGCACAAAGCGGCAGGTGCCCGGCGCAGCCTCGCACAGTTCCACGCCGAGGGGGTAGGGGCCGCCCTGCGCCTGCAACGCGCCAGTAATCCCGCTGAAACTCACGGTGACCTTGCCGCTCGCCAGCACCGCGCGCTGCGGCATGGGCAGGCTGCGGCCATTGAAAGCATCGGCCAATCGTTTGCCCAGAACGTTCTTGTTGGCGGGATGGATATCGGTCGGCTCGCCAAGGTCGATGGCCGTCACCAGCGCGGCGTTGGCATCGGCAGCGACGGCGCGGCGCTGTTCATCGCGCAGCTGCGCCCAGCCGGATTCGCCCGGAGCGCTGCGGCGTTCCCCGAAATCGGCCAGTTGCACCACCAGCATCCGCGCCTGCGGGCCGAACTGGCGGCGCCATCCGGCAAATATCGCTTCCAGCTTCCTGTCGTAGTCAGGCTGCCCCACATCGGATTCGCCCTGATACCAGGCCACGCCCGCCAGCCGCATCGGCCCAAGCGGGGCGATCATCGCATTGTGCATCGCGCCCACGCCCGCATTGGCATCCCACGGCGCGCGCGGGGGCACATCGGTCACAGGCGTGGTCGCATAGTCCCAATCCGCTCCCAGCGGAATGCGCGTTCCATCAGCGGCGGTGAAGTGCAGCCGTTCCGGTCCGGCGAAGAACCCGCCATTGTCCCACGCATTGTTGGCGGCGATCAGGACGGTGTTCTCGCCCGCTTTCAGGTGCTGCGGGGGAACGCGGTAGGTGCGTTCCACCCCCCAGCCGAAGGTGTAACCGACCGGCGCACCATTGACGAAGGTGAGGTCGAGATCGTCGATCGCGCCGATGGCAAGCTGGCCTTCGCCCTTGGCCTGATCCGGCGTGAGCGTGATCGTCTGGCGGAGCCATACATTGGCAATCGGCTTGCTATCCAGCCCTGTTCCGGTCCATTCGTTCCAGAACGAAAAGCGCGGGATCGGCTTCCAATCGAGGCTTTGCGGGTTGCGCCACGGCTCGCGCCCGCCATCGGCCTTGCGCCACCAGTCGAACCACTGCGGCACGAAGCCTAACGTCGCGGCATAGGGATCGCGGGCGTAGAGCGCGAGTTGGTCGAGCGCTTCGGCTCCGTGCAGCGCGCGCACGCCCTCCCGATCAAGCCATGCCCGCGCAGCGCTGCCGCCCCAATTGGAATGAATGAGGCCGATGGGCGTGGCCGTGTCTTTCCCGCGCAATGCCTTGGCCATGTAAAAGCAGGCCGCGGAAAAATTAGCGACGCTGTCGCTGGTCGCCGCCTTCCATACGACCGGCGCGGCGAAACGGGGTTGCGGCAGCGCGGCAGTGGCCTTGGGCACCATCAGCAACCGGATTCCATCATCTGCGGCGAGGCGCAGCTGGGTATCGGCGTCCAGCGCGCGGGTGACGGGCAGTTCCATGTTGGATTGTCCGGCGCACAGGAACACATCGCCGATCAGGATATTGGCGTAGGTTTTCGTGCCGCTCTCGTCGGTCAGCGTCAGGGCTTGCGGGGCGGCGTTTGCAGGTAGCGGGGGCAGGGTGAGGGTGAAGTTGCCCGACCCATCCTTGGCCGCGCTCGCCGTGACCTCGCCCAGCCTTGCCGTCACCTTGCCCCCGGCTTGGCCTTGCCCTGACAGAGTGATCGGTTGCCCCTGTTGCAGCACCATGTTGTCGCCATAAGCGGCGTCAAGCGAGGGTGCGGCAGCCGCGCCAAACGGAGCGGCGATCGCAAGAGAGGCAGCTAGAGCATTGTTAAATAAGCACATCAGCCAAGCTTTGCGCGGGCCTGCGCGAAGCCTCGCACCGGAGCGTCAAAGGCGAACAGGCTGCCCGCATGGGGAAAGGCGATCATATCGTCAGCCGACATGTTCTTGGTTGCCGAAGTGACATAGCCGGTGCTCAAAGCCGCCCCGCCGAATGCCATCTTGGTGATGTCGCGGGCAGGCATGGCGATGGTTGCAACCAGTTCGCCATCGGGCGAAAACCGCGCTACGCGCCCGCCGAGGTAAAGGCCGGTCCAGACATGGTCTTCCGCGTCGACCACCGGCCCATCGGGATAGGCCGAAGGGAACAGCGCGCCAGTATCGGCAAACAAGCGCGCCTCGCCAACGCCAGACGGTGTAAGATCGGCGACCATGATTTTTTGCGCACCGGTATCGGTAAAATAGATGCGGTCGCCCGCGGCGTTGACGGCAGGGCCATTGGTGATCGCGATGCCCGCAGGCCCCGCCGCACGGATTTCTCCGCGATCGAACACATAGAACCGGCCCGATGCCGCGCCTTCGGCATCGTCCATCGATCCGAACCACACCCGGCCCCAGGGATCGGTGCAGGCATCGTTGAGCCGGTTGGTCGCAGGCTCACCCGGAACCGCGCCCAATTTTTCGAAGCGTTGGGCTTCGGGATCGAAGGTATAAAGCCCGTCCTTCAACCCGCACAGCAACAGCCCGCCTTCGGCCGGTATCGCCCATCCGATCTGTTCGGGTGCCTGCGTAAAAGCGTTGCTGCCGGTTGCCGGATCATAGTGCCACAGGCGATGCCGCTTGATATCGACGAACCAGACAATCCCGCGCTCCGCATCCCACAGCACCCCTTCGCCGAGCTTGCTGTCGGCGGCGAGCACCGGGCGAACGGGCAGATTTATCTCCATCCGGCATCAACCCAGTAATTGTGCGCGGTGCAGTATCGCGCATCGTCAGAGGCGAGGAACAGCGCCATCGCGGCGATATCGACCGGCTGAATACGCCCGTCAAGGCATTGCGCAGCAACGATTTCAGCCTCTCCTGCAGGCGAATACCACTGCATCTGACGGGGAGTCTGGACATTGCCGGGGATGATCGTGTTGACCCGGATATTGTCGCGCCCAAGCTCGCGCGCCAAGCTTCGGGTCAGGCCCTCGATCGCAGCTTTGGCAGTCTGATAGATCACCAAGTCCTTTAAGCCCAAGTGCCAGCTGATCGAGCCCATGTTGACAATCGACCCGCCGCCCGCCGCGCGCATCGCATGCACCACCGCCTTGGCTGCAAAGAATTGATGCTTGAGGTTGACCGCCATGCGATCGTCCCAATAACTGGATGTGACGTCATCAAGCGCGTGCCGATCATCGCTGGCGGCGTTGTTGATAAGCACGTCGCAGCCGCCCAGCCTATCGATCAGCTGGCCGATCTTGTCGCTGTAATCGATGCAGTCGGTAACATCGCAGGCGATGAATTGCGGCGGGATTTCCGCATCTGCCAGTCGGCCCATCAGCTCTGCGCTGGGGGCTTCCTGAATGTCGACGAACGCCACCGCAGATCCCTGCCGGACAAAGGCTTCGACCATTGCCTCGCCAATGCCCGATCCGCCACCGCTGACGATCACCTTCCGGCCGGTGAGGCTCGGATAGATCGCGTTATGCACGCTCGCAGTGCTTGAATGCGCCTCCAAAGCTATTCCCCATCCCTTATTGCCGGCGTGTCTGATGTGCCGGTTCAATCGTACGTCTATTCGTATCGATTCGTTACATTTTGTCGATCAGGCCCCGTTCGGCCAGATTGCGCGCGAAGGCGGCGATGCCGACTTCCCATACCGGCGCATCGCGGGAGGTCATGACCGTGTTCGTTAGCGCGCCCAGCCGCTTGGATCGAATGGTTACGACATCGCCGACCTTGTGGGTGAACCCCGCGCCCGGCTGATCGCGATCCTGCGTCGGTGCAAACAATGTGCCGCAGAACAGCACGAACCCATCGGGATAGTGATGTTCCGACATGCATTGCGCTACCAGGTCGAGCGGATCCCGGCTGATCTCGGCCATGACGTTGCGCCCCTCGAGCCTATAGCCTTCGGGCCCGTCGATGGTGAGTTCGACATCCGCATTTCGCACGTCATCAATAGTGAAGTTATTATCGAACAATCGGATGAACGGGCCAATAGCGCAGCTGGCAGTATTGTCCTTGGCCTTTGAAAGCAGCAGCGCGGAGCGCCCTTCGAAATCGCGCAGGTTGACATCATTGCCGAGCGTTGCGCCGAGCACTTCGCCCTTCGCGTCGCACACCAGCACCACTTCGGGTTCCGGATTGTTCCAGATCGAATCCGAGCGCACCCCGACAGGCGCGCCAGTTCCCACTGCGGACAGCACGGGCGCCTTGGAAAAGATTTCCGCATCGGGGCCGATCGCGACTTCGAGGTATTGCGACCACATGCCTTCCTCGATCAGCACAGCCTTGAGTTCAGCGGCGGCTTTGCTGCCGGGAACAACAGTCCGGATCCCCGAACCGATCTTGTCTTCCAGCTGAGCGCGGATCGCAGTGGCCCGGACTGCATCGCCGCGCGCGCGCTCTTCAATCACCCGCTCGATCGCCGACACCGCGAAGGTCACACCGCTCGCCTTGATGCAGTGCAGGTCGATGGGGGTGAGCAGGTGCCAGCCTTCGGGCAGGCCATGCTCGACCGGGCCGATAGCTGTGCCGCCGGTCAGTGTGCGGCGGGCCAACGCGCCTGATACCGTCGAGGCGACGCTTGAAAGGTCGCGAAGCATGCCGTCTGCGATGGTAATTACACAGGGTCCGTCCGGCGATTGCGCGCGGCCGATGAAATGGCCGTGCGGGAAATCCGCCGGCAGGCTGTCCAATATATGTACGGCCATTACTGGCACTTGCCCTCCACATTGATAGCGCTACCATAGGGGCAGAATCATGGGTCGACAAGCCCTAAGGATCGGCATTCGGGAGATAACGGGATGACTGGCAAGATGGCGATGCTGTTCAGTGCGCTGGCACTGGCGGCGCATCCTGCAACGGCGCGAGATGTGGTCGCGACATTCGATTACCTGGCCTACGAATCGCGAGAGATCGAGATGCCAGCGCCAGAAGGTGCATTCCGCAACCCGGTCCTACCTGGCTTTCACCCGGATCCATCGATCGTACGGGTGGGCGATGATTTCTATGCTGTCACATCGACCTTCAGCTGGTTTCCCGGTCTGCCGATCCTGCACAGCACCGATCTGGTCAACTGGCGGCTGATCGGCAATGCGATCGACCGTCCGACCCAGCTCGATTTCAGCGGGCTGGGCACCAATCGCGGGCTGTTTGCGCCCGCTATCGAACATCACGACGGGCGGTTCTGGATCGTCAACACCTGCATCGAATGCGGCGGCAACTTCGTCATCACCGCCAGCGATCCGGCCGGGCCGTGGAGCGATCCGGCGTGGCTGGATTTCAGCGGGATTGATCCATCGCTGTTCTTCGATGCCGATGGCACCGCGTGGATCGTCTACAACGACGCGCCTCCGGGCGAGCCGCGTTACGAAGGGCACCGCGCCCTGTGGTTGCAGCAGTTCGATGCGCACACCGTGCAGGTCATGCCCGGCCGCACACTGCTGGTGGATGGCGGAGTCGATCCGTCCACCAACCCGATCTGGGCGGAAGGCCCGCATATCTACAAGGTGGGGGAGTGGTATTATCTGCTGACAGCAGAAGGCGGGACGGCTGACCAGCATTCGCAGACGATCTATCGTTCGCGCGCGCTGAAGGGGCCTTATACCCCCGGACCGTTCAACCCGATCCTGACCCAGCGCGATTTGCCCGCAGACCGGCCCGACCGGGTCGAAGCAACCGGCCATGCCGATATCGTCAAGCTCGACGATGACACATGGTGGGGCGTGTTTCTCGCCACGCGGCCCTTTGCCGGGCAATCGACGCTGATGGGGCGCGAGACTTTTCTGCTGCCGCTTGAATGGAAAGACGGCTGGCCGCGCTTCCTTGATCGGGGTGAAGCCGTGCCGATGGTGGCGGAAAGGCCAAATCTGCCCGCTGCAACCGGATCGGAATGGCAGAATTGGCGCGACGAGTTCGACGGCGCGCTATCGGATGAATGGATCGGCCTGCGCACACCGGGGCAGGAAGCATTGATTGCGGTCGATGCGGGCGAGCTGCGCGTTGTCGCCGGGCCAGCAGCGGCGGGCAGCCTCGGCAAGCCCGCCTTTATCGGTCGCCGCCTGCGTCATCACAAGGCCGAGTTCACCACCCGCCTCACCTTCGCTCCGCAGCGCGGCGGCGATTTTGCCGGGCTGCTCGCCTTCATGGACGAACATCACTTCCTCGCCGCAGGCAAGGAACGCGGGCGGCTGGTTGTGCGGCTGCGCACGTCGGCGGAGCAAGGAACAAGCGGCGTGGTTGTGACCGATCAACCGCTGACCGCCGAAGGACCAGTCGAACTCAAGCTCGCGCTCGACGGCGGCAGTGCCCGCATATTCTGGCGGAGTGCGGACGCGGACGAATGGCAGCAGGTGGGCGAGACGATCAATGTCGAACCGCTCGCCTCGGTTCATGCCGGGCTGTTCACAGGGCTGGTCGTCGGCCCCTACGCCTACTCGCCGGGCTAGTTGGTCTTGAAGATGTAGACCGGACCGATCTCGACGTTTTGTTTGGCACCGGCAAAGTGCAGCGCCGCCACGGCGTCGCCCGGTCCGAAGCCGCGGGTTGCGGTGAAGGGCAGTTTGACCATCTGCCACCGGTCGCCGACTTTGAACACCTTGTCACCGAACCCTTCGAACGGAGGGAAGGCGCCCTGGATGCGAGCGTAAATCAGGCCCTTTGCATCCTCGGTTTCGGCACTGATTGTTCGCGCCACGATCGCGACCATCATCTGGTCGCCTTCCTTGACGGCGGTAGTGATCGGGATCGCGGTGCTCAGGTCCCAGCGGTTTTCGCCCACTCGTGAAGTGGTGAAGCTGGTCGCCTTCTGAAGCCAGATTTCGGGGACGTCGAGTTCCTGCCAAGTCCCGGCCGTGCCGCCATGACCCCAACCGCGTCGGGTGGGATCGTTGATCAGTTGCCCTGCGCTGCGCAAGCCATCGGGCATTTCGATGGTGGACGGATCCTTGAGAGTGGGTTGCGGGTCTGTAGCTGCCACTTCAGTGGTAGCCACGATCGTCGCGGAGCCCTTGACGACGATCGCCTGGCCAATCTCGACCTGCTGCCTGGCACCGGCCAGTTGCAGCGCCACGATGGCATCGGCGCGGCGTATGCGTTTGTCGGCGAGTGTGCTGACTTCGTACCAGTCCCACTCCGAACCGATCAGGACATTGGTGTCGCCGAACCCGCCATAGGGTGCAGCGTTTTCCTGAATGCGGACGCCGATGACGCCCTTGCCGTCGCTGCGTTCGCTGCTAACGCTCCGGGCGTAGAAGCCTACCGTCACCCGGTCGCCGCTGTCGATTTGCGCAATCAGTGGCACGTTGGCGGCCACGTCATAAATATTGGCGCCCTTGGCTTTGATATCGAACACGCGCGCCGCGCCGCCGCCGGGAATTTCCTCTGCCGCGCGTCCGCTGGTTTCGTAGTTGGTGCCATAGCTTTCCCAGTCGATCCGAGTCGGATCATTGATCAGGTCGCCGGGCACCTGTTCGTCGAATGCGGCCAGTTCGGGCGGCAATTGTGCCGTCACCGGGGTTGCGATGCACAGCAGAGCAGCGCCCGTAGCAAGCGCGATGCGATAGTGGTTCATCATGGTCACCTTTCGCTCGTCTCGTTCTTCAGTTCGATTCCTTGAGCCCCAATGCGCCGAGCATCCCCGGCATCCATTCGCGTTTCTCGCTGTCGTAGAACGGGAAGGTGTTCGTGTAGGCCCATACGCACACGCCAATGCCGGTGGGCGCAAAGGCATCGGTGATTGTGCGGTGATACTTCACTCTATCGTTGAGCGAGATGTGTCGATCGAAAGCGCCGACCTCGCCCATGAACGGGGTCTTGCCCGTGCGGTTTATATAGGATTGCACCGCCAGCACATCATTGGCGAGTTGGGCCGCATCGGCATGGGTGGGGAAACTGCGACCCACTGGCGGAATATCGGGCGCGGTCCACTCCGCTCCCTGATGGGTATAGGCAAACGGGTCGTAATAGTGAAAGGTGGGGTGCACATTGGGGTCATCAGGCAGCGGCAGCGTCTCAAGCGACTTGATGCCGCTCCAGTTTTCACCGCCTATGATGACCGCGCGGGTCGGATGCACCGCGCGCACTTCCTTCATCGCCGGCGCCAGCGTCGCAAGCAGGTTGGTGTGGTTGAAGTTCTTGTGCGGTTCGTTTTCCAGTTCGAACCATAGCGTGTCTTCGGGGTAGCCGGCAAAGCGCGCTGCGATCTGTTTCCATACCCCGCCATGCCATGCGGCAACAGCCAGCGGATCATCATGGATCGGATCGAAATGGTGGCTGTTGAGGATGACGTTGAGGTCTTCCGCCAGCGCCCAGTCGACGATCTGTTGCACCCGGTCCATCCACTTGGGATCGACCGTATAGGGCGGCTTGTCGCTGGACTTGTTGTGCCAGCGCACGGGGATGCGGACCGTATCGAAGCCCGCTGCCTTGATGCGTTCGAAATCCGCCTTGCGCGCCGGAGCGCCGCCCCATGCGCCTTCGGTCTGCGGTTCCAGCGTATTGCCCATGTTGATGCAGGTGCCGACCGGCAGCGCTTTGGCGGTTGGGGCCGGAGCCTGCGCCTGTAAGGGTGCGAGGCCTGACGCTGCTACCGCCAGCGCCGATGCCAAAGCCATGGCTTTCATCATTCTCTCCCCATGTGTGCGGCCTTGCTGGCCTGCTTGTGGTAACGCTACCAAATATTTGCCGCTTGGCAATTCCCAATCGGCCCAAACGGATCAGGGGCTGCCCAGCACCTGCAGGATGAAGCGGCGGATCTGTTCGTCGCGCTGCGGCGATGCTGGCCCGTTCACCCCCTGTGCGTGCGGCGGCAGGTGCGCGGCGGCATCGCCCGCCTGCTCATCGAACACGAAATGATCGAACCATGTGCGCCACGCCGCGCGCTGCGCTGCTGGTTGTTCGCGGATCGCCAGCATAGCGTGCACCAGCGCCAGAAACCCGCCGCCGCGCGAGGCATCATTGTGCCAGTAATTCACCAGCACATTGATGGGCGCGCTGGCTGCGACATGGTGCCACCACAGAGTTGGAATGTAGATCGCATCGCCCGGTTCAAGCTCGGCAAACTGCGCCAGTCCTTCTGCCTTCGCATAGCGCGGATAGCGTGCATGATCGGGCGCAAGCGGATCGACCATGCTCACCGGCTGCCCGGCAAGCGTGATGTTGAGCGGGCCAACATAGAGCTCGGGCGTCGCTGCGGGCGGAAACAGCGTGAACCGGCGGCGTCCGGCGGCGACGACCGCGATATTGTCAGACAGATCGAAATGGGTGGCGACCTGCGTCGCGTTGCCCAGCCATATGCGCGCGGTCGCTTCCATCGCGGCAACCAGCGGCAGCGGGTTCGCTGCGCCAAGAGCGGGCAGGTGGCGGGCGATCTCGGCGGCTCCGGCATAGATGCCGATGGGGTGCGGTGTGTCTGCGATATCGCGGAGATGCCGCGCCAGCGCGGCCAGCGTCATCTGTTCCCGCCGAAAATTGAACCCGCGCATATCGGGCGTGTAAAAAAATCGCCCCGCTTCCGATGGCGGGGCAACCATCACATCGGCTGGCAGCCCGGTATCGGCCTGCAAGACCAGATCCAGCGCGGCGTTCGCATCGGTCTCGCCCGCCGCCACCAGCGGCCAATCCGCAGCCAATCCGCGCATCACGACCGGACGAAACGCGGCCCTGACATCGCGCTCGAAACTCGCGGCATCGGGGATCGCAATTTCGTCGACGGGCGTCATGGCGTCAGATCAGGTGCATGGCACAACGCGCTCGGCATCGCTGCCGAGCCGCACTTCGGCAATGGCGTAATCCGCCGCGCCTTCGGTTTCGAGCACGAAGGGCCGGTTGAGATTGGTCACGTCGGCTCCCTTGTTGCGCAGGCATTTGAGCGGAATGCCATAGCGGACATAGTCGCTTCCGGCGGCGAGATCGAGCGCGGCATAGCCGCTGCCATTGGGCCCGATCGCGCCGATCCGCGCGCGCTGCGGTGCGGCCCAGCTGCGCAGTGTGACCAGCAGCATCACATCGGCATTGGTTTCGCGGTCGATATCGACACCTTCGAAATTGCCGAGCTGCACGCTTGCCGTGCCGCCTGCGATGGTGAAGCGGCGTGCGCCTTCCTGCACCTTGAAGTTTTCCGCCGTCACCCGCACGCGTCCGCCCAGCGCGTCTGCCGGAACAGTGGTGATGCGCGTTCCGGCATCGCTGCCCGTGCCTTCGATCATCAGCGACCAGCGCGCGGCGGGGGCGCCAGCGTTGAACCACAGGCGACTGTCGCCCGCGAGGTTGCCGGTGTCGAGTTCGGGCAGCGCAGTCCAGCCGGTGGCGGGCGCGGTGTAATCCAGCCCGTAACCGAACGGAAACAGCGTCCCTTCGCTCAGCAGCGTGGTGCGCGGCCAGGCGGCCGGCAGCTTTCCGGCAAAATCGAACCGCGGCTTGCCGGCAGCATCGCCCACCAGCACGTCTGCAACGCCGCCGCCTTCGCTGCCCGGCAGCCATGCGACCACAAAGGCATCGGCGGCATTGAGCGCGGGGTTCACATACAGCGGCCGCCCGGTGATCATCACCGCGACCACTGGGATTCCCTGCGCATGCAGCTTGCGCATGGTTTCGTAAGGCGCGGTCAATTCGGGATCGAGCACCAGCGCTTCGCGGTCACCCTGAAACTCGGCATAGGGCGTCTCGCCGAACACCACCACGGCGGCATCGGGACGGTCGGTGAAGCTGCCATCGGGCGAGATCACGGCGCTGCCTCCGCCCGCTTCGACCGCCTGTTTCAACCCGGTTCCGATCGAAGTTGCGCCGGGGAAGTGGCTGTTGTCGATCCCGGTGCCCTGCCAGCTCAGCGTCCATCCGCCCGATTGCCGTGCAATATCGTCCGCGCCGTCACCCGCGATCAGCAGGCGCTGGCCCGGTGCCAGCGGCAGAACGCCTTCGTTCTTGAGTAGCACCAGCGATTTGCGCACTGCCTCACGCGCAACAGTGCGGTGTTCAGGCGCGCCGAGCAGGTCATACCGGCCGGAGTATGGGCGCTCTGACGGTTTGGGTGCAGTGAACAGGCCGAGCCGCGCCTTGACCCGAAGAATCCGCGCCACGGCCTCATCGATCCGCGCCATCGGGATCGTACCCGCCTGCGCACGCGCCAGCAGATCGGCGTAGATCGGCTTCCACGTATCGGGCGCCATATACATGTCGACGCCGGCCATCAGTGCCTGTGGGCAGACTTCATTGGTGCAGCCCGCGACCTGGCCGTGAGCGTTCCAGTCCGACACCACAAATCCGCCGAAATCCATGCGATCTTTAAGCACGCCGGTGACGAGCGAGTGATTGCCAGTCATCTTGACGCCCTGCCAGCTGGAGAAGCTGACCATCACGGTTGAGACGCCCTCGGCAATCGCCGGTCCGTAGGGGAGTCCGTGAATATCGCGCAGGTCTTCTTCCGAGATCGAACTGTCGCCTTGATCGACCCCGTTGTCGGTACCGCCGTCGGCGAGAAAGTGCTTTGTCGAAGCCAGCACCCACGGGCCAGCCAGCAGATTATCGTTGCTTGGTGAGCCTTGCAAACCGCGTACCATCGCGCCGACATAGGATGCGACGAGTTCGGGGTCGGACGAATAGCCTTCGTAGGCGCGACCCCAGCGGAAGTCCTGCGGCACGGCCACAGTCGGCGCGAAGGTCCACTCCTGACCTGTAACCCGGATTTCCTTGGCAGTGATGGCACCAATCCGCTCGATCAGCTCTGCATCGCGCATCGCGCCGAGGCCGATATTGTGAGGAAAGATCGTGGCGCCGATGATGTTCGAATGTCCGTGCACGGCGTCGATCCCCCAGATCATCGGTATGCCGACACCGCCATCCGATCGATCCACTGAGGCAAGGTAGAACTCGTCAGCCGTCTCCAACCATTCAGGGGCAGGGGCCAGATCGTTCCCCTCCGGCCCACTATTTCCACCAACAAGGATCGAGCCGAGTTTGTATTTTCTGAGATCATCCGGAGTGACGCAGCATAGATCGGCTTGTACCAACTGCCCGATCTTTTCCTCGATCGTCATGCGTCCAATCAGGTCCGCAATCATCTGCTCGTGATCCAAACTGATCGGCACAGGATAGTCGTAGGCCGGCCAATGCTCAGGGCGGGCCACACCCCTCTCGGTCGGTGCGATTGTTTCAGCGGAAGCTGGCGTCGTTGGTTCATGGATAGCGCTAGCCGCCATTGGCGACGCGGTCGCGACTGCCAGTATCCCGGCTGCGAAATACGCAGTTTCCCGACCAAAACGAATCATCAGTACCGTCTCCCGCGACAGAATTCCCGTCGTCCGCCCCCGTTCTTTGCGAGCGCTACCATTCTCTTAGGAAAGACTGGAGCTCAAAGTCAAATTCAAGGATTATCTGTCGGTTCGATGAGCGTAAAAGATGTTATAACTATCTATAAATATGAATTAAAAGATTTGGAATGCTTGACCATCAAATCCTCATCCACCCTTTTGGTAGCGATATCAGGCGGTATCCGCACAAGAGGCAGGCCGTTTGCGGCATATATCCGCGCGCGACCGGGAACTCGGTACGGATTACGCTCTTCGGGCTGATTTGGCAGGGGCGGACTGTCGTGCCCACGCTCGCCCCCGAGATTGGTCGGCGATACAGCGACCAAAGTCAAAGCAGGGTCGGTCTTTATCAGTTGCTCGCCAACCGAATTTACCGTGATGAGAACATCCGCATGGTTGCATGGTGGGCGGTGACGGGCTCGAACCGCCGACCCTCTCGGTGTAAACGAGATGCTCTACCAACTGAGCTAACCGCCCTGCGGTGCAGGAGTGCGCCGTTTAGCGGGGATTGCTCGCCGGTCAAGCCGGGTTTGCGCCACCCCGGGGACAGGTGGCGGGGGAAAGCGAAGCTGCTATGATTGCGGCTCCAGCCTTAGCGGGACGATATGCCATGATCATCGAAACGCATCTGAACGACGGCACCCCCGTCTGCATCCGCCGGGTGCGCAAGGACGACGAACAGCGACTGAAAGACGGGATTGCGAGGCTTTCTCCGCAATCGCGCTATCTGCGGTTCTTTTCCGGAATGCGCGAAGTCCCGCCGCAGGTTCTGCAGGCGCTGGTGACGGTCGACGGACATAAACACATTGCCTGGGGCGCGCTGCGATCCGATCTGGCCGATACCCCGGCGCTGGGGGTGGTGCATGCCTTCCGGGACAAGGACGATCCCGAGACGGCGGAATTCTCGGTCGCGGTGATCGACGAGTATCACGGGCAGGGCCTTGCCCGGCTGCTGTGCGCGGTGCTGCTGCTCGATTGTGCGCGCGAGGGGCTGGATCATCTGGAAGTGCACATCCTGCCCGAAAACCGCCCGGCGCTGGCGCTTGCCCGGTCGCTCGGGGCGGAGGGGCGGGGCTATGAAGACGGGGTGTCGCAGTTCGAGATCGACATACCCGAGGCGCTTGCCGCACTGAAGGTCGAGGCGGACGTGCCGGGGCTTGCCGCCGTGTTTGCGCAGTTCGCCGACGCGGTGGACTAGCCGCCCCTGCGGCCCGCGGCTAAGGCAGCGGCCATGGCAAAAGCGCGTATCCTTGTTCTGGGCACCGGCGGCACGATTGCGGGCGCGGCGGGCAGCGCAACGGGCGGCGGTTACCGCGCAGGCGGACTGGCCCTGGCAGCGATGCTGGAGCAACTGGCGGCGCTGGGGCTGGATGCCGATCTGGTGCCGCACGAGGTCGCGCGGATCGGATCGCAGGATATCGGCTGGCCGCAGTGGCAGGCGCTCCATGCTGCGTGCCATGGCGCGATGGACGATCCGGCGATCACCGGGGTCATCATCACCCACGGCACCGATACGGCGGAGGAGACCGCCTTCCTGCTCGATCTCACCTTGCCGACTCACAAGCCGGTGGTGCTGGTTGGCGCGATGCGGCCTGCCGATGCGGTGGGGGCGGACGGGATGCGCAACTTCGCCAACGCAGTGAAAGTGGCGAGCGACAGCCAGGCTGCAGGGCGCGGCGTGATGCTGGTGATGGGCGACAATGTGCTGGCCGCGCGCGATGCCCGCAAGGCGGCGACCGCGCAGATCGATGCCTTCAAAAGCTTCCCGCGCGGAAGCATCGCGCGTGTCACTCCGGCGAACCTCGATTGGTTCGGCCCGCCGCACCGCGTCGGTGAGGCCGCGCGCTATGCTTTCCCCGACAGCCTGCCGCGTGTCGCGATCCTGACAGCGGGCGCGGGGATGGACGAACAGCCGGTGAAGGCGCTGCTCGGCATCGGGTGCAAGGGCATGGTGCTGGCCGGAATGGGGCAGGGCAACGCGCCCGCCTGTGTGCTGGCGGCGCTGGCCGATGCGGCGGCGGCAGGCGTGCCGGTGGTGCGATCGACGCGGGTGGACGAAGGGCTGGTCGACCGCAACGTCGAGGTCGATGACGATGCGTTGGGGCTGGTTGCGGCCCGCGCGCTCGGCCCGGCCAAGGCGCGGATGCTGCTGATGGTGCTGATCGCGTGCGGGATCACGGACGTAGCCCGCATACAGGCGGCGTTCGACGGCGGATAGGCTGCAAAGGTTGCCAAATGGCATGAATGTTTCTATATTATGCCATATGGAGACTGCCATGCTGGCTTTGCAACCTGTTGATACCGAAGTTCCCGCTTTCCGCCCCGACCCGATCACGCAGGACGAGGGCGCTGCCATGTTCAGGGCAGCGGTCAACCTGTTCGGCAAGTGGGAGGTGACCGATGAACAGGCGGCGACCCTGCTCGATATGCCTGTCCGGTCCTATCGGCGCTGGAAGGCGGAAGGGCCGGGACGGATATCGCGCGACGGACGCGCGCGGCTTTCCAACCTGATGGGCATTCACAAGGCGCTGCGGATCATCTTTTCGCAAAGCGCGCGCGGCTATGCGTGGATCAGGGCCGCCAACGAAGCCTTTGCCGGAGCCAGCGCGCTCGACGTGATGCTCGGCGGAGAATTAACCGACATCATGCGGGTGCGCCGCTATCTGGATGCGACGCGCGGTGGCTGGTGACAGGCCCTGCTGACATTCCCGTTTCGCCTGTTGCGTGGACAGGCGCAGTCAGGATCATCCGCAGCGCCTACCCGCCGATCGACCTGTTCGAGGATGTCGCCGACCCCGCCGATTGGGCGCTGCTGATATCGGCGGAACAGAAGACCAATCCCCGCATCATGGCGACGATCGGCAATCTCGATCTGGTTCCGGCTGACAGGCGGGTGGGTGGCAGCGGAGCATCATACCTGATGGCGCCGTTCACCCATGTCAGCGCCGACCGGCCGAGCCGGTTTACCGATGGCCGTTACGGCGTGCTGTATGTCGGCGACCGGTTCGAAACCGCGCTGTTCGAGACGATCCACCACCACGCCCGCTTCATGGCGAGAACCGGGGAAGCGCCGGGCTGGACGTCGCAGTTCCGCGAAATCATTCTGTCGGTGGAGGCCGCGCTGCACGATCTGAGAGCGCCGGATGCAGACACCGCGCCCGCGCTCGATCCGCAAAGCTACGCCGCCGGTCAGGCGCTGGCGGCGATGTTGAGGGGGATGGGGGCTGACGGGATCGTCTATCCCAGCGTTCGCCATGCGGGGGGCGAATGCGCCGCGCTGTTCTATCCCGACTGCGCGTCGAACCCATCGCAGGGGCGCCACCTCGATTATCACTGGGATGGCGAGCGCGTGGATTTTGTCCGCGACGCCGGATCGGGCGCGGTCTTCCGCGTCGTGGACCTGCGCGCCGGATGATCGACGGGGGATGCAGGTAAGCCGACGAACCTGCGTTGCCCAAAGCGGGGCAGGCTGGTAGCACCGGCATGACTTATTGTGGACTTCGCTGCGGGCGTGTTTCCATTGCCGGATCAATGAGGTAACGGACTGCGGAGAGAGAACGTTCAGGGGGCGCGTGGCTTGTTCCGACAACAACAGCAGGACTGTTCGTGATGACGATAGGCGATCGCAGTCGAACCGTGTGGCCGAAAGCTGGGCTTGGCGCGGTCTGCACGGCGCTGGCGCTGGCCGGATGCACAGTTCCGCGCGCCGATCCGCCGTCGCTGGAGATCGCGCAGCCTGTGCCGGAAGACTGGGCGCTCGCGCAGCCCGGCGGGACAGCGATCCCGCTCGATTCCTACTGGTTGATGCTGGACGATCCCTTGGTCGAGCAATTCGTCGCGCGGGCGCAGGATGAAAATCTCGATATCGTGCAGGCCGTAACGCGGCTGCGTGCGGCGCGTGCAGGCCTACGTCAGGCGCGCGCGGCGCGCGTGCCGACGATTACGGCCAGCAGCGGTGCGGGCCGGGATGTCGGCGATTTTGCCCGAGACGAAGTGCTGTACTCGCTCGGCGGCGATGTTTCGTGGGAAGTCGACCTGTTCGGCCGGATTGATGCTTCGGTCGATGCCGCGCGCGGCGATCTGCAGGCGGCAGGCTATTCGCTCGGCGATGTGAAGCGGGTGATCGTCGCACAGGTGGCGAGCCAGGTGGTGACAGCCCGCTCGGTCGCGGCGCAGTTGGCGATTGCGCGCGACACGCTGGCCAATCAGGACGACAACCTGCAAATCGCCCGCTGGCGCAATCAGGCGGGACTTGTCGCGACGCTGGATGTCGAGCAGGCGCGCACCCAGCGGGCGCAGACGGCGGCGGCGATCCCGCAGCTGGAAAGCAATCTGGCGGCGGTAGCGAACGCGATCTCCACCCTGATCGGCGAGCCGCCCGGCCGGGTCTATCGCCTGCTGGCCGATGCGCCGCGCGGCGTGCCGGTGCCACCGGCCGATGTCGAACTCACCGCGCCTGCCGATATGCTGCGCCGCCGGCCCGACGTCAGCGCCGCCGAAGCGCGGCTGGCCGCCGATCTAGACCGGGTGGGTGTTGCACGCGCGCAGCTTTATCCGCTGGTGCGGCTGACCGGCAGCGTCGGCACCAATGCGACCAATATCGAGAACCTGTTCGACATCGTGACCGGCAACGTCTTCGCCGGTCTGAGCCAGCTGATCTTCGACGGCGGGCGCGTTCGCGGACAGATCGAAGGCGCGCAGGCGATTGCTGACGGATCGCTGGCGGCATGGCGTCAGAGCATATTATTCGCGCTCGAGGATGTCGAAACCTCGGCAGTCGATCTCGAAACCAGCGCCGCGCGGGTCGTCGCATTGGCCGAGGCAAGCGACGGCGCGAGCAATGCGGCACTGCTGGCGCGCAGCCAGTATCAGGCGGGGCTGATCGATTTCCAGACATTGCTGGTGGTCGAAAGCCAGCTGCTCAGCACCCGCACCGCGCAGGTCAACGCCGAAGCCTCGCGCGCGCTTGCCTTTATCAGTCTGGCGCGCGCGCTGGGCGGCGGATGGTCGGTGCCGGACGGCGCCGGGCTTGAAGAAATTGCGGCGAAGGGGCCCAACCCATGAGTGATGCAGGCCAGATGAACGAAACGGGCAACCCGGCCGAACAGCCGAACGTGGACGAATTCCTGGGCACCAAGCCGAAGCCGCGCTGGCGGCGCACGATGAAGTATTGGCTGCCGGGCCTGATCATCCTCGCGCTGATCCTCACCATCGTCCAATGTTCCGGCGACCCGCCGCCGCCCGATTACATCACCGAGGAGGTGGCGCAGGAATCGCTCGATCTGTCGGTCACCGCGACCGGCAACCTGCGCCCGACCAATCAGGTCGAGGTCGGCGCGGAAGTCACCGGGCCAGTCGATTCCGTGCTCGTCGATGTCAATGACCGGGTGACCAAGGGGCAGGTGATCGCGGTGATCAACACCGAGATCATCGACCAGCAGATCGCCCAGTCGCGTGCCAATCTCAACGCCGCACGCGCCGCGCTGGCGCAGGCGCAGGCGACCTTCGACATCGACAAGGTGCAGCTCGCCCGGCTGGAAGAAGTGCGCCGCCTGTCCGATGGCCGCGTGCCATCGCTGATCGAAGTCGAACAGGCCGAAGCCGCGGTCGAGCGTGACCGTGCCGCAGTCGCATCCGCGCGCGCCAATATCGAAGCCGCCGATGCTTTGCTCAGAGGCAACCTGACCACCCGCAGCCGCGCCGTGATCCGCGCCCCGGTCAACGGGGTCGTGCTCGCCCGGCGGATCGAGCCCGGACAGACCGTGGTCGCCACCTTCAACACGGTGACCCTGTTCGTGATCGCCGAGGATCTGTCCAACATGGAGCTGCGCGTTTCGATCGACGAGGCCGATGTCGGTCAGGTCAAGGCAGGGCAGAAGGCCACCTTCACCGTCGATGCCTATCCGGGCCGCCGCTTTCCCGCGGTGCTCGAACGGGTCGATCTCGCCTCCAGCAACACCACGCAGGCCGCGGCCAGCGGCGCTGCGGCCAGTGCAGCGGGCGGATCGGTGGTCAGCTACGAAGCATTGCTCGCCGTGCGCAACCCCGACGGCGTGCTGCGTCCCGGCATGACGGCCACGGCGACGATCGCGACGGAGAACACCGGCACGGCGCTGCTGGTGCCGAACGCGGCGCTGCGCTTCCGACCGGAAGAGGAGGAGGCCGAGGGCGGCGGCGTATTCAACCCGCAAATCGGGCTCGAGGATCAGGGACAGCAGGCCAGCATCGGCGTCGGCAGCCGTCAGCAGGTGCAGGTGTTGCAGGCGGACGGCACCTTGCGCGCGGTTTCGGTGGTGACGGGCCGCAGCGACGGTCGGCGCACGGTCGTCCGGTCCTCCGATCTCGAGCCGGGCATGGAGGTCGTCACCGGGATCAAGGCCGCCGGACCGTGACCGAAGAACCGCTGATCGCGATGGAGGGCATCACCAAGACCTTCGGCAACGGGGCTGCCGCCTTTCAGGCATTGAAGGGCATCGACCTGACCATCGCGCGCGGCGAATTCGTGGCGATCATGGGGCCGTCGGGCTCGGGCAAATCGACCACCATGAATATCCTCGGCTGCCTCGATGTGCCGACCGGCGGCGTGTTCCGGTTCCGCGGGGTCGAGGTGCAGAAACTCGACCGCGACCAGCGCAGCCTGCTGCGCCGCCGCTATCTCGGCTTCGTGTTTCAGGGCTTCAACCTGCTCGCGCGCACCACCGCGCTCGAAAATGTCGAACTGCCGCTGCTCTATCGCGGCGAAAGCAAGACGCAGCGGCGCGAGGCGGCGATGCACGCGCTCGACCAGGTCGGGCTGGTGCCGTGGGCAAGCCACACCCCTGCCGAATTGTCGGGCGGCCAGCAGCAACGCGTCGCCATTGCGCGGGCGCTGGTGACACAGCCCGACGTGCTGCTGGCGGACGAGCCGACCGGCAACCTCGACAGCGAACGCTCGGTCGAGATCATGGAACTGCTGCAGCGGCTCAACCGCGAAGGCATCACCGTGCTGATGGTCACGCACGAGGAGGAGATGGCGTCGTATGCCAAAACCATCGTGCGGTTCCGCGACGGGGTGGTCGAACGGGTCGATCGCGGCGCACACAGCCTCGCCGATGACGGAGCGCCCGCCTGATGCTGGGCACCACCATCCTGCTGGCGCTGCGTGAAATCCGCCGCCATATCCTGCGCTCGATCCTGACCACGCTCGGCATCATCATCGGCGTGGCGGCAGTGGTGACGATGGTGACGCTCGGCAACGGGGTCACGGCATCGGTGCAGGAGGAGATTTCCTCGCTCGGCGCGAGCAATTTCATCGTGTTCCCGGTGCGCACCGATCGCGGCACGATCCGCCCGTTCGACGAGGCCGATGTGCGCGCGGTCGAACAGCAGATCGCCGGGGTGACGATTGCAGCGGGCAACGTGGCGGCCAACGCCACCGCGTTCTACAACGGGCAGGATTGGGACACGCGGGTGCAGGGCGTAAGCAATGCGTTCTTCGCCGCGCAATCGATCAAGATCGAGGAAGGCCGGCCGTTCAGCAGTGACGAAGAACAGGCTGGCAAGAATGTCTGCCTGCTCGGCACGAAGGTGCGCGAGGCGATATTTGTGCCGGGCACCAGCCCGGTGGGCGCACGCATGCGGTTGGGCGACGTTTCCTGCATGGTCATCGGCGTGGTCGAGGAGCGCGGGCAGGGCGGGGGCGGCGCGGATGATGACGATGCGGTCTACATGCCGATCAAGAACGTGCAGCGGCGGTTTCGCGGCAATGACAACCTCGATTTCTTCGTGGCCAAGTATGATGCCGCCTATGCGCCATCGGTGATTCAGACCTCGCTGGTGGACCTGCTGCGCGAGCGACGCTTGCTGCAAGGGTCGCAGCCCAATGATTTCAACGTGATCGACACAGCGCAGGTCAATCAGGCACTGGGCGCGGTCACCGGCGCGCTGACCGCAATGGTGGCGGTGATCGCCTCGATCAGTCTGCTGGTGGGCGGGATCGGGATCATGAACATCATGCTGGTTTCGGTGACGGAACGCACCCGCGAGATCGGCATCCGGCTGGCGATCGGCGCGTTGGCGCGCGAAGTGCGGCTCCAGTTCCTGACAGAAGCGGTGGTGCTGTGCGCTCTGGGCGGACTGGTCGGCATCGGCCTCGGCTTCGTCGCCTCGCTCGGGCTTGCGGCGGTGATCGACGTGCCGTTCGCCTTCGATCCGTTCATCAACATCGTCAGCTTCCTGTTCGCCGCCGGGATGGGGATCGTGTTCGGATACTACCCCGCCAGCCGCGCATCGCAGCTCGATCCGATCGACGCGCTGCGGCACGAATAGGCGTTGGCGGTATTCAGAAAACTGCCAGTTTCTAGCAGTGGCTACGTCCGCAAACCACCCATCGTCGCTCATAACCACGACCCGTGCGCGATTCTGAAAACTGTATGGCGGCTTAGGCCATCTTCTGGATAATTCCGGACATTCGGCTATCGACCCCATTTAGGAATTACAGCCTGCAAACTATGAGCAGGTCTTGGGTAATTTCATTAACTAACTGATCTCCTTGAAAATCGGGGGAAACCGCTGAGTCGATGACATGTATCGATTTGATACAGTTAGATTGATTTAGCTATCTCGCGTTGCCGATCTTGCGATTATTGTTGATAGGTTATACAAGAAAATACGTATCCAGCGTGCTGATCTGGCGCGCCGTGCTCTCGAGGAGATAGATGTGAAAACGAGTTTTCGGACTTTTCTGCCATTGATGGCCGCATCTGTGATTGCGACAGCCCCGGCCCATGCAGCAACGACAATTGAAGACACTACTACGAATGGTACCAGTAAGTATCGGCTTGTTGTCTCGGATACTGCAATCAATTGGAATGATGCTAGGGCACAAGCGATAAATATAGGTGGCTACCTTGCCAATATCACATCACTTGTTGAACAGAATTTTTTAAAGGACTGGCTCGCCAATCGCTACAGCAATGTATGGATTGGGGCAAGTGATGTAGGCGAAGAAGGTAAGTGGATTTGGATGGACGGGCCAGAAGCTGGTCTTAATTTTTGGAATGGGGCTGCAAACGGCGCTACAACCCCCGGATCTTTTGCTGCCTGGGGCACCGTGAGGTTCAGCGAACCAAACAATTCAGGAAATGAAGATTACGGATCATTCAACACCTCGTACGGTGGCCCTGATGGCGCTTGGAACGATTTGCAATTGAACGGGAACAACGTAACGCGAGCGTTCTTCGTTGAGTCTGCGGTGCCGGAACCGGGCACATGGATGCTAATGATTCTTGGTTTGGGCGCAGTCGGCTTTGCTATGCGGCGGCGTCAAAAGGTGGGCGTACGTTTTCAGTTCGCTTGATTTACAAGCCAGTCTGTCAAATGCCGAGGGGGTCGACCAAACAGTCGGCCCCTTCGCCTTTTTTGGAGGGTTAAAAGGCTAGAGAAAAAAGCCGAAATTCACGAAACCACCCAATATCGGCGATTCAAACCCAAGCCGCCGTTCGCCGAAAGCAGTCGTTTCCGCAAATGATCGCGGCCCCCGCCTGAGCGGGGGCGCGCGCTTGCATCAGGCCCAGGGCGTGACGAGATATTTCTCGCCGGTCTTCATCTGGCGGTAATCGCAGATGGCGTCCTTCTCCAGCATCCCTTCGAGGCTGACCTTGGCCTTGTAATGGCTGGCAAAGGTGGTGGTGAGGTTCTGCTGCACCCGCGTGCGCATCCGCACCACGGTCTCCATCCCTGCGCGCTGCAGGAAGGGGGTCAGCAGCCAGCCCGAAATGCTCCATTGCAGGCCATACGAAGGCGTCAGGATGGTCGGGCTGAGGTCGAGCCGCCCGTACATGTACATCTTCTTGTCCTGGTTCGATCCATAGCGCGAAAACTCGGCCATCTGGCTGGATGCGACCTGTTCCATCGCCTTCAGCACGCCGTCGCTGGCCTGTCCGCCGCCGATCGGATCGAAGCCGAGGAACGCGCCGGTTTCCTTAATCGCGGCACGCAGATCGGCCATGTAGGTCGGGGCCGACGAGTTGACGACATGCGTCGCGCCCTGCGATTTCAGCAGTTCGACATGCTCGTCCTTGCGCACGATGTTGACCAGTTTCATGCCGTCTTCCACGCAGATGCGGTTGAGCATCTGGCCAAGGTTCGACGCCGCGGCGAGGTGGATGATGGCGTCATGGCCCTCCATCTTCGCGGTCTCGACAAAGCCCAGCGCGGTCATCGGATTGACGAAGCTGGATGCGCCCGCCTCGCACGAATTGTCGCCCAGCGGGATGCACATCATCGCCTCGGCAATGGCATACTGGCTGAAGGCATGGCCCGGAACGCAGGCGACCCGCGCGCCCATCAGCGCCTTGGCCATGTCGCTGTCGCCGGTGGCGATCACCGTGCCTGCGCCTTCGTTACCGGCGGTGAGGCGCTGGCCGTGGCGGCCCTTCTGGCCCGACAGGAAGGGTTCGGGCATTTGCGCGACGACCTTGCCCGGGGTGTATTCGGCGTTTGCGAAATCGGCGGCGCTGGTGAGGATCGCCAAGTCCGAGGGGTTGATCGGCGCGGCCTCCATCTTGACCAGCACCTGATTGCCGGTGGGCGCGGGAAAGGTGCTTTCCGCCACTTCCAGCGTCAGCTTGCCGTCTGCGGTGAGGGTGGTGAAAAGCTGTTTGCCGGTGGTGGTCATTATGGTTCCTCTCGTGTTTCGTCATTGCGAGGAGCCGAAGGCGTCGCGGCAATCCAGCTCCGGGAGTGGACTGTCTCGCTACGCCTGCAATGAAGCGATGGCTAGGGTGACGTTACGGCAAGTCGTCCGGATAGCTCGCTTCGACGAAATACAGCCCCTGCGATGGTGCGTTGAGCCCTAGCGCGCGGCGGTCACGCGCGGCAAGGGCTGCGGCGAGGCGGGCTTCGTCCCACGTTCCGGTGCCAACCAGTTTCAGGCATCCGACCATGCTGCGCACCTGATGATGCAGGAAAGAACGTGCGGCGGCGTGGATGTGCACTTCCTCGCCAATCCGCTCCACATCCAGCAGATCGAGCGTCTTGACCGGATCGGCGGCCTGGCAATGGACCGAACGGAAGGTGGTGAAGTCATGCCGCCCGACCAGTACCTGCGCGGCGCGGTGCATCGCGTCGGCATCGAGTGGGGTCGGCACCTGCCATGCCCGGTCACGCTGCAGGGCGAGCGGGGCGCGGCGGTTGACAATGCGGTATAGATAGCGCCGCCCGGTGCAGGAAAAGCGCGCGTGCCAATCATCCGGCACCACTTCGCAGGCCGTCACCGCAATCGGATCGGGCCGCAGATGCGCGTTGAGCGCCCCCATCAGGCGGAACGGGGCGATGTCCTTTTCCAGATCGACATGGCTGCGCATCCCCAGCGCATGCACGCCCGCATCCGTGCGCCCGGCGCTGTGCAGCGTGGTCCGCTCGCCGGTGATCCGGTGCAGCGCGTCTTCCATGCTTTGCTGCACGCTCGCCCCGTTGGACTGGCGTTGCAGCCCGCTGAAGGGCGTCCCGTCGAATTCGAGGGTGAGCGCAAAACGGGTCAAGCGAGGATAGCCCCCGCCGCCACCGCCCGTCCGCGCAGGAAGTCCGCGCGCGCCATCGCCGGTTTGCCAGCCCGCTGGAGCATAAGGGGCCGGATCGCGCCTTCTCCGCAAGCGATGGTAAAGTCGTCGTCCAGCACCGCGCCGGGTGGATCCGAGCCTTCAACCACTTCGGCCAGAAGCAGTTTCACCCGTTCATCGCCAAGCTCAAACCATGCGCCGGGAAAAGGGGCGAGAGCGCGCACTGTGCGTTCGATGACTGCGGCGGGCTGGGCCCAGTCGATTTTCGCTTCCGCCTTGTCGATCTTGGGGGCGTAGATTGCCGCAGAGTCGTCCTGCACCTCGGGCGGGAAGGCGGCGAGATCGGACAAGACGGCGACCATCGCTTCGGCTCCCAACGCGGCCAGTTCCTCGGTCAGCGCGCCGGTGGTCTTGCGATCGATCGGCACCGTGATTTTGTGCAGCATCGGCCCGGTATCCAGCCCGGCTTCCATCTGCATGATCGTGACGCCGGTCTCCACGTCGCCCGCCATCACCGCGCGGTGGATCGGCGCCGCCCCGCGCCAGCGCGGGAGGAGCGAGGCGTGGATATTGAGGCACCCATGCACGGGCGCATCCAGCACCGCTTGCGGCAGGATCAAGCCATAAGCGGCGACCACCGCGACATCGGCATTCAGCGCGGCGAACTCCGCCTGCTCATCCGCACCTTTCAGCGATTTGGGCGAGCGAACTGTCAGTCCCAAGGCTTCTGCCGCCGCCTGCACCGGCGATGCGCGCAGCTGCTTGCCCCGGCCCGCCGGACGCGGGGGCTGGGTGTAGACGCAGGCGATATCGTGCCCGGCAGCGTGCAAGGCCCGCAGCGCAGGCACCGCGAAATCGGGCGTTCCCATGAAGATGATGCGCATAAGCCTTGCCCGCAGCCTTTGTTAAGCGAAGCGCAGCCCCTATCTCTCCCCCCATGGCATCGCAAGAGATCGAGGCGCTAAGTTCCGCGCTCGCCCGGTTGCCGGGTCTGGGGCCGCGTTCGGCGCGGCGGGCGGTGCTGTGGCTGGTCAAGCACCGCGAACAGGCGCTGCCCGCGCTGTTGGAGGCGCTGGCGGCCGTGTCGGAGACGCTGGTCGAATGCCAGACCTGCGGCAATGTCGACACGCGCGACCCCTGCGGCATCTGCACCGATCCGCGCCGCGACGCGCGCAGTCTGTGCGTGGTGGAGGAAGTCGCCGACGTGTGGGCATTGGACCGCGCACGGCTGTTTCCCGGACGCTATCATGTGCTCGGCGGCCGGCTGTCGGCATTGGACGGGATCGGGCCGGAGGATCTCAACCTCGCCGCATTGCTCGCCCGCGTCGAAGGGGGCGGGGTGGACGAGGTGGTGCTGGCGATGAACGCCACGCTCGAAGGACAGACCACCGCGCATTACATCGCCGAGCGGCTGGAGGCCTTTCCGCTGCGGGTAACCCAGCTTGCCCACGGCCTGCCGGTGGGGGGCGAGCTCGATTACCTCGACGAAGGCACGCTGGCGCAGGCTTTGCGAGCCAGAAGACCCGTCGGTTAAGCTGCGTTGAAATCTACCGACTCCTCGCCTATCTGCGCAACATGGCTATCCGCGAAATCCTTGAAGTGCCGGACCCCCGGCTGAAAACCATCTCGACTCCGGTCGAACCGCATGAGTTCGATGCCGACCTGCGCACGCTGGTCGAAGACATGTTCGAGACGATGTATGATGCCCCCGGCATCGGCCTCGCCGCGATTCAGGTCGGCGTGCCCAAGCGGGTGCTTGTGATCGATCTGCAGCCTGACGATCCGGACGCCGAGCCGGTCGAGTGCAGTCACGATGGCCACAGTCACACGCACCCGGCCACGAAAAAGGAACCGCGGGTGTTCATCAACCCGGTGATCCTCGATCCGGCGGACGAGCTTTCGACCTATCAGGAAGGCTGCCTCTCGGTCCCCGAGATCTACGCCGATGTCGAGCGTCCGGCGACCTGCAAGGTGCGGTATCAGGATCTTGACGGCAAGACGCACGAGGAAGCGCTCGAAGGGTTGATGGCGACCTGCCTGCAGCACGAGATGGACCACCTCGAAGGCATCCTGTTCATCGACCACCTGAGCCGCCTGAAAAAGGCGATGGCGCTCAAGAAGCTCAAGAAGATCCGTCAGGCAGCGTAGCTTGTTTGCGAAGGCGCCTCCGCGCCTTCGTCCTCGGGGCTGTTCTTTCGCTACGCTCCAGGCCCCTGCGGGCCCGCGGTCGCGCTTGCGGTTCGCTATGCGAACCGTCGCTGGCGCCCCGTCTGCTGACGTGAGATGGAACACAGACCGCCCCAGCCTGTTAGCCCTGCCATGATCAGCGATGCGACCATGCTCGCCATTGCCGGGGCGGTGGCGAAGGTGTTCGAACTTGCCGGAATCGGCGTCATCATTCTTGGCGCGGTCTATTCGGCGGGGCGGTTCGGTTATCGGACGGTCACCGGCGGCAGCGGCACCAAGGACGGCGAAGACCGCGTCGCCGCCTTCCGCCGCATGCTCGGCCGCGCGATCCTGACCGGGCTGGAACTGCTGGTCGCCGCCGATATCATCCGTACAGTGGCCATCGATCCCACGCCGGAGAGCGTGGCTGTGCTGGGCCTGATCGTCCTGATCCGCACCTTCCTCAGCTTCAGTCTGGAGGTGGAGATCGACGGGCGCTGGCCGTGGCAAAAGAAGGCGTCGGCGGACAATAGCGACACGGATAGGAGCTAGCCTGACCCTTGAGCGGGGATATCGGCGCGCGGGGACTAGCGTTCTCTATTCGTTCTGTGTAGGAAATCCGGATGGATTCCTCGATTCTCCCGCTTGTCGCCCTCATCCTCGGTGTCGTGCTTGGCGGCGCGGCCTGCTGGTTTCTTGCCTCGCGCCCGCTCGGCGATCTGCGCGCGCGGCTGGCTGAGGCGGAGCGGGACGGGGACGGGCTGGAGGCCGAATTCAAACGTGCCATCGCCGAACTGGGCGAAGCGCGGATCGAGGTTGCCGGGCTGAAAGAGCGCGCCGGGCAGGCCGATGGGTTGTTGACTCGGCTCGATGCGGTGCAGGCCGATCGTGCGGCGCTGGCCGAACGGCTCGCCGCGCTCGAAAGCGCTGCCGCTGAGCGCGAAAAGGCCTTCACCGAACAAAAGGCCGCGCTGCTGGGCGCGCAGGAATCCATGCGCAAGGAGTTCGAGAACGCCGGCAGCAAGGTGCTCGAAGCAGCGCAGAAGACATTTCTGGAGCGGGCCGAGGCGCGCTTTCGCCAGTCCGAGGAGACGGGCGAGGCCAAGCTCAAGGCGCTGCTGTCCCCCGTGGGCGAGAAGCTGGCGAGTTACGAAAAGCAGGTTACCGAACTGGAGGCCAAGCGCACCGATGCGTTCGGACAGCTTTCGGGCCTGATCCAGTCGATGCGCGAAGGGCAGGAAGAGGTGCGGCGCGAGGCACAGCGGCTCGGCAATTCGCTCACCAATCAGCCCAAGGCGCGCGGGCGTTGGGGGGAGCGGGCGCTGCAGAACTTGCTTGAACAATGTGGTCTTGCTCAGCACACCGATTTCATCGTTGAACACTCAATAGACACAGATGATGGGCGTCTGCGTCCCGATGCGATTATAAATGTCCCGGGTCAGAAGAAGCTGGTCGTAGACTCAAAAGTCTCGCTCAATGCATATCAAGAGGCATTTGAAGCCGAGGACGATGCAGAGCGGAAGCGTCATCTCGATCTTCACGCTAAATCGATGCGAAATCACGTCCAGACGCTGAGTGCCAAAAGTTATCAAAGCCAGTTCGAGGAAGCGCCCGACTACGTGATTATGTTCATTCCCGGAGAGCATTTTGTAACTGCTGCGCTTGAGGCCGACCCCAAGCTATGGGACTTTGCCTTCGAGCGTCGCGTATTGCTCGCAACGCCTACCAATCTTGTCGCTATCGCACGCACTGTGGCGCAGGTCTGGCGGCAGGATGGACTAGCCAAGGATGCACAAGAGATCGGCCGAATGGGCGCGGAATTGTATGACCGTCTCAGAAAGTCAGCCGAGCACTTAAAACGTGTTGGTGGCGGCTTGGAATCCGCAGTGAAGAACTACAACAGTTTCGTCGGTAGCTTCGAGCGCAATGTCTTGTCGTCTGGTAGACGTCTCGCCGAGAAGGGAATCGAGATAGGTAAAAGCGAGATCGAGGAAGTTCCGCTGGTGGAATCCGTTCCTCGCTACAATGCAGTTGATGCTGCCGAGGTCGAGGACGAGCCGCTCGCGCTCGATGCGAGCAAGGATGCGGCGGAGTAGCAGCTAACGCTCGACCCCTGCCAGCACCTCGTAGGCCAGCACTGCGCCCGCCACCGCCGCATTCAGCGAATCCGCCCGCCCGCGCATCGGCATGGTTACGCGCAGATCGCAGGCCGCTTCATAATCCTCCGGCAGCCCCTGCGATTCGTTGCCTACCAGGATGAAGCACGGCGCGGCGTAATCCGCCCCGCGATAGGGCACCGCATCGCGCAGGCTTGCCGCAACCAATTGACCCGTTCCGGCGCGCAGCCACGGCAAAAACTCCTCCCACCGCGCCTGCGCCAGCCCCACGGTGAATACCGCGCCCATGCTCGCGCGCACGGCTTCGGCGCTGAAGGGATCGGCGCAATCGTCGATCAGGATCAACCCGCCCGCGCCCACCGCGTCGCAGGTGCGCAGCATCGTGCCGAGATTGCCCGGATCGCGCAAAGCCTGCGCCGCCAGCCAGATCGGCGCGGCGCTCCGGTCGAGCGTTTCCAGCGATGTATCCCATTCGTCAAACACTCCGGCCACGCTTTGCGCGTTCTCCTTTCCGGTGACCTTGGAAAGAATATCGGGCGTGGTGGTGATGACCTCGCCGCCAGCCGCCATGACGTCAGCTTCGAGCCGCGCCAGCAGATCATGCGGCGCGCGAGCCTCCGCCATGACCAGCATTTGCGGCAGCCGGCCGGTGCTGCGGGCATCCTCGAGCAGCCGCAGCCCTTCGACCAGAAACTGGCCGGCGCGCTTGCGATGCTTCTTGTCACGCAAGGACCGCAGGTATTTGACGGTCGGATTGGAAAAGCCGGAAATGTGCCTGCGCATGGGCTAATCCGCTGGGGCTTTGCGCTCGCCGCGTCAATCCCCGTGCGAGCTGCGGCGTCAGTCTTCCCCGAAACCGGATTCGACCAGCGCCGCCAGTTCCGCCAGCACCGCCTCGGCGTTCTCGCCTTCGACCAGCACTTCGATCACATCGCCCTTGGCCGCGCCCAGCATCATCAGCCCGAGGATCGATCCGCCCGCCGCGCTGTTGGGGACCTTGCTGACCGTCACGGTCACGCCGTCCGGCAGAGCGGCAACCGCGCCAACGAACTTTGCGCTCGCCCGCGCATGCAGCCCGCGGCGGTTGACGATGGTAATGGTCTTGCGTGCCTCCCCCACGGCGGCTCCTTTCAGGCTTTCGCCCGCGCCGGACTGGTGTCCTGACCGAGCAGCTCGCTGGCGACGGTAATGTAATTGCGCCCGGCCGTCTGCGCGGCGGCGACGGCGGCGGTGACATCCATCACCTTGCGCGCGCCGGCGAGGCGAATCAGCATCGGCAGGTTGATCCCCGCGATCACCTCGACATGGCCTGCGTCGAGCAGCGATATCGCCAGGTTGGACGGCGTTCCGCCGAACAGATCGGTGAGGATGATGACGCCGGTGCCGCTGTCGACCGTCTCGATCGCCTGCGCAATATCGGCGCGGCGCTGTTCCATGTCGTCGTTGGGGCCGATGCACACCGTGACGATCCCGTCCTGCGGGCCGACAACATGCTCCATCGCCTCGACGAACTGGTCCGCGAGCCGACCGTGAGTAACCAGGATCAAACCGATCATGAGTGAATTAGCGTCCGTTAACTGCCCGCATGCGGCGAGGCTTACGCGTTTCAACTAAGCTGGACAATGCCATGTCTGCCCTGAACCGCGCCTTAGCGTCGATCGCGTTCGATTTCATCCGCCACACGCGACCCCAGATTGCGGTGCCGGACAGTGGGCGAAAATCCGGCCGCACGCAAGCCTTCCGCCATGCGCTCGGCGGTGTAGACCGAACGGTGTCTCCCTCCGGTACAGCCGAAAGCGACATGGACATAGGGCTTGCCCTGCGCCTGATAGCGCGGAAGCAGCATCAGCAGCAGGTCGCGGATGCGCGTGAAGGCTTCGGCAAATGCGGGATCACGCTCGATATGCGCGCCGACGGCGGCGTCCTGTCCGGTGAGGTCGCGCAGTTGCGGATCCCAGTGCGGATTGTCGAGAAAGCGCATGTCGAACACGAGATCGGCGAGCGGCGGCATCCCGCGGGCAAAGCCGAAGCTCGACAGTGTCAGCGTGATCGCGCTGTCGCTGCTGGCGGGGGCGAACAGCTGGCGCACCTGAGTTTGCAAGTCGTTGCTGGTCATGGCCGAGGTATCGATCATGATCTCGGCCCAGCGCCGCAGCGGCTCGAGCAATTCGCGCTCGGCAGCAATGCCTTCCATCACCGGGCGTCCGGCGGCCATCGGGTGCCGGCGGCGGGTTTCGTTATAGCGCCGCTCAAGCTCGCCGCCCGAGCAATCCATGAACACGAAAGTGAGCGCGATGTCCTCGCGTGCGGCCAATTCCTTGACCAGCGCGATGATGTCGGCCGGGACGAAGCCGCGGGTGCGCGAATCGAACCCGATCGCGAGCGGCCCGCGGGCCTCGTCGGGCATGGCGACCAGCCGGTTGAGCAGCCGCACCGGGAAATTGTCGATCGTCTCCCAGCCGAGATCCTCCAGCACGGCGAGCGCGGTCGATTTGCCTGCGCCTGCAAGTCCGGTGACCAGAAGTACGCGGCGCGGAGTGGAGGAAGGATCTGGAGAAGCGTTCATCGCCGTTATTCTCGCTCCGATTGCGCGGCAAGGGAAGGCGAATCTACGGGCAGGTGTACGGGCAGGCCGTGCAGGGCAAGCGCCCATTCGGCGCGCTGTGCCGGTGCGACAGATCCGGGGTCGAAGCGCAGCACCGGCACCGCCACCCCGCCGATCATCCGGCGCGGCAGGGGTGTTTCGGGCAGGCGTTCGCCCGACTCTCTGCCCAGTTCCAGCACCAGCGCCGCCATTGCAGGTTCCGCGACAGGCAGGCGCACAAGCCCGACGCCGCGCAGTTCGATCAGGCCTGCGATATTGGGCGGCGGGCTGGCGATCAGCTGTTCTCCCGACGGTGTCAGCGTCACCGCGTCATCGCCGATCAGCGCCGCCCCTCGGTCGATCAGCGCGAGCGCAAGGCTCGACTTGCCGCAGCCCGGCGGCCCCTCGATCAGCAGCGCGCGTCCGCCGATCGCCACCGCGCTGGCTGCGTGGACGAAGGATGCCTGCGCGCTCATGCTGCCGCCGGCAGTCGCAATTTGAGGCATGCACCGGATTCTCCATCGGCGCGGGCATGGGCGGTTAGCGTGCCGTCCAGCGCCTCGGCAATGGCGCGGGCGATGGCGAGGCCGAGGCCGGAGTGGTTGCCGAAATCCTCTTCGTCCGGGCGCACCGAATGGAACCGCTGGAACACTTTCTCGCGCGATTCTTCGGGGATGCCCGGGCCGTGGTCGCACACGGTCAGCGTCACCCAGGCGCCGTCATTGTCGATTGCGACCTCGATCGGCGCGTCGGGCGGGGAGAAGGATACCGCATTGTCGAGCAGGTTTTCGACCACGCGTTCCAGCCGTGCGCCGACGCCGCGCACGCGGGCGGCGAATCCGCGCGCCGCCAGCGCGATGGCGCGGCCTTCGTTTTCGGCGCGGTGTTCGCGCCCGCCGATGATCGCGCGGACCAGATCGCCCAGATCGATCGTCTCCAGCGTCGCGCGGCTCATTTCCGCATCGATCCGGCTGGCATCGGAGATTTCGGACACCAGCCGATCGATCCGTCGCACGTCGTGGGTGGCGATCTGGATCAGTTCTTCCTTGAGCGCGGGGTCCTGCACGCGGGGCAGCGATTCGATGGCGCTGCGCAAGCTGGCCAGCGGGTTCTTGATTTCGTGCGCCACATCGGCGGCGAAGCTGTCGACCGCGTCGATCCGCTGACGCAGCGCCCCGGTCATGTCCGACACCGCGCGGGCAAGCAGGCCGATTTCGTCGCTGCGCTGCGGCAGGCGCGGCACCTCGACCTCGCGCTCGCGTCCCTGCCGCACCCGCACTGCCGCGCGGGCAAGCTGGCGCAGCGGAGTGACGATCGTGCGCGCCAGAAACAGCGACAGCAGCGCCGATGCGGCCAGCACCATCAGCATCGCAAAGCCCAGCGTCGTGCGCGCGGACCGAACGCTTTCGGTGATGTCGACCGCGTTGCGCACTGTCAGCAGGGTTGCCCCGTTAAGGCCCACCGGCGCGGCGGCGGTGATCACCGGGGTGCCGTCGAGCCAGTCGTACAGACGCACCTGCGACAGGCCGAGTTCGCGCGCGCGGGCGAGTTCGGGCCAGGCATCGGCCTCCTGCGCTTCGGGCTCGACATAGTCCTGCACCGCTTCGGCGGAGACGATGGCGTCGACGGTGCGATCGAGCCAGCGGGCGAATCGCTGTTCCCAGTCGTCGTCGCTAATGTCGTTGAACCGGAACGCGGGGTCGGCCAGAGCGAAGCTGTCGGCGGTCAGCCGCCCATCGGCATCGAACATGCGCAGCCGCATCCGCTGTTCCTTGCCGATCTGCACCAGCAGCGCCTCCTGCCGTTCGCGGGTGGCACCAGCCAGCGCCTCGGCGGTGATCTGCGCTTCGATGCGGGCAAGTTTGAAGCGTTCGTTGATCAGCTGGGTGCGGTAGCTGTCGAGATAGAGCAGCCCGCCGCCCATGATCGCGAGCGGCAGGATGTTGACCACCAGAATGCGCGCGGTGAGGGCAAAACGGCCCGTTGCGGTAAGTTGTTCGCCGCTTGAAGCGGCACGGCGCAAATCAGCCATCGGTGAAGCTGTAGCCCGCGCCGTACAGCGTATCGATCGCACCGAATTCGGGATCGACCATCCGGAACTTGCGCCGCATCCGCTTGATATGGCTATCGACCGTGCGATCATCGACGAACACGTCGTCGGGATAAGCGGCATCCATCAACTGGTTGCGGCTCTTGATTACGCCGGGCCGTACCGCCAGCGCTTCGAGGATCAGGAATTCGGTGACGGTGAGGCACACCGGCAGATCGTCCCACGTCACGTGATGACGCGCGGGGTCCATAAATAATCGCCCGCGGGTCAGGCAGGCTTGCGCGGCCTCGGGCGGGCCGATCTGGCCCTCGCCGCCCGGGACCGGATCGGCGCGGCGCAGGATCGCGCGGATGCGGGCGATCAGCAAGCGCAGGCTGAACGGCTTGGCGATGTAATCATCCGCGCCCAGTTCCAGACCCGCTTCCTCGTCGCTTTCATCATCCTTGCTGGTGAGGAAGATCACCGGCAGCGGCGAATGCTCGCGTAACCGCCGCAGCAGTTCCATCCCGTCCATCTTGGGCATCTTGATGTCGAACACGGCAAGATCGGGCGGGTTGTCGAGCAACGCCTTCAGCGCTGTTTCGCCATCGGAATAAAGTCGCGTCGCGAAGCCTTCCGATTGCAGCGCGATCGAGACGGTGGTGAGGATATTGCGATCATCGTCGACCAGCGCGATCTGCATCGCGCGCGCGGCAGGCTCGCCGGGCTGGGTGCCGGGAAAAGCCAGATCAGGGGTGCTTTCGGACATCATGCCTATCCTTCCTGCCGCCGCCATCGCATGCGCCGAGCGGTAGCGCCATTGCCTTGCCGAGACAATCGCCGGACGTCCGCCTGCTCCCCGATCCGGCGGGTTGCATCGGGAAGGGGGCAAGTTGCGGATGTCATAGCCTGTGATGGTTGCATACGTATGCGCGGCTGCTACTTGGGGCGCTAGGCGGGATGTTGCAGATTCGCTCGCGGCCTGGTGCTCGGACGTTTCGCCTCGACTTTTGCATTGCTGTCACAATGATCGGCTCAGGAGACACGACCTTGACCTCGCTTGCACACCCGCTGTCCGCCCAGAACCTTCAGACCCGGGCGACGATCCACGCCAATCTCGGCACGGCGCCGCTGGTGGAACATGCGCTGGCGAAGGGCGAGGGCAAGCTGACGAAGCACGGCGCGCTGCTGGTGGAAACGGGCAAGTTCACCGGGCGCAGCGTGAAGGACAAGTTCATCGTGCGCGACGCCGCGACCGAGGACACGATCAACTGGGGCGCGATCAACCAGCCGATGAGCGCGGAGCATTTCGCGACGTTGAAGGCGGATTTCCTCGAAGCTCTCGAAGGGCAGGACGAGCTTTACGTCGCCGACCTGTTCGGCGGTTCGCAGCCCGAATACCGCGTCAACGTGCGCGTCATCACGCAGATGGCGTGGCACAGCCTGTTCGTGCGTACGCTGCTGGTGCGACCCTCGGCCGACGAAGTGGCGAATTTCACGCCCGAATACACCATCATCAACCTGCCCAGCTTCAAGGCCGATCCCGAACGCCACGGCTGCCGCAGCGACACCGTGATCGCGGTGAGCTTCACCGAAAAGCTGATCCTGATCGGCAACACCGAATATTCGGGCGAAATGAAGAAGGGCGTGTTCGGCCTGCTCAACTATCTGCTCCCCGCACAGGGCGTGATGCCGATGCATTGCAGCGCCAATATCGGCGCGGACGGCAAGAGCGCGATCTTCTTCGGCCTGTCGGGCACCGGCAAGACCACGCTTTCCGCCGACGCCAGCCGGACGCTGATCGGCGATGACGAGCATGGTTGGTCGGACACTGCGGTCTTCAATTTCGAAGGCGGCTGCTATGCCAAGATGATCAACCTCTCCGAAGAGGGTGAGCCGGAAATCTACGCCACCACCAAGATGTTCGGCACAATCCTCGAAAACGTGGCGATGGAGGAGGACACGCGCGAGCTCGACTTCACCGACGCCAGCAAGACCGAAAACACCCGCGGCGCGTACCCGATCGAGTTCATTCCGAACACGTCTGAAAAGAACCTCGGCCCGGCGCCGTCGAACGTCATCATGCTGACCGCAGACGCGTTCGGCGTGCTGCCTCCGATCGCGCGGCTGACGCCCGATCAGGCGATGTATTACTTCCTCAGCGGCTACACCGCCAAGGTCGCCGGCACCGAAATCGGCGTGACCGAGCCGGAAGCGACCTTCAGCACCTGTTTCGGCGCTGCCTTCATGCCGCGTCACCCCAGCGTCTACGGCAACCTGCTGAAGGAACGCATCGGCAAGGGCGGGGCGCAGTGCTGGCTGGTCAACACCGGCTGGACTGGCGGCAAGTACGGCACCGGCAGCCGCATGCCGATCAAGGCGACCCGCGCGCTGCTTAACGCGGTGCTCGACGGGAACATGGACGAAGTGGAATTCCGCAAGGATCCCAATTTCGGCTTCGACGTGCCGGTGCATGTGCCGGTGCTGGCGGCAGCAGGCATCGATCAGACGCTGCTCGATCCGCGCAGCACCTGGGCCGACGGGGCCGAATATGATGCGACAGCGCGCAAGCTGGTGCAGCTGTTCATCGACAACTTCGCCCAGTTTGCCGAGCACGTTGATGAAGGCGTGCGGCAGGCCGCACCGGCCGCCGCCTGATCGCATTCCCGCCTGATCCTTGGGGCCATCTGGCTTCCCGCGCCTTCATGGCGTAACAATGCTGGCGGAACATGGGGTTTCGCCAGCAAGGGGAAGAACACGATGAGCATTCTTGACGGGATTCTGAAGAATATCGGCGGGGCGCCGGATGATGTCGTCAATCTGGCGTCGAAGCTCGGGATCGATCCCAAGATGGCCGAAATGGCGATCGGCGCGCTGGGCAAGACCCATCAGATGGACGGCGACACCGTGACGCTGGCGGCCGAAAAGACCGGGATGAGCCCCGAAATCCTCAACCAGATCGTCGCCGCGATCGGCGGCGAAGGTTCGCTCGCCAATTTCGCGTCGATCCTCGACCGTGATGGCGACGGTAGCCCGGTCGACGATATCATGGGCATGGCCAAGGGATTTTTCGGCGGCGGCAAGAGCTAAGCGCGCGCGAGGCGCCCGTCACTCTCCTTGGTCGGAGAGGTCGGGCGTTTCGATCCGCTCCGTCAGGGCGCTGAGATCGAGCATCGTGCCGTCGGGCGTCTGTTCGAGCGCCGCCATCAACTGCTTCGCCCGCGCGGCCCGGCCGGTGCCATGCGGATCGGCCGCCAGCGGAGCGAGCATCAGCCGGGCCAGTTCGTTCTTGCGCTCGGAAATCATCATCATGGCGACATTGAGCCGCAGACCCTGATCGAACGGGGCAAGCCGCGAGGCATGTTCGAGCGCGGCGCGGGCATTTTCGTCCGGCACTTTGCGGCGTTGTACGAAGCTGCGGTAATAATGAATCAGCGGCAGCGGGTGATCGTTCTCGATCGCGTTGAGCGCCTCGAACGGCTTCATTGCCGCCGCAAACGCCTCGTCGACCGCGCCTGCATCGGCGTTATCGGCGATCCGGAACAGCGCGAAGCCTTTCTGCACATACGCATTGGTCTGCGACGGATCGAGCGCGATTGCCGCGTCCGCTGCGGCAATCGCCTCGGCATCGTTTCCGGCATCGTACTCCGCCTCCGACAGCGCGGCGAGGACGCCGCCATCATCAGGAAACTTCGCGGCAATGGCGCGGGCGTCGGGCAGCAGGTCGAGCGCCTGTTCGCGGTCCACTCCGCGCCGCGAACGCAGCACGACGTCCATCATTTCATTCATGCCGGGGCTGAGGGAGGTGACTGCAATTTCGCCGATCGGGAGTGATTCTGCGGTCAATCGCCAGCCCGGCATGCGGCGGCTGCGCTGGTAGGCTTTCAATTCCCGCTCAAGCTGGTCGAGATCGCCGAAGGCCTCCTCGGCGGCCTGCAGGCTGGGAACGCCTTTGACATATTTGGACAGGTAAGCGCGATATTGCGACTCCCGCTCCTCGCTGAAATAGAGATAGTGGTACAGCATCCACGCCTGACCATAGAACCCGTCGCGACGGGGGCCGCCGCCTTGCGCGACCCTGTCGTAATCGAGGATTTCGCGGATCGAGAGCTTGTCCGCATAGTTCAGATCGCCGACCCGGTGATTGGCCGGGAGGCCGATATCGACCCCGCCATCGGGCGCAAACTTCGCCGCTGCGAAGAATTCGGCCGAGCCTTCGGTGACCCAGCGCGGCAGGGCAAAAGGCGTCGAGGCGATGGTGAAATGGTGCGCGTATTCGTGCAGCAGCACGATCAAGGTAAAGTCGGTCTGGCTGCCGCGCAGCTTCACATTGGGCACGAACGCCACCGAACCGCCCGCGCGCGGGATATAGAATCCTGCCACGTTGGAACCCGTATCGCCATACAGTTTGCGCAGCGTGCGCTCGCTGCCCACGGCATAGACCGTTACCCGGTTCGAAGGGCTCGGCACGGGGGGATCGAACCCGGTGATCCGGGTCATCGCTACATGATAGCGTTCCAGCCGTTCGGAAAACTCGCGAATGTCGTCAGCATTGCTGTCCGAGTAGATGACGAAGTGGTCGCTTTCCGCCTTGTTCCAATCCGCCCATGCCGGCGCTGCTGCAAACAGCGCGAACGCCGCCACGATCAAACGGAAAACTGCGGATTTCAACACAAACGCCCCCTCGCCTTGCCTGCGACTGCCATGCGATGGGGCCGAGCATAGGCATTTGATGAGGCTTGGCCAGAGGCTTCCGGCGAATATTGGCGTTTTGGTTCAGTCAGCCTGCAAGGCGGGGGAAGGGCGCGTATCCTCCAGATATTGCCAGATCCGGCTGACCACCACCGATCCTTCGCCCACCGCGCTCGCCACCCGTTTGACCGATCCGGCGCGCACGTCGCCGACGGCGAATATGCCGCGGGCGGTGGTGGCGTAATCATCAGCCTGTCCCGCCGCCGCGCCGGTCAGCACGAAGCCCTTGGCGTCGGTTTCGGCCAAGCCCGAAAGCCAGCCGGTATTGGGCGCCGCGCCGATCATGATGAACAGCGCGCGCGTGGCGATCCGGCGTTCGCTGTCTTTGGTCTTGAGCGTGACCGCATCGAGCCATGTATCGCCGTGCAATGCGGTGACTTCGGAGTGGTAATGGATGGTGACGCGCGGATCGGCCTCCAGACGCTGCGACAGGTAGCTCGACATCGAGGCGGCCAGGCTGCTGCCGCGCACCACCAGATGCACATGCGCCGCCGCGCGGCTGAGGAACATCGCCGCCTGCCCCGCCGAATTGCCGCCGCCGATCACCACGGCTTCTGTCTGGGAACAGAACCGCGCTTCCATCTCGGTCGCCGAATAGAAGATGCCTGCGCCTTCGAGTTCCTCCAGCCGGTCGAGCGGCAGGCGGCGGTATTGCACGCCGGTCGCCACCAGCAGCGCGCGGGCGCAGAGCTCATCGCCGTCATCCAGCGTGGCGCAGAACGCCCCGTCCTCGCGGCGCGACAGCGCTGCGACCCGGCGCGGCATGACAAACCGCGTGCCGAACTTCATCGCCTGCACCTGCCCGCGAAAGGTCAGATCGGTGCCGCTGATGCCGGTGGGAAAGCCCATGTAATTCTCGATCCGGCTGGATGTCCCCGCCTGCCCGCCAACGGCGGTATCCTCGATCACCAGCGCGCCGATCCCTTCCGACCCGGCGTAAACCGCCGCCGCCACGCCTGCCGGGCCGCCGCCGACGATCAGCAGATCGTAAGTGCGCTGCGAACAAATATCGAGATCGAGCCCGAGATATTGTGCCACCTTGCGCGGGGTAGGATCGGCCAGCCGCGTCTCCGCGCCCAGAATCACGCCGGGTTCGTGGCCCAGCAGGCTGCACAGCGTCGGGGCTTCGCGGTCGGCGGCGTCCATGTCGTAGCTCTGGAACGGGATGCGGTTGCGCGACAGGAAGCGTTCGACCGCCTGCACCTGTGGATCACGATCTGCACCGATCACCTTGATCGTGTCGTTGCGCGCTTCGAACTGCATCCGCCGCCGCGCGGTGAATACGGTGATGAGGTGATCGGACAATTCCGGCACGCGGCCCATCAGCGCCAGCATCGCTTCGCGCGGAGCCTCGATCACGGTCGTATCGACCGCCGCGCGCATCCGCATGATATTGGTGCTGCGGTTGAGGAAGCCGATCTCGCCCATGAACTGTGTCGGGCCGAGCGATGAGGGCAGCAGCCGCTCACCGGTGTGGGGATTGACCACCTCGATCTCGCCTTCGACCACATAGACGAACCGGTCCATCGGCTCGCCGATGTCCATCACGATGTCGCCGGCCTTGTAGATCTTTTCGCCGCCGATGTCGCAGATCGCCGCGACATGATCGGGCGCGAGCGGCACCCGGCGCATGGTTTCAAGTTCTTGTCCGAGTGTTTCCATTGCGCGCCCCTATGCACGATGCAGGTTGCAAGATGGGGTCAGGGACGAAGCTTTGCAATTCGGCGCCTGCCCACCCCCGAATCGCAGCGGGGTGGGCAGGCGCCGCGCAGAATGGTTACGCCTTCGCGCCTGCAATATACCGGCTGACAGTGTTCGCGACGACCGAGAGCGGCGCGTTGCCGCCCAGCACCACGGCGGTGTTGAACGCCTTGAAATCATACGCGCTGCCCAGCTCCGCCTGCGCGCGGGCGCGTTGCCGCACGATTTCGCTGTGGCCGATCTTGTACCCGCAGGCCTGCCCGGGCCAGCTGCAATAGCGATCGACTTCGGATGCGACTTCCTCGGCCTTGGAACCATTGCGTTCGACGAAGAAGCGGTTCCCCTGTTCGCGCGTCCAGCGTTTCGAATGCAGGCCGGTATCGACCACCAACCGGCAGGCGCGGAAGGCGAGGCTTTGCAGGTAACCCAGCCGCCCGACCTTGAAGTCGTCATACGCGCCCAATTCGTCCGCCAGTTGTTCGGCATAGAGCGCCCAGCCTTCGGAGAAAGCGTTGAAGGCGAGGATCGAGCGGATCAGCGGCAGGCGGTTGGAAAACTCGCCTTCCCAGACGTGGCCGGGGATCGATTCGTGGAAGGTCAGATCGGCCAGATCATACTTGCGGTGCAGATCGGTGGTGCGCAGGTTGATCCAGAACCGGCCCGGAATGCTGCCATCCTTGCTGCCCGCCCCGCCATAAGCGCCCGGCGCGCCGGGTTCCTCGGCCAGTGGTAGGCGGCGGATTTCGAGCGGCGGATCGACCAGCTGGTTGAACGCGCGCGGCATCTGCGATTTGATCCAGGATACCCGGTCGTTGATGAAAGCGAAGATTTCCTCGCGCCCCGGATCGCCCTCGGCGAATTTGTAGCGGGGATCCTGGCTGAGCGCCTGCATCCGGTCGCCCACGCTGCCTTGCGTGTAGCCGATTTCCCGCAGGATCGGGTCCATCTTGCCGTGGATTTCGTCGAGTTCGGCCAAGCCCTGACGGTGAATCTCGTCCGGGGTCATGGCGGTGGTGGTCGATGCGCCGACCGCCCAGCTGTAATATTCCTCGCCCATCGGCTGCGCCCACATGCCTGCGTTGTCGGTGGCGGCGGCGCGCTGCACCTTGAGTTCGGCAAGCTGCGCCTCGAGCGCGGGGACGATCCCGGCGGCGACGATGCGTTCAACCTGCGCTGCCGCGCGGTCGCTTCCGGCGATGTCGGCACCGGCCATGGGCGCGCCATAGGTCTCGCCCGCTCCGGCGATGCTGGCTTCCATCTGCGCAATCGCCTTGTCGAGCAGGAACGCGGGCGGCACCACGCCCATTGCGCGCGCGTCGCGGATCCGGTCGAGCTCTCCGCCGAGAATGGCGGGCACTTCGGCCATGCGGTCCATGTAGGGGCCGATGTCTTCGGGTGTGTTCAACGGCTGGGTCGAACCGAAGAAGCGCGGCAGATCAATATACCCACCGACATTCTGGATCACGACATAGGGCGCGTTGCGCCAGCTGCCGACCGCGACATCGCCGTAGGGCATCGCCATGCCTTCGAGCGCCCTCGCAAACGCGGTCTCGACCACTTCAAAGCCGATCTGCTGATCGCTGGTAAGGCCTTGCTTGGGATAGGCGCGGGCTTCGGCGACGAGTTCTTTCAGCGTGCCGGCATAGGCCGCGCGTCCGGCTTCGCCCGGCGTGCCGAAGGTGGAGCGCCACGCGGCGTAGTCTCCGGTATCGACCCCCAAACCCGTCGCCCGGCCCGGTTCGTGGGCGAGCATCCGGTAAGCGATACTGTCCAGCGCGGCATCGGGCGCGAGGCTGGCGATTGGCGCAGTGGCGGGGACTGTCTGGTTGCGAGCGCAGGCGGGCAGCAGCGCAAGAGCGGATACGCCGCCAAGGCTCTTGATGGTCTGGCGGCGGGTGAAATCTGCGAATATCTCTCTCATGCGGCAGGTTTGGCGGGGCCGTGCGTCCAAGTCAATTGCGCGGCTGGCCGCTGACGGGCTAGAGCCGAAAGCATGACCGATATCGTGCTATCCATCGTGATGCTGGCCGCGCTCGCGCTGCTGGCGGGGGCGTTCGTGCTGTGGCGGCGGACGGGTCAGGTGAAACAGCCTGCGCTGATGGTGCTGCTTGCGGTGATCGCGGTGTTCAACGTGCTGATCTGGACGGTGCCGAGCAGCGGCGGCGAGGCACCGATCGCGCAGATCAAGGCCGCCGGGGAAGGGTAAACCTGCCCCGGCGGCGATATTCTCAGTCCGGTATTTTCCAGGTGATCGCTCCGGTGAAGCTGCCGGCCACCGGCTTGCCTGTACCGTCACGCGCGGCATCGAACCGGGCGCGGTCGGTCACCAGATCGCAGGTCGCCGCGTCCAGCACGCCGTGCCCGGTCGAGCGGGTGATAGTGCATCCGGTCACCTTGCCCGCCGCGTCGATGGACAGGGTGAAGCGGGCACTGCCCGACAGACCTTCTCGCATCCAGCGAGTGCGGTAATCGCTATCGGTGACCCACCGACCGGGGTTGTTGCGGGGTGCCGCGCTGACCGGATCGAAGGGCGAGGCGCTGGGTGCCGGGCCGGGGGTGCCGAAATCGACCGGGCTGACAACGGGACCGACCAAATCTCCCACACCCGGCAGCGTCTGGATCGGATTGTCGTTTCCGAGGTCGACCGGAGCGTCCGGGCGGGTCACTGTGGTGGTGGTGGCCTGCTGCTGGGTGCTGGTGGTCGAGGTTGGCTCAACCGGATCGGCCGGAGTCGGCGGGGGGATCGGCACCGGCTTCAGCGTAAAGCCTTCGAGGCCAGGGTCTTCGGGCACGGTCACGACCTTGACCGCAAGGCCCACCACCAGCAGCGCGGCAAAGGCGGCGGGGATGCCGAGCGCGCCGACAAGTGCAGCGGGGTTGGGACGGCGGGTATGGGAGGCGTAAGTCATCAGGGGGGCTCCTCTCTCCATCATCGTGGGAGCGGCGGCCGGAGTGCTGATGACACCAACGCGAGTGAGCAAAACCCTCCGGCCCCGCTCGGGAGTGAAGGTACACCGGGTTCGGCTGGCGGCGAAGAAGTTTCGCGTTGCTAATGGCAACGCAAATCAGGCATTTAGCCCAGATTTTTCGTTTCCGTTCGCCCTGAGCTTGTCGAAGTGCCGTTCTTTCTCTTCGAACTCGATGTGTAGTCCCTGGAGAAAAGGCAGTCCTTCGACAGGCTCAGGACGAACGGGGAAGGGGCGATGCGCCTCAGACAACCATCACTTGATCGGGCATTCCGGCGAGAGTCGGAAATCCAGATAATTGTCCACCGATGCCATCAATTCATCGAGCTCGTTCTCGAAGAAATGGTTGGCGCGCGGGATTTCCTCGTGGTGGATGGTGATGTGCTTTTGCGTGCGCAGCTTGTCGACCAGCTTCTGCACCGCATTGGGCTGCACCACGGTATCGGCCGCGCCCTGCACGAAGATGCCGCTGGCGGGGCAGGGGGCAAGGAAGCTGAAATCATACATGTTGGCGGGCGGTGCGACCGAAATGAAGCCGCGCACTTCGGGCCGGCGCATCAGCAATTGCATCCCGATCAGCGCGCCAAAGCTGTAGCCCGCGATCCAGGTGCTCTGCGCTTCGGGATGGATCGACTGGATCCAGTCGAGCGCGCTCGCTGCGTCGGAGAGTTCGCCGATGCCGCTGTCGAAACTGCCTTGCGAACGGCCCACGCCGCGGAAGTTGAACCGCAGTGTGGCAAAGCCGCGATCGGCGAAGGTCTTGTACATCCGCTGCACGATCCGGTCGTTCATCGTGCCGCCGCCTTCGGGGTGCGGGTGCAGGATCATCGCCACCGGCGCACGCGGGCGCGGCGGCGGGGAGAAACGGCCTTCGAGACGACCTTCAGGGCCGGGAAAGATGACTGAGGGCATCGGTAAACCTTGTGATCGAGGAGCCGCAAGCTGCCGGGTGGCGCACGCGAAAGCGGGCTCTATATAGGGCGCGATGGTATTTTCGCAATTTTTTGTCGCGGCTGGCGCAAAGCGGGGCGCAATTGGCTGAGCGGGTCTATCTCGATCACGCGGCAACCTCGCCTTTGCGGCCCGAGGCGAAGGCGGCGATGGAGGAGGGGTTCCGGCTGTGGGCCAACCCGTCTTCGCCCCATGCGGAGGGCCGCAAGGCGCGGGCTGCGCTGGAGGATGCGCGCGAGCGGATCAAAGCGGCGTTGGAGTGGGATGGGGAATTGATCTTCACCTCAGGTGCGAGCGAGGCGCTGTGGATTGCGCTGAACCGCGCGAAGGTCAGCCGCCGGATCATCAGCCCGGTCGAGCATGACGCGGTGTTCCGGGCGGCGCCCGATGCCACAATTTTCACCGGCGCCGAGCGTATCGACGCTGATGCGCTGGTCGCGATCCAGCATGTCAATTCCGAGACCGGCACCATCAATCCGGTCAGCGAAATGGCGGTGAAAGTCCGGGATGCCGGCGCTTTGCTTCTTTCCGATTGCTCGCAAAGTGCGGGCAAGATGCCTTTGCCTGATGCTGATATGATCGTGGTCAGCGCGCATAAGTTCGGCGGCCCGATCGGGACAGGCGCGCTGCTGGTGCGCGACTTCGATCTGCTTGAGCCCGTCGGCGGGCACGAGCGTGGCTATCGGCAAGGCACCGAGAACCTTCCCGGCGCGATTGCCATGGCGGCGGCGCTTGAAGCGGGCGAATGGGGCACGACCTCGGCGCAGCGCACGGCATTCGCTGAAATTCTATCGGCGCGGCGCCTGACCGTCGGCGAGCAGGTCGACTATATCATCGCGCTGACGCATCCCACCATGAGCGCGCAGGCTCTGCTAATCCGGCTCGATGCGATGGGTTTCGCCGTCTCCGCAGGTAGCGCCTGTTCTTCGGGCACGCTCAAGAAAAGCCGGGTGCTCGATGCCTTCGGCGTGCCCGATGATGTGGCGGCGCGCACGATCCGGGTGAGTTCGGGGTGGTCGACCACGCCGCAGGATCTGGAGCGGTTCGCGGACGTGTGGGCTTCGCTATGCTGATCCGTCAATGCGAGCGCAGCGAAGCAATCCAGAGCCGCGCGCAATCCGCTCTGGATTGCCGCGCGCCTGCGGCGCTCGCAATGACGAGAATAAACCCATGATCTACCTTGACTACCAAGCCACCACGCCGCTTGCGCCCGAAGCGCGTGAGGCGATGCTGCGTTGGCTGGGCGGGCCGGACAGCGACACCTTCGGCAACCCGCATTCGCCCCACCGCATGGGCCGCATGGCGGCCGCCGCAGTGGAGCCGGCGAGGGAACGGGTCGCGGCGCTGCTGCCCGAAGGCGGCAAGGTGATCTTCACCTCCGGCGCGACCGAAGCGCTGAACATGGTGCTGCAAGGCACGCCGGGCGATGTCATCACCTTCGCCACCGAACACGCCGCCGTTCTGGACTGCAAGCGCGCGGTCGAATCGCAGGGGCGGCGGTTCACGGTCCTGCCGGTGCTGCCCGATGGCCGCGCCGATCCGAACGCGCTGCAAGCCGCGATCACGCCGGAAACCGGGCTTGTCGCGATTATGGCGGTCAATAACGAGATCGGTGTGGTGCACCCGCTCGGCGAGGCGATTGCCATCGCCCATGCGGCGGGCGCGCGGGTGCTGGTCGATGCGGTGCAAGCCTGCGGCAGGCTGGATCTGACCGGCTTCAACGCCGATTATATCGCGATTTCTGCGCACAAGGTGCACGGCCCCAAGGGGATCGGCGCGCTGTGGATCGGCCCCGATGCGCCGCAGCCCGCGCCGCTGATGCTGGGCGGGGGGCAGGAGGCCGGCCTGCGATCCGGCACGCTCTCGCCCGCGTTGTGCGCAGGCTTTGGCGCGGCGGCGCAGGTGGTGGCAGAGGGAATGGAAGCGCAGATGCTCCATGTCGAGCGCTTGTGGAGCCTCGCCCGCGATGCCTTCGCCGATTGGCAGATCAACGGCAGCGCCGAACACCGCTGGCACGGCAATCTCAATGTACGCCGGGACGGGTTAGACGTCGCCCGCTTGATGTCCGATTGCCGCACCATCATGTTCTCCGCCGGCAGCGCATGCGCCAGCGGATCGGGGCGGCCGAGCCATGTGCTGCGCGCCATCGGTTTGACCGACGCCCAAGCAAAACACTCGATCCGACTGGGGTTTGGCCGCTATACCACCCCCGAAGACATCGCTGCCGCCGCTGACGCAATCAACCATGCTGCAAGGGAACAGGGCCTGTGAGCATCACCATCACCTTCCGCGACCCCCATGGCAATCCGGTGGAAACGACCGCCATGCCGGGCGACAATCTGCTGCGCGTCGGGCAAGCGGCGGGCCTGCCGCTGGAAGGCACCTGCGAAGGGCAGATGGCGTGCTCCACCTGCCACGTCATCGTCGCCGCCGAATGGTTCGACCGCCTGCCGCCTGCGAGCGAGGAGGAGGAGGACATGCTCGATTTCGCCGCCGGGGCGCGGCGCACGTCGCGCCTGTCGTGCCAGATCGATCTGACAGGCGAGATGGACGGCCTCAGCGTTAGTGTGCCTGCGGACAGCAACGATGTCAGACGGATGTGACCACACTTGCCAAAAGGCCCTGCCGCGCACAAGGGCGAGGCAGGGCCTAGGATCGACCGGCAACTTAGGGGGGCATAACGCCGCCGGTCTTTAACGGGTAGCCGATCAGGCGGCCTGTTTCTGCGCCTTGGCGTCGCTGTTCGACTGCTGCATCCCCACCGCATCCTTCAGCGCCTTGGTGAAGGCGGGGATATCGTCGGGATTGCGACTGGTGATGAGGTTGCCGTCGACGGCAACCTTCTGGTCAATCACTGCGCCGCCTGCATTGGTCAGATCGGTGCGGATCGAAGGCCAGCCAGTCACGACCTTGCCGCGAATGATTCCGGCTTCCGCCAGCAACCACGGGGCGTGGCAGATCGCGGCGATCGGCTTTCCGGCCTTGTCGAATTCCTGCACCAGTCGGATCACGTCCTTGTTCATCCGCAGGATATCCGGGTTCATCTGTCCGCCGGGCAACATCAGGGCGGCGTAATCGTCGGTCGTGACATCCTTGACCAGCATGTCGACCTTCACGCTCTTGCCCCAGTTGCCGTTATCCCAGCCCTTGATCTCGCCCTCTTCGAGGCTGGCGACGATCGTCTTGGCCCCTGCTTCTTCGAGCAGGCCCTTGGGCTCCATCAGTTCGGACTGTTCGAACCCGTCGGTGGCGATGATGAGGATCGGTTTCATATACTATCTCCTTGTTTTCTCTTACCTCACCAACGGACGCGGGGCGGGAGCGTTCCGGCCGATCGGCTCGGGCGTGGCTGGGGCGGGACGGCTCGCATCCGGGTCAAGCCTGTGGAAAGCCCTCTCCCTGCGCCGCGCGAGGGTTGCTAGACCAAAACAATGTCCGATCCCGTCACGACCGATTCAGACCCGTTCGACGCCATCGTCGATGCGCCCTTCGATGCGGCGCTGTCAGAGCGTTATCTGGTCTATGCGCTGTCCACCATCACCGCGCGCAGCCTGCCCGATCTGCGGGACGGGCTAAAGCCGGTGCACCGCCGCCTGTTGTGGACGATGCGCCAGCTCAAGCTTGATCCCGGCAATTCCTTCAAGAAAAGCGCCCGCGTTGTGGGTGAGGTGATCGGCAAGTATCACCCGCATGGCGACACCGCGGCCTATGATGCGATGGTGCGGCTGGCGCAGGATTTTTCGCTGCGATACCCGCTGGTCGAAGGGCAGGGCAATTTCGGCAATGTCGATGGCGATAATGCCGCTGCCTATCGCTACACCGAAGCCCGCCTGACCAAAACCGCCATGCAATTGATGGAGGGTCTGGACGCAGGCACCGTCGATTTCATTCCCACCTATAATGGCGAGGAAGAAGAGCCCGCATTGATGCCGGGCCTGTTCCCCAACTTGCTGGCCAACGGCTCCAGCGGGATCGCGGTGGGCATGGCGACCAGCATCCCCAGCCACAATGTCGCGGAAATCATCGATGCGACGCTGGAGCTGATCGACAATCCGCATGTCACGCACGAACGGTTGATGGAGCTGTTCCACGGCCCCGATTTCGCCACCGGCGGGCAGGTGGTGGATAGCTTTGCCGCCATTTCCGAAGCCTATCGCACCGGGCGCGGCGCGTTCCGCGTGCGCGGCCGATTCCATGCGCCCGAGGCGAAAGAAGCTGATGATATCGCCGCCGGAATCGAGCGGCTTGGGGCCGGACAATGGCAGCTGGTCATCTCGGAAATCCCCTATCAGGTAGCCAAGGGCAAGCTGATCGAGCAGATCGCGCAGGCCATCGCCGATCGCAAGCTGCCGATCCTCGAGGATGTGCGCGACGAAAGCGACACCGCGATCCGCATTGTGCTGGTGCCGAAAAGCCGCAATGTCGATCCCGATCTGCTGAAGGAAAGCCTGTTCAAGCTGACCGATCTGGAAACGCGGTTCAGCCTCAACCTCAACGTGCTGGACGCCACCCGCACGCCGATGGTGATGGGGCTGAAGGAACTGCTCGATCACTGGACCTCATCGCAGATCGACATCCTGCAACGCCGCGCGCGCCACAGGCTCGGCCAGATCGCCAATCGGCTGGAACTGGTGCGCGGCTACATCATCGCCTTCCTCAACCTCGACCGGGTGATCGAAATCATCCGCACCGAGGACGAGCCCAAGCCGGTGATGATCGCCGAATTCGAGCTGACCGACCGGCAGGCCGAGGCGATCCTCAACATGCGGCTGCGGTCGTTGCGCAAGCTGGAAGAAATGGAGCTGCGCAAGGAGCAGGACGCGCTGCTTACCGAAGAGGCGGAGCTGAATGCGTTGCTGGAAAGCCCGGCCAAACAGCGTACCCGGCTCAAGCGTGATCTGCGCACCCTGCGCAAGGACTATGCCGAGGACACCGCGCTGGGCCGCCGCCGCACCTTGATCGCCGAGGCTGCGCCGACGGTGGAATTCAGCATGGACGCGATGATCGAGAAGGCACCGGTCACGGTGATCCTCAGCCAGAAAGGCTGGATCCGCGCGGCCAGCGGTCACGTGCCGCTGGATCAGGAATTCAAGTACAAGGAAGGGGACGCGCTCGCCTTCATCCTCCACGCGCAGACCACCGACAAGCTGTTGCTGGCCGCGTCCGACGGGCGGTTCTTCACGCTCGGCTGCGACAAGCTGCCCGGCGCACGCGGGTTCGGCGAGCCGGTGCGCACGATGATCGATCTGGAAAGCGACGCTTCGATCGCTGCGATGATGGTGCACCGTCCCGGCGGGCGGCTGCTGCTGGCGTCGAGCCACGGCAAGGGCTTTGTCGCCGCCACCCAGGAATTGCTCGCCGAAACGCGCAAGGGGCGGCAGGTGGTGAACCTGAAGGACGGCGCGGTGCTGCGGGTGATCCGCGAGATCCCGGCGCAGCACGATCACGTCGCCTGCGTCGGCGATAATCGCAAGCTGGTGGTGTTCAATCTGGAGGAATTGCCGGTGATGACCCGCGGGCAAGGAGTGCAGTTGCAACGCTTCCGCGATGGCGGCTTATCGGACGCGACCACCTTCGTGCTCGCCGATGGTCTCAGCTGGCAAATGGGCGGTTCGGGTGAGCGCACCCGCACCGAAACCGAAATCCGGATGTGGAAGGTCGCGCGCGGCGCGGCCGGGCGGATGCCGCCACAGGGCTTCCCCAAAAACAACCGCTTCGACTGACGCAAACGGATTGCTATTCATGCAAACGAAAAACCGCGGCCACCTGTTATCGGTGACCGCGGTTTTGTTTGTCCCGTTGAAGGCGGGGAGCGTGCTTACATGGTGACGCCGCTTGCGGAATCGCCGTCATCCGACGTGGCCATTTCCGCTTCCTTGGCGCGGGCCTGTGCGGCGGTGAGGATTTCCGCGCCTTCGGGCACTGCGACGGTGTTCGCAGCAAGCTGCTCCGCCGAATAGAGCGCCATCAGCGCGCCTTCGGGGCTTACAGCGAAGGATTCGCGGGTCATGGTGACGATGCCGTTTTCGTTCTGGACGATCACGGCGTCTTCGCTGTCGATGGTGTAGACCATGCCTGCGGGCATACCGTCGGCGCTGACCACGGCTGCGCCTTCGACCAGTGCGGCGTCGCGCTTGGCATTGGCTTCGGCGACCTGCTGATCCATCATCGAATTGATCTGCGCCTGAGTGGCATTGATGCTCGGCCCGGTCTCACCGGTGCCGATCAGGTCGGCGGGAATCGGTGCCTTGTGCTTACCGGTGTCGATCGTGACGACGCCGTCCGCCACGGCTTCGACCGTGCCGATGGGATTGCCGTCGTTACCGTAAACGGTTGCGCCGACATCCTGCGCGAAGGCGACAGCCGGGGTGGTTGCAAGGAGGGTGGCAATCAGCGCCAGCTTCACGGATTTCATCAGATTTCTCCATCTGTATATTTCATCAAATCGATCCCGAGAGGAGGGACCGCTGGACGGACACGCAAGACCGCTGATCTCGAAAGGACAGCGGAAAAGGCCAGCACTGTCGGCCATGGGAAAGAGGAGCGCGTATGCAGATAATGCATGAACTCCTCTTAGGGTTCCTAACCTGCACCAAGGCTGTACGGCAACCCGGTTGTTGGCTGCGGCAAAGCAGCCTTTGTCGCGGATTCGGCGCGGCTCACCGCTGGAGGCTGGCCTCCGCCAATGCCTCGGCGAGCATTTCTTCGATCCGTTCGGAGCCGGGAAAGCCTTCAGCCACCCAGCGCTGCTCGACTATCCGCAATATGCGGGCCACCGCTGGCCCCGCGCTTACCCCGCGGGCGACGATCTGCCCGCCTTTGAGCGGAAGTTCCGGCACAGCCCAATCGGCCAGCCCCTGCGCATCGGCACCCAGCAACAGTAGTCGGTCTATCGCCAGCGCCGGGGAGAGGCGGTAGGCCAGCGCCCTTGGGTTCTCGCAATCATTCGCCGTCCGCTCGGCCGCGCTGACGAGCCGGTTTCGCTGGGCCTTGGACAGCCGCAGGCGCGCCGCGACCGCCTCCGCCACATCGGGGGAGGGCGGCAGCAGCGCCGCGAGCCGACGGACGGGATCGGGCGTGAAACCCTGCCCGGCTTCGGCAGCGATCAGCCGGGCGAGGGCGGCCAGCTGCGCGGCGCAGGCTTCGGGCAGGATCACGCCCAGCACCCCGCCAGCGCGCATCCGTGCAAGCGTGGCGTGCGGATCGGGCAGCGCCAGCAGCGCCAGCAATTCGGCGGCGATGCGTTCGCGGCTCAGACCCTTCAGCGTGTGGGCGAGGGCGGTGCAGGCTTCTTCGGCCGCTGCGTCAAGCTCTGCCCCGAAACGCGCCTGAAAGCGGTAATAGCGCAGGATGCGCAGGTGATCCTCGGCAATCCGTTCGCGGGCATCCCCGATGAAGCGCACCCTCCGCGCTGCCAGATCGTCGCGCCCACCGAAATAGTCGTCGATCGCCAGCGTTTGCGGGTGGGCGTAGAGCGCGTTGATGGTGAAATCGCGGCGCGCCGCATCCTCGCGCCAGTCGCCTGCGAAAGCGATGGTTGCGCGGCGGCCATCGGTGGTGACATCGCGGCGCAAGGTGGTGATCTCCACCGGCCCGTCCTTCAGGATCGCGGTGACGGTGCCGTGGTCGATCCCGGTGGGGACGGTGCGGATGCCCGCCTCGCGGCAGCGGTCGATCACCACATCCGGGGTGAGCAGCGTGGCGCAATCAACATCGCGCACCGGCTGTGCCAGCAGACTGTCGCGCACCGCCCCGCCGACCCAGCGGATATTGTCCGCGCCCAGTGCTGCAGTCAGAGCGGCGAGGCCCGCGCGTTTCGGCCAGTCGGCTTGGGCCAGATCACGCAGCATCGCGCAGTCCCTCCAGCGCGATCCGCCGCGCAAGATTGGCGATGATCGCCGCGGTCACGCCCCAGATCCGGAAGCCCTGCCAGTCCAGCTCCAGATAGCGCCGCGTTGCCCCGCGCCAGAACACCTCCTGCGTGGTCCAGCTATCGGGGGCGAGCAACAGCGAGAGCGGCGCCTCGAACCAGTCGGCGACTTCGATGGGATCGGGCCGCAGATCGAGCCCGGGCGGCACCACCCCCACCACCGGCGTGACGATGAAGCCGGTGCCGGTGTGATAGACATCGCTGGTGCCGATCACGCGCACCGCCTCACGCGGCAGGGCCAGTTCCTCCTCCGCCTCGCGCAGGGCGGCGGTGACGGCGTCTTCGCCCGGATCGAGCTTCCCGCCCGGAAAGGCGACCTGCCCCGGATGATCGCGCATCCCGCGTGGACGCTGGGTGAGGATCACCTGCGGATCATGCGGCACATCGGTAATCGCGATCAGCACTGCCGCAGGGGTGGCGCGGCCGCCGCGCGCGAATTGCTCATCGCTGAGCAGATCGGGAATGTCGCGCGCGTGGCCTTCCGCGAACAGGCGCGACAGCGGATCGAACAGGCTGGTCGCGGCGGCCATCGTCACGGCAGCAGCGAGAACCGCGCGCCCTGGCTTGCGATCTGCCAGCCGTTATTCTCGGCCCCTTCGGCGAGCGCGATCTCGGCCAGTTGCGCATAGGTCGAACGGTTGAGCCGCGCCTCGCAGCCGCGCCGGACGTGCAGGTAGAGCGCCGGGGTTTCGGCATCGCCCGCCGCGCGCAACGGATGGTCCGGCCCGGCGATCACGAGATCATCGGTGTTGAGGCGGAACGCCAGCGCATCATCGGCGCGCGCGCAATCGACCGCGATGAAGGCGGCATCCTCGACTTCGATCGAAAGTTTCTCGAACGGAGTGACCAGCCAGTGCTGCCCGGCCTCGTCGCGTGTCAGCAGCCCGGCAAAGGCGCGCACCATCGCCTCGCGCCGGATCGGGTCGCCTTCGTGATACCAGGTGCCGTCGGCTGCGATCCGCATCGCGCTGTCGCCCGATTTCTGCGGCGCCCAGCCTTCGACAGCGGGCAATTTGCGCGCCGCGACAAGATCGGCGATTTCGGCCAGAGTGAGTTCGGCAAGATAGGGGGGTGGTTCGTAGGGCATGATGTGTTCAATGCGATGCCAGAAGCAAGAGTTCCCGCCAAGAGGCTAAGGCGTCAACCTTCCCACGGCCCCAGCATGCCTTCACCCGGCATCGCCGCCAGTGCCGGCCCGCGCGCCAGCAGTCGCTGCGGCTCATACGGGCCGGGACAGCGCCAGCCTCCGGTCATCGCGGCGGAAAAGCCCCAGCGCCCGTAATAATCGGCATCGCCGATCAGCATTTGCGGCAGCGACCGCGCCCCCCCTTCGCTCGCCAGCCGTGCATCTTCGGCGATCATTGCGCTCATCAAACCGACGCCGAAGCCTTCGCCCTGCCGTTCGGGCACGACGGCGACCGGGCCGACCATCACCAGCGGCACCTGACCCTGCCGGGTCTGCAGCGCAATCGGCCAGCACTGGATCGTGCCGACCAGCAGGTCTTCCTCGTCGAGCGCAGCGAAGCTCAGCGCCGGTAGCCACGGCATGCCTTCGCGGATTCGATAGGCGGTGCGGGCGTGGCGATCCGTCCCGAAGGCACGGTCGAGCACCGCCTCGATCATGGCGGGCTCGACCGCTTCGAGCGGGATCAGCGTGGCGCTGGCGGCAGGGGCGGCAGCGGTCATTGTGGGGTGAGTTTCAGCACCTGACCATCCTCGCCATCCTCGGCGATCCAGATCGCGCCGTCGGGGCCTTGTTCGATCGAGCGCAGGCGCTTGTCGAATTCGTAGCGGGCAACCTCGCTTGCATTCTCGCCGTCGATGGCGACGCGCACCAGCGATTGCGAGCCGAGGCCGGGGATCAGCGCCTGACCCTGCCATGCATCGAACATCTCACCCGAATAGATGATCATGTCGCCCGGCGCGATCACTGGGTTCCAGCTGAGCGCAGGCTTGGCAAAGCCATCATCCGCCGAATGATCGGGGATCGGATCGCCGTTGTAATGTTCGCCATTGGAACGCACCGGCCAGCCGTAATTGGCGGCGCGCTGGACGAGGTTGAGTTCGTCGCCGCCCGCCGGGCCGTGCTCGACTTCCCACAGCCGCCCCTGCGAATCCCAGTCCATGCCGAGGATGTTGCGGTGGCCGTAAGACCAGATTTCCGCAGTCACGCCACCCTTTTCCGCCATCGGGTTGCCCGCAGCAGGCGTGCCGTCGAGGTTCAGGCGCACCATCGTGCCGAGCGTGTTGGAGGTGTCCTGCGAAGGCTGCATCTTCTGCCGCTCTCCGCTGGCGATCCACAGATGCTGGCCATCGGGTGAGATACCGAGGCGGTGCGAATAGTGGCCACGCCCGGTGACCTTGGGGGTCTGACGCCAGATCACGTCCAGCCCTTCGATGGTGCAGGATTCGGCCTCGCCGCATACCAGCGTGCCTTTGCCGACCACGGCGCCGCGGGTGTCGCCGTCCCCTGCTTCGGCCCAGCTCAGGTAGATTGTGCGGCGCTCGAGCGTGTCGGAGGATTCCGACGGTAGGAACGCGATGTCGCCAAGCCCGCCCTGGCCGCCGTAATCCACATCCGGCAACCCGCTGACCGTGCCTATGGTGCCGCTGGCCGTCTCGAGAAACTTCATCGTTCCCGATTTCTCGGTCACGAACAGCACCGGGGTGCCGGGCGCGAACTCGATCGCCCAAGGTTCGTTGAATGCACCCATTTCCGCGACCGCGAACGGCGTGCCTTCGGCAGCGACGGGTGCGCTTTCCCCGGTTTCCGCATTCGCGCAGCTTGTCAGCGCGAGGACGGACAGGGAAAACGGGGCAAGGAGTCGGGACGAACGGATCATGCTAGGGATTACTCCGGGTTTCACGGTCACGGACGGGGCACTCGTCATCGGTGTCGACGAGGCCGGCCGTGGGCCGCTGGCCGGGCCGGTGGTGGCCGCGGCGGTTGTTCTTGGCCGATCGATACCTGCGGGGCTCGACGATTCCAAGCGCCTTTCCGCAAAGCGCCGCGCCGTGCTGGATACCGCCATCCGCGCCAGCTGCTGCTGGGCGGTGGCGGTGGTCGAGCCGGAGGAGATCGACCGGATCAACATCTTTCAGGCGACCATGCTTGCGATGACCCGCGCGGTCGCCAATCTCGATGCCGCGCTGGGCGGCGCGCGCTGCGAGGTGCTGATCGATGGCAACATGACCCCGGCGGGCCGGCGCAGCGAATGGTGCTGGCCGGCGCGTGCAATCGTGGGCGGCGACGGGATCGAACCGTGCATCTCCGCCGCGTCGATCATCGCCAAGGAATGGCGCGACCGGCTGATGCTGGAGGCGTCGGGTGCCTTTCCCCACTACGGCTGGGAGCGCAACAAGGGCTATGGCACGCCCGAACACATGGAAGCGCTGCGGCTGCACGGCGCAACCCCGCTGCACCGCCGCAGCTTCGCCCCGGTGGCACAAGGCCAGCTGATCTGATCGGAAAAACCGCATAGCGGAATGGCGGCGGGTGAGTCCTTCGCGCCACACCGCTGCATGTCGAGTCCTGCCAAGGTGCGGGGACTCAACATCTTGTGCCGGTCCTGCTTCGTTCCGCTTTGGAGCCACCGCATTTACGACCTGTAAACCATAACCGGCGCATTATTAGACGCTTGACGCGGACTCCTCAAAGACTCATGCCTGTGGATAAGTTGCAAGCAGAACAGGCGAGGTCAATTCCGGTGAGCGTGATAGAAAAGACGAAGTTGCAGGCGAAAAGCGCTGTAAAGGCGCGAAAAATTGCGCCTGCGCTCGATCTGCCGCGTGATTTGCCCCTGGGCCGTATCCTGCCGGGTGACTGCATCGAAGCGATGCGTTCGCTGCCCACCAACAGTGTCGATCTGGTGTTCGCCGATCCGCCCTACAACCTCCAGCTTGGCGGCGATCTCAACCGCCCGGACGGCAGCCATGTCGATGCCGTGACCGATCACTGGGACCAGTTCGACAGCATGGCGGTGTATGACAAGTTCACCCGCGAATGGCTGACCGAGGCGCGCCGGGTGCTCAAGCCCGATGGCGGGCTGTGGGTGATCGGCAGCTACCACAACATCTTCCGCGTCGGCGCGATCCTGCAGGATCTGGGGTTCTGGATCCTCAACGACATCGTCTGGCGCAAGACCAATCCGATGCCCAACTTCCGTGGCACCCGCTTCACCAACGCGCACGAAACGCTGATCTGGGCGAGCATGGGGGAAAAGGCCCGCTACCAGTTCAATTACCGCGCGATGAAGACGCTGAACGACGAACTCCAGATGCGGTCCGACTGGGTGATGCCGATCTGCGCAGGCGGCGAACGGCTGAAGGAAAACGGCAAGAAAGCCCACCCGACCCAGAAGCCCGAAGCGCTGCTTTACCGCGTGCTGCTGGCGACCACCGAAAAGGGCGACGTGGTGCTCGATCCGTTCTTCGGCACTGGTACCACCGGCGCGGTCGCCAAGCGGTTGGGTCGCGAGTGGATCGGCTGCGAGCGCGAAGATTTCTACCGCGAGGTCGCGGCCAAGCGCATCGCCAAGGAACTCCCGCTCGATGAAAGCGCGCTCACCACAATGCAAACCGCCCGGTCAGCGCCGAAGGTGGCGTTCGGCGCGGTGGTCGAGGGCGGGCTGATCCCGCCGGGAACACAGGTGTTCGATAAAAAGCGCCGCTGGATCGCCACGGTGCGCACCGATGGCAGCCTGGAATGCGGCGGCAAGACCGGGTCGATCCACGGGCTGGGCAAGGAATTGCAGGGCGCGCCAAGCTGCAATGGCTGGGCGTTCTGGCATTACGAAACCGGCGCCGATGTTCAGCCGATCGACGCCGCGCGCCAGCTTTACCTGCTGGCGAGCGAGGACTGATCCGTGCAGCCAAAGCCATGACCGGCAACGTCTATCTCCACCCGATCACGCTCGTTTCCGGCCCGCAGGCGGTTGAGGGCGATGCCGTGCGGCTGGGCGGCAGCATGGTCTATGCCCGCGAATTCGCGCTGGTGCTGCGCGACGAAACCGGCGCGGCGACCCGCATCGTGACCACCGCCGCCGGAATGCCCGAGGCCATTGCCCGCCTGCCCGACACAGCCGCGCGCGAAGCCGAGCGGCAGTGGGCCAACATCAGGAAAACCCACGTGCCGCTGCAACTGGGCACCCGTACCATCCGGCTGGATCAGCCGCAGGTGATGGGAATCCTCAACGTCACGCCCGACAGTTTCTCTGACGGCGGGCAGCATGAGGATCTGCAGGCCGGGCGCGATCATGCTGCGGCGATGCTGGAGGCGGGCGCGTCGATCATCGACATCGGCGGCGAAAGCACGCGGCCCGGCGCTGCGGCGACGTTCGAGGACGAGGAAATCCGCCGCGTGGTTCCGGCCGTGGAATATTGCGCCGCAATGGGCGGCGCGATCAGCGTCGATACCCGCCGCGCAGGCGTGTTGGCCGCCGCATTGGCAGCGGGCGCGCATATGGCAAACGACGTGTCGGCGCTGCGCTATGACCCGCGCAGTATCGAAGTGGTGGCCGAGGCCGCGTGCCCGGTGGTGCTGATGCATGCCCCCGGCGCGGGCGAGGATCTTCACGCAGGTGCCAAATATGCCGACGTGGTGAGCGAGGTGTTCGACTTCCTCAAACTTGCCCGCGACCGCGCGATTGCGGCGGGGGTGGCAGAAGCGCGGATCATCTGCGATCCCGGCGTCGGCTTCGGCAAGTCGCTGGGCGAGAATCTCGCGCTGATCAACGCCCTGCCGCTGTTCCATTCGCTGGGCAGCCCGATCCTGCTGGGCGCCAGCCGCAAGCGGATGATAGGTGCGCTGTCTACCGAGGAAGCCGCCGGGCAGCGGCTCGCCGGTTCGATCGCTCTGGCGGTGAAGGGAATGGAGGCAGGCATCCATCTGCTGCGCGCCCATGACGTCGCCGAAACGGTGCAGGCGCGCAACGTGTGGCGCGGGCTGAAGGACGCAAGCCTGACCGACTTTTCGCAATTGCCGCCGCTGTAAAGCCAAGGCTTACCGCCGGGCGCGTCCGCGGGGATGTCTGCAGAGCAATGTTCTCGAAATGTTTCACGTGAAACATTTTCGGCCATGTTGGATTTGCGTTTAAAAACGCCTTAAGTTCAAAGGGTAAATCCGCCGTCGGACACCATCACGTGCCCGGTAATGTTGGAAGCCGCATCGCTCAGCAGGTAAAGGATGCTGTCGGCCATTTCCTCTGACGTGGCAAAACGGCCGAGCGGCGTGGTCTTGGCCATGGCCTTGATCGTCGCCTCGCGGCCGATTGCTGCGACCGAAGCTGCGAAGTCCTCGCCGCTTTCCCAGATCGCGGTATCCACTCCGCCCGGTGCAATGGCGTTGACGCGGATGCCCTTGCGCGCGCTTTCCATGGCCGCGATCCGCGCCATGTGGGCGACCGCTGCCTTGGATACGCCATAGGGGCCAATGCCCGCGACCGGCTTAATCCCGGTGACGGACGCGACGACCACTGCGCTGCCGCCCTTTCCAGCCATCGCCCGCAGTGACGCGGCCAGCGTCAGGAACGCGCCGTCTAGGTTGACCGCCATGACGCGGCGCCACTCGGCCAAGGAAATCTCCGCAATCGCTCCGCCTGAACCGATCCCGGCATTGACCACCGCATGATCGAGGCCGCTCATCTGCGGTTCGAGCGATTGCCACAACGCCTCGTCCGCGACGCTGCCGGTGATGCGCTGCACCGCGCATCCGGAATGTTCCGATAGGTCGAGCGCATCCAGCCCTGCGCCATCGACATCGACCAGATACAGCCGCGCCGCACCGCGCGCCGCCAGCGCCCGCGCGCAGGCCGCGCCGATCCCCGATGCTGCCCCGGTCACGAGCGCGCTGCGCCCGGCAAAGTCCTGAATAATTGTCATGCCATCGGGCTAGGCCCGCAAGGCTCGCCGATCAAGCCGCGTTGTCGATGCCCAGATCGGAAAGCTTGCGATACAATGTCGAGCGCCCGATGCCGAGCCGCCGCGCGACTTCGGTCATGCGCCCGCGATAATGCCCGATGGCGAGGCGGATCACGTCGGCTTCGATATCTTCCAGCGGGCGCAGGTTGCCGTCTTCGGTGTAGAGCATGATGCCCACGCCTTCATGCGCGCTGGCGATGGTGACGCTGCCCTGCTCGCCCAGCATCTCGGACAATTGCGGGAAGCTGTCGGCTGTCAGCGTGTTGCCTTCGCAATAGACCGCAGCGCGGAACAGGACCGATTGCAACTGGCGGACATTGCCCGGCCAATCATAGGCAGCCAGCAGCGCCAGCGCGCTGTCGGATACCGAAAGATGCAGAAGGCCCGGTTGTTCGCCGATCCGGGCGAGGAAATGGCGGGTCAGCGCAGGGATATCGCCGGTGCGTTCGCGCAAGGGCGGCAGGTGGATGCGGGTCGCCCCCAGCCGCTCGGCAAGGGCGGCGTCGAAATGGCCGCTTTGCACCAGCCGGTCGAGCCCGGCATTACTCGTCACCAGCAGCCGCACGTCGACACGAAAGCCATAGCTCGCGCCCACAGGGCGGATGATGCCGCTGCTCAGTGCTTCGGCCAGCCGCTGTTGCAGCGCCGGGGTCAGCCGGTCGATATCGTCGAGGATCAGGGTGCCGCCGTCGCAATGCTGGAACGCGCCGATCTGGCGGTCGAAGGCACCGGGGAAGCTGCCGGGCTCGTGTCCGAACAGCACCGATTCGATCGAACCAACGGGCACGCTGGCAAGATTGATGATCCGCAGCGCTTCCTTGGTGCGCGGGCTGGCCCCGTGCATTGCGCGCATCAGCATTTCCTTGCCGGTGCCGGTTTCGCCTTCGATCAACACATGGCCCTGACCGCGCGCGGCCTTGGCGGCCTGCGCCAAGGCGGTGCGGAATTGCGGGGCGGTGCCGATCATCGCATCGAAATCGAGGCTGGCCGACATCTTCTCGGTCAGCGGGGCGAGCTCGTCGCGCGGGGATTCGCGGGTGGTGACGCTGCGCAGGGCTTCCATCAACCGGTCGGGCGATACCGGCTTCACCAGATAATCGCTGGCCCCTGCGCGCATCGCTTCGACCGCAAGCAGCGGCGATGCACTGGTGGTAAGCATCAGGATCGGCAAGGCTGGGCGGCGGGATTTCAGTTCGGCAATCAGCGTGCAGGCGTCATCGCCCGGCACCCACTGATCGAGCAGAATGGCGGAAAGCTGCATTCCTTCGCGCGTGCCGAGCATGGCAATCGCGGTTTCGGCATCGGGCGCGACGATCGTGCGCCATCCGTGGCGCGCTGCGATCGCAGTGATCAGCCGCGACTGGGCAGGCTCATCATCGATCAGCATCACGATTCGCGCGTCGCTTTGTGCCTCGGGGTGGCAATCAATATCCGCCATCAGACATGTCGCTCGCTTTTCCTGGGGCCGAACCAATATGTTCCGGACTGACACAAGCCTTTCCATAGGACGCGTGGGTAAAGACGGGATTAAGGCTGTTGTGCGGGCTTGCCGGACCGCGGCAGTGTGCGGCATGCTGCCTGTTGTTAATGGTGACTTGAGCGCAGCGCCTTGCTCCGATACGGGAGCAGGCAGAAAATCCGCCGCGGCCGGTTTTGCTGCAACCAATCGGCGCCTGCGGTGTTCAGGAACCCAAGGGGAAGAGACGAAATGACCTCTCACGACATGAAAAAGGCCGAGGCGACCTATGGTGGCTTCATGAGCACGCTCAAGTGGGCTGTGCCGGTGATTGCGGTGATCGTTGCGATCGTCGTCATGCTGATCGCCGATTAAGGCGCGGCGGGGGTGAAAATCGCAATCCTGAAGGAGCGCGCGTCGGGGGAGACGCGCGTTGCCGCCACGCCGGAAACGGCCAAGAAATTCGCAGCCCTAGGCCTGACGGTCGCGGTGGAGGCAGGGGCAGGGGTGATCGCTTCGATCACCGACGATGCCTATGCCGAAGCGGGCGTAACGCTTGGCAATGCGGCGGCGACGGTGAAGGATGCCGATATCGTGCTGGGCATTCAGGCGCCCGATGTGGCGCTGTTGAAGGGCGCGAAGCCCGGTGCCTGGGTGGCGGCTTTGTTCGATCCGTTTACGAACCGCGCGGTGGTGGATGCCTATGCCGCCGCCGGTTTCGAGGCGTTGAGCATGGAATTCATGCCGCGCATCACCCGCGCGCAATCGATGGATGTGCTGTCCTCGCAGTCGAACCTTGCCGGATACAAGGCGGTGCTGGCAGCCGCGGATGTCTATGGCCGCGCCTTTCCGATGATGATGACGGCGGCTGGCACAGTGCAGGCTGCGCGCGCCTTCATCATGGGTGTGGGCGTTGCGGGCCTTCAAGCGATTGCGACTGCCCGCCGGTTGGGCGCGCAGGTTTCCGCGACCGACGTGCGCTCGGCCACCAAGGAACAGATCCAGTCGCTGGGTGCGAAGCCGATCTTCGTGGAAAATGTCGCGGGGATCGAAGGCGAAGGTTCGGGCGGCTATGCCACCGAAATGAGCGAGGAATACCAGAAGGCGCAGGCCGAACTGGTGTCCAGCCACATCGCCAAGCAGGACATCGTCATCACCACCGCGCTGATTCCGGGCCGCGCAGCCCCGCGGCTGATCACCGATGCGCAGATCGCGACGATGAAGCCGGGCAGCGTGATCTTCGATCTCGCCGTGGCGCAGGGCGGCAACGTCGAAGGTTCTGTGCCGGATCAGGTCGTGGTGAAACACGGCGTCAACATCATCGGCTTTTCGAACACGCCTGCGCACCTGCCCGCCGACGCATCGGCGCTGTTCGCACGCAACCACTACAACTTCCTCAGCGCCTTCTGGGACAAGGAGGCTGGCAAGCCGATGCTGGACGAGGAAATCGGGGGCGCGATCCGCCTGACGCAGGGCGGGAAAGTCGTGAACGAACGGCTTCTGGGGGCTTAAATCATGGATTTCATCTCAATTCTCAGCATCTTCGTGCTGGCCTGCTTTGTGGGCTATTACGTGGTCTGGTCGGTGACCCCGGCGCTGCACACCCCGCTGATGGCGGTGACCAATGCGATTTCGTCGGTGATCATCGTCGGCGCGCTGATCGCGGCGGCCGAGGCGCAGAGTCCGGTAGCAAAATATCTCGGCCTGTTCGGGGTGGTGCTTGCCAGCATCAATATCTTCGGCGGGTTCGCCGTGACGCAGCGCATGCTCGCGATGTACAAGAAAAAGGGGAAGTAAGAGATGAGCTTCTCCATCCTTGCCGCCGGAGCTTCCGGCGAAGGCGCAGTGCCCGCATGGGCAATGCTGGCCTATCTTGCATCGGGCGTGTTCTTCATCCTCGCGCTGCGCGGCCTCTCCAGCCCGGCGACCAGTCAGGCGGGCAACCGCAATGGCATGATCGGCATGGCGGTGGCGGTGATCACGACGCTGGTCACCCACGAGATCGCCAACATAATCGAAATCGCCATCGCCATTTTCCTTGGCGCGATCATCGGTGTCACCGTGGCGCGGCGTATTGCCATGACGGCGATGCCGGAACTGGTCGCGGGCTTCCACAGCCTCGTCGGTCTGGCGGCGGTCGTGGTGGGCTTTGCCGCATGGCTCAACCCGGCGGCGTTCGGGATTACAGATAGCCTTGACCAGATCCTCGCGGTCAGCCGCGTGGAACTCGGCCTCGGCATTGCGATCGGGGCGATCACGTTCTCCGGCTCGATTATCGCGTTTCTCAAGCTTTCGGGCCGGATGGGCGGTTCGCCGATCATGCTGCCGGGGCGGCATGTCATCAATCTCGGCACGCTGGTGGCGATCATTGCATTGATCGGGCTCTACACCGTCTCGCCCGATGGTGGCGCGGGTGAGGGCTGGATGATCCTGGCCATCGCACTGCTGGCCTTCATCATCGGTTTCCTGCTGATCATCCCGATCGGCGGGGCGGATATGCCGGTCGTGGTGTCGATGCTGAACAGCTATTCGGGCTGGGCAGCGGCGGCGATGGGCTTCACGCTCGGCAACAGCGCGATGATCATCACCGGCGCGCTGGTCGGAAGCTCCGGCGCGATCCTCAGCTACATCATGTGCCGCGCGATGAACCGCAGCTTCATTTCGGTGATCGCGGGCGGATTCGGCGCAGCACCCGAAGCGGCAGGGGCAGGCGGCGCGCGCGAACAGCGGCCCTACAAGCAGGGCAGCGCGGAAGATGCGGCCTACATGCTCGAACAGGCGGAATCGGTCATCATCATCCCCGGCTACGGCATGGCGGTGGCGCAGGCCCAGCACGCGCTGCGAGAGATGGGCGACAAGCTGAAGGAAAAGGGCGTGGACGTGAAATACGCCATCCACCCCGTTGCGGGCCGGATGCCAGGGCACATGAACGTGCTGCTCGCCGAAGCCAGCGTGCCTTACGATGAAGTGTTCGAACTCGAAGACATCAACTCCGATTTCGCGCAGGCCGATGTCGCCTTCATCATCGGCGCGAACGATGTGGTGAACCCTGCGGCGAAGACCGACAAATCCTCGCCGATCTACGGGATGCCGGTGTTCGATGTCGACAAGGCCAAGCAGGTGTTCTTCATCAAACGTTCGATGGGCGGCGTCGGCTATGCCGGAGTCGACAACGACGTGTTCTACATGAACCAGACAGTGATGCTGCTGGCCGACGCCAAGAAGATGGTCGAGGAAATCGTCAAGTCGCTCGACTGATGCAGGGCGCCCGGATAAAGGCGTCTGCATGAGAAAGCTGCTGATCGGGATCGTGCTGCTTGGCCTGCTGGTGGGTGCTGCGGTCTATGCCGGGCTTGCCAATCCGGTGCTCGAATGGCGCGTAAAGAGCGCGCTGGTCGAGGCCGGTATCGGCGAGGCCCGCGCCGAGTGCATGGCCGGGCGCATGGTCGAGCGGCTTTCGCCGGCGCAATTGTGGAACCTGCAGCAGGGCATGGCCGCGCTGGCGGATGAGCCTGCAGGCGGTTACAGCCTCGGCGAACTCGTCAAGCGGCTCGACCGCGTCGGCGATGGCGAGGCGGTTGCCGTGCTCACCACCAGTGCGGGGCTCTGCGCGCTGGGGGTAGGCTAGGGCGCGATCGGCTGACGCGCCGCTTGCTTTTCCCGCCCGCCTTGCGCCAGAGTGCGCGGCGGAGAGGGAGACAATTATGAACCGATTGGCACTTGCCGCCGTGTTGCTTGCGACAGCAGCACCGCTCGCCGCCGAAACCCACCGGGTCGAACCGGGCGAGGGCGCGGCCACCCGCTTGCAGGAGGCGCTGATCCTTGCCGCCCCCGGCGACGTGATCGAGCTTGGCGCGGGTCGCTTCACCCTCACTGATGGCCTCAGCCTCGATGTCGACGGGGTGACGGTGCGCGGGGCGGGGATGGCAGAGACCGTGCTGGATTTCACCGATCAACAGGGCGCGGGCGAAGGGCTGCTGGTTACCAGCGACAACGTTACCTTGCGCGACTTCGCGGTCGAAAACGCCAAGGGCGACGGGATCAAGTCCAAGGGCGCCGACAACATCATCTATGCGGGCATCCGGGTCGAATGGACCGGCGGACCCAAGGAAACCAACGGCGCCTATGGCATCTATCCGGTGGAAAGCACCGGGGTGCTGGTGCGCAACTCGATCGTTTCGGGGGCCTCGGATGCTGGCATCTATGTTGGCCAGAGCCGCGACATCTCGGTGCAGGGCAACGTGGTCAAATTCAACGTCGCCGGGATCGAGATCGAGAACAGCCGCAATGCGTTGGTCGAAGGTAACATCGCCACCCGGAACACGGGCGGTCTACTGGTGTTCGACCTGCCCGGTCTGCCGGTAATGAACGGCGGCAACGTGATACTGCGCAACAATATCGTGCTCGACAACGACACCCCCAACTTCGCGCCGCCCGGCAATATTGTCGCCAGCGTCCGGCGCGGCACCGGCGTGCTGGTGATGGCAAATGACGGCGTGCTGATCGAAAACAACAGGTTCGATGGCAACGCCACCGCCCATGTCATGGTGATCGCCTATACCCAGCCCTTCGAGGATCCGCGCTACAATCCCCATGCGCGAAACGTGATGATCGGCACCAACGCCTTCGGACGCGGCGGAGATGATCCGCAGCTTGACGGCAAGGAGCAACTGCTCGCGGCCTTTGGCGGAGCGCTGCCGCCGGTGCTGTGGGACGGGTTGTCCGAAACCCCGGGCAATGCGCTGAAGATCGCGCCGGGGGTGACGGGCTGGTCGCTCAATCTGTCGCAAGTCGGTCAGAGCGTTGCCGAGGCACAGCCGGGCCCGCTGATGCTGACCCCGACTGAGAAAGCGGCCTTCCCCGAAGTCGGCGCGCCTGCGGAACTGGAGGCGCGGCTGAAGTGAGGCTGGGCGCTGGCCTGCTCGCGGCAAGCCTGCTCGCGTTGGGCGGGGCGGTTGCCCACGCCCACCTCGACGCGCCGCAAGTGTCCGACGCGGCGGTGACGGGAGCGGGCTTTCCCAGCGCGCTGTCAGAGTTCGGCATCTTCGCCGATGCTGCGCGGCAGGTGCCGGCGCCAGGCGTTACGCCTTACACGCTCAACACCCCGCTGTGGTCGGACGGAGCGGACAAGCTGCGCTTCATCTACCTGCCCGAAGGCACGCAGCTGACCGCCGACGGAGAGGGCCTGCTGCAATTCCCCGTCGGCGCGGCGATCATCAAGACCTTTGCCTTCGGAGAGGGCGAGGCGCGCCGGTTGATCGAAACCCGCGTGCTGCTGCACCGCGCGGATGGCTGGCTGGCGCTGCCCTATCGCTGGAATGCCGAGCAGACCGAGGCTAGCCTCGCGCTGGCAGGCGGGCGGGTCGATCTGGTGACGCCCGCCGGTGAGGCGATCTCCTACGCCATTCCCAACAAGAACCAGTGCAAGTCCTGTCACGGCAAGGACGGGCAGGTGATCCCCATCGGCCCCAAGGCGCGCAATCTGTCCGCTGAATGGCTGGGGCAGGCGTCGGCAGGGGGATTGCTCGATCACGTGCCTGCGGGCGGCGACCTGCTGCCCGACTGGCGCGCCCACGCGACCGGCCCCGCAGCGCCGCTTGCCCGCGCCTATCTCGATGTGAACTGCGCCCATTGTCACCAGCCGGGCGGGGGCGCTTCGAACAGCGGCCTCGACTTGCGGTGGGAGCAGGATGATGCGCACGCGCTCGGCATCATGAAGCGCCCAGTCGCCGCCGGACGCGGGGCGGGCGGGCATGATTTCTCGATTCTGCCCGGCCAGCCCGACGCCTCGATCCTGCTTTACCGCATGAACAGCGCCGAACCCGGCGTCGCCATGCCCGAACTGGGCAAGGCCAGCGTCGACCACGAAGGCGGGGCCGTTGTGCGCCGCTGGATTCTGGAGATGAAACAGCAATGAAATGGGTCTGGCGCGGATTGCTCGCGCTTCTCGGCATCCTCGTGATCGCCTTTCTGGTCTTCCGCACGCCGGATACCAACGCGGCTGAAATGCGCGCCAAATATGGGGGGCAGCCTTCGCAATTCGTCGATATCGGCGGCGGCGTGACTGTCCACCTGCGCGACGAAGGGCCGCGTGACGCGCCCGCGATCATCCTGCTGCATGGCTCCAACGCCGATCTGCACACGTGGGAGCCGTGGGTGGCGGCGCTGAAGGACGATTACCGGGTGATCCGCTTCGATCAGGTCGGACACGGGTTGACCGGCCCCGATCCGGCGCATGATTACAGCCGCGCCAATTACGTCGCCGATATTGCGGAAGTTGCCGACGCGCTCGGGCTGGATCGCTTCATCCTCGGCGGCAATTCGATGGGCGGCAAACACGCGCTGGCCTTTGCGGTTGCCCATCCGCAGCGGGTGGCAGGGCTGGTGCTGGTCGATGCCAGCGGCGGGCCGATGCTGAATCTGGACGAGAAGGAGGACGACAGTTCCAGCGGCAATATCGGCTTCGCAATTGCGCAGACGCCGGGGATCAATCTGCTGGTCGAACAGATCACGCCGCGCAGTCTTATCGCGCAGAGCCTCGAACAAAGCGTTTCAGTCAAATCTGTTGCCAGCGAGGCGGCGGTGGATCGCTATTGGGAACTGCTGCGCTATCCGGGCAACCGCCGCGCGACGTTGAAGCGCTTCTCGCAAGCCTATGATCCGTTGACCGAAGCCGAGATTGCAGGTGTCACCGTGCCGACGCTGATCCTGTGGGGCGATGAAGATCGGCTGATCCCGGTCGAGGCCGGGCGCTGGCTCGATAAGGTCATGCCCGCCAGCACCCTGGTGGTGTACCCGAACATCGGCCACCTGCCGCAGGAAGAAGCGGTCGAGCAAACGCTGGGCGATCTTGCGCCGTGGCTCGACGCGCTGACCACAGAAGCAGCGCCCACCGAATAGTCCGCAGCGCGCTGTTTGGCCTATGGACGCGGGGGCAGCTTCCTCGCTACATCCGTTCGCAAGTGCACAAGGAATCGGCACACACAATCGAAGGAACGGCGTTTGCGCAAATTGGGGATCATCGGCGGCATGAGCTGGGTGTCGACGGCCATGTATTACGACCGGATCAACCGCATCGTCCAGAAACGCGCCGCGCCGATGGCCAGTGCACCACTGCTGATCGAAAGCCTCGATTTCTGCCAGCTCTATGCGCTGGTCGAGGAACGCGACTGGCAGCGCGCGGCAAGCGTGTTGATCGACAGCGCGCGGCGGCTCGAAGGGGCCGGGGCAGAAGCGCTGATCATCGGTGCCAATTCGATGCACCGGTTGTACGATGATGTCGCGGCGAGCGTGAACATCCCGATCCTGCACATTGCCGAATATGTCGGCATGACGATGAAGCGCGCCGGACACACCAACGCCGCGTTGATCGGCACGCGCAACGTGATGACCGAAAGCTTCTATCGCAAGCGTTTGGTCGCGCACGGCATCGACCTGCTTCCGCCCAACATGGAATTTGTCGCGATGCTCGACAAGATCATTTACGACGAGTTGATGGTCGGCAAAGTGACGCGCGAGGCGCAGCGGACGCTCAAGACGATCATCACCAACAAGGCGCAGGAAGGGGCCGAGGCAATCGTGCTGGCCTGCACCGAACTCGATCTGGTGGTCGATGTCGACGCCAACGTCCTTCCGGTATTCGACAGCACCAGAATTCACTGCGAAGCGGCGGCCAACTGGATTCTCGATCAGGAAGGGGTGCATTAGTCACCGCTTCGTCTCTAAACTGAAACGTTCTGGCGCAGCGGCCTATTGCAAGGGATGCAACCGTAAACAACGCTGCCTATGTGCCGCCGCGGAATTTGGCACAACTTACGGCGTGCTGGTTCCGGGCCTTCGGGTCGCACCGACAGGCCCATGGGGCCGCTCTCCTTCCCCCCCAATCACCGGTGAGTGGCCCCATAATTCCCCCGCTTCAGGCGAGGATCGGCAGTTTCCTGAGCATTTGAACGATGTTTTGCATCTGTTCCCGTTGAGCCGATGCTCCGGCTGACCTAATCGCTGCAGCCGTGACCAATCGCTCCCCCTACGCTGCCGACCCCGAGGCCCACGGGCCACGCGAGTGGGGCGGCAAGACCGCTGGCGAGCGCCGCGGCCCGCGCAGCGCCTTTCAACGCGATCGCGACCGGATCATCCATTCGATGAGCTTTCGGCGCCTGAAGTCCAAGACGCAGGTGTTCATCGCGCCCGATGGCGATCACTATCGCACCCGTCTTACCCACAGCCTTGAGGTCGCGCAGATCGGGCGGGTGATCGCCCGCGCGCTGGGGCTGGACGAGGATCTGACCGAGGCGCTGTGTCTGGCACACGATCTGGGCCACCCGCCCTTCGGCCACGCGGGCGAGGCGGCGCTGTCGCAATCGATGGAGCGGCATGGCGGGTTTTGCCACAATGCGCAGGCGCTGCGCACGGTGATGCGGATCGAATGCCCCTATCCCGCGCATGACGGGCTGAACCTGACGTGGGATCTGCTTGAAGGGCTGGCCAAGCATAATGGCCCGGTGATTGCCCCCAACTGGGCGCTGGCCGAACTCGACGCGGCTTTCCCGCTGATGCTGGGCACCTGGCCCTCGCTCGAAGCGCAGGTGGCGGCGGTGGCGGACGATATCGCCTATGACAATCACGACATCGACGACGGGCTGCGGGCCGGGTTTCTCGAGCTCGACGATCTCCTGACGCTCGATTTCCTCGCAGACCAGTGGCGGACGGTCGAAAAGCGCTTTCCCGATGCGCCGCGTGAGCGTTTGCTGCGCGAGATGGTGCGCGATCAGATCGGCCTGATGGTGAACGACGTGCTCGAACACACGGCGGCGCAGGTGAAGGGGCTGCGCTCGGTCACCGACGTGCGCGAGGCAGGGCGGCAGCTTGCAGGCTTTTCTCCGACAATGGCCGAGCAGGAGCGGCGGCTGAAGGCTTTCATGTACGAACGGCTGTATTATCATCCCGAACAGGTCGCCGCTGCCGAACGCGCGCGCGATGTTGTTGCCCGCCTGTTCGCCGCCTATTCGCAGGATGCGCGCCTGATGCCCGAAGATTGGCAAGCGCGGCTACCACGGCAGGAACCCCAGCGCAGCCGGATGATCGCTGATTTCATCGCCGGGATGAGCGATCGCTTTGCCATGCAGGCCTGCAGCGCGATCTATGGCGAACGACCCGCCGGGCTGATCAATGTCTGAAACGCGCGGCCCGGCACGTATCGCGCTGGTCGGCGCGACGGGGCTGATCGGCCGCGCGGTGATCGAGCGCGCCAGCGCCAGCGACGACGTGAGGATTGTGGGCGTGGCCCGGCGCGAAGCCCCGCTGCCGGCAGGCGCGCGGATGGAAATGTTCGTCGCCGAACCGGACAAGTGGGGCGAGGTGTTCGAAGCGGTGCGCCCGCGTGCGCTGATCTGTGCGCTGGGCACGACGTGGAAGAAGGCAGGACGCGATGAAGCCGCGTTTCGCAGCGTCGATCACGATCTGGTGCTGGCAACGGCGCAGGCGGCCCACCGTGCGGGCGTCCCCAACATGGTGCTGGTCAGCGCCGCCGGAGCTGATCCGCGCGCCAAAAGCCTCTACATGCGGGTGAAGGGCGAAACCGAAGCGGCGTTATCGAAGGTCGGGTTCAAGCGATTGGATATTTTTCACCCCGGCTTGCTCAGGGGCGAGCGGGTCGACGATCTGCGTTTTGCCGAGCGCGCAGCGCTGATTGCGGCACCGCTGGTCGATCCGCTGTTGTCGGGATCGTGGCAACGGTTCCGTTCGATCGAAGCCGGGCTGGTGGCCGAAGCGGCGCTCAGCCTGGCGCTTCGCCGTGCGGGCGGGCGCTTTACCCACGACAACGAAGCGATGCGCCGCGCTGCGAGGCAGTGGCGGCAGGTGCACGACATGGAGGCGGCGGAATGATCGACTGGGATGCACTGTTCGGAATGGTCAATCTGCTCGCGCTGATCGCATGGACGGTGCTGATCCTGCTGCCGCGCTGGCCGGCGCTGCTTTCGGGCGTGATGTACGGAGGCGTCGGCCTGCTGTGCCTGATCTATGCCGCGACGATGATCGGCGTGGTGAGCGGGCTGATCCCCAACCCAGAGGGCGGCGGCGCGGATTTCACCAGTATCGAGGGCGTTCAGGCGATCTTCGCTACGCGCGCGGGCGTTACCATCGGGTGGACGCATTACCTCGCCTTCGATCTGTTCGTCGGCCTGTGGATCGCGCGCGACGGCGATGCGAAGAATGTTTCGCGGCTCATCCAGGCCCCGATCCTGCTGGCGACCTTCATGGCCGGGCCGCTGGGCCTGCTGATCTGGCTGGGCGTGCGCGAGCCTGCTGCGCGCAAACAGGGCCGCTTTCGCTGATTCGCTGCTGGACCGCATCGCTCAACATCGCTTAACCTCTGCCCCAACAGCTTTTGGGAGAGAGCAAGGTCATGGGCGAAATTGCGCAGCACGAGTTGATCACCCTCGAGGAGATCCTGATCCACTGGGCTGCGACCCAGCCCGATGCGCTGGCGATGGAAGGTGTGGGCCTCAGCTACACCTACGGCGAAACCGAGGTGCTGACGCGCAAGATCATCGCCCTGTTCCAGTCGCGTGGCATTGCGCCGGGGGACCGGGTGGCGTTTCTGGGCAAGAACAGCCCGGTCTATGGGCTGATGCTGTGCGCCTGCATGCGGTACGGCGCGGTGATGGCCCCGGTGGGCTGGCGGCTGGCCCCGCGCGAGATCGCCTATATCCTCGGCGATACCGGCGCAAAGCTGCTGGTTGCTACGGATGATTTCATGGATATGGCGCGCACCGCGATGGCGAGCATGGACGCAGCGCCCGATCTGATGTCCGCCGATGCGATGCTGGCCGAACTGGCCGGGCTGGAGCCTGCCCGATACACGCCGGCAGGCCCGGACGATGCGATCCTGCAGCTCTATACCAGCGGCACGACCGGCAATCCGAAGGGCGCAACCCTGTCCAACCGCAATCTGTGCCAACTGCGGGTCGAAGGCATTCGTGCGGGCCTGACCTATTACACCGATTACCGCGCGGGCGATTGCATGCTGGTGGTGATGCCGATCGCGCATATTGGCGGCACCGGATCAGTCATGATGGGGCTGGAGAGCGGTATTCGCGTGGCGTTCGAGCCCGAATTTACCCCCGACGGGGTGATCGACGCCGTGGTTGCGGGGACGACGCATATGTTCCTAGTCCCTGCCGCGCTGCAATTCATGATCCAGCACCCGCGCGCGGGTTCGACCGATTTCTCCAATCTGCGCTATTTCATGTACGGCGCTGCGCCGATGCCGCTCGAATTGCTCAAGCAGGCGGTGGCCACCATGCCGAACACGCAGTTCCTGCAGGTCTACGGGATGACCGAGACGACCGGCACGATCTCGATGCTTCCGCCCGAGGATCACTCGCTCGAAGGCAATCAACGGATGCGCTCTGCGGGCAAGGCGCTGCCGGGCGTGCGGATCGAAGTGCGCGGGCCGGACAATGTTGAAGTGCCGCGCGGTGATATCGGCGAGGTGTGCATTCATTCGCCGTCCAACACCGCCGGATACTGGAAGCTGCCAGAGGCGACCGCCAGCACGATCGATCCCGATGGCTGGCTGCACACCGGCGATGCCGGGATCATGGACGAAGACGGCTACGTATACATTCAGGACCGCATCAAGGACATGATCATCTCCGGCGGCGAGAACGTCTACCCGGCGGAAGTGGAGAGCGCGATCTACGGCCATCCCGCCATCGCCGAGGTCGCGGTGATCGGCATACCGAGCGCCACGTGGGGCGAGGAGGTCAAGGCCTGCGTCGTCGCCAAACCCGGCCACGAGATCGACGAGGCCGACGTGATCGCCTGGGCGCGCGAACGCATCGCCGCGTTCAAGGCGCCCAAAACCGTCGATGTCATCCCGATGATGCCGCGCAACGCCAGCGGCAAGATCCTGCGCCGCGAACTGCGCGCGCCGTTCTGGGAAGGGCAGGAGCGGCAGGTTTCGTGAGCGACAAGCAGCACGCCCCCGCCACCCTGCGCAACCGCGAGCCGATTGCCGCTGTGCTGGAACGCGAACTGCCCGCGAGCGGTACCGTGCTTGAAATTGCCGCAGGTACGGGGGAACATGCGGTGTTCTTCGCGACCCGTTTTCCGGCGCTGCAATGGCAACCGACCGATCCTTCGCCCGAGGCGCTGGCTTCGATCGCGGCGTATCGCGAGGACTACGCGGGCGGCAATCTTGCTGCGCCGCTGCTGCTCGATGCAGCGGCACCGGAAAGCTGGCCGGTCACCAACGCTGACGCAATATTGTGCATCAACATGGTGCATATCAGCCCGTGGGAAGCGACTATCGGCCTGTTCCGGGGTGCGGCGCAGGTTTTGCGCGACAGCGCGGGCGCTTTGATTCTCTACGGCCCGTTTATCGAGCAGGGCATCGAAACCGCAGCTTCGAACCGCGAATTCGACGCAAGCCTGAAAGCACGCGATGCACGTTGGGGGCTACGCGAAGCGGACGCGCTGGATCGCCTTGCCGCCGAACACGGCATGGCCCGCAGCGCACGTCATGCACTGCCGGCCAATAATATCATGCTGATTTACAGATAAAATCAGTCGATCGCGCGCTTGCCCGCCTTGCCGACCGACTTGATATCGTCACCAAGGCCATCGACCGTGTTGCAGGCGGTCGCGGTCAGCGACAGGGCAGCGAGGACGGCGGCTACAAGCACATTGCGAATCATTGTCTGGTCCTTTCGGTCAATCGTCTTACGATCAACGCACGGACTTGCATAAATATTCCTCGCAATCACGTGAAGCGCCATCCTCGCGTGCAGGTCAGATTTCTTCTTCGACCGTGTTGGATGCCGATTGCAGGTCTTCGCCAGCGCCTTCAACCGTGTTGCAGGCTGCTGCGGTAAGGGCGAGAGTGCCGGCGACGAGTGCGGTAAGGGTGGTACGAATCATGTCATGCTCCTTCTTGCGTGCATGACGATGAAACAGGATGCGGCCCCCGCGTGTTCCATTTTATGCGGCGGGATGCGCCCGGGCGCGGGCGAGTTGCCGTTCGCGCCAGGCGATCAGCACGCCTGCGCCGATAATCAGTGGCGCACCCAGCCACAGGCTTGCCGGTGCGGCGCGATCAAATACGTAATAGCCGTAGAAACTGGCCCATAGCAGCGCGGTATAATCCATCAGCAGGATCACCGCCGCCGATCCGAACCGCAGCGAGGTGGTGAGCAGCATCTGCGCGGCGGCTCCGGTCAGCGCCATCAGCAGGATGATCCCCCACGTCACCGGATCATGTGCCGCTATCACGAAAGGCAGCGCCAACGCGGCGACGGGCGTGCTGAGCGCGGTGAACCAGAAAACGATGCTCCACGGATTTTCGGTGGTGTTGAGATCCTGGATCTGGAAGCTGATGAACGCCACCACGGCGGGCGCGATCAGGCCGACCACCACGCCGGTCAACGTCACGCCTTCTACTGCCGCGCTGCCGGGCTGCATCACCACCAGCACGCCGGCAAAGCCGATCACCACGGCTGACCAGCGATAGCGGCCGATTTTCTCGCCGAACAACACCATCGCGATCAGCACCGCAAAGATCGGCGCGGTGAAGCTCAATGTGGTCGCTTCCGCCAGCGGCAGCAGCAGCACCGCGCCATAGGTGAACAGCATACCGACAAGGCCGGTCGCCGCGCGCCGTCCGTGGGCGCCAAGCCTGCGCGTGCGCAGCAGCGAAAGCCGGCCCGCGACCGCGAGGCCCGTCCCCAGCAGTGCCACAGTGAGCAGTTGCCGCCAGAAAATCAGCTCGATCAGATGCGCGCCGCGTTCTCCCGCCAGCTTGACCAGCATCGCCATAGTCGCAAGCGCAAGCGCGGTGGCCAGGCGGACGCCGAGCGCAAGCAGCGGGCGGGGGCGAGCGATCGAGCCATCCATCACCAGCCGCTTGGCCCAGCGCCGGGGATTGCGCAAGCGCGGCCACGCCCTACATCAGCGCGCCATGGAATTTCTCGCCCGCTTTGCGCTTCTGAGCGACGCCGCGCAGCTCGCCTTAACCGGCGGGCTGTTCTGGGCGTTCGCGGCGTTTGCCGGGGTGATGGAGCGGCGGCGGATGAAGCGGCGCGACGTGTCCCGGCTCGAACAGGTCGGCTGGGTGCCGTGGCTGGGCCTGTTCATGTCGGCGGCGATCATCGGCGGCGGGATGCTGGCGATGAGCCTGCCGGTTGTGATCGGGGGGATGTAGGCGCGGACACTGTTGCGCGAGCACGCAGACCGAACGAACCCGCAGGGTTCGCAAGGCCAACCGGCCGCCGGCCGGTTAGGCCGAACAATCCGGGCCGGACGGCCCGGATCGCGTGTCAGAGACACGCCTCAAGATACGCCTGATCGAACCCGAATTGCCGCGCTTTTTCGAGCGTATAGGGGCGCAGGCCCGAGGCGCGGAATTCGCCGAGGATCTTGCCGTCTTCGCTCTCGTCGAGATATTCGAACTTGAACAGTTCCTGCGTCACGATCACGTCGCCTTCCATCCCGATCACTTCAGTGATGTTGGTGGTGCGGCGTGAACCGTCGCGCAGACGCTTCACCTGCACGATCAGATCGACCGATTCGGCGATCTGGCGGCTGATGGCTTCCTTGGGGATCTTGATGTCGCCCATCAGGATCATGTTTTCCATACGGCCAAGGCATTCGCGCGGGCTGTTGGCGTGGAGCGTACACATCGAACCATCGTGACCGGTGTTCATTGCGGCCAGAAGGTCGAAACATTCCGCGCCGCGGATTTCGCCGAGGATGATGCGGTCAGGACGCATACGCAGGGCGTTCTTCACAAGGTCGCCGATGGTGATCGCGCCTTGCCCTTCAAGGTTCGGCGGACGCGTTTCCAGCGGCAGCCAGTGCGGCTGCTGCAGGCGGAGTTCGGCCGCGTCTTCGATGGTCAGCACGCGCTCGCCGGGGTCGATCATCTTCGACATGGCGTTGAGCATCGTCGTTTTACCCGAGCCCGTACCGCCCGAAATCACGATGTTCATCCGGCACGCGCCCGCGATTTTCAGCGCGGTGCACATCTTGTCCGACATCGAGCCGAAGTCGCGCAGCATATCGAGCGTGATCGGCTTTTCGGAAAACTTACGAATCGAGATCGCGGTGCCGCGCAAGCTGAGCGGCGGCACGATCACGTTCACACGCGAGCCGTCCTTGAGACGGGCGTCAGCCAGCGGCGTGGTCTGGTCGACGCGGCGGCCGACCTGGTTCACAATTCGCTGGGCGATCTGGAACAGATGCTGTTCGTCGCGGAACCGGATCGGGGCGAGGGTGAGCTTGCCCTTCTTTTCGATGTAGGTCTGATCCGGGCCGTTGACCATGATGTCGGTGACGTCGGGATCGTTGAGCAATTCTTCGAGCGGGCCGAAGCCGAGCAGCTCGTCGATCAGCACCTTTTCCAGCGCGAATTGTTCGCGCCGGTTCAGTGTGACCTTCAGTTCGGCCAGCACTTCAAGGATGATCGGGCGGAATTCTTCGGAGAGTTCCTCCTTCGACAGCGTCGCCGCTGCTTCGGGGTCAACGCGTTCGAGCAGGCGCGGAAGCACCTGTTCCTTGATCTTGTGGACGCTGGCTTCAAAGCCGCCGACCTCGGAATTGCCTTCATTGACCGCAGTCATGCGCTCGTTGAGGCGATCGAGCGCTTCGGCGCTGTTTGCGGGGCGGCTGTTCGAGGGCGCGGGTGCCGGGGCGGCCTTGGCCTCCTCGCCGGGCAGCGGCGGAAACTGCTCGCCGCCGCGTTGCCCTGCCGCGGAATTGCCGCCGGCTCCCTTCATTGGCCGGGCGACCCCGAAAGCCGGCCTGCCGCCGGCCTTCAGTCCGCCAGCATTGCCCTTCTTGCCGAATGCGCTCATTCCCAGCCCCCAAGGCTTGTCATCATGTTCTGAACCCTTGCCGCTAATCGTGCGAAAGGTGTCTTCCGAAAAATGGTGAATAAGCAGGAAAGCTTATTTTTTCCCTAAGACGCGCAGGCCGGATCGGCTGGTGGAAGTGGATTGTGCTGGCGCTCCGGCGGTCCTAGGCGGTGCCGCATGAACAATCAGCACCGCACCGGATTGGGCTTTGCCGTGGCGGGTTTCGCGCTCCTTTCGGTGGGGGATGCGGTGGTCAAATCAATGGCCGATGACTGGCCGGCTTTTGCGGTCGCGGCCTTGCGGTTTTCGCTTGGGGCGCTGGGTCTTTCGCTGCTGCTGCTCAGGAGCGAGGGGCCGCCTGCGTTTGTGCCGCAGAGTCCCTGGCTGCAGGCGGCCCGCGGCCTGTGTCTGGCAGTGGCTTCGGTCTGCTTCTTTTCGGCGGTTTACCTGATGCCGCTGGCCGAGGCGATGGCGATCGCCTTTCTTTCGCCGGTGCTGACGCAGGTTCTGGCCGGTGTGCTGCTGGGCGAACGGATGGAGCGCCGCGTATGGGCGGCGTCGCTGATCGCGCTGTGCGGGGTTGCCATCGTGCTGCGGCCCAACCTTGCCGAACTCGGGCTGGCGGCGCTGCTGCCGCTGGTTTCCGCACTTTTCTTCGCTCTGATGATGGTCGCCAACCGCGCGAGTGCGGGGCAGGGCAGCGCGCTATCGATGCAGGTTTTCATCGCCGGGTTGTGCGCCCCGCTGCTGATTGCGGGTGCGATCATGGCAAAGGTTTCGGGCGTTCCCGCGCTCGATTTCGGATGGCCGGCGTGGGATGTGGTGGCACGCTGCGCGGTCGTTGCGGTGACAGCCAGCAGCGCGCACTGGCTGGTCTATATCGGCACCGCCAGGGCAGGCGCGGCGCAGATTGCTCCGGCGGTTTATGTACAGATGCTGGTGGCAATCGTGCTCGGCTGGTGGTGGTTCGGTGATCGGCCGGATATCTACACGCTTGCAGGGGCCGGGCTGATCGTGGCTTCGGGCCTGTATCTTTGGCGCGGCTCCGCGCGCAAGGCTCCGGGCAAAGCCCAAAGCAAAGCCTTGCCGATGAAGCGCTAATGGCTAGAGCGTTGAACCGCGCTCGGGGCATCAAGAAAGGACAGGCAAGGCAATGTGCGGCATTATCGGGATCGTGGGCAGTTCCAGCGTGGCCGATCGGCTGGTCGATGGCCTGCGGCGGATGGAATATCGCGGCTATGACAGCGCCGGAATCTGCACGCTGCATGATGGCGCGCTGGTGCGCCGCCGGGCGGAAGGCAAGCTTGCCAATCTCGCCCGCGTGCTGGCGAGCGACCCTGCTCCCGGCACGATCGGCATTGCGCATACCCGGTGGGCGACCCACGGCGCGCCGACGTCGGCCAATGCCCATCCGCACGCGACTGGCGAAGTGGCCATCGTTCACAACGGCATCATCGAAAACTACAAGGAATTGCGCGCCGAACTGGCTGCCGCCGGGCGCGTGTTCGAAAGCGAAACCGATAGCGAGGTGGTCGCGCACCTCGTTTCCGCCGAGGTCGAGCGCGGGGCCGAGCCTGCCGAAGCGGTACGCGAAGTGCTGCCGCGTCTGCGCGGAGCATTCGCGCTCGCCATCGCGTTCCGCCAGCATCCCGGTCTGCTGATCGGCGCGCGGCTCGGTTCGCCGCTGGTGCTGGGCTATGGCCCGGAGGGTGAGGATGCCGAGATGTATCTAGGCTCCGATGCACTGGCACTTGCCCCGCTGACCCAGCGCATCGCCTATCTCGAAGAGGGCGATTGGGTGGTGGTGCAGCGCGACAGCGCGCAGATTTACGACGGCGAAAACCAGCCCGTCACCCGCGAAATCCGCGCCTCGGGCGCATCGGCGGCGGCGGTGGAGAAGGGCAATTACCGCCATTTCATGCAGAAGGAGATCTTCGAGCAGCCGACCGTGGTGGCGCAGACGCTTGGCTCCTATCTCCGGCGCTCGGACAATTCGGTGGCGCTGCCGCAGATGGATGTCGATCTTTCGCAGGTGCGCCGGCTGACGATCGTCGCCTGCGGGACATCATACTATGCCGGGATGGTGGCGAAATACTGGTTCGAGCAATTCGCCCGCGTGCCGGTCGATATCGATGTCGCTTCGGAATTCCGCTACCGCGATCCTGTGCTGGAGGAGGGCGGCCTTGCGCTGTTCATCTCGCAGAGCGGGGAGACGGCCGATACGCTCGCCGCGCTGCGCCATTGCAAGGCCAATGGGCAGACCATCGCGGTGGTCGTCAACGTGCCGACCAGCACCATGGCACGCGAGGCCGATCTGCTGCTGCCGACCCATGCCGGGCCGGAAATCGGCGTCGCATCGACTAAGGCATTCACCTGCCAGCTTGCCGTACTGGCGGCGCTGGCGGCGCATATGGCGGTGAAGAAGGGCAAATTGTCGCGCGAGCAGGAGGCCGGGATCGTGCACCACCTGCTTGAAGCGCCAGCCGCGCTCAATGCGGCGCTCGATCATGATGACGATATTGCCGCCATGGCGCACCTGATCGCCCCGGCGCGTGACGTGCTGTATCTCGGGCGTGGACAGGATTATCCGTTGGCGCTCGAAGGGGCGCTGAAGCTCAAGGAAATCAGCTATATCCATGCCGAAGGCTATGCCGCAGGCGAAATGAAGCACGGGCCGATTGCGCTGATCGACGAAGCCGTGCCGGTGGTGGTGATCGCGCCTTCCGGGCCTCTGTTCGAAAAGACCGTGTCCAACATGGAAGAAGTCCGCGCGCGCGGCGGGCAGGTGGTGCTGATTTCCGATGCCAAGGGCCTCGAAGCCGCCAGCGAGGGCTGCATCGCCACGATCGAAATGCCGGTGGTGCACCCGCTGATTATGCCGCTGGTCTATGCCATCCCGGTGCAATTGCTCGCCTATCACGTTGCGGTGGTGAAGGGCACGGATGTCGACCAGCCGCGCAATCTCGCCAAGTCGGTTACGGTCGAATAGTGAGAAGCGTGAAAATGCCTATCGCAATCAATGCTGTCTCGCAGGAATTTACCGCAACCTAACCTTTGGTGGTTAATGGCCGCGGGGTGACCGAACCGCACGCCCCGCCTGTCATTCCGCAGCCCGCTGACCTCCCGGTTTCGGCCATCCTCGGCCTATCGGGCAAGGGTGATCTGGACTGGTCACGAATACGCGGTTTGCAATATCCGGCGCTTGCGAAGCTCGCGTTCTACCGGCTTTACGTGCACGCGATCCTCGCAACCTTCGTGGCGCAAATCTATATCTCCAAGGTCGGCGTCGCCGGAATGGCGGTGTGGATGTTGGCACTGCTGGCGATCCAATGGCGCGGAAAGCGGATCGATCTGTCGCTGGCCGATGCCGATAGGCGGCGGGTAACCCGCTCCGAATTCCTCAGGCAGGCGAGCACTGCGGTGCTATCGGGGCTGGTCTGGTCCGCCGCAATTGTGGCGTTTCCATTCTTCGGCACGCCCGATGACCTGATGGCCTTCATGATGATCGTGGTCATCCTGACCTCGGGATCGGTGTTCTTCTTCACTGCGGCCCCGTTCGGCATTGTCTGCTTCATCACTTTGATCTGCCTCGCTGCGATGCTCCAACTCGCGGTCGCCGACATGTGGCATTCTGCCGTCGCGATGCTGCTGTTCCTGATCGTCGGGCTGCTCGGTTCGATCGAGGTGGGGCGCACGTTCCTGACCGCCCGATTTGCCGAAGCTCTGGTGACCGAGAAGGAAGAGGTCGTCTCGCTTCTGCTGCGCGAGTTCGAGGAGAACGAGGCGGACTGGCTTTGGGAAGTCGATGTCGCGCGGCGTCTGCGTTCGGTCAGCCCGCGCTTTGCCTTTGCGCTCGGCCGTCCGCAGGTGGAGGTCGAGGGAATGCCCCTGCTTGAACTGGTCGCCGGCCGGAGCTGGCAAAGCGGGCAGTTCCCGGCCAGTCTTCACGACCTGGCCGAACGGCTCAAGAACCGGGAGAACTTCTCCAATATTCTGGTGCAGGTCTCGATTCTCGGTGAGGAGCGCTGGTGGGAGCTTTCGGGCACGCCGATCCGGGATGATCGCGGACGTTTTGCCGGTTTTCGCGGGGTCGGCTCGGACGTGACCGAGCAGCGCGCCTCATCCGAAAAGATCGCCTATCTGGCGCGGTTCGACACTCTGACCCATCTTCCCAACCGTTTGCAACTGACCGAAGCTTTGGGCGAGGCGCTACGCCATGCCGAACAGTGGCGCACGCGCGGGGCGCTGCTGATGGTCGATCTCGACCGGTTCAAATCGGTCAATGATTCGCTGGGCCACATGACCGGCGACAAGCTGCTGGCGCAGGTGGCAGCACGGCTCAAATCGCTGATGGGCGAAAACCAGTTGTGCGGACGGCTCGGCGGCGACGAATTCGCCATCGTGATCCGCGATCTTCACAGTGTCGATGACATTGATCGCCTCGCCGCGCGGATCGTCGAACGACTTTCCGAACCATATCAGGTCGATCATCACACGTTATATGTCGGTGCCAGCGTCGGATCTGCGATCGGCCCGCGCGATGGCAATACGGTCGAAGAACTGATGCGCAATGCCGACCTTGCGCTCTACGGCGCCAAGGATACCGGCGGAGGCGAGCATCGCCGCTTCGAACCGATGCTGCACGCCTTTGCCGAGGAACGCCGCCAGCTGGAGGTGGCGCTGCGCAAGGCGCTGGGGCGCGACGAGATGGAGCTGCATTATCAGCCGGTGGTGGATTCGCGCAGTGAAGCCGTGGTGAGTTTCGAAGCGCTGGTGCGTTGGAACAGCGCCGATCACGGCTTTATCAGCCCCGGCAAGTTCATCCCGCTGGCCGAAGATACACGGCTGATAGTCCCGATCGGCAGATGGGTGATGCGCAAGGCCTGCGAGGAAGCGCGCAACTGGCCCGAACACATCAAGGTCAACGTCAACGTGTCGCCCGAACAGCTGCTGGAACCCACCTTCCACGAGGAAGTGGTCGAGGCGCTGGCGGCAAGCGGTCTCAAGCCCGAGCGGCTGGAGGTCGAGGTGACCGAAAGCATCTTCCTGCGCGATGCCAGCGTGGCGCGCAATGCGCTGGAACAGGTGATGGCGCTGGGTTGCTCGGTCGCGCTTGACGATTTCGGGACGGGCTATTCCTCGCTGGGCTACATCCGCAAGCTTCGCTTTTCGACGATCAAGGTGGATCGCACCTTCGTGCAGGGCGCCGCGCAGGGGAGCAAGGAAAGCCTTGCGATCATCAATGCTGTGGTCGCGATGGCCAAAAGCCTCGACATGACCACCACCGCAGAAGGGGTGGAAACCGCCGAGGAGGCCGAGCTGATCCGCAATCTGGGCTGCGACAAGATCCAGGGCTATTACTTCGGCCGGCCGATGCCCAGCCAAGACGCGCTGCGCCTGTTCAGCAATCCGCAGCAGCTGCGCGCCTGACCTGCAGGCGCGCGCCGCCGATCAGGCGGTGGCCAGTGACGCCAGGATATTGTCAAACAAGCGGCGACCGTCGGTCCCGCCCAGCGCGTTCACAGCCGCCGGTTCAATCGCGCGTTCGGGATGCGGCATCATGCCGAGCACCCGTCCGTTAGCGCTCAGCACCCCGGCAATGTCGCGCGCCGACCCGTTGCAGTTCTGCGCGTACCGGAAAGCGATGCGTCCTTCACCTTCGAGCCGGTCGAGCGTTGCTTCGTCGGCGAAGTAATTGCCGTCATGATGCGCGACCGGCACGCGCAGGGTTTCGTCCGCCGCAAAGCCGCTCGTGAACAGCGAATCGGTGTTTGCGACCTGCAATTCGACCGTCCGGCAGACGAACCGCTGGCCGGCATTGCGCATCAGCGCGCCGGGCAGCAACCGCGCTTCGGTAAGCACCTGAAATCCGTTGCACACGCCCAGCACCGGCACGCCGCGCCCTGCGGCGGCGACCACGGCGCGCATGATCGGGCTCATCGCCGCCATCGCGCCCGACCGCAGGTAATCGCCATAGGAAAACCCGCCGGGCAGCGCGATAAGGTCGAGCCGGTCGGGCAGGTCGGCATCGCCGTGCCACACCCGCAGCGCAGGCTGGCCCGAAACCGCCTCCAACGCCGTCACCATGTCGCGATCGCAATTCGAGCCGGGAAAGGTGACGACGGCGGCGCGGAAGCCCATTATGCGCCCCCTTCGGTTTCGATCGTGAAGTTCTCGATCACGGTATTGGCGAGCAGCTTTTCGCACATCTCGTTCAGTGCCGCCGGATCGGTTCCGTCAGCGACATCGAGTTCGATCAACCGGCCGATCCGCACATCCTCCACCCCGGCAAATCCCAGACCTTCGAGCGCGTGATGCACCGCACGCCCCTGCGGGTCGAGCACGCCGGGCTTCAATCGGACAAGGACGCGGACTTTCATGGACGGGGCTCCTCGGGCGGGTCGAGCGTGGTTTGGCGCCGCTATAACGTTCCCGCGTTCTGGCGCAATCATATCGCGACGGGTTGTTCACTGCCCGTGGGACACCGTCTGGTGAACGCAAGATTGTCAAACAGCTGTCGCACTACGGCTATTCTGTAACTTCTCTGCAACAACCGTAACAAGACTGGCGTCAAACGCCCCATTTCCCGCCATAATCTTGCGCCCCATTCTCGCCCGAATCGCCGGAAAGTGCCAGCGCACCAACCTGCACCTTCTCTTATTTCCGTGCGATCAATCCAAAAAGGGGGCTTGTTCGATGTCTCAGCGTATTACTGCCATTCGTGCGGCTTGGGCCGGTTCGACCGTCCTTGCCGCTGCTGCCGTTTCGTTCGCTGCCCCTGCGGCGGCGCAGGAGAGCGAGGCTGCGACCACCGACGACGGCCAGCTTGCCACCATCATCGTCACCGCCAACAGGCGCGAGGAAAACCTGCAGGACGTCGCGGTTTCGGCCGAAATCCTCGATCAGGCCCGCGTCGATACGATCTTCAGCGCCGCCGGTGATGTGACCGCGCTGGCCGGATCGGTGCCCGGCCTCAACATCGAAAGTTCCAACGGCCGCGCCGCACCGCGTTTCTACATCCGCGGGCTCGGCAATACCGATTTCGATCTGGCCGCATCGCAGCCGGTTTCGGTACTGCTCGACAACGTGGTGTTGGAAAACGTCACGCTCAAAAGCTTCCCGATCTTCGATGTCGAGCGGATCGAGGTGCTGCGCGGGCCGCAAGGCACGCTGTTCGGGCGCAACACCCCGGCGGGTATCGTCAAGGTCGATTCGATCAAGCCAAGCCACGAAACCGATGTCCGCGCGGCGCTTTCCTTCGGCAGCCTCGACACAATTTCGCTGAGCGGCGCGGTGGGCGGTTCGGTTGTGGACGACGTGCTCGCCTTCCGGGTCGCGGCCCAGCTGCAGCGGCGCGGTGACTGGATCAGCAACGGCTTTACAGGTGAGGAAGATTCGCTCGGAGGGTTCAGCGATTTCGCCGTGCGCGGCCAGTTGCTTTATACGCCCAACGAACGCTTCAGCATGAATGCGGCGGTGAATTTCCGCGACCTTCAGGGTTCCTCGACCTTTTTCCGCGCCAACGTGCTGGGAGCGAGCGCGAACCAGCCGAACAACACCAACAAACTCAACGAAAACTATGACCGCGACACCGTGTTCTATGATGCGGGCGGCGGCAACGAAGCGGTGTATCAGCAGTTCGGTGCGACGCTGACCACCGCCTATGAATTCGACTTCGCCACGCTGACGTCGATTGGCAGCTACTGGACCAGCGAAGGCTCCAGCCGCGGCGATGTCGATGGCGGATTCGGTGCCTCGTTCCTGCCGATCATGGGGCCGGGCTTCATCCCGTTCCCTTCGGACACGCAGGATTCGATCGATCTCGAACAATACACGCAGGAAATCCGCCTCGCTTCGAACGGCGATGGTCCGCTGTCGTGGCAGGTCGGCGGCTTCTACTTCGAAAGCGATTTCGACGTCACTACGGTCGGCTTCACCTTCCCGCCGCCGGTCACCGTCAACCACACCAACGAAGCCTGGGCGTTGTTCGGGCAGCTGTCCTACGAACTGACCGAGAGCCTGCGGGTCACCGGCGGCCTGCGTTACACCGATGATCAGAAGGATTTCTTCGTGGTGTCAGGCGCAGCGCCGCAGCCGGTCAGTGTGGGTGACGACCAGTTCGATTGGGACATCGCACTGTTCGCCGATGTCTCCGACGATGCCAGCGTCTATGCCAAGGTCGCCAATTCGTTCCGCGGACCGACCATTCAGGGCCGCGACGTCGCGTTCTTCAACCCGCCATCGGTTGCGCAGTCGGAGAATATCACCTCCTACGAAGTCGGCTTCAAGACCGAGCTGGCCGATCGCCGCGTGCGGCTGAACGGCGCGGTGTTTTACTACACGGTCGAAGATCCGCAGTTCACCGCAGTGGGCGGGGCGGGCAACCTCGTGCAGCTGATCAACGCCAACAAAGGCGAGGCTTACGGCTTCGAACTCGACAGCGCGTTCCAGATCACGCCCGAATTCCTCGTCACGCTCGGCGTCGCCTACAACAATACCGAGATCAAGGATAACGCGCTGGCCGTGGGGATCTGCGCGCAGTGCACCGTCACCGACCCGACCACGGTGATCGGCGGTAGCACCCGCGCGCTGGTGGGCGGCAATCCCTTCCCCAACGCGCCGGAATGGAGCGGCGATATCACCGCTCGCTATGGCATCCCGGTGGGCAACAGCGGTGAATTCTTCATCTTCACCGACTGGACCTATCTCGGCGAAACCAACTTCCTCCTGTACGAAAGCCGCGAATTCAACGCCGGCAGCCGCATCGAAGGCGGTCTGCGGGTCGGCTATTCGGGCGACAACGGCCAATGGGAACTGGCGGCTTTTGCGCGCAACATCACCAATGAAGACAATGTGCTGGGCGTGGTGGACTTCAACAACAACACCGCCTTCGTCAACGATCCGCGGGTCATCGGGGTGTCGTTCAGCGTGAATTACTGAGGCTGGATCGCCCTTCGGGGCATCCGCTTTCGCAAAGAACCGGCAGGAGCATTTCCTGCCGGTTTTTTCGTGTCTGGCGATGCTATTCCGTAGCCACCGTTTCGGCAGGCACGACGGCGATTTCGACCGCAGCGCCCTGTTCCAGCCACCGGGCGGCGGCGGCCTGCAAATCCTCGGGCGTCATGGCGCGGATCAGATCGGGTGCGGCGAACCACCGGTCGAGCCGTTCGGGATTGCTCTGCGCCCGTCCGGCTAGGTTGATCCACCCGCCCAGATCCTTCAGCGCATTGTCGTATTCCTCAAGCAACGGACGGCGCGCGCGCTCGATCACGTCGGCGCTGGGCGGCGTATCGCGCAATTCGGCGAGCATTTCCTCGACCGCCTGGCGGGTTGCCTCCACCTGCGCCACATCGACGGATACTGCGAGGCTGAAGGTGCCATAGTCGCGGTAATGGCGACTGTTCGATGCACCGGCCGAAGGCGAATAGGCCTGACCCAGCTCCTCGCGCAGTTTCTCGGTCAGGGCGAGCCGCACCACCCGCGCGAGCAGACCGAGCCGCAGGGTTTCGCCAAGGTCGCTATCATCGGTGGTGGGCCAGACCCATTGCAGCAGCGCCTGATCGGCCTCGCCCTTGTGGGTCAGTGTGTACTGGCCGCGCTGCGCAGTGAAACTGCGCGTGCGGGCCTCCTCGCGCGGCACGAATTCGGCCTCGCGCATCGGCAGCGCGCCAAGGGTCGCGGCCACTGCCGCAATCGCTTCGGTCTCGTCGAAATCGCCCGCCAGCGCCAGCTCGATCGCGCCGTTCGCCAGCCGGTCGCCGATGGCTGCGCGCAGACCTGCGTAATCCAGCGCAAGGAAGGCCTCCTTCGGCTGAAGCGTAAAGCGTGGGTCGTCGTCCGACAGGATGCCACCTATTGCCGTGCCGAGCGCGCGGCCCGGCGTTGAATCCAGTGTTTCGAAGTAGTTGTCGATGCCTTTGCGGAATCGCTCCTCGCCTTCAGGGCGGTAGCCCGGATCGGTGATCAGCGCGGCCAGCACCTGCATCTGCAGCGCCAGATCGCGCTTGGTGGTGTTGCCCGATGTGGCGAAAGCATCGGTCGCGCTGGACAGGCCGAAACCGACGCTGCGTCCGGCCAGCACGCTCGACAGATCGTCCTGACTGTGGCGGCCAAGCCCGCCCAGCGCGAGCGAATCCGTCAGCGCGACCCGCAGCGGGTCGTCAGGGGTGTTCATCAGGTCGCCGCCGTCGACCGCCAGCGTAAAGGCGATGCGGTCCTCGCGGATGGTGGTCGGCTTCAGCGTCAACCGCACGCCGTTGGCAAAGCGGATCATCCGCAAGCCGAGCCGGGGTTCGGTGGTATCGGAAACGATGGTGCCCGGCGTGCCGAAATCATCATAGGCAAACGCCAGCGGCCCGTTGTCTTCGGGCGGTGCGATCGGCAGCGCCATGCCGAGCGCAAATGCCTCGCGCAAGGCAGCCTCGCCGCCCTCGGGCGCGGTGCGCCCCGTGAAGCGGATCAGCGGTTCTTCCAGCGGCGCAGCGTCTGCCAGCAGCGCCTGCCAGATCGCCGCCGGGGTCAGTTCGGATGCGAGTTGTTCGAATTCCGCCAGCTGCCAATCGGGCGTCGTCGGCACGCGCTCGTCATCCACGAGGTTGATCGCCGCCCCCACGAACACATTATGGCCGCGCGTTTCCGCGCCCTTGACCGCGTTTTCCAGTGCGGTGCGGATATTGGCGAGCTGTTCGTCCACCTCGGCCTGCGTGAAGCCGTGGGTCAGAGCCTGGTTCACCTCTCGCACTGCGGCGAGCACGCCCTTGTTCCATTCCCCGTCGGCACTGCTGACCGAAAGGCTGGTGATGCGCGCATCCTCGAACAGGTTGCCCGAGCCGTAGCGCGCGCCGCGGAACGGCGCATCCCCGCCGCGTGCCAGCCGCGCCAGCCGCCGGTTGATGATCGCATAACCGATCCCGCGAAGCCTGCCCTCGCGCCGGTTGGCGATGGTGTCAGGCAGGTCCTGCCACGGGGCAAAGCGGCTGATGGTCACGCTTTCGGACAGCGCCGGATCAAGGTGGATGTCGGTCAGCCCCTTGCGGGTGATGTCGATCGGCCCGGTCTCCGGCTCTGTCGGGGCAGGGGCGGGCGTCCAACCGGCAAAACGCGCGCGGATCGCGGCTTCCACCGCCTCAACCGGATAATCGCCGACCACCACCAGCACCGTGTTGGCGGGCGTGTAGGTGCGTTCGTACAGCGCGCGGATCTGCGCCGCGCTGGCACCTTCCAGCACCTCGATCGTACCGATCGGAAGGCGCTCGGCATAGCGCGCACCGGGCGCGAGGAACGCGGCATTGTCATCGTAATTGCGCTGTTGAAAGCCGGCCCGGTCGCGTCGCTCGGCAAGGATCACACCGCGTTCACGCTCGACGGCGTCCTGCGCAATGGTCAACTCGCTGGCAGTTTCGCGCATCAGCATCAGCGCGGTATCGAGCAGGGCAGGCTCGTTGCGCGGCAGGTTGAGCATGTAGGTGATGCTGTCGAACCCGGTGGAGGCGTTGGTGTCCGCGCCGAAGGCCAGCCCCTCGCGTTCGAGCAGCTTGATCATCTCGCCTTCGGGAATGGCTGCAGAGCCGTTGAAGGCCATGTGTTCGAGATAGTGCGAAAGGCCGCGTTCGCTGTCGCTTTCTTCCAGCGACCCGGAATCGATCCGCATCCGCACCAGCGCCGTCCCTTCGGGCGTCGCGTTGCGGCGGATGATGTAGCGCATTCCGTTGTCGAGTTGCCCGAAGGTGTAGCCCGGATCGACCGGAACATCGCTCTGTTCGAAAGCCCAGGCCGCGGCAGGCGCTTCGGCAGTGGTTTCGGCCACCGGCGCATCCTGCGCGGCCAGCGCGGTGGTCAGCGCGATCGGAGACAGCGCCAGCAGCAGGCCAGCGGTAACATTACGGGATTTCAGGATCATGAGCGGCAGGGCACCTGTGGCAATCGCGACGGAATGCCCGAGACTATAGCAAACCTGCCGCTTGTCAGCCCCCACGATGCGTTACGTAAGTGGCGGCCTTACTTCTTCAAGGGAGGCGGGCCGCGCAGGCGGCTGCGCGCATGGGAGAGGTCGAACACCTCGCCCGGCCCGGTATCCTCGTTGTTGAGCAGGCCGAGGCGGCGGGCCACTTCGCGGTAGGCTTCTTCCTCGCCGCCCAGATCGCGGCGGAAGCGGTCCTTGTCGAGCTTCTCGCCGGTCGCCATGTCCCACAACCGGCAGCCATCGGGGCTGATTTCATCGGCCAGGATCACGCGGCTGTAATCGCCATCGTAAAGCCGCCCGAATTCAAGCTTGAAATCGACCAGCCGGATATCGATCGCGGCGAACATCCCGCACAGGAAATCATTGATGCGGATCGCCATCGAGGAAATGTCGTGCATCTCCTCGTTGCTGCACCAGTTGAAGCAGGCGATGTGTTCTTCCGCGACCAGCGGATCGCCCAGCGCATCGTCCTTGTAGTAATATTCGATCAGGGTGTGGGGCAGCGGCTCGCCCTCCTCGATCCCGAGGCGCTTTGACAGCGACCCTGCCGCGACATTGCGCAGCACCACTTCGAGCGGGATGATCTCGACCTGCCGGATCAACTGCTCGCGCATGTTGAGGCGGCGGATAAAGTGGGTGGGGATGCCGATATGGCCCAGCCGCGTGAACACGTGTTCGGAGATGCGGTTGTTGATCACGCCCTTGCCGTTGATCGTGCCTTTTTTCTCGGCATTGAAGGCGGTCGCATCATCCTTGAAATACTGGATCAGCGTGCCGGGCTCGGGGCCCTCGTAAAGGATCTTGGCCTTGCCTTCGTAGATCTTGGTACGGCGGGACATCGACACTTTCCCTCTGGGCGATTGGCCCTTTTCAGCGAATGGTGCCCGAGGGCGGATTTGAACCACCGACACGCGGATTTTCAATCCGCTGCTCTACCCCTGAGCTACTCGGGCATTCGCTGCGAGCGACGGATTGCGACCATGTGGTCACCCCGGCGAGCAAATGAGAGCGCGCCTATGGCGAAGGCGGACGGGGTTGGCAAGAGGCTTTCAGACGCAATAGGCAGGATTATTGCACGCAGCGCATCAATCCTGCTCGCCCCAGTTGCCCTGCGCCTGTTCGTCAGGATCGGCAGGTGGTCCGGGAACCGCATAGGAATCGGAGAACCAGCGCGCCAGATCGCGGTCCTTGCACCGCTGCGAACAGAACGGGTGGTAATCGGGATGCCGCGTCTTGCGGCAGATCGGGCAGGGTTTGTTGGCTGACGTGCTCATGCGGCCGACAATTGGGCATGGGCGGCTTCGATGGCAAGGCCGGGGTCGGTGTCGATCCGCACTTCGCGCCCGGTGCGGCGAGCCAGCTCTGCCAGCCACGGTTCTTTCAGCTTGGCCTTCAGCGCGGGATGCACTGTCAGCAGCAGCGTGCGCCCCGCGCCATCATCCGCCGCCAGTTCCGCACGGCGCAGCGCCATACGGGCTGCCGCGCCGAGCCGTGCGGCGGCGAATCGGTGCAGCAGCGACGGGCCGTCCAGCCGCGCGACCAATTGCACGAAGCCAAAGCCGTTCATGGCGGTGCGTTCGTGCTGCCAATCGGCCAGCGCCGCACCCAACGCCTCGTCCACTGCGCGGCGATCGGCCTTGTCGGCAAGGGTGGGAAAATCGATCCCGATATTTCCTCCGACCGCGAACCACGCCAGCGCGCGGGCGATGGCGGGCACGGCGGCCAGCGCGACCTCACGCGGGGAGCCGACGCCGTCGATGTCGATCACGGTCATGGCGGGGGTGACGCTGACCAGCACCTCGCCGCCGGAAAAGTCGAGGCTGGCCGCAGAGGCCGCGTGCCACACCTCCTCCCACAGGCCCGCAGGCAAGCGGCGCACGGTGCGCCCTTCCGGAAAATTATTGTGCGTGGCGGAGCTTTCTGCCCCGGCAACCCGCGCCTGCGCGCGCTTCAGCCGCCCGCGTTCGGCCAGCGGCGCGCGGGTGACGACCAGATCGAGGGATTGCCCTTCGGTCACGTTCGGCGGCAGGTGATCGACCAGCGCTTCCGCCCCGCCATCCAGCAGCGCGACCCCGCGCCGGGTGCCCTTCAGTTTGGTGACAAGCTTGCCGCGCAGCGCCTGTCCGGCGCGCAATTCTCCCGGCCAGAACACCCGCGCCGCCAGCACCTGTTCGCCCTGGATCAGCAGCGCGCGGGTTTCGCCGATGCCGTCCTCGATCAGCCACTCAGCCAACGGCAAAACCTGCGGCCTTGAGCAACGTGCGCGTTTCATACAGCGGCAGGCCCATCACGCCCGAATGGCTGCCTCTGATCCATTCGATCAGCCCTTCGGCCGCGCCCTGAATGGCATAGCCGCCCGCCTTGCCCTGCCAGTCTCCGCCAGCCAGATAGGTGGCGATCTCCTCGTCCGACAGGCGTTTGAAGCGCACCACGGTTTCATTCAGCCGTTCGCGCAGCGTTCCATCGGGCGCGCGCAGCACCACGCTGGACAGCACCTGATGCCGCCGCCCGCTGACAAGGGCGAGGCAGGCGCGCGCTTCGGCTTCGGTTTCGGTCTTGGGCAGGATGCGGCGGCCCACCGCCACCACCGTGTCGCCCGCCAGCACGAAGCCGGGCGCGGCAACCGCCAACGCCTTCTCGCGCCCCATGCGCGCGGCGTAGGCGCGGGGGAGTTCGTCCCGCTGCGGGGTCTCGTCGATATCGGCCGGGGTCACCGCATCGGGCACAAGACCGAGCCGCGCGAGCAATTCGCGCCGCCGGGGCGAGGCCGAAGCCAGTGTCAGATGAGGCGTGCCCATCAGGGCCGCCCGCAATTACTGCGGGCCGGGGCCGCCGCGACCCGGCATGAAGCGATAGGTGATGCGCGCCTTGGTGAGATCATACGGGGTCAGCTCGCACAGCACTTCATCGCCCACCAGCACGCGGATGCGGTTCTTGCGCATCTTGCCCGCAGTGTGGCCGAGCACTTCGTGGCCGTTTTCAAGCTCAACCCGGAACATCGCATTGGGCAGCAACTCAACCACGCGCCCGCGCATTTCGAGGAGTTCTTCCTTGGCCATGTAATTCCTTTGGTAATTGATGCGGCGTCGTTGACGCCTGTCGAAAAGCTAGCGCGCTTTAGCGATGCGGGAACCAAAAGGGAAGGCTCGAGCGTTATGCGCCGCAATGGCCTTGTTCGGGCTACGTAAATGCATCCCGACCTAGGCAGCTGCCGTAAGCCGGGAACCGGTTCGGGAAGGGTAACCAGCCCCCCGCCGTCGACTGTGATTTGAAGGGACAAAATGAACCTCTCCCCGCTCTCCCGCGCCTTGCTGCGCGCTGGCACGTGTGCTGCCAGCCTTGCTGCGGCAACGCCGGTTTTCGCCGAAGCAGGCGCGGCGCCCCAGCCGCAATCCGCGCAGGTGCCGCAGCCCGCAGGGGAGGATGAACCCGAAACCGCCAGCGGCACGGCGGTTTCCGGCGACGAGATCATCGTAAGGGGCAACCGGATTCGCGGGCAGTTGTTGGTTGATCAGGCACCGCTGCTCCAGCTCGACGAAGAAGCGATCGCCGCCGAGGGCGTGACCTCGATCACCGACCTCATCGCCCAGATCAGCGCGCAGACCGGCTCTGCACGCGGACGCGGCGGCGGCGGGCGGCCGGTGATTCTCGTCAACGGCATCCGCATCGGTTCTTTCCGCGAATTTGCCTCCTACCCGCCCGAAGCGCTCGCCCGGGTCGAAGTGTTTCCCGAAGAAGTCGCCCAGCGATTCGGCTTTCCGCCCGATCGGCGCGTGATCAACCTGATCCTGAAGGAAAACTATTCCAACCGCGAGGTCGAGTTCGAATTCGAGGCGCCGTCGCGCGGCGGGTTCGTCCGCACCGAACAGGATCTCGGCTATCTCAGGATCGCCGATGGCGGGCGGTTCAACATCGATTTCGAATTGTCGGACTCCTCGCTGCTGACCGAGGATGAGCGCGATATCATTCAGACCCCCGGCTCTGTCAGTCAGGTGCCGGGCGATCCTGCACAGGCGCCGTTCCGCAGCCTCAGGGCCGACACGGTCGGGTTCGAGGGCAACCTTTCGTGGGCCAAAGCGCTGATCGACAGCGGCACGTCTTTGAGCGCCAACCTGAATTACGCGCGCAGCGAGAGCCGCAGTCTGGACGGGCTCAACACCGTGGTGCTGACCGACGATCCCGCTGTCCCCGGCATCGTGCGCACGTTTGGCGCGGATACACCCTTGGCGCGGCGTTCTTCGACCGACACAATTTCGACAGCGGGATCGCTGACCAAGCCGGTGAACGCCTTCCGCTTGACCAGCACGTTCGATGCCTTCCTGTCCGAGACCGAGACAGAGATCGACCGCCGCTTCGATACGCAGTCGCTGGTTGACGCAGCGCTCGCCGGGTCGCTTGCGCCCGGCGGCCCGTTGCCGACCGATGCCGAAGCCGGGTTCGAAGTGGCGCGCAGCCGGACGATCAACGGACAATCGCAAACCACGCTGGAAGGGCCGCTCGGCCAGCTTCCTGCCGGAGAAGTGCTGGCGACCTTCAACCTCGGGCTCGACTGGCAGCAGATCGAAAGCAACGACACCCGCAGCTTGACCGGAGCGACGCTGACCCGCCGCCAGCTGGCGACTGGGGCTAATGTGGTGGTGCCGTTCACCAGCAGCCGCGCAGGCGTTGCCGATGCGCTCGGCACCTTCACGCTCAATTTGCAGGCCGGTGTGCAGGACCTGTCCGATTTCGGCGTGCTGGGTGATTGGAATGCAGGCCTGAACTGGTCGCCGTTCGACAATCTCGACCTGTCGGCGACCTATATCTGGCGTGAGGCGGCGCCGGGGCTGGGCGCGCTGGGCAATCCGATCATCACCAATTTCAACGTGCCGGTGTTCGATTTCAGCCGCGGCGAGACCGTGCTGGCCGATGTCACCACCGGGGGCAATCCCGATCTTCCGGCGGAAACCCAGCGCGACTGGAAATTCGCCGCCAACTGGTCGCTGCCGTTCTGGGACAACACCCGGCTGACGGTGGAGTATATCCGCAACAAGTCGGACAATGTGGTGAGCGGATTTCCGCAGATCACGCCCGAGATCGAAGCGGCGTTTCCGGGCCGCGTGACGCGCGATGCGGACGGGCGTCTGATCGCGGTGGATCGGCGTTCGGTCAGCTTTGCCGAGACGCGGGCGAACCGGGTGCAGTTCATCTTCTCGACCAGCGGCAGCATCGGCGCGCCTGAGGGCGGGCGTGATGGCGGCGGGCGCGGTGGGCGCGGTGGCGGAGGCGCTCCGGCGCGGGACGCTGCACAATCGGCTCCGGCTCCGACAACAGGCGCGGCTCCGGCAGGGGAAGGGGCAAGGGCCAATGGCGGCGGCGCACGGTTTGGCGGCGGCGCTGCACCCACGCCGCAGCAGCGCGAGCAGTTCATGGCCTTCCGCGAACGGCTGTGCGCCGATGACGGGCTCGACTTCCTCCAGAAACTGGCCGCCGCAATCGACAGCGGCGCGGATATCTCGGCCGAGTTTCCCGGCATCGATCCTGCGCGGCTCGCACCGATGCTGGCGCGGTTGCGCGGGGAGAATGGCACCATCGATCCGGCCCGGCTGGCGCAGTTCCGCTCACGCATCTGCAGCATCGATCCGGCGATGCTGGGCGGCGCTGCTCGGGGTGAGGGCGCTCCGGACGGCGCACGGGCGCAGGCGGCAACGGCCTTGCGCGAACGGATCTGCGGGCCTGACGGCGGCGCCGCGCTGACCGATCTGGTCGCCAGGATCGAGCGCGGCGAGGATGTCTCGGCCGAGCTTCCCGGTATCGATCCGGCGTTCCTCAAAATGGCGCTCGACCGGTCGCGCGATGCCGATGGCAATATCCCGCCTGAGGCGCTGGCTCAGTTCAAGGAGCGTTTCTGCGCCGCTGCACCGCAACAGGGCACAGCGGGCGGCGGTGCGCCTGCGGGCGGCGGCGGACCGGCGTTCAATCCGCTGGGTGGGCGCAACATGCAGGGCTTCCGCTATTTCCTGAACCTGACCCATTCGATCGAACTCGACAACGAAATCCTGATCGCGCCCGGCATCGCCCCGCTCGACCAGCTTGACGGGCAGGCAACCGGAGCCTTCGGCCTGCCGCGCCATTCCAGCCGGCTGGAAGCAGGCCTGTTCGGGCAGGGCGTGGGCTTCCGTCTTTCGGGCATCTACACCGGCGAAACCCGGCTCGATGGCTCGGGCTTGCCGGGCAGCACCGACCTGTTCTTCGATGATATTGTAACCTTCAATCTGCGGGTCTTTGCCAATATGGGCGAACTGATCGGCCCGAACGAAGGGTTCCTGAAGGACTTCCGGGTCAGCCTGCGCGCCGACAACCTGTTCGATGCGCAGCGCCGGGTGCGGGATTCCGCTGGCGACACGCCGATCAACTACCAGCCGTTCGTGATCGACCCGGTCGGGCTGTATCTGGGGATCGATTTACGGAAGTTGTTCTAGGCGCGGGCGGCAGCAAGCGCTTCGGCGCAGGCATAGCCGCTCGCCCAGGCCCACTGGAAGTTGTACCCGCCGAGCCAGCCGGTGACATCCACCGCTTCGCCGATGGCGTAGAGACCGGGCACCTTGGTCGCCTCCATCGTGCGGCTGGAAAGCTCTGCCGTGGCGATGCCGCCTGCGGTGACTTCGGCCTTGGCGAGGCCTTCGGTGCCGTTGGGGGCGAAGCGCCAGTCGGCCAGCTTGTCTTGCGCGGTGCGAAGGTCCTTGTCCGACACATTGCCCAGTTCGCGCTCGAGATTTGATCCCTTTGGCCCGAGCCGGTCGGCCAGCGCATCGGCCAGCCGCGCGGGCAGGGCTTCGCGCAGCAACGTGCGCAGGTGCGCGCGCGGGCGGTCGCGCTTGGCCGCCAGCAGCCAGTCACTCGCGGCGTCGGGGAGGAAGGTCACGCCGACCTCCTCGCCATGCCGCCAATAGGATGAGACTTGCAGGATCGCCGGGCCGGACAGCCCCTTGTGCGTGAACAATGCGGCTTCGGCGAATTCCGCTTTCGCCTTGTCCGCTCCGGCCCGCGCCAGCACCGGCGCGGCTACGCCCGACAGTTCGCGGAACAGCGCGTCCTCGCCCCCCAGCGTCAGCGGGACGAGCGCGGGGCGCGGTTCGACCACTTTCAGGCCAAACTGCCGCGCCAGACGGTAGGCAAAGTCGCTCGCGCCCATCTTTGGGATCGATGGCCCGCCGGTGGCGATCACCAATGCGGGCGCGTGCCATGACCGGCCATTATCGGCGGTAACGGTAAATGTGCCGTCGTCGCCGCGCGCCACGCTCGCAATATCCACGCCGCAGGTCAGCGTCACGCGGTCCGCCGGGCATTCATCCAGCAGCATCGCCACGATCTGCTTGGCCGACCCGTCGCAGAACAATTGCCCCAGCGTCTTTTCATGCCAGGCGATGCCGTGCCGCTCGACCAGCGCGATGAAATCCGCCGCCGTATAGCGCGCCAGCGCGCTCTTGGCGAAATGAGGGTTGGCCGAGAGGAAGTTTCCCGGCCCCGCGCCGAGGTTCGTGAAATTGCAGCGCCCCCCGCCCGAAATCAGGATTTTCTTGCCCGGCGCATCCGCCTTTTCCAGCAATGCGACACGCAGCCCGCGCTGACCCGCTTGCCCGGCAGCGAACAGACCGGCTGCGCCTGCGCCGAGGATTATGACATCGGTTTCGATCATGAACCCGCATCTAGCGGCTTCTACACCGGATGTGCAGCCTGAACCGACCGTCGCCGCGCCACGAAATACATCCCTGTGCCGATCACCAGCAGAAAGCCGAAAACCGCGTAGGCCTCGGGCTTGGCGTGACTGGCAACCCAAACGGTGGATGCCGCCGCCAGCAGCGCGGCGGGCAAGTGCCACCACGGCGCAGGCGCCGCGTCGCGGCGTTGCAGCACCGGCAATGCCAAAGCGGCGAGCAGATACATCACCAGCCGCGACAGCGTGCTGGCCACCGCCAGCGTGGCAAAACCGGCCCACAGGCTGAACAACACCGCGATCCCGCCATAGAACAGGATCGAGACATCGGGCGTCTGGAACCGCCGCGAGACATGGGCGAAGATCCCCGGCAGCAAGCCTTGTTCCGCCATGCCGAAGGTCAGACGCGGGGTGACGATACCGCCGCCGAGCGTGTTGGCGCAGATCGACACCGCAGCGGCAATAGCGATCACGATCGCTCCTGCAGGGCCGACCAGCGATTCCGCCGCAGCCGACAATGCGTTTCCGCCGCCCGAAACCTCCGGCGCGATCGCAAGATAGGCCCAGATCACTAGCATATAAAACACCGCCACCGCGCCGAGCGTCGTCATCAACGCCAATGGCAGGTTGCGCCGGGGATTGCGCATCTCTCCGGCAGCAAAGGTCGCATTCTCGAACGCCATGTAGGCGTAGAAAGTCAGCAGCACGACGCTTTCGAACTCGCTGAACCGCGGCAGGGCAAAGCCCACCGCTGGATCGCGGGTGGCAAGGCCGAAAATGATGAGCGCGATGAGCGGGACGAGCTTCACGACCGTCATCACGCCCAGTGTCCCCACAGAAGTCCGCATCCCCACAAGATTGATAATGGTGGTGGCGATGATGAACCCGATCACCGCGCTCGCCTTGATCACGGGGTCTTCCAGCACCGGCATCAGCACCGCAAGATAGGCGATGGCAACCTGCGTGTTGGCCGCCACCGCCACCACGCCCGAGGCATAGCGCGACCAGCCTGCCTGAAAGCCGAAGAACGGGCCGAAGGCGGCGGTGGCATAAAGCACCGGGCCGCCATGCGTATCGAACCGCGCGGCAAGGGAGGCGAATACGAACACCAGCGGCAGCACCAGCAGCGCGCCGAACAGCATCATCCACGGTGCGAAACTGCCCACCGCTGCGACCATGATCGCAGGCAGCGCAAAGATGCCCGCGCCGATCATGCCGTTGACCGGGAACAGTGCGGCACCCCAGAACCCCACCGTGCGCGGCAGGACCGCCGTTTGCGTCATTGTGCTTGTTCCCCGATGCAAGGGGTGATGTTGGACCGTGCAAGGGCGGAGCACAAGCTTTGCCGAAACCCGCCCCCGCTGGCTGGTGGAGCACGGCCAAGCGAAGCGCGGAAAGAAGCGGGGCGGAGCCTGTCGGGGCCGAACGGCTCCGCCCCGGGCCGGCCCTAGGGCAGGGCCGGCTGAGCCGCGGTCACGAGTTTCCCCAGCGTGTCCCACTCGGGCCGCGGCGACCAGTTGCGGTTGGCTCCGAGCCACGAACGGTCGTCAAGTTCGAGCAAACCGATCAGCGTTTCGGCAACGATTGTCGCGCCCACCGGGCCGAGCGCCTCGCCCGCCAGCGTATCGCCATTGGCTTCGGCGCGTCCGATCACTTCGGCCTCGGCGAGGATATAGAGCCACAGCGGAATGCCGTCGCGGCCGAGATCCTCGTTCACATCCTCGACCTTGTCGAGCACCCGGTCGATCTGCGCCTGCGGGCAACCGATCGCTGCCGCCACCTTCTCGCCGCCGGGCAACAGGAAGGTGTTGCCGCGCAGCAGGTTGCGGGTCGCCAGCGAGTTCTCGTCGGGCGGGCTGATGAAGGGCAGCGCCAGCAGATCGCCTGCGAGCTTGGTATCGAGCTTGAGCGCGCGTTCGACCTGCCGGTTTTGCGGCGTGAACAGCAATTCGTGCCAGTCCACCACCGCATCGGGATTGCCGAGCGGATCGAAGCCCGAACCCAGCGTCGCCCCGAACAGTTCGAACCGCGCGCCGCCCTGCCGCACCTGCAATTTCATCGGGATCATCGAGTGGCCGAAGCGATAGGCCGCGACCGAGAATTCGATCGGAATGAACGGCACGCCCCCGCAATAGACCTGCCGCCCGCAGCCGAGAATCCGCTCGACCAGCGGCCTGCCGCACATCGCAGCGAGGAAATCGTGCACCAGCGCCCACTGATAGTGCCAGGTCGTCTCGCGCCGGGCTTCTTCGTAAAGCGCGTGGCCGGACAGGCCGCTTTCATCATGCAGCGTCTGGGCAACGAGGTTGTGGAACCGGATAATGGCAAGCTGAATCTGGCTGATGATCCGGTTCTCGTCATTGCGCGGATCGCCGATGATCGCACGGCCGTTGGGCGAGCGCAGCAGATCATGTTCCGGAATGCCGCCCTGGCCGGGATTGTCCGCGCCGGTCAGCAGCTTGACCCCGCCGAACGGTCCGCCTTGCGTGAACAGGTAAGGCTGTGCCTCCGGGCCGAGGCCGTAAACGCAGTCGAGATCGAGCGTCGGCGTGCGCACATTGGACACCTCGCCCGTATTGTCGACCACGCGCCCGAAGGAGGTCGACGCATCGAGCGTCACGTCATGATCGACGAACTGGCCGAAGAACACCATGCCCACCGGAACGGTCGCGGTGCGGTTGGCGACTCCCTTGCCGTCCATCGGGCCGTTCGGCGCGCCGATGGCTTGAAGTATGTCGGGGCGGGTAAAGGCAGGCGCGAGATCAGTGAACAACCGGCCAAAGCGATCTTCGCGACTGTTCTGATGATTATGAAATTGATTCATGCTGCAGAACGGGGACGTTCCGCTGAGATTCTTCATGCCGTGGTGTTCGTGATCGGACATAGTTAGCCTCCAATTAATTGAATATTAGCTAACCCGTTTATTATAGTTGGTCGGTGATATTTGGTAAAATCATAGATTAATTGTCGAAACGCGACGATTTTGATGAAGTATTCGTGACAGGGCCAGTTTCCCGACTGTTGCGAACTGATTGGGGAAGGGCCCCGCCATCCGCTTCCATCCCGGCCCGCCAGCGCCTATCTTTGCTGCATGTCCCGGACCCCTGCAGGCACCCCCAATGATCCGCGCGGCGCGGAGCGTTTCAACGAGGAGCGCGCCGCCTATACCGTCGCCAGCGCCCAGCCCGATCTGGAAGGCGGGGTGGCGGCGATCCGCGACATGGTGAAGGTGCTGAAGCCCGTCCCCGGCGTGTACCGGATGTGCGACGCGCGCGGCGAGGTTTTGTATGTCGGCAAGGCGCGCAGTCTGAAGGCGCGGGTGGCGAACTACACGCAGATCGCGCAGCTATCGGGCCGGTTGCAGCGTATGGTCAGCCAGACCCGCAGCATGGAGATCATCACCACCAATTCCGAGGCCGAGGCGCTGCTGCTGGAGGCGCAGTTGATCAAGCGGTTCCGTCCGCCGTTCAACGTGCTGTTGCGCGACGACAAGAGCTTCCCCTTCATTCTGCTGCGCGCCGATCATGCGTTCCCGCGCATCCAGAAGCATCGCGGCGCGCGGCGGGCGAAGGGCAATTACTACGGTCCGTTTGCGAGCGCCGGCAGCGTGAACACGACGCTGAACGCGTTGCAGAAGCTGTTCCTGCTGCGCAGCTGCACCGACAGCTTCTTCAACAACCGCGACCGCCCATGTCTGCTGTATCAGATCAAGCGGTGCTCGGCGCCGTGCGTGGGGCGGATCTCGGAGCCGGATTACGATGCGCTGGTGCGGCAGGCGAAGGACTTCCTCGCCGGGCGTTCGGGCGCGGTGCAGGCCGATCTGGAACGGCAGATGGCAGACGCGGCGGCGAACCTCGATTTCGAGAGTGCGGCGATCCTGCGCGACCGGCTGCGCGCGGCGACCTTCATTCAGGGGTCACAGGCGATCAATGCGGCAGGGCTGGGCGATGCCGACGTGTTCGCGCTGGCAGCCAAGGGCGGGGTGATGGGCGTGCAGGCGTTCTTCATTCGTGGCGGGCAGAACTGGGGTCACCGCGCGTTCTTCCCGCGCCATACCGCCGAGGTGGAGGAGGCGCAGGTGCTCGCCGACGTGATGCTGCAGTTCTACGAGGAGGTGCCGCCGCCGCCGATCATTCTGGTCGACCGCGACTTGCCCGAACGCGAGCTGATCGAAGCGGCGTTGAGCGAGCTTGCCGGGCGCAAGGTGCGCATCACGATCCCCGAACGCGGCGACCGGCGCAAGCTGATGGCGCAGGCGCAGCGCAACGCCGTCGAAGCGCTGGAGCGGCGGCAGGCCGAGACCGGCACCAAAGCGCGGATAGGCCGCGAGCTGGCCGAGTTTCTCGAGCTCGACACCCCTCCGCAGCGGATCGAGGTCTACGACAACAGCCACATCCAGGGCACCAAGGCGGTCGGCGCGATGGTGGTGGCCGGGCCGGAGGGCTTCGAGAAGGGGCAGTACCGCAAGTTCAACATCCGCGAGGCGCAGGCGAATGACGACTTCGCGATGATGCGCGAGGTGATGGCGCGGCGCTTCCGCAGCTTTGCCGAGGGCGAGGAGAACCCCGAGGCCAAGCCCGGCGGCCACGACACCATCCTGCCCGACCTGATCCTGATCGACGGCGGCAAGGGCCAGCTATCCAGCGTCATGCGCGTGCTCACCGAGATCGGCATCGCGGATGACATCGCTGTCATCGGCATCGCCAAGGGGCCGCATCACGGGCGCGAGGGGCGCGAGGTGTTCCACTTTCCCGACGGGCGCGAGAAGCAGTTGCCGGTCAATTCGCCGCTATTGTTCCACCTGCAGAACCTGCGCGACGAGGTGCACCGCTATGTCATCGGCGCGCACCGGGCCAAGCGGTCCAAGGCGATCACCGCGTCACCGCTCGACGAGATCCCCGGCATCGGCCCGGCCCGCAAGCGCGCGTTGCTGCTGCACTTCGGCACCGCCAGCAAGATCCGCGCCGCGGCGCTGGAAGACCTGCAACGCGCCCCTGGCGTCAGCGCGGCGGTGGCCCGCAAGATCTACGACTTCTACCACGCCGGAGGGTGAGGCGTAGCAAGTGGGGCAGGCCGCCAAGGCCCGCCCCCCTGCCTTCGATTACTGCCCGTCGAGCGCTTTGCTCACCAGCACGTTGACCGACACGCGGCGGTTCTGTGCGCGGCCCGCTTCGGTCGTGTTGTCGGCGGCCGGATCGGCGGTCGCCATCCCGGTGGGGGTCAGCATCCGGTACGGCTTCCACTTGCACACCTGCTGCAGGTAGTTGACCACTGCCGCAGCGCGCTTTTCGGACAGCGGCTGGTTGATCTCCGGCGAGCCGGTGGAATCGGTGTAACCCAGCACCAGCATCAGCGAATTCTCGTTGGCGTTGGCTTCCTGCGCGGCCGCGCACAGCTGGTTCTTCGCGCTGGGCGAGATCACCGCCTTGCCGGTGTCGAAATAGACGTTGGTGGTGCTCTTCAGGTTGTACTTGTCGATATCGCCCAGTCGGCCGCGCAGCGCTTCGGTAGCGGCGGCGTTCTGCTGGATCGCTGCGCCCTGCTGCGCGAACTGCTGCGCCGTGCCGCCGCGGATCATCGCCGCAATCACCCGGTCATCGCTGGTGAAGCGCACTTCGCTCGCCACGAGACCTTCGCCATACTGGCGCGTGCGCACGCGCACCGGCAGGCCGTTGATCAGCGCGCTCTGATCGAAGGTCTTGTTGCCGATCCCGAGGAAACCGCCGCGGCTGCGGATTTCGGTTTCGGGGTGTAGCGTAAGGGTGGTGCTGGTGCCATCGTCGGAGGTGATCTGCAGGCGCTGGCCCTGACGCGCGGAGATGATGCCGTCGATCCGCGGACCTTCTGACATTTCAGTCATGGTCGGCAGGTTGCCGTAAACCGTGGTCAGCACTTCGCCGTCACGGGCGACTTCCTGAGCTGACAGACCGCCGCTGGCGGGCATGGCAAGCGCGGCGAGCAGCGCGAGGGTGAGGGGGGCACGCGGGGCGCGGGCGGGGTTGGTCATGATGCGAATGCTCCTGTGGTTCGGGCCGGCGATCCTGTGGTTCGGCCCTTCGTTGGCGTTATGCCCGCAGACCGGTGTTCAGAATTACCTTGCTGCCCGATGAACAGCGTTAGTCCGGTTGCCAAAGGAGCGGGCAACTGGGGCAGAGGATGCGACGAGTCGAGCAGGCGACCTCCGCCGGTGCGCGCGCCGGGCGGCCTGTAGGAGACACATGAGACACTGTCCAAGGACAGAAAACCCGCCCCTCCGACACGCCTCTGCCGCCCCGTTCGGGGCTTCAGCAATCCGATAGACGGCAGGCGGGATACGAAGCGGCAAGGCATGGCAGGCTTCCTACGACCGCACTGCAGGGTAGGAAAGCCGCCCGCCCGCGACCCCCGTCAGCTTGGCATCTGGTCGGCGATCCAGCGGTCGATCTTCTGTTCGAGGATCGCCAGCGGCAGCCCGCCGGTGTTCAATACCTGTTCGTGAAACGCCTTGATCTCGAACCTGTCGCCCAGCTTGGTCTCGGCCCGTTCGCGCAGTTCCTGAATCTTCAGCGCGCCGATCTTGTAGGCCAGCGCCTGCGACGGAATGGCGATGTAGCGTTCCACTTCGGCGACCACTTCGGTGCGGGTCATGCCGGAGTTTCCGAGCATGAAGTCGATCGCCTGCTCGCGGGTCCAGCCCTTGGCGTGCAGGCCGGTATCGACTGCCAGCCGCATCGCGCGCAATTGTTCGTCCTGCAAGGTGCCGTAACGGTTCCACGGATCGGTGTAGAAACCCATCTCCTCGCCCAGCGTCTCGGCATACAGCGCCCAGCCTTCGATAAAGGCCGTGGTGCCGCCAAACCGCATGAAAGCGGGCAGCGCCTCGTTTTCCTGCGCCAGACTGATCTGGAAATGATGCCCCGGCGCGCCTTCGTGCAGGTACAGTGTGACATTGCCGGTGGTCAGCCGGCTGGGCAGGTCATAGGCGTTGAAATAGAACGTGCCCGGACGCGATCCGTCAGGCGTGCCCGGCTGATAGGAACCGCCCGCCTGGAACTGCTCGATCGAGGGATCATAGGGCTCGATCTTGAGCGGCGCCTTGGGCAGCAGCGAGAAATAGTCGCCGATCTTCGCGTCGACCAGTTTGCCGATGTCGTAATAGGACTGGGTCAACGCCTCGCGGCTTTCCGCCTGGAACTTGGGATCGGTGCGGACATAGTCGAAGAATTGGTTGAGAGTGCCGTCGAAGCCGACTTCGGCCTTGATCGTTTCCAGTTCGGTCTTGATCCGCTCGACTTCCGACAGGCCGAGCTGGTGGATCGTCTCGGCATCCAGCGGCAGCGTGGTCGTGCTTTCGATCAGCTGGGCGTAAAGTTCCGCGCCGCCCTTCATCTGGCTCAGCCCCACGCTGTCGCGCGCGGCGGCCATGTATTCGTCGCGCAGGAAGTCACGCAGCCGTTCGTGCGCGGCGTAGATTTCGCGGGTCTTGGCCTCGTAGGCGGCTGTCAGCCGCGCCTTGTCGGCAGCGGAAATGCTGTCGGGGAACTTGGCGACCGGCCCCATGAACTGCGATTCCGCCACCGGGATCGCCAGCTGCGTATCCAACTGCTGGATGACATTGCCGATGGTCAGCTTGGTTTCGACCACGCCGGTTTCCATGCCTTCGCGAAACTTGTCGATCGAACGGTCGGTGATGGCGATGTAATCGTCGTGCCGCGCAAGGTTGTCTTCGTAATGGCCGATCGTTTCGAACGGCGCGGCGCCATTGCCACTGGCGAATTGGGGGTAGAAGGTGTGGAAGCCGGAGAAGTGATTGACCGGGCGCACTTCGGTGAGCGCGCGGATGCGGTCGGTCGCACCTTCCAGCGCCTGCTGCTCGGTATATTCGAACACGTCATAGGCAAGCGCATCGGTGGGCGAAAGCTTCGCGCGATCGATCTGGGCGAGCAGCGCAAGGTTGAGCTGGGTGTCGGTGCGATCCGCGAGAAAGGCGGAATCGGTGAGGAAATCGCCGAGCCGGTCAACGCCTTCGTCATCGCCGCGGAACAGGCGATTGAGCGGGTTGAGCGCCAGTTCGCGCGCGTCGGCATCGGCGAACAGCGCGAACAGCTTGTCATGCTCGGACGCTTGCGCTGCGGCGGTGCCGGGGGCGGCGACGGGGCTGGCGGCGTGGTGATCGGCCAGCGCGGGCGCGGCGGTGAGGAGCAGCGCGGTCGAAGTGGCAAGCGCAAGGCGGAATGTCATGTTGGGAGTCCCCGAAACGAAAGTGCAATGGGCACAAACTAGGAACGCCGCCCTTAATCCACAAGCACGCCCGCGACGAGCGACGCAGGCGCTTCGACCGGTGTCATGACGTCATCCCAAAGCGGCTGGCGTGAAAGGCTGCGTCGGCGCGCAGCTGGTCATGCTCGACCCACACCGAATGCGTGCCCGAACAGATCTTGTGCGGCAGCGCGAGGCGGCAGATCGGGCCTTTGGCGATGTCGGATGCATCGAGGATGGCGCATTCGGAAGTGCCGGTGTTCTCGTCGATCAGAAAGGTGACAAGGTAGCCTTCTTGTTCGCCTACCGCTTCGCTAGTTGAGGCGTTTTTGTGCCCTACCGCTTCGCTACTTGAGGCGGGGGGTTTCTTCGGGATCATCGGGCTTTCGCTGGCATAGACGCCTTCGGGCAGGCGGTAGACCTGTTCCTCGCCCGTTTCGGTGTCGTGGCGGACATAGCCGTTGAACAGGAACCAGCCGGGGCGGGTGGTGGTCGACCAGACATAGCGGCTTTTGCGCATGGCAAAACGCGGGTTGATTGTCCCGAATTCGACGATCCGGTCGGTCAGCCGTTCCTCGCGGGTCTCGCCGGTTTTCAGGTTGAACCGCCAGCGGTGGAGGCGGCTCTGAAAGCTGTGTTCGTCGACATAGGCCATCATGTGGCTGTAGCGGCCCATTTCCTCGATCGGATCGGGCATAGGTTTGGCCTGATGATAGCCTTCGAGGATGACCTCGTCGCCCTCTTCATACGCGTTGGTCCAGTGCAGCACGTAGGTGGGCTCGGCCTCGAACCAGCGGATATCCTCCGGCTGGCCATGGCGCGGGATCAGGGCGAAGCGGGTGGGGATGCCATCGTGAATGCGCGCCGCATGAATGTCGCGGCGCAGCAGATCCTCGTCCCAAAACAGCGGCATGTCGTTGAGGATCGACCAGTTTTTGGTTATCGCCATGTCATGCGGCAGGCGCGGGCCGGGCAGCGGGACGGGGACGTAGTGCACCAGCTGCCCGGTGCGGTCCACCACGCCGTAATGCATGAACGGCGCGTATTTTGAATAGTTGAAGAACATCAGCTCGCCGGTGTCCTCGTCCACCTTGGGATGGGCCGAGATGCCGTCGAGCGGCACCCACGGCGCCTTCCCCCGGCTGCCGAGCGTGACGGGATCGAGCATCCACGCCTCGCCGCACTGGTACAGCGTCGCATAGGCGGTGCCGGCATGGACGATGATGTCGGTGGAGCCTGTATCCTTCAGCCCGCCATGCGCGCCGAAGCCGGGGCGCTTGCTGGTGCCGACCGGGTCCATCAGCCCGCCCCACAACGATTGCCCCGCGATCTGCTCCGCCTCGAAACAATGGGTGCGCACGAAGCGGTTGCGGTAACTCGCCTTGCCGCCGGAGATGTTGACCTGATGGATCATCGCGTCGCCATCGAACGGGTGGTGGCGGCCCAGCGGCTGATGCACCTGGTTTTCGGTGTTGCGCAGGTAGATGCCGTCGATATCGGACGGGATCGCGCCTTCGATCACCGGCAGCAGCGCCACGTCGGCTTCTTCGTGCAGCGGCGTCCACGGTCCCGTCAGATAGGGGTGGTTCGACGGCTGGAGGCTGGTCTTCACCGGCGGATGGCGCGTGATCTGCATGGTTCTTCTCCCGCGCGGAGACTACCAACGCACCGCGCGCTGGCAAGGGGACTGTGATGCCCCCGTCGCGGGAACGTTCAAATTTGATCCCGATCAAGGCAACGGGCACGATGCGGGCGCATTCTGACCTCATCAACGGGAGAACAGCCATGAAATCGATTCTGCTTCATGTCGATCACGATGCCGCCATGCCTGCCCGCCTTCAGGTCGCACTCGATATTGCGCGGGCCACCAATGGCCACATCACCTGCCTGCAGGCGGTCAGTTACGAAGTCTTTGCGCCGGGCGATTTCTACGGTTCGGCGATTGCCGCCGCGATGCCGGTGATCAAGGAAAACGCCGAGCACCTGCGCGCCGAAACCGAAGCGAACCTCGCCAATGAAGGCGTCAGCTGGGACTGGCGGTTTCTCTATGGCATTGCCCAGCACCGGCTGATCGAACATTCGGCGCTGGCTGATCTGGTGATCGTCGGCCCTTCGAACGCGGGCGAGAACGGGCGCGGGCCATCGACGCTGGTGGGCGATCTTGTGCTCAAGGCGCCGGTTCCGGTGCTGGTGGTGCCCGGCGACGCCAGAAACTTCGATGTGAACGCCCCGGTGATGGTCGCCTGGAACGGCTCGGCCGAAGCCGCCCACGCGCTGCGGGCGGCGACCCCGCTGCTGGCGGCGGCGGGCAAGGTGTATCTGGTCAGCATTGACGAGCCTTCGGACAAGCAGCGGTTCGATTTCCCCGCTCTCGAAGGCGCGCAATATCTCAGCCGCCACGGGATCGATTGCGAGGTGATCGCGATCGAGCGCGGCGAGGCCAGCATTGCCGACTCGCTGTTTTCCGCCGCGCAACTGCGCAAATGCGGGTTGATGGTAATGGGCGCCTATGGCCATTCGCGGCTGGCGGAAATGCTGCTGGGCGGCGTCACACGGCGGATGCTGAGTGAGCCGCAGATGCCGATCCTGCTGGCGCATTAGGTGTTTCCGCAGCCGGTCAGGGCTGCGAAATCCTCGCTCACACGCCATGCGGGCGCGTCGCTGAGGGCGCGCAGTCGCGCTTGCGGCGCTGCGCGCCGATCCACACACCGAATTCGTCATTGCGAGCGGAGCGAAGCAATCCATGGACCCACCGTCATGCGGGCGGTGAGGGCAGTCCATGGATTGCCGCGTCGCTGCGCTCCTCGCAATGACGGGATGAGCTATTTCTTCACCCGCTTCCGCATCATGCCTTCCTGCGCGACGCTCGCCACCAGTTCTCCGGCCTGATTGAAGATCCGCCCGCGATTGAAGCCGCGTCCGCTGCCGCTCCACGGCGCGTCGGTGGCGTAGAGCAGCCATTCGTCGGCGCGCGCGTCGCGGTGGAACCAGATCGCGTGGTCGAGGCTGGCACCCACCAATTCGTTACGCATCCAGGAAAGGCCGTGCGGCAGCGCGCTGGTGCCGAGCAGGGTGTAATCGCTGGCATAGGTGATGATCGCGCGGTGCAGTTCGGGCGTATCGTCCGCGCCGGTGATCGGGGCGCAGACGCGAAACCAGCTATGCGCGCGCGGCTCGCTCGGTTCGCTGCTCATCCAGTGCAACCGGTCGATGGAGCGCATTTCGATCGGGCGTGGCCGCAACATCAAGCGGCGCTGCGCCTCGTTCATTTTGTCGCCCCATTGCTCGGCAATCTCGCGGCGAATGGCGATATCGGGGCGCAGGTCTTCGGGCGGCGCGACGTCGGGCATCGGCGAATCGACATGCTCCAGCCCGTCTTCGGGTAGCTGGAAACTGGCGGTGAGGTTGAGGATCGGCACCGCCGTGCCGTGCTCGTCTTCCTGGCTGGCGACCACCCGGCGGTTGGCGAAGCTGCGCCCGTCGAAATCGCGCTCGATCCGGTATTCGATCGGGGCACCCTCGCGCCCGCCGCGCAGGAAATAGGCGTGGAGCGAGTGCGCTCGCTTGCCGTCGGTCACGCTGGCCTGCGCTGCCTGCAACGCTTGCGCCAACACCTGCCCGCCGAACACCCGCCCGATCCCGTCCTGCTGCGGCGGCCCGGCGTAGATATCGGCTGCGCGTTTCTCGACCGTCAGCAGGCGGATCAGGCCTGCGACCAGCTGGTCCGGCGTGGGTGAGGGTGTGTCAGTCATGGCACAAGGCCATGCTGCGGGCTTACGTTCCCGTCAACCCGAGCTTTCTCGACGCGCGCAAGCCTCAGCGGGAGCGGGCGTTGTCCGATGCGGCGACAGGCCACTGCGCAAAAACAAACCCCGCCGGAATCGCTTCCGGCGGGGTTTGGTTTGTTCACGAGACGTGAAGCGTCAAGCCGCCCCATGCGCCAGCGCGGCCAGCAGCAGCAGCGCGACGATGTTGGTGATCTTGATCATCGGGTTCACGGCGGGGCCGGCGGTGTCCTTGTACGGATCGCCGACCGTGTCGCCTGTCACTGCGGCCTTGTGGGCTTCGGAACCCTTGCCGCCGTGATTGCCGTCCTCGATGTACTTCTTGGCATTGTCCCACGCGCCGCCACCGGCGGTCATGGACAGCGCCACGAACAACCCGCTGACGATCACGCCCAGCAGCAGCGCGCCGAGCGCCGCAAAGCCGTTGTCCTGCCCCGCGATGGCGGTGATCACGAAATACACCACGATCGGGCTGAGCACCGGCAGCAGCGACGGGATGATCATTTCCTTGATCGCCGCCTTGGTGACGAGGTCCACGGTGCGGGCATAATCGGGCTTGCTGGTGCCCGCCATGATGCCCGGATTTTCGCGGAACTGGTTGCGCACGTCGATCACCACGTCACCCGCCGCGCGGCCCACTGCGGTCATGCCCATCGCCCCGAACAGGTAGGGCAGCAGCGCGCCGAGGAACAAGCCGACGATCACATAGGGGTTTTCCAGACTGAAAGAGACCTCGCCATTGGCAAGAACCCCGTCACGGAAGGCCGGGAAGAACACCGTCAAATCGGTGGTATAGGCCGCGAACAGCACCAGCGCGCCGAGGCCCGCCGAACCGATCGCATAACCCTTTGTCACCGCCTTGGTGGTGTTGCCGACCGCATCGAGCAGGTCGGTCCGCTCGCGCACGCTGTCATCCAGACCCGCCATTTCGGCGATGCCGCCCGCGTTGTCGGTGACAGGGCCATAGGCGTCCAGCGCGACGACCATGCCGGCTAGCGCCAGCATCGCGGTGGCCGCATAGGCAATGCCCATCAGCCCGGCGAGCTGGTAGGCGATCACGATGCCCGCCGCGATCACAAGTGTCGGCAGGGCGGTCGATTCAAGGCTGATTGCAAGCCCCTGAATCACGTTGGTGCCGTGGCCGGTTTCCGAAGCTTTCGCGATGGACCGCACCGGACGGAACTTCGTACCGGTGTAATATTCGGTGATCCAGATGATCAGCCCGGTGATGACGAGGCCCAGAAACGCGCAGTAGAACAGATCCCTGCCGGTGAATTCGACCATGCCCTGCGCAGGGTTGATGACCGTGTTCATATCCATGCCGCCGGTTCCCAGCGCATATTGCGTCACGAACCAGATCAGCGGGATAGAGAGCACCGCGGTCACGATGAAGCCCTTGTACATCGCCCCCATCACGTTGGTTGCGCCAGCGCCGCTGGAGCCGAGGCGGACGAAGTAGGTGCCGATGATCGAGGTGACGATGCACGCCCCGCCGATCAGCAGCGGCAACGCCATCAGCGGCAGCAGCAGATCGCCCAGCTGCGTCAGCAACAGCGCGGTCAGCACCATGGTGGCGCCGACGGTTACGACATAGGTTTCGAACAGGTCGGCGGCCATGCCCGCGCAGTCGCCCACATTGTCGCCCACATTGTCGGCGATCACGGCAGGGTTGCGCGGATCATCTTCGGGGATGCCCGCCTCGACCTTGCCGACGAGGTCAGCGCCGACATCCGCCGCCTTGGTGAAGATCCCGCCGCCCAGACGCGCGAAGATCGAGATCAGCGAGGCACCGAAGGCGAGACCGACGAGGCCGTCGATCACCACCCGGTCAGACGGGCTCATGCCCATCGGACCGATCAGAACATAGAAAAACACTGCGATCGCGAGCAGCGCGAGCCCGGCCACCAGCATCCCGGTGATCGCGCCGGCACGGAAGGCCAGCGTCAGGCCCGATTGCAGGCTGGTGCTGGCGGCTTCGGCAGTGCGCACATTGGCCCGCACCGAGATGTTCATCCCGATATAGCCCGCCACGCCCGAAAGCACCGCGCCCGCGACAAAGCCGACGGCCGGCACCATGCCGAGCGCGAAGGCGACCACGGCAGCAACCACCACGCCGACGATGGCGATGGTGGTGTATTGACGGTTCAAATAAGCTTGCGCGCCTTCCTGGATCGCTGCGGCGATTTCCTGCATCCGCGCATTACCAGGGCTGGCACGCAGCACCTGGCTGCTGGTGAAGACGCCATAGACAATGGCGAGCAGTCCCAGCCCGATTGAAATGAGCAATAAATTCACGAGTTATCCCCTCTCGTCTGTACCGTCCCGTTGGCCGGGACGCATGCGCCTCTTATTTTGAAACCCGCGGGCGCAAGGGTGCACAGTCTTAGGGGCTGGAACTGCACTGGCAAGCCTGCGGCGTGCGCCAATGCGCGCTTTCCTGCGGGTTCTCACCGGTTCCGGAGGGATGACGGCGCGGCGTCGGCGCGTCAGCCGTGGCGGTAGCCGAGGTCGGCAGGGTCGGCGAGCGGGGGTTCGTCGAGCAGCAGCGGGGCCGATCCGCGCGCGCGAACCGCGCCGATCCGGACCGCTGGCACCGGCAGGGCGGCGGCTTCGGGCGCGGTGAACAGCAATTCGTAATCATCGCCCCAGCGCACGCATTCGGCAAAGCGCGTTCGGTCAGCGACCGGAACCGCGTCGGCCGCGAGGGCGAAGGTCACGCCGCTTGTCCACGCCATGCGCCAGCAATCGAGCAGCAGCCCGTCGGAGATATCCATCATCGCGCTGACATAGGGGGCCAATGCGACCCCTTCGGCCATGCGCGGGGCCGGGCGGTTGAAGGCGGCAAGGTGCTGCGGATCGCCTTCGTAACCCAGCATTGCCCGCCCGACAGGGCCGGTGACATAGACGCCGTCGCCCGCCGCTGCCCCGCCGCGCGACGGCACCGGAGCATGGGTCGCCCGCCCGATCGCGGTAATACCGTAAGTGCTGGGGCCGGTGGCGGCGACCGTATCGCCGCCCATCAGCACCGTGCCGAGGCTGCGCAAGGCTTCGTCCAGCCCTGCAAGAAAGCGCGCATCATCGCTCCCCAGCGAATGGCCGAGCAGCACGCCGACCGGCTCCGCCCCCTTGGCAGCCAGATCGGAAAGGTTCGCGGCGAGCAGTTTCCACGCCACGTCGGCCAGATCAGCATCGGGGCGGAAGTGTGTGCCTTCGGCCATCATGTCATGAGTGATGACCAGCGTTTCGGCGCCGATGGTCAGGATCGCGCAATCATCCTCCAGACCGCGCGCTCCGGGATGGAGCGGCAGCTTGCGCAGGGCGGCGATGAATTCGGTCTCGTTCATGCTGCGGGCCGGTTTAGCCCGAGCGCGCGTCCTTGGCCACGGCGTCGAGAATGCCGTTCACGAACTTGGCCTGCCCGTCGTCGAAGAACGCCTTGGCGACCTCGACATATTCGTTGATCGCGACCGCTGCCGGCACATCGCGGCGGGCCAGCAGTTCGTAGGTGCCCGCGCGCAGCACCTGCAGCATCGCCTTGTCCAGCCGCGCGATGCTCCATCCGGCGGCGAGCCTGCCTGCTACCAGCGCATCGATCTCGTCACGCCGCGCGTCGACGCCGCGCACCACATCGTCGAAGAACGGCACTTCGGCATCGGCATATTCGGCATCGTCGAAATCGTCATCATCGATGGTGCGGCCCAGCCGATGCTGGTGAAACTCGTCGAGCAGCCGGGCGAGCGCGGTGCCCTCCATGTGCTGCTGATAGAGCGCCTGCACGGCAGCTAGGCGCGCGGCCGAACGGGCTTTGGAACGTTGCGGCGTGTTCATTTGATCCTCAATTCCACGGACTTGGCGTGGGCGGGCAGGCCTTCGGCACGGGCCAGCGTCGCGGCGGCCGGGCCAATGGCGTTGAAGGAAGCTTCATCGAGCCCCAGAAAGCTGGTGCGCTTCATGAAATCAAGCACCGACAGCCCGCTCGAAAACCGCGCCCGGCGGCCTGTGGGCAGCACGTGGTTCGGTCCGGCGACGTAATCGCCGACCGCTTCGGGCGTCATCCGGCCGAGGAAGATGCTGCCCGCATGGCGAATTTTGTGCATCAGCGCTTCGGGATCGTCGACCGCGAGTTCGACGTGCTCGGCGGCCAGCCGGTCGGCCAGCGCCGGGGCTTCGGCCAGCAGATCATTGACCACGATGATGACGCCGTGCGCGTCCCAACTGGCGCGCGCGGTCTTGCCGGTGGAAAGCTGGCTGATCTGCAGGTCGATGCAATCTTCCACCTGCCGTGCGAAGCCTGCATCGTCGGTGATCAGGATCGACTGCGAGGTCGGATCATGTTCGGCCTGCGACAGCAGATCGGCGGCGATCCAGTCGGGATCGTTCTTGCCATCGGCGATGACGAGGATTTCCGAAGGCCCGGCGACCATGTCGATGCCGACCACGCCGTAAAGCTGGCGCTTGGCCTCTGCCACCCAGGCATTGCCCGGGCCGGTGATCACATCGACAGGACGAATCCGTTCGGTGCCATAGGCGAGTGCGCCCACCGCCTGCGCCCCGCCGATGCGCCAGATCTCGTCCACGCCCGCGATATGCGCCGCGGCGAGCACCAGTGGGTTCGATTGTCCCTTGGGCGTCGGGGTCACGACCACCAGCCGTTCCACCCCGGCGACCCGCGCCGGGATCGCGTTCATCAGCAGCGACGAGGGATAGGCCGCCCGCCCGCCGGGAACATACAGCCCCGCCGCATCGACCGGCCGCCAGATCGCGCCCAGCCGCACGCCTGCAGCATCCACATAGTCGCGGTTCTCGGGCAGCTGCGCCTCATGATAGCTGCGGATGCGCGCCGCCGCGAGTTCGAGCGCGTCGCGCAAGTCCCCCGGCAGGTCATTATAAGCCTGCTCGCACGCCTCGCGCGGCACCGACCAGTCGGCTTCGTCCGCCATCGTGTAGCCATCCAACCGCTGGGTATATTCAACCAGTGCCGCATCGCCGCGTGCCTTGACGGCGCGCAGGATGTCGGTGACCTGGCCTGCAACATCGCTGTCGGTTTCGCGGCGCGCATCGACGATGCGGTCGAATTTCCGCGCGAAATCGGGCTGGAGGGTGGAGAGGATCGGGATCATGCCGCTGCTGCTCCGTTCCCGCTTTCGGCATCGCGGCGGAAGGCATCGACCAGCGCGGCGACGCGGCGATCGGTCTTCAGCGCGGTGCGGTTGACGATCAGCCGCGCCGAAATTTCGAGGATCGTGCTGGTTTCCACCAATCCGTTTTCCTTCAATGTCTTGCCGGTCGATACCAGATCGACGATCTGCCGCGCCAGCCCGAGCGAGGGGGCCAGCTCCATCGCGCCGTTCAGCTTGACGCATTCGGCCTGCACGCCGGCAGCCTCGAAATGGCGGCGGGTGAGGCTGGGATATTTGGTCGCCACCCGCAGGTGGCTCGCGCCAGCAGGGTTCTCCCCGTCCTCGGCCAGCCGCGCGACCGACAGGCGGCACAGCCCGATGCCGAGATCGACCGGAGCGTAGAGATCGGCGTAGTCGAATTCCTCGATCACATCGGAGCCGACGATGCCGACCTGCGCCGCGCCGTGGGCGACAAAGGTCGCGACATCGAAGGCGCGCACGCGGATCAGGCGCATGTCGGCGCGGTTGGTGCCGAACGCCAGCGCGCGGCACTTGGGATCGTGGAACGCGGCTTCAGGCTCGACCCCGGCGCGCGCCATCACCGGCAGCGCCTCGTCAAGAATGCGGCCCTTGGGGACAGCAAAGGTCAGCTGTCCGGGATTGTCGTGGTTGCCATTGGTGGTCATGATCGAGCGGGGACTTAAGGGCGGTGCGGGAAAAGGGCAATGGGAATGGCGTTACGCGAGCGCGGGATCATGGGTCTGGAAGACTTCGCCGCCGCGCTGGAATGGCAGGCCCGCCATGCCGAGGAGAACGGCGCGCCCGCCACCGTGCGGGTGGTCCGGGCGCTGGCCGGGGTGCGCGCCAGCGATACGGCGACGGGGCGGCGAATCGCCGGCTGGGAGGGGCTGACGCTGAAGGACGCGCTGCCGCTGCGGCTGGCGGGCGGCTTGCACCACCTTGTGCTGACCGGCGCGGATGATCGGCTGGCGCAGGTCTATGCAGGGCAAGTGACCGATCAGGCGACAGTCGATGCGCTGGTGCTCGATCTGGCGCGGCGGTTCGATGCGGAGTTGCTGCCGTGGCTCGACGGGCCGCCGCAGACGAACGAGGCGGGGCGGGCAGCCAGCATCATGACGGGATTGCTGTATCTGGCGCAGCGGGTGCGCGCGCCGCGTTTCGACCTGTTCGAACTGGGCGCGAGCGCCGGGGTCAACACCATGCTCGATCGCTATTTCTTCCGGCTGGGCGAAACCGAGGTCGGCCCGGTGGATTCGCCGATGCGGATCGTGCCCGAATGGCGCGGAGTATCGCCGCCCGCTCCGCCTGCGGGGTTCGGCATTGCGCAAGTGAAGGGCTGCGACATTACCCCGATCGACCTTGCCGATCCGGACAGCGCCCTGCGGTTGAAAGCCTATGTCTGGCCCGATGCGCCCGCCCGGCTTCAACGGATCGACGCCGCGATTGCGCTGGCCCGCCAGCAGCCGCCCGATCTGATCGCTGCCGACGCGGGCGATTTTGCCTGCGCGATGCTAAAGCGGCCAGCGCAGCCGGGGACGGCGCGGGTGATGTTCCATTCGATCATGTGGCAATATCTGCCCGCGGCCACCCAGCAGCGCATCACCGCCGCGTTCGAGGCGGCAGGCGCGCAGGCCACGCCCGAAATGCCGCTCGGCTGGGTCGCGCTGGAGACTGATCCTGCGACTTTCCGCCACGAGCTAACCGTGCGGCTGTGGGACGGGGCAGGCGCGGATGGAGCGCCCGAGGTGCTGGCTTTCGCCCACCCGCACGGCGCATGGGTGGAGTGGATCGGTCCCGCCTAGGCCTTGCGATCCCACAGCGCGGAAATCACTGACCATCCGGCCAGCAGCGCAAGGAACAGCGCCAGACCCGCCAGCGGCGAAGGCCCCGCGACGATCTCGCCCTCGGCATTCACCATGTCGCCGAACAGGGCGCCGAACAGCGGCTCATTGAGCCACACGAACGCGCCGATCCAGTAAGCCGCGCTGACAGCGGCTTTGGCGAGGGTCCGGGTGGCGGACGGTGCGCGGTTCGCGTCGGTCAACACGCGCCGCACGCCGAGAGACAGGATGGTGAGGACTCCGATTCCGGCGCATACCCATCCCGCCGCGATCGGCACCGTCGCGCCAGCCGGCTTCCCGATCTGCGTGACGTCAACGCCGGACAGCGAAAACGCAAGCTCAAGCCACAGCATCCAGTAAACTGCATGGGCACAGGCCGAAAAGCCGTAACGCACCGCAATCGTAATCGGCGATCGCGGCATCACGCTCCCAGAAACGCCTCCATCGCAGCGTTCACCGCGTCCGGCGCTTCCCACGGTACGAAATGTCCGCAATCGGGCACGTGGACGATGGTGAGCGGGTCGACGATGTCCTCCAGCCCTTCGAGGTTTTCGGGCGGCAGGGCGAGATCATCGAGTCCCCAGACCACCAGTGTCGGGATCGTCAGCTTGGGCAGGGCGGGCGGCGTGTAGCCTTCGGGCACTTCGAACGGCGCATCCATCAGCGGCACGTCGATCGGGCTGGCGCGGTAGTAGTTGAGCATCCCGAACGCGGCATCGCGGTTCTGCCAGTCGAGCAGCAGCGCGTCGCGTTCTTCCGGCTCCATCGCGCTGGGCCGGTCCCACTTGACCTCTTTCAGCAGCAGGCCGGTTAGGCCGTGTTCCTTGACCAGCGCATCATTGGCCGGATCGCGGAAGCCGCGGATGTACTGGCTCGCCTCGCGCTGGCCGGGATGGGTGTAGAGCAGGCGCTGGAAGATCGCCGGGTGCGGGGCGTTGGCGATGATCGCTCGGTTCACCCGCGCATGTTGCCCACCCAGCGCCACGCCCCATGCAATCGCGCCGCCCCAGTCGTGCCCGACGATGGTGAAGCTGCCGATGCCCAGCGCATCTGCCAGCATGAAGATATCGCCGATCAGCTTGTCGGGCGTATAGGCGGCCACATCCTGCGGCTTGGACGATCCGCGATAGCCGCGCTGGTCGGGCGCAATGCAGCGGAACCGATCGGAGAAATGCGCGATCTGGTGACGCCAGGTGCGGTGACTTTCAGGAAAACCATGGAGGAAAATCAGCACCGGCGCGTCGACCGGGCCTTCATCCACCACGTTGAGGTGAATGCCGTTCGGCAGGGCCACGCGCTTCAGGTCGAAATGCATCAGTTCTGCTCCATCTTGTCCATATAGCCCTTGGCGACCATCCCCGCGATCTGGTCGAACAGAGCATCGGGGGTGCGGCGCAGTTCGCCCATCGCCTGTTCCGCGCCTTCCGCGACGATGATCTCGCGCATGCCTGCAGCCATGCCGTCCAGCATCGCGCGCGCGGCGACATCGGCGCGAATGCCTTCGTCGATCGCCTTGTCGCTGCGGCCGCGGGCAGTGCCATCGGCGGTCAGCGCGTTGCGCGAAACCCCGGTGGCGACCGATCCGGGGTAGATTGTGTGGACGTTCACTCCGGTCTGCGACAATTCGCCGCGCAATGCATCGGCATAGCCTGCAAGGCCGAACTTGGCGGCGGAATAGGCCGTGCGCATCGGCACGCCGACCTTGCCCGCGACCGACGAAATGAACGCCAGCGCGCCCGATCCGCGCTCTGCCATGTGGCCGATCAGCCCTTGCGAAAACGCGATCTGCGCGGTCAGATCGATAGCGATGATGTCGCGATAGACCTGCATATCGGTGGTGAGAGCGCGGCTGCGCTGCGAAATCCCTGCATTGGCGAAGGCGATGTCGATCCCGCCTTTCCAGGCGATGGCCTTGGCCGTGGCATCGGCCAGCGCGGCATCATCGCGCACATCGAAGACGAGGATCAAGGTTTCGCCGCAATCCGCCGCGACCTCGGCCAGCCGAGCCGCGTCCCGCCCCGACAGCACCAGATGCGCGCCGCGCGCTGCCAATTCGCGCGCCAACGCCGCGCCGATTCCCGATGATGCGCCGGTGATCCATGCCACCTTGCCTGTATAGTCCATTGCTCTCTCCCGTTTTGCCAAGGACTAGCGAGCGGGGAAGGGGAGAGCAATCAGGTAGGGTTTTGGCAGGTTGCGGTTCGAGACCGGATCATGTCGGCCAGTTCGACCGGAAACACCGGTTCGTGCCAGTCGTCCAGTTCTTCGAGCGTGAACCAGTGATGCTGCGTCATTAGCGCCTTTTCGGTGGCGGTGTGGCGGCTGGTGTCGATGGCCGCTGCGGCCACCCGGATCAGGAAAAAGCGCTCGTCCGCCTGCACCGGTTCGCCTTGAACAGTGATGAATTCGGGCGTCATCTGCGCGATTTGCGGCCCCGGATCGGCGATGATGCCGGTTTCCTCCAGCAATTCGCGCCGCGCCGCGTCTTCAAAGCTTTCGTCCGGTTCGCACTCGCCCCCGGCCGTCACCCAGAACGGCGGGCGGCCCGGCACGTCATAGCGGAACATCAGCGCGCGGCCTTCCGGATCGAGCACGATCAGCCGCGCCGCACGGCGCAGGCGCAGAGCGGTGTTCAGGCCGGTGTTCAGCGTCATGCCTCGGGCACGCTCGCCTTGATCGCTACCGCATGCACCCGCTGGCCGACGATGTCGCCTAGCGTCGCGATCACAGCGCGCTGGCGGGCGAGGCGGTTCATCGACGCGAACGCCTCGGCCTCGATTTCGATGGTGAAGTGCGATTCGCCCGACCCATCATCGCCCGAGTGGCCGGAATGCTTGGCGCTGTCGTTGATGATGGCAAGGCGCGCGGGCGCAAAGGCCTCTGTCAGGCGTGCGTGCATTTCCTCGGCAACGGTTCCGCTCATCGAGACTTTCCTTCTTTGCAACGTGGTGATGGCGATTCGGACTTGGAACTTGGGGGGCGCGTCGCCATTCTCAACCGCTATGCCTTCACCACGATTTCATGGCCGCGTCGAGTGTCCGGGGCGCGAATGCGATGCGCCGGGCTGCCGCGACGCTGGCGAATTCCGCGCACCCGGCACGCGTGCGCACGGGTTCGACGGGCCGGGCGAATGGCGCTGGTTCTGCCTGCAGCACGTGCGCGAGTTCAACGCCGGGTATGACTGGTTCGAAGGCATGAGCGCCGAGGAAATCCTCGATGCGCAATCGCCGGTCGCCGGGTGGCGCACCGAAAGCCGCGCCTTCCGCCCTGACACCCATGTCGATGGAATGCCGCGCTGGGCCGATTATGCCGATCCGCTCGATGCCATTTCCGCCCGCGCCCGCGGTGTCCGCAGCCGTGCCGAGCGCGAGGCGCGGATGGCGGCAAGCGGGCGCTTTTCGCGCGAGGAGGCGCAGGCGCTGGAGGCGATGGGCCTGGGATCGGATACCGACAAGACGCGGCTCAGGCGGCGCTATTCCGAACTGGTGCGGCGTTACCACCCCGACCGCAACGGCGGCGACCGCAAGCACGAAGCGCGGCTGAACGAAGTGGTCGACGCCTATCAACTGCTGCGCAAGAGCGCGGCGCTGACTTAACCCGGCGCGGCTGCTCCCAAGTTCGCGTCGATGGCGCGGGCCTCGGCATAGGCGGGCCGCTGGGTGATGCGATCGACATAGGCGCGGAAGGCAGGCCGTTCGGGAATCGATCCGAACTGCAGGCCCCACACAAACTGGCTGCCGAAATAGGTGTCCGCCATGGTGAAGCGCGATCCGGCGGCAAAATCATTGGCCGATAACCACTGATCCGCCGCATCCAGCGCAAGATCGAGACTGCCGAAACCGGCCATGCCGGACTTGCCCTCTGGCACTTCCCAGCCCATCGCCTTTGCCACCACCGCCTGTTCCAACGGCCCGGCAGCAAAGAACAGCCAGCGGAAATAGGCGGCCAGTTCGTGCGTGTCGGGCAGCAGTCCCGCCTCCGGATGCGTCTCGGCGAGGTAGTGGTTTATGGCAGCGCATTCGGTCACGACGTAATCGCGGCCCGATACGTGATGCACCAGCACGGGCACCTTGTTCATCGGGTTGACGTGCTTGAAGCTTTCCGGGCGCGTCTCCCAGTCCATCATCACATGCTCGTACTCCGCGCCCGCCTCGTGCAGCGCCCAGCGCGAAATCTGGCCGCAGCTCATGGCGACGGTGTAGAAAGTGAATTCGGCCATCGGTTCCTCTCCCCTACTGCCCGAGCGTGACCACGGGGACGAACCCGCCGAAGATCATCCGCTTCCCATCGAACGGCATCGGATTGGTCTCCGGGTCGCATCATCTTCGCCATTCCGGCATCGCGGGTCGCCTTGTCGGGCCATTCGATCCAGCTGAACACGACATCCTCGTCATCGGTCGCCTGCACCGCCTTGCGGAAATCGGTGTGTTGGCCTGCGGGCACATCATCACCCCAGCATTCGATCACGCGGATAGCGCCCATTTCGACGAACAGCGGATCGGCGTGATTGGCGTGGTCGATGAATTTCTGGCGATTGGCCTTTGGCACCGCAATTACGAAACCGTCGATATAGCTCATGACCTGTCCTCCTCCCGTAACGCCTTATGGCGCTTTTCAAGTCTGCCGGAACGCCCAGCGCAAGGTGCGGCCCATGCCCCATGTTGCCGCGCGGGCGGGCAGGGCGGTGAGCATCGGGCGCTGCAGCCGCAGCATCGTACGCGCCCAGTCGGGCAGCATCGTGACAGCATCGGCGGTGATCATGGTCTGCACCCCGCGCGGCGTCCCGTCTGGCCGCTGGTTCAGCACCAGCTGCGCAATCTCGCGCGCTTCCGGCGAGGTGGCAAGATCATGGCGCAACTCACGGAAAATGCGCTCGGCTTCGGCGCGGGTCTCCGGCACTGGGTCGGCCCCCAGCGCGCGGGCGATCACCGCGAACTGGCGGTAATATTCGTCCTGTTCGTGGCCCGGCATATCGGGGCGGACGTGGCGCAGATAGCCCGCCAGAAAGCTCTGCGCCTCGGTCACATGGACCCAGGCCAGCGTGCGCGGATTGGTGGCGGTATAGGCGGATCCATCGGGCAGCGTCCCGCCGACACGCGCGTGAATGCGGTTGACCCGGTCGATCGCCTTCATCGCCTCGTCGCGGTGGCCGAAGGTCGTCACCGCAATGAACCGCGCCGTGCGCCGCAGCCGCCCGTGCATGTCCTCGCGGAAATTGGAATGGTCGAGCACGCCCTGCAACGCATGCGGGTGGAGCATCTGCAACAGCAGCGCGCGCACCCCGCCGGTCATCATGCCGACAATATCGGCGTGCACCCGCCGGATCGGGGTATCGCGTTCGAACAGTGCCTCGTCCGATGGCGGGGTGGGTTGCTGACCCTTGGCCGCATCGTGAAACACGCCGCGCACTTGGCCAACCAGTTTGAGACGCAGCGATTCGACGGGGTCGGCCATGAAGGGCAATATAGGCGCGGTTCGGCGCACAAGGAAACGAACTCGCCAAGATTGCCTGCCTTTTGCGACAAAGCACCGCTTGCAGGCTGGCCGCAGGCGTTCTAACCGGACGGCACGATGACTGCACCTTCCAAGAACAATGTCGCCGGCGCCAACGCCATGCCCACCCAGCCCGACACCACGGTCGATGTCCGCGAGGTCTTCGGCATCGATGTCGATTGGCAGGTGCCCGCCTTCTCGCAACCCGACGAACACGTGCCGGAAACCGACGGCGCGTATGTGTTCGATCCGGACACCACGCTCGCGATCCTTGCGGGCTTTGCGCATAACCGCCGGGTGATGGTGCAGGGCTATCACGGCACGGGCAAATCGACCCATATCGAACAGGTCGCTGCGCGGCTCAACTGGCCCAGCGTGCGCGTGAACCTCGATGCCCATATCAGCCGGATCGACCTGGTGGGGCGCGATGCAATCGTGCTTAAGGATGGCTTGCAGGTCACTGAATTCAAGGAAGGCATCCTGCCCTGGGCGCTGCAGCACCCGGTCGCGCTGACCTTCGACGAATATGATGCGGGCCGTCCGGACGTGATGTTCGTGATCCAGCGCATTCTGGAATTCGATGGCCGCCTGACCCTGCTCGACCAGAACCGCGTCATCACGCCCAATCCGTGGTTCCGGCTGTTCGCCACCACCAACACTGTGGGCCTCGGCGATACCAGCGGGCTGTATCACGGTACGCAGGCGATCAATCAGGCGCAGATGGATCGCTGGAACATCGTGGTCGCGCTGAATTATCTCGCAGCCGACGTCGAACAGCAGATCGTCAAGTCCAAGACCCCTGAGACCGACGACAAGCTGATCGCCGACATGGTGAAGGTCGCCGAACTGACCCGGCAGGGTTTCATCAACGGCGATATTTCGACGGTGATGAGCCCGCGCACGGTCATCACCTGGGCGCAGAACAACGAAATTTTTAAATCGGTCGGTTTCGCCTTCCGCCTCAGCTTCCTCAACAAGTGCGACGAGGCGGAGCGGACGCTGGTGGCGGAATATTACCAGCGCGTGTTCGGCGAAGACCTGCCCGAAGGCGCGGCGAAAAAGCGCTGACGGGAAGCCGCTTGCCCCGCAGTGTCATAGACTGATAACACAGTCTTCACGATGGCGCTGTTCGACCGATTCTGGAAAGGCTCACGCGGCGGTGCGGATGGTGCCGGGGGCGACGCGCCCGCCGGATATTATCCGCTCTACGAATCGATGCGGCCGCTCGATCCCGACGAGGACGACGATCTCCCCCGCCCGCGCGCGTCTGCCACACCCGATTTCGACGCATGGGACGCCAAGCTCGCCGGAATCGACGAGGCGCTGGAGGGCGAAGAAAAACGCCGCCTGCGCTGGTGGCAGCGCGATTACTGGCGCAGCCGCAGCAAGTGGTGGTGGACGGGACGCGGAATGCTCGCGGGCCTTGCGCTGTTCATCGTGCTGATCGGCTGGCTCGCCACCACGGCGCCGCTATCCAAAAGCCTTGAACCCATCGCCCCGCCGCAGGTCACGCTGCTCGCCAGCGACGGCACGCCGATCGCCCGCAGCGGCGCGGTGGTCGAAGCGCCGGTCAAGGTCGCAGACCTTCCGCCGCACGTGACGCAGGCCTTCATCGCGATCGAGGACCGGCGGTTCCGTTCGCATTTCGGCGTCGATCCGCGCAGCATCGCGCGCGCCGCGTGGACGGGATATGGCGGCGGATCGACGATTACCCAGCAACTCGCCAAGTTCACCTTCCTGACACCCGAACAAAGCCTCAGCCGCAAGGCGCGCGAGGCCTTGATCGCGTTTTGGCTGGAAGGCTGGCTGACCAAGGACGAGATCCTCGAACGCTATCTGTCGAACGCCTATTTCGGCGACAACCAGTACGGATTGCGCGCCGCGTCCCTGCACTATTTCTACCGTCATCCCGAAAAGCTGCGCCCCGAACAGGCGGCGATGCTGGCGGGATTGCTACAGGCACCGTCGCGCTATGCCCCCACCAAACATTATGATCGGGCGCGGGCGCGCATGGATCTGGTGGTGGGCGCGATGGTCGAGGAAGGCTATCTCACCGCTGCCGAGGCCGCCGCGCTGCCCGATCCGCGCATCGACGTGCGCACGCGTGACGACAACCTGCCGACCGGCACCTATTTCGCCGACTGGGCGCTGCCGCTGGCGCGTGAGGGGATGGAGGCGAGCTATTCGCGCCAGGTGCTCACCACCACGCTCGATGCGCGGCTGCAATCGCTGGCGAACCGCGTGGTCGCGCGCGCGCCGCTTGGCGGGGCGCAGGTGGGGCTGGTGGCGATGCGCCGCAACGGCGAAGTCGTCGCCATGGTGGGGGGCAAGGATTACAGCCAATCCGCATTCAACCGGGTCACGCAGGCGCGCCGCCAGCCGGGTTCGACTTTCAAGACCTTCGTCTACCTCGCCGCGCTCGAGGCCGGGTGGGAGCCGGACGACACCATCCCCAACACCGAAATCACCCAAGGCAGCTACCGCCCCAAAAACGCGCGCGGGCGGTATTCGGATCAGATCACGCTGGAGGAAGCCTTCGCGCAATCGAGCAATGTCGCCGCGCTCCGGCTGTTTCAGGCGGTGGGCAGCGAAAAGGTGATCCGCACCGCGCGATCGCTCGGCATCACCGCGCCGATGGCGGAGGGCGACCCCAGCCTCGCGCTCGGCACGTCGGTGATGACGCTGATGGAACTGACCGCCGCCTATGCCGGGATCGCGGCGAACGAATTCCCGGTCGAACCCCATGCCTTCGCGCGTGAGGAGCAGGGTTGGTGGGAATGGCTGACGACGCGCAAGGACAGCGTGTCGCGCGGGGACCACGAAGATATCGAGACGATGCTGCGCGCCGCAATTAACCGCGGAACGGGCCGCAATGCGGTGCTGCCGATCGCCAATTACGGCAAGACCGGCACCACGCAGGATTACCGCGACGCATTGTTCGTGGGCTATGCCGGTGATCTGGTGGTGGGCGTGTGGGTTGGCCATGATGACAACGCGCCGATGAAGGGCGTGACCGGCGGCAGCACGCCTGCGCGCATCTGGCGCGATTTCATGCGGGCTGCGCTGAAGCTCGAAGCCGCGCCGCCGCCCCGGGCCACCGAATCCCCCGATCCCGAAGGGCCGGTGCAGCCACTCGATATCGGCGAAGGGGAAGAAATTCCGCTGGGCGAGGACGGCACCACGCTCCGGATCGACGGCGGCGGAGTGACGCTGTCGCAAGAAGGCGTGCCGATCGAAGTGCGGCTGGGCGAAGGCGGGGTGGTGATCCAGCCTGCGGCCACGCCGACGCCGGGATCACCGCCCTAGAACGCCCTAGACGATCAGGATATTCATCACCGCCGCCGCAATCGGTCGCGTCCGGTCATCCTGCCACGCTTCCACCGCGACATTGGCGTTGCGCCGCCCCAGCCGTGTGATCCGGCCAATCGCGAAGCTCGGCTTGCTCTTGCCCGCAGCAAGGTATTGCACTGTGATATTGATCGGCTTCAGCTGCGGATCGCGCCCCGCTGCCAGCAGCGCGGTGTGCAAGGCGGCATAGCCCGCCGCTTCCAGCAGGCCCGCGGTCGCCCCGCCGTGGAAATGCGCCGGATGGCCTTCGACCGCCGGACCGAATGCGACCGTCAGCACCGGCATTCCGGCCTCCTCCCCACATACCGTAATCCCGAGGGACCGGGCATAGGCGGGCAGTTCCAGTGGTTCGCGCGCGTCAGGCATCATCGCTGCCCTTCAAGGCGGGGTTTCCCGCTCTCGGGTCGGCCCCGATCGTCATGAACACGCCCGCGACATGCGCCACCGGATCATCCGGGTCGCCATCATGCGCAATCCCGCGCACGAATGCGGCAGACCGCGTGCGGCGATAGCATTCCACCCGTCCGCGCACGCTGGCCCGCTCGCGCGCCGGGCGCTGGTAATCGACGCGCAGATCGAGCGTCGCCACCGGATCGAAGCCGCCGCTCGCCCGCCAGATCGCCATGCCGCTGGCCATGTCCATCAGGCTGATGATCGGGCCGGAGGCGAGCACCAGACGGCTGCGGTCGCCCAGCAGATCCTCACGCCAGGGCAGTTCCAGCTCGACCCAGTTGTCGCCCTGATCGGCGAATTTGAGGCCGAGCCAGCCGGTGTGACCATGCTGAAAGAACCATTTCGACGCTTCACGGGCATCAAACCGGGCGGGGGAGGTATCCATGCCCGGCTGCATAGGAGCGCCGGAGGCCCGGTTACAATCATTTAATTTCATGTGCAGGCCCGGTCCCGTCACCTTGATCCTTGCGGGCTGGCAGGCGCTGGCTCCGCACGACCAGAAAGGAAAGCAGATGGATTTCCCGAAGATCAATCTCGATCAGATCCCGGCGCTCGAAGGCGCGCAGGCGCTGTTCGGCTCGGTGCTTCAGACCAGTGGCGCGCTCGACGACCGGATCGTCGACATCATGGTCTACCTCTACGAAGTGCTTCCGCCTGAAGCGGTGTTCTGAGAGCGAAGGGGCGGACTGGCGATGCACGTCCATCCCGCAATTGCGGCGCTGCGGGGTCATCAGGCTCCGCAGCGCCGTGTCGATACGGCACTGGCACGCTGGCGGGCGTCGCCCGCAGCGGCTGCCGCGCTCGAGGCGCTGGCGGCATATGGCGCGGGCGCGCCGCTTGCCGATCTGCCCGCGCTGGCGCGGCTTGTCCGAACGCCCGCGGCGGCGCGCGATTTCGCCGGTGATTTCATCGCGCCGCTGGTTGCAGCCCTGCGGGCCGAGCCGTTGGCGCAGCTGCCGCTGGGCTATTCCGCCGCGCTGGGCCTCGCCCGCATCCGCTTGGCGGAACATGGCCGTGCGACGCTGCGGCTGACAGTCTTCGCACCCACGCCCCAAAGCGCCACATCATCGGCATTGTTGGAGGATTGCGAGGCGCATGAGATCGTGCTGGCAGGGGCAGGGCGGGCGGCGCTCTATCGGCGGACTCGGCTGGGTTTGGCGTCGGATGAGATCGAATGTCGTCCCGGCACCTGCATCAACCGCAATGGCGCGGCCGATGCGCGCCGGATCACCGCCGTGACGCGCCCCTTGCTGGTGCTGCAACTGACCCGCGAGGCGGTGCATCCCGAACCCTCGCGCGAATATGCGCTGCCGGGCGGCGCGCTGCTGAAGTCGATCAGCGCCTGCAAGCGCACCAGCCAGCAGATGATGGCGCTGGGTGTGTTGGGGGCGCTCGCGCACCGGCCGGCGCTGGATGCAATCGAGCGGCTCGCGCTCGACGAAGCGGCGATGCGCGATCTGCGGTGGGAGGCGCTGCGTCAGTTGCTCGGGCTGGATACCGCGCGCGGCGTGGCGCTGCTGGCGCGCTTGGTCGCTCGCCCCGACGACAGCCTGGGTGATCCTGCGGCAAAGCTGCACCGCGATCTTGTCGCCGCCCATCCCGGACTTGCTGTGCTGGAGCCTGCCTGATGCCGCTGGTGATCGACAATCCTTCCGCCGAAACCTGCTCGCTGGGGGAGTGCACCGCGGCGCTGGACGCCATCGATTTCAACCCCGAAGATACCGCCAGCACCGAAGCGGCGGCGGGCTGGCTGCGGCGGCTGGCGAATAATCGCGATTTTCTCGGCGATCTGCTGGTGGATCGGCTGGCCGGACGCGGCGGGGACGAGATCGCCAGCGGCTATGGCCCGCAGGCGATCATCCTCAGCCGCTCGCGTTCAGCCCGTGCGGGCAGCGCCTTCCTGCGCGCGGCGATCTGGCCTTCCCCGCGTGATTGCGTGTTCCAGACGAGCGGCGCGGCAAGTTTTGTCTACGGCGCGGCCCATGATCACAATTTCGATTTTCTCACGGTCGGATATTGCGGGCCGGGCTATGCCAGCGATTACTACGAATATGATTATGCCGAAGTGGCAGGCTATCCGGGCGAGGATGCGGGGCTGCGCTTCGTCGAACGCTCGACGCTCTCCCCCGGCAAGCTGGTGCTGTACCGCAAGCATCGCGACGTCCACAGCCAGTTGCCGCCCGAAAGCCTGTCGGTGTCGCTCAACGTCATGCGGATCGACCCGGCGCAGGGGTGGTTCGATCAGTATGGCTTCGATCTGGAGCGCGGCACGGTGGCGCGGCTGCTCAATCCCCACGCGACCGAGGCGTTTCTGCGCGTCGCGGTGGCGAGCGGGGCAGATAGCGCGCTGGAGTTCGCCGAATGGGCCGGCGCGGCGCATCCAAGCGACCGGATTCGGCTGGCGAGTTTCGAGGCGCGGGCGGATTTGCTCGACGATCCGGCGGATGAGGACGCGCTGTGGCGCGCTGGCGAATTGTCGGGCAGCCGGATGGTCGCAGGCGCAGCGCGGGCGCGTCGGGCGGCGCTTTAAAGCACCCCGCCAGCCAATCGGTCGATTGCGCCTTGCAGGATCACCGCTGCGGCGTGGGCATCGATCGCCGCAGCGCGCTTGGCGCGGCTCATATCCTGCCCGATCATCGCGGCTTCGGCGGCCTGCGTCGACCAGCGTTCGTCCCATAGCAGGATGGGGAGCGCGAAGGCTTCGGCGCAGTTGCGGGCATAGGCGCGGCTCGCCTGCGCGCGCGGGCCTTCGCTGCCGTCCATGTTGCGCGGCAGGCCGATCACGATTCCGCGCACGCTGCGTGCCTTGATCAGCGCGGCCAGCGTCTCGCGGTCGCGGCCCCACTTGCCGCGCTGGATGGTGATGTGGTTGGTGGCGAAGCGCCAGCCCGCATCGCAGGTCGCCGTGCCGATCGTTCTGGTGCCGAGATCGAGGCCGAGCAATGCTCCGCCCGCATCTCCCACGGCCTCGCCAAAGCCGCGCGCATCCTCGAAGATCAATTCGCTTGGGCCTGCCACGCCTCGACCCGCCGGATCACGTCGGCCTTGGTGTTCGCCCAGAACAACGGCAGATCGTAGACGTGGTAATTATTGCCCGGCAGCACGTATGATCCCATTTCGGGCGGCGGGCCGATCAGCAGCAAACCGCGCTCGTCGCAGCGCGCCGGGACGAGGCCGGGGCGCAATTCGCCCTTTTCCATGCTGTCTTCGGGCACCAGCGTGCCGAGATTGGCGCTGGCAGGCGCGGTGCCGCCGAACTGGCCTGTCAGGGGGTTGCTGCACAGCATCGGAGTTTTGCCGGGCGCGGTGCCATCCAGCGCCGGGGTGCTGCCATAGGCGGTCAGCACCATCACCGGATCGGCGGGTTCGGCAAAGCTCGACCAGCTGATCACGCAGCCCGCCTGATCGGGCGCGGCGCAGGCGGGAAAGCCGATTGCCGGCAGATCGTGCTGAAGGCTCACCGGCCAGCCGATGATATAGGCCGCGACCAGCCGCTCGGCCGCTGGCGATCCGCGCACTTCCTCGGCCAGCAGGCGCTTGAGATGCAGCGCGCCTTGCGAATGGCCCGCCAGTACGATCGGCGTGCCGGGTTTCACGCTGGAGAGGAAATAGCGGAACGCCTCGCGCACATCGGCATAGGCGGCGTCGATTGCCATGCGTCCTTCCTCGGCATCGGTCAGGAACGCGCCCATGGTCGCCTGCCGGTATCGCGGCGCCCAGATTTCGCTCGCCGCGTTGAAGGGGCTGGCCATGCCGCGCAGGTAGATGCGGGCGATCCGCTCGGCCTCGGGATCGCCGCCGTTTTCCAGCGGAGCATTCCAGTTGGTGCGGTTGAGATAGCTGGTCGGGTGGACGAAGAACACCGCGAACGGCTCCGCAGGCGGCTCTGCCGGGGTGGGCAGCAGCCCGCGATCATCGGCATAGGCCGGCTGCCAGCGCGCCGGATCGTTCACGCCGATGCCGGGGCGCGAATACCATAGTGCCGGGTCTTGATAGACGCTTTCCTCGAACGGCTCCTGTTCGACAAACTCGGTGGTCGGCACCATCGCCATCCGGGTCAGTTCGGTCGAGAACAGGCTCAGCCCGATCGCACCCGCAATCACCAGAACGATGCAGAACGCGATAAAATAGAGGAACTTGCGGGCCATGGCTCAGAGCCTTCGTTATTCGCCCGCAGGCTGTGTGGCGTAGCCTTCGGCGAGCGGCGGGCGCAAAGTCGTCCATGCACGATCGCCGCGCAGGCTGGTGAACCAGCTCGCCGGGTTCCATGTGGTCGTCCCGTCGAGGCTGAAGGTGATGAACTCTGCCCGCCCGCCGATATTGGCCAGCGGCACGCCTGCACCCAGCCCGCTCTCGATCGCTTCAGCGCGGCTGTCGGCGCTTTCGTCGCGGTTGTCGCCCATCACGAACACGTGGTCCTCAGGCACGGTGTAGGGGCCGTAATTGTCGAGCCGCTGGTCGCGGTAATCGATCGTGAGATAGGTCGCGCCGTTGGGCAGGGTTTCGCGCCATGTCGGCGGCTCGAAGAACTCGCTGCCGTCCGCGCCGGTGACCCGATACTGCTCGAACGCGTCGAGGCAGGGCATGTTGCGGCAGAACAATCCCGGCTCGAACGGCAGGCGCACCGGCGGCACCACTTCGCGCTTGATCGGGGTGCCGTTGAGGATGATCTGACCGCCGCGCACTTCGATGGTATCACCGGGCAGGGCGACCACGCGCTTGATGTAATCCTCGTTCCGGATGGGATGCACCGGGATCACGATATCGCCATATTCCGGGGTCGAAGGCAGAATCCGCCAGTCGCTGCGCGGCAGCAGGTGAAAACTCGCCGAGGCCCACGACCAGCCATAGGGATATTTGCTCACCACCAGCCGATCACCCACCCACAGGCTCGGCATCATGGATGTCGAGGGGATGTAGAACGGCTTGGCGACAAGGCTATGGAAGGCGAGCACCGCCAGCAGCATCAGCGCCAGCCCGCGGATTTCCGCGAGCCAGTTGACCTTCTGGGGTGCTTCGGGGGCGCTGTTTTCGGTCATATGCGAGGTATCGGTGGTTGCCATGTGCGTCGGGAGCCCGTCAGAGGGGGATGGCTTCGATGATCACGAAGGCCTGCGCCCATGGATGATCGTCGGTGAGGGTAAGATGAATGCGCGCCTCATGGCCTGCCGGGATCATTTCTTCAAGCCGCAATGCCGCGCCGCCTGTCAGCGCGAGCGTCGGCGCGCCCGATGGAGCGTTCACGACGCCGATATCCTTCATGAAGACGCCGCGTTTGAAGCCGGTGCCGACCGCCTTCGAAAACGCCTCCTTGGCGGCGAACCGTTTGGCGTAGGTGCCCGCGATGGTGAAGGGGCGGCGGCGGGCCTTGGCAATTTCTGTGGCGGTGAAGACGCGGTTCTCGAACCGCTCGCCGAAGCGGGCAATCGAATTGGCGATCCGCTCGATATTGCAGAGGTCCGAGCCGAGGCCGATGATCATGACAAACCTATCTTGAAAGCGCCGGAACGGGCGCGCAGCGACCGCAAGGCCGACCGGCCGCCCGCAGCGACGCGGCCTTCAGGCCGCGTGAGCGAGGAAATCGCTCGCCGGATGGCGAGCGCAATCAAAAAAGCACCCTTACCATTACCGCCGCCAGCAGCCCGAGCGCGACAACGTGGAGCATCACCTGCGCCTTGAACAGCGGGTGCGCAAAATCGCCCTTGGCGACCTTCACCGCGCCGACGAAGCCGAAGATCTGCAAGATCACCCATCCGACCGCAAACGCGATCATCACCCGCGTGCTGAGCGCAAAGCCGAGGAAGCCGATGGCGATCAGGAACAGCGCGGCGGCAGCAGCAGCCCACAGCTTTTGCGCACGCGCCAGCGGAGGGAGATCGCCGCCTGCCACTACCGCACCTCATCCATCAGTTCGCGCATCCGGCGGATCGCGTTTTCGAGCCCGACGAACACCGCCTCGCCGATCAGATAGTGGCCGATATTGAGTTCGGCGATCTGGGGAATCGCGGCAATCGGCTGCACGTTCTCGAACGTCAGCCCATGGCCCGCGTGCGGCTCGATCCCGTTCTTGGCGGCGAGCGCGGCCATGTCGGAAATGCGGCGCACTTCGCGTTCCACCTTGTCGCGATTCCCGTCGAGGAAGGCGTGGGCATATTCGCCGGTATGGAATTCCACCACCGGCGCGCCCAGCCGCAGGGCGGTGTCGAGCTGGCGTTCATCGGCCTCGATGAACAGCGAGACTCGGATGCCTGCGCCGCGCAACTCGTCGACAATCGGCACCAGCGTGTTGTGCAGCCCGGCGGCGTCGAGACCGCCCTCGGTGGTGCGCTCCTCGCGCTTTTCGGGGACAATGCAGGCGGCGTGCGGCTTGTGACGCAGCGCGATGGCGAGCATCTCGCGGGTCGCTGCCATTTCGAGGTTCAGCGGTAGGTTGGTCGCCTGCTGGATACGCGCCAGATCTTCGTCGCGGATATGGCGGCGGTCCTCGCGCAGGTGCGCGGTGATGCCGTCTCCGCCGACGCTCGCCACGATCTGTGCGGCGCGCACCGGATCGGGATGATCCCCGCCGCGCGCATTCCTGATGGTCGCGACATGATCGATGTTCACGCCAAGGCGCAGGGGACGGGGATGGAGGGTCTGGTTCATTCTTTCCGGCTTCCGGGCTTGGTCACAGCTACGCGGGCCAACGCTTCGGGGATGGAATCGGGTGCATAGGTCGGAAAATCAATGGCGAGCAGAGGATAGAACGGCACGCCCAGATCGACCGAGCCGCAGGAACGGTCGATAATCGCGCATTCGGCGATCACCTCTGCGCCGTCGCGCGCCACGGCGGCGATGGCTTCGCGGCTGGATAGGCCGGTGGTGACAACATCCTCCAGCATCAGCACTTTTGCGCCCGGGGTGAGCGCAAAGCCGCGGCGCAGGTGAAAGGTGCCCTCGGGCCGTTCAAGGAACATCGCATCGAGGCCCAGCGCCCGGCCCACTTCGTGGCCGATGATGATTCCGCCCATCGCGGGCGATATTACCACGTCGATCATTGCGCGCACATCCGCAGGTATGCCAGCGACCACCGCCTCGGCCAGCCGCGCGGCCCGCGCAGGGTTCATCAACACCCGCGCGCATTGCAGGTAATGACCGCTATGCCTGCCTGAAGACAATTTGAAATGGCCTTCAAGCAGAGCGCCCGAGGCGCGGAATTCTGCCAGCACTTCGTCTTCGGTCATGGCCGAACTCCGTGAAAAAACATAAAGGAAACCTCCCACTTGCGCGGCAAACATGGAGGCTTGCATAATTTTCTCCCTAGAAGCGCTTGAGGCACTCGGCAAGCGCGGCTAAGGGCGAGGATGAAGCTGGCACCGAAGCCTGCGGAACGCTGTTTATCGACGCCTTGCAACAAGATGCGCCGATCTGCGGTATGGGATCAAAACCTAGATAACACTTGGGCACACGAAGATGGGTCAGATGCACAGCCGTATGAAATTGGCTACCCTTGCGGCGCTGGCAGCGCTGATGGCGCTGTTCGCGCCGGTAAGCGCGATCGCACAGGATGGTGCGGCGCCTGCCGTCACCGCAGCCGAGGCCGGTCAGGTCGATGGCGCGCAGACTGCGCCCGGCGCAGAAGCTCTGCCGGGCAATATCGCGCCGGCCAACGCCGATGCGGCGCAGACTGAAGGCGCCTACACGCCGATGGCCCCGACCAAGGGCAAGGGCATGCCGACCGATCCGCGCACCGGAGAGTCGGGCGCAATGATGAAGTCGCTGACCTTTCAGGATCAATATTCGGTCGATGGCGAATACGCCCTGTGGATGCACGACTGGATCCTGCTGCCGGTGATCACCTTCATTTCGTTGCTGGTGCTCGGCCTGCTGCTCTACGTGGTGGTGCGTTTCAACCGCGGGACCAACCCGGTCGCCTCGAAGACCACGCACAACACCATGATCGAAGTGGTGTGGACGATCGTGCCGGTGATCATTCTGGTCATCATCGCAGTGCCTTCGATCACGCTTCTGGCCCGCCAGTATGAAGTTCCGCCCGAAGATGCGGTGACCATCAAGGCGACCGGCTACCAGTGGTACTGGGGTTACACCTACCCCGATCACGGCGAGATCGAAGTCGTTTCGAACATGCTGTCCGATGCCGATGCGATTGCCAATGGCGAGCCTGCGCAGCTGGCGGTAGATAACCGCATGGTCGTGCCTGCCGGTGTGCCGCTGCGTATCCAGACGACGGCTGCGGACGTGATCCACGCTTTCGCGGTGCCTTCCTTGTGGTTCAAGATGGACGCGGTTCCGGGTCGGCTCAACGAAAAGATCCTGACCATCAAGGAGCCGGGCGTGTATTACGGCCAGTGTTCCGAACTGTGCGGATCGCGCCACGCCTACATGCCGATTGCGGTCGAGGCGCTTCCGCCCGAACAGTTCGCGGCATGGGTGCGGGCGCAGGGCGGCACGATGCCCGGCGAGGAAGAAGCCGTGATCGAGGCACCTGCTGCCGAAGAAGCACCCGCCGAACAGGTTGCTGCGCTGACCGCGCGCTGAAAAATTGAACGAATAACATCAGAGAGTATCTGAAAATGGCTACCACCGCAGAAGGCTTCGACGTCCACAGCGATCATTCGCACGACGCGCATGATCACGCGGACCACAAGCCGGGCTTCTTCGCCCGCTGGTTCATGTCGACGAACCACAAGGACATCGGCACGATGTACCTGATCTTCGCGATTATCGCGGGGATTATCGGTGGTGCGATTTCGGGCATCATGCGGGTTGAGCTCGCCGAACCGGGCATTCAGTACCTGACCTGGTGGGCCGAGTTCATGGGCGGCGGCAGCGATCTCAATACCGCGCTGCACATGTGGAACGTGTTCATCACGGCACACGGCCTCATCATGGTGTTCTTCATGGTGATGCCGGCGATGATCGGCGGCTTTGGCAATTGGTTCGTGCCGCTGATGATCGGCGCGCCGGACATGGCCTTTCCGCGCATGAACAACGTTTCGTTCTGGCTGACGGTTGCCGGCTTCTTCAGCCTGCTGTTCTCGCTGTTCGTCCCCGGCGGCTCCGGCCCCGGCGCGGGCACCGGCTGGACGGTCTATGCCCCGCTGTCGACCAGCGGGTCTGTCGGTCCGGCGGTCGATTTCGCGATCTTCTCGCTGCACCTTGCGGGCGCAGGCTCGATCCTGGGTGCGACCAACTTCATCACCACCATCTTCAACATGCGCGCGCCGGGGATGACCCTGCACAAGATGCCGCTGTTCGTGTGGTCGGTGCTGGTCACCGCCTTCCTGCTGCTGCTGGCGCTACCCGTTCTGGCCGCTGCCATCACCATGCTGCTGACCGACCGTAATTTCGGCACGACCTTCTTCGATCCGGCGGGCGGCGGCGATCCGGTGCTGTACCAGCACCTGTTCTGGTTCTTCGGCCACCCGGAAGTGTACATCATGATCCTGCCGGGCTTCGGCATGATCAGCCAGATCGTGGCGACCTTCAGCCGCAAGCCGGTGTTCGGCTACCTCGGCATGGCCTACGCGATGGTCGCGATCGGCGTGGTCGGCTTCATCGTCTGGGCGCACCACATGTACACCGTGGGCCTCGACGTGAACACCAAGATGTATTTCACCGCGGCGACGATGGTGATCGCAGTTCCCACCGGCGTGAAGATCTTCAGCTGGATCGCCACCATGTGGGGCGGCAGTGTCGAGTTCAAATCGCCGATGGTGTGGGCGCTCGGCTTCATCTTCCTGTTCACCGTCGGCGGCGTGACCGGCGTGGTGCTCGCCAATGGCGGGATCGACGTCAACCTGCACGACACCTATTATGTGGTGGCGCATTTTCACTACGTGCTTTCGATGGGCGCGGTGTTCTCGCTGTTCGCGGGCTTCTACTACTGGTTCCCGAAGATGAGCGGCCGGATGCATTCCGAACTGCTCAGCCATCTGCACTTCTGGACGTTCTTCATCGGCGTGAACGTGATCTTCTTCCCGCAGCACTTCCTCGGAATGCAGGGGATGCCGCGCCGTTATCCCGATTATCCGGATGCCTTCACCTTCTGGCACGAGATCAGCACCTATGGCTATTACATCATGGCCGGCTCGATGGTCTTCTTCTTCGTCAACATCGGTTATGCGCTGGTGGCGGGCCGGAAGGCCGGGGCCAATCCGTGGGGCGAAGGCGCGACGACGCTGGAATGGACGCTGCCCAGCCCGCCGCCGTACCACCAGTTCGAAACGCTGCCGGTGATTACCGACGCGCATGATTACCACGATCACCGTCCGGCAACCGCGTAAGGACGGACGCGTGACCGCCTGAGGTGGCGGGAGCCAGGGGGCTCCCCAAGCCGATGGCAAAGCACAAGGGGGAGGGCGCGGCGGCAATGCCGCGCTCTTCGCCGATGAGAAATACTGGAACTATGGAAACAGCCGCCCCTCAGATCAGCCCGACGAGCGCCGCTCTCCCGGCGGATTGGCGTGACTTTTTCACGCTGACCAAGCCGCGGGTGATGACGCTGGTGATCTTCACCGCGATCTGCGGCGTGCTGGCTGCGCCCGGCAGCATCCATCCGGTGCTGGGCTTCACCGCGATCCTCGCGATCTCGATGGGCGCGGGCGGATCGGCGGCGCTCAACCACTGGTGGGAAGCCGATCTCGACAAGGGCATGAAGCGCACCATGAACCGTCCGATTCCGGGCGGACGGATGCGGCGCGAGGATGCACGCGATTTCGGCGTTTTCCTGTCGGCGGTGTCGGTGTGCCTAATGGGCGTGGCGATCGGCTGGCTGGCGGCTGGGCTGCTGCTCGGCGCGATCATCTATTACGCGGTCATCTACACCATGTGGCTGAAGCCGCGCACCCCGCAGAACATCGTGATCGGCGGCGGCGCCGGTGCGTTCCCGCCGCTGATCGGCTGGGTCGCGGTGACGGGCGAGATCACCGCCATGCCGGTGCTGCTGTTCGCGATCATCTTCTTCTGGACGCCGCCGCACTTCTGGGCGCTGGCGCTGTTCGTGCAGTCCGATTACGCCAAGGTCGGCATTCCGATGCTGCCGGTGGTCGCGGGCGAGAAGGTCACGCGCCGCCAGATCATGATCTACACGCTGCTGCTGACCCCGATCGCGATTGCCCCGTGGGCGATTGGCGGAACCGGCTGGATCTATGGTTCGGTCGCGGTGGTGCTTTCGGCGCTGTTTATCCTGTTGGCGGTGCCGGTGGGATCGCGGATGAAGGCTGAGGGCGACAAGATGCTGCCCGAAAAGCGTTTGTTCAAATATTCGATCGTCTACCTGTTCGTGCTGTTCGCGGCGCTGGTGGCAGACCGGGTGGCGGCCTATCAGGGGTGGATGGCATGACGCCCGAAGAGGAAACCGAATATCGCCGCCGCCAGAAAAGCCGCAACTGGGTTGTGGCGGGTACGCTGTTGTTCTTCGTCGTGCTGTTCTACGCTATCACCATTGTGCGGATCGGGGACGGCTGATGGCGACGACCCCGCCGGTCCTGCATGACAGCGACACCGCGCGCCGCAATCTGCGCGTGGGCGTGCTTGCCTTCATGGGCGCGCTGGCGATGCTGGGGCTGGGTTACGCTGCCGTGCCGCTGTACGAGATGTTCTGCCGCGTCACCGGCTTCGGCGGCACCACGCAGGTCGCGAGCGAGGCGGAGGCGGCGCAGGCTGCCACACTGGTCACCGGACAGACCATCTCGGTGCGTTTCGACGGATCGACCGCAAGCGACGTACCATGGACATTCCGCCCGACGCAGGCGACCGACACGGTCACCATCGGCCAGCGCGACATCGCGACCTACATTGCTCGCAATGAAAGCTCCAAGCCGGTCACCGGCACCGCAACCTTCAATGTGACGCCGGAACAGGCGGGCAAGCATTTCAATAAGATCCAGTGTTTCTGCTTCACCGAACAGACCCTCGCGCCGGGGCAGGAAGTGACCATGCCGGTGCTGTATTACGTCGATCCGGCTGTGCTGGACGATCCGGATATGCAGGGCGTCGAGCAGATCACTTTGAGCTACACTTTCCACCGCACGTCGGGGCCGGACACGGCCGCACCGGCGGGCACCAACTGATACCGCAAGCAACCCAGGGACGGGACGACGACAATGGCTGGCACGGCAAACCACGATTACCACATCCTTGAACCCGATATCTGGCCGCTGGTCGGCTCGATCTCGGCGCTGACCTTCACCAGCGGCATGGTGCTGAGCTTTCACCCCGATCTGTTCGGGTCGGCATCGAGCATCGTCATGTGGGCAGGCCTTGCCGGCCTGATCGCAACATTCTTCATGTGGTTCCGCAACATCGTGATCGAGGCCGAGCGCGGCGATCACACCCCGGTGGTGCAGCTTCACATGCGTTACGGCATGATCCTGTTCATCGCGTCCGAAGTGATGTTCTTCGTCGGCTGGTTCTGGAGCTTCTTCGACTTCGCGCTGTTCCCGACCGCGCTGAATTATGACGCGGAAACCGGGCTGACCAGCAGCCTGTTCGGCGTTGTGGGCTCGACGACGGCGTTCATTCCTGAAGGCATGGAAGTGCTGGATCCGCTGTCGCTGCCGCTGCTCAACACCATCATCCTGCTGTGTTCGGGCACCACCGTGACCTGGGCGCACCACTCGCTGGTTCATGGCGACCGCACCGGCCTGAAACAGGGCCTGTGGGCGACCATCGGGCTGGGCGTGCTGTTCAGCGCCATTCAGGCATACGAATATGCCGCTGCGCCGTTCGGCTTTGGTGGCAACACCTATTCGAGCGCGTTCTACATGGCGACCGGCTTCCACGGCTTCCACGTGATTGTCGGCACGATCTTCCTCGCCGTGTGCCTGTACCGCGCCTATCTCGGCCACTTCACCCCGCGTCAGCATTTCGGCTTCGAAGCGGCTGCGTGGTATTGGCACTTTGTCGACGTGGTGTGGCTGTTCCTGTTCGTCACCATCTACGTGTGGGGCGGTTGGGGCGCCGAATTCCATTGATGAGCGCGGACCCCACCGGTCCGAGTGAACCAGCCAAGGGCAAGGACGGGCAGCCGGGATTAATCTCGACTGCCCTTTCCGGTTTATGCCCCCGCTGCGGCGCGAAGACGCTGTTTGCCGCCCCCGCGCTGCTGGCGGATGAGTGCGCCGCGTGCGGGCTGGATATTCTTGCATTGGAGCGCGGCGGGCGGTTCGTCGGCGTGTTGACGATGCTGTTCGCGCTGGTGTTGATCCTTGCGGCGCTGGGGATCGACGCATGGCTGCGCCCGCCCTTGTGGCTGCAACTGGCGTTCTGGGCACCGGTGACGGTGGGCGCAGTGATCTTCGCGCTCAGGTTCTACAAGACCATGTGGGTCTATCACAATTACGAGGAACGCCAGCACCCATGACCCGCCGCGTGCCGATCATCGCCACGATCATCGTGCTGGCCGCAGTCGCGACAATGATCGCGCTTGGCGTGTGGCAGCTGGGCCGTATGGGCGAGAAGGCTGATCTGCTCGCCCGCTACGAAGCTGCCGCAAGTTCCAGCGACGAGGTTGCCTTCCCGGTGACTGGCGACACCGGTGAGGCGTGGTTTCGCCCGAGCCGGGTTGTCTGCGACAGGGTTGTCGATATCGAGCCGGTTTCCGGCACTTCGTCAAAGGGCCAAAAGGGCTGGGTCCAGCGCGCCACCTGCGCTGTCGACGGCGATCAAACTGTGCTTGTCGATCTGGGATATAGTCGCGACATCGCGCAGCCGGAATTTGGCGGCGGCATCATCACAGGCGTGATTGCGCCGGGGCCGCGCCTTGTGGCCGACCCTCCGGTCGCAGGGCTCCAGCCGATGGCCAAGCCCGATCCGGGCGACCTGCCGAATAATCACCTCGCCTATGCCGGGCAGTGGTTCTTCTTCGCGCTGACCGCGCTGATCATCTACGTGCTGGCAATCCGCCGCCGCCGCCGCTAACTCGCGCTCCCATGCAATATGTCTCGACACGCGGCAGCGCACCGGCGCTCGATTTCGAAGGGGTGACGCTTGCGGGCCTAGCCAATGACGGGGGGCTGTATGTGCCCGCCGAATGGCCGCAGTTCAGCGAGGCCGAGATTCGCGACATGCGCGGGCTGGCCTATCCCGATCTCGCCGCGCGGATCATGTCGCCTTTCGTGGCGGGCAGCCTGACCGAGGATGAACTCACCACCATTTGCCACGCGGTTTACGGCGATTTCGGCCATGCCGCCGTCGCGCCGCTGGTTCAGCTGGATCAGCAGCACTGGCTGCTCGAACTGTTCCACGGCCCCACGCTGGCGTTCAAGGACGTGGCGCTGCAATTGCTCGGCCACTTGTTCGAGCTGTTTCTGGAACGGCGCGACCAGCGGTTGACCATCGTCGGCGCGACATCCGGCGATACCGGTTCTGCCGCGATCACCGCCGTCGCCGGGCGGGAGCGCACCGAAATCTTCATGCTCCATCCCAAGGGCCGGGTCAGCGAAGTGCAGCGCCGCCAGATGACCACGGTGCGCGCGCCCAATGTCCACAACCTCGCCATCGAGGGCAGCTTCGACGATGCGCAGGCGCATGTGAAGCGGATGTTCAACGACGCCGACGTGACGGGCACGCTGAACCTCGGCGCGGTCAATTCGATCAACTGGGCGCGGTTGATGGCGCAGGTGGTGTATTATTTCGCATCCGCGCTGCAACTGGGTGCGCCGGATCGCAAGGTCGCCTATTCCGTGCCGACCGGCAATTTCGGCGATGTCTTCGCAGGCTATGTCGCGGCGCGCATGGGGCTGCCGATCGAACGCCTGATCGTCGCCACCAACATCAACGACATCCTGCACCGGGCATTGAGCGCAGGGGATTACTCTGCTGGCGGCGTCACGGCGACGCTCACCCCGTCGATGGATATTCAGGTTTCCTCGAACTTCGAACGCCTGCTGTTCGATGGTTGCGGGCGCGACGGGGCGGCGATGGCGGCGCAGATGCACGCGTTCGAGGCGAGCAAGGTGATGCGGCTGACCAATGCGCAGCGCGAGGCAGCGTCGACATTGTTCACCAGCGCGCGCGCCGACCAGACCGAGACTGCGCGGGCGATGCAATGGGCCTTCCAGCGCGCGGGGCAAGTGATCGATCCACACACCGGCGTCGGCCTCCACGCGGCGCGGGCAGTCGCGGCGGCGGGCGGGGTCGCACCGGACGTGCCGTTGGTCACACTCGCAACCGCACACCCGGCCAAGTTCAACGACGCGGTCGAACGCGCCATCGGGATGCGGCCTTCCTTGCCCGCGCGCGTTGGCGATCTGTTCGGGCGCGAGGAAAGCTTCACCGAACTGGCCGGCGATTACGCCACCACCCGCGATTATGTGCTGGCGCGCGCGGCTGCGTCCGGCGCGGCCTGATGGCGACGCTTATCCAGCAACCGCTGGTGATGGAATGCACCGGATGGGACGGATATCGCCTGCTCGACAGCGGGGCGGGGCGCAAGTGGGAGGCATTCGGCCCCCACGCCTTCATCCGCCCCGAACCGCAGGCCTTGTGGCAACCGCGCAATGAGGATTGGCCCGCAGCGGGCGAGTTCATCCCCGGATCGGACGAGGACGGCGGCGGGCGCTGGCAGTTTAACCAGGCGGTGCCCGAAGAGGGCTGGCCGCTGGCGTGGGACGATGTCCGCTTCACCGCCAGGCCTACGCCGTTCCGCCACCTGCAATTCTTCCCCGACATGGCCCCGGTGTGGGAATGGATGCGCGGTAAGCTTGATGGGATGACCGAAGCGGAATCCCTCAACCTGTTCGGCTATACCGGCCTCGGCAGCCTCGCCCTATCGCGGCACGGCAAGGTCGCGCATGTCGATGCGTCCAAGAAGTCCGTTGCGCAGGCGCGGGAGAATGCTGCGCTTTCGGGCATGGAGGATCGCCCGATCCGCTGGCTGGTGGACGACGCGGCGAAATTCACTGCGCGCGAAGTGCGGCGCGGGCGACGCTATGACGGGATCATCCTCGATCCGCCCAAGTTCGGGCGCGGGCCGGATGGCGAGGTGTGGCGGCTCGAAGAACACCTTCCCGGTCTAGTCGCCGACTGCGCCAAGCTGCTGGATAACGACAGCCGTTTCCTGTTCCTGACGGTCTATGCCGTGCGGATGAGCAGCCTTGCGATTGCCGGGTTGCTGCAAGAGGCGCTCGGCGCGCTGCCGGGGCAGATCGAACATGGCGACCTTGCGGTGCGCGAGGACGGGGAGGGCGGCCGGCTGCTGCCTACCGCAATCTTCGCGCGCTGGTCCAATCCGCGCTAAGGGCCGCCCGCATGAACTCCCGCACCGATTCGCTCACCCTCGAAGTCAATGATCTCGTCGTCGATGTCCTCACCGGCATCTATTCCGAGGAAACCGGCAAGCCGCAGCCGCTGCGCATTTCGATGGCGGTGCGTTATGCCGTGGCGGATCGCTACGATCCCGATACGCCCCTCGATGCGTCGAAGAATTACATGGACCTTAAATTCGCTGCCACCGGTGGCTTGCCCGAAGGGGTGCATTTCAAGCTGATCGAAGCGGTCGCCGATCACATCTGCCAGACGCTGTTCGTGCAGGATGCGCGGGTGGAGGCGGTCACGGTCAAGATCGTCAAGCTCGCGATTGCCGAAGCGGATGAGCAGATCGGCATCACCCTGCACCGCGAACGACCGACCGGCCCCGGAGCGTAAGGCCGTGATGCGGCAGCTTGAAGCGGGGCGTCTGCCGGAAGGCCCGCTCGATGCGGCAGGGGCGTTCATGGCGTTCTATCTCGAATCCGCGCGCGCGTTGCTGGCCGCGCCCGATGTGACCGCGCTGGCGATCATCCTTCCGCCCGCAGACCACGATCACCGCGACTGGCGCCTCGCGCTGGCCCGCGATCTGGCGCGCGAGGCAGCGCCTGCCCGCGTCAATGTGGTTGCCGGATCGCCCGGATCGGCGCGCGACGCCAGCCTGCGTTTTCTGGCGGATGCGCCCGGGGTGACAGGGCAGTATCTCGTGTGCCATGAATAAGGCGTGCTTATTGACCCGCCTCGCCGACGTGATCTGATTGCGCTTAACGCGCCGGCGGGCACCCTGCCGCCGCTGGTCGACAGCTTTCAGCGCCGCATCACCTATCTGCGCCTGTCGGTGACCGACCGCTGCGATCTGCGGTGTTCCTACTGCATGCCAGAACGCATGACCTTCCTGCCCAAGGCCGAAGTGCTGACGCTGGAGGAACTGCACGATCTTGCCATGGGCTTCATTGCGCGCGGGGTGACCAAGATCCGCATCACTGGGGGCGAGCCTTTGGTGCGGCGCGACATCATCGACCTGTTCACCGCGCTGGGCCGCAGGTTGGGGCCCAAAGAACATGGGGGCCTCGCCGAACTGACGCTGACCACCAACGGCACGCAATTGGCGAGCCACGCCGACGCGCTGGCGAAGGCGGGGGTCAAGCGGGTGAATGTCTCGCTCGACACGCTGGACCGGGCGAAGTTTGCCGAACTGACCCGGCGCGATGCGCTGCCGCAGGTGCTTGAAGGGATCGCGGCGGCGAAGGCGGCCGGGCTAATGGTCAAGCTGAACGCGGTGGCGCTGAAGGGCGTCAACGAAGGCGAACTGGCCGATCTGATTGCCTGGGCGCATGGGCAGGGTCACGACGTCACGCTGATCGAAGTCATGCCGTTGGGCGATGTCGAGGAAGAGCGGCTCGACCAGTATCTGCCGCTCAACAGCGTGCGCACCGAGCTGGAGGAACGCTGGACGCTGACCGACAACGCGTGTGCCACCGGCGGCCCGGCGCGCTATGTTGATGTGGCGGAGACCGGCGGACGGCTCGGCTTCATCACCCCGCACACCAACAATTTTTGCGCCGGGTGCAACCGGCTGCGGGTGACCGCGACCGGACAGCTTTACCCATGCCTTGGCGGGGGCGAGCAGGTCGATTTGCGCGCCGCGCTGCGGTCTGACGATCCAGAAGCGGGCCTTGCGGCTGCACTTGACGAGGCGCTGCGGATCAAGCCCGAAAAGCATCATTTCCGCATGGATGCGCGCGATGCGGCACCGGCCGTGCCGCGCCATATGTCGATGACGGGGGGGTGAGGCCCATGCTTCGTCATTGCGAGCGCAGCGAAGCAATCCAGTTCCGAAGCTGGATTGCCGCGCGACCTCCGGTCGCTCGCAATGACGGGGGAGGCTTGGCGTGATCCGTTTCGTCTATCTTGGCAAGCTCGCCGATGCGGCGGGTAAATCGGAAAGCCAAATCGCCTCGAGTTCAGGAGATCTTGACTGGCCGGATATCCTCGCCTTGTTGGACGATCATGTCCGCGAAGGGCTAGCCGATGCAGTCCGTGATAAGCGGGTTAAGGTCGCCCTCAACGGTGAGGTGCTGGCCGACCGCGAAGGGATTGTCGCGCGGCATGGCGACGAGGTCGCCTTCCTGCCCCCAGTGTCCGGCGGCTGACCCGATGCGCGACATTCGACTGCTGACCGAAATGTTCATCCCCGGCACCCTGATCGGCCCGTTCACGCAGGCCAATCCGGGGTTGGGCGGAGTGTGCACCTTCGTGGGAGAGGTTCGCTACGACGAAGGGGTCGAGGCGCTCGAACTCAGCCATTACGAACCACTCACCCTGCCGGGAATGCACGCGCTTGCCGACCGCGCGTTCGAGCGTTTCACCCTGATGGGCCTGTTGATGGTGCACCGAGTCGGCGTGCTGCGGCCGGGCGAGCCGATCGTCTGCGTCTCTGCCGCCGCACTGCATCGCCGCGATGCGATCGACGCGGTCGATTTCTGCATGGATCATCTGAAAAGCGCCGCGTGGTTCTGGAAGCGCCAATTGCGAGCCGGTGAATGGCACTGGATCGAGCCGCGCGACGACGATCACCGCGATCTGGCGCGCTGGCAAAGTTGATTTGATCCACGTCAAAGCAGGGCTGCACGCGGCGCAGTAATCCTTCTTCAACAAGGAGGATCACCCATGAGCCACATCGTCCACGACATCATCGCCCGCGGCGACGCGCGCATTGTCGAACTTCCCACCGCAGCGCCGGTGCGCCATCAGGTCGAAGCCGATCGCAATTTCGGGCTGCCGACCGCGCTCTACGGCGTGACGGTGGCCTGCTATCTCGGCTTTCTGGTGATCGTCGGGAGCGCGTTTGCCAATCCGGCGCTGGCAATTCCGATGGCAGTCATCGTGCTGCTGATCGTGGCCTTTTTCGCGGTTCCGGCGATGTGGACGCGGCTTGCCGGCAACACGACCAAGCCGCAGACGCTGGGCGAGTTCGAAGCGCGCGGCATCATGACCAATACCGGGCGACTCGCCCCGCGCGATGCGGCGATTCAGGTGCTGATCCTGCCGGTCTTGCTGGTGGTGTGGGGTCTGGCCGTGGCTGTGATCGCCGCGACCGTCGCCTGACCGAGCAACGTCTGACAAGCTCCCCGGGGCCGCGGACCCTCTCCCTTTGGCCGCTGCCCCGAACCCTATCTGCCCGAAATATCGTGCAGCAGTTCCGGATCGCGAATCAGGATACCGCGCTTGCCCTCGCGCTGGATCGCGCCGGTTTCCTCAAGCTCGCCCAGCTTGCGGCTGACAGTCTCGATGGTGAGGCCGAGCATGTTGCCGATCTCGCCGCGGGTCAGCGGCAGATCGAACCGCTTGGCGAGGTGGCACGAACTGTCGCTGGCCGCGAAGGCGAAATCGTGGAGCAGCGCCGCCAGCCGCGCCTCGGCGCTGGCATGGCCGGTGAGTTCCAGCAGCGTACGACTGGCGAGCAGATCGGCCTGGCTACGGCGCAGCAACGCGCGGGCGAGCGCGGGGTAATCCTCGATCGCGCGCTCGATATCGCGCTTGGCGAAGGTGCAGAGCCGGCTGTCGGTCAGCGCCACGACATCATGATGGGCAAACGGTGCGAACAGCTCGCCGATGAAGCCCGCCGGATGAACCAGCGAAAGAATCTGCTCGTTGCCGTCCTGATCGACCGCCGACACCTTGAGCGCGCCAGTGAGCAGTGTCGCGCAGGCGGCATCCTCGTCGCCTGCCGCGAACAGCATCTCGCCGCGCTTCAACGTGCGGGTACGACCGGCCGCGGCCATCGCATCGCGTTCCTCCGTTGTCAGCACGGCGCAGGCGGCGGTTTCGTTGACCGGACAGGTGCTGCAAGCCAGGTTCATTGTCCCATAGTCTCCCACAAGCGTGCCATTGCCGCGTCCTGACTGTTTACCAGTTCAAGCACCTGCGTGCGCGCGGTCTCGATTTCCTGCGTCGGCGCGAAAGTCGTCGAAGCGGCGGCGACGAGTTCATCGAGATCCGCCAGAACAGACGTGGTCTCGCCCCGCTGCGCCGCAAGATCGGCCATGGCGACCAGCGCCGCCGCGCGGGCATCGCTTTCGACCGGCCGTCCGGCCGCCGCGCGGGCCAATCGTGCAGCGTCGGTCTGCTGACGGGTAAAGCCGGTGTTTGCGGTGACAGCCCGTTCCACCATGGTGGCCAGCGTCGCGCTATCGACGACGCGCCGAGTCGGGGCAGGCGGCTGGGCCGGGCCGGACGGCGGCGGGTTGACCTCGAACGACCGCATCGCCAGCGAAGGATAGCGTGTATCCGACCCCGCGCAGGCGCTCACCGCCGCAATCAGCGGAAGCAGGCCAAGAATTTTCCGTCGCACTTGCATATCGATCCCTGTTCCCGTTACCACGACGCCTGCCGGTGGCAAAGGGAACTGTCAGATCAGCGTTGCGTGTTTTTTGACCCCCGCAGCCGTTGACTTGCACACGCCTTTCCCCTAACGGCACGCATCTTTCCGGGGCTGCATTCGCGCAGCGCCGCATTGCCGTTCGGTAGGCATGGCACGCCACGCTCATCCGGACACAAGCACAAGATTGAGAGTATAGAGCCATGTTCGCTGTAGTGCGCACCGGCGGCAAGCAATATCGGGTTGCCGCCGGAGACAAGATTGCCGTTGAAAAGCTCGCAGGCGAAGCCGGCGACACCATCACGCTGAGCGACATTCTGCTCGCTGGTGAAGGCGAAAGCATCGCCGATGCTGCCAAGGTGACCGTTTCGGCGGAAATCATCGCGCAGGCCAAGAGCGAAAAGGTGATCGTTTTCAAGAAGCGTCGCCGTCACAATTATCGCCGCAAGAACGGCCATCGCCAGCAGATGACCCTGCTGCGCATCACTGCCGTGGGCGAAGACAAGCCGGCTGCCAAGAAGGCCGCCGCCAAGAAGACCAAGAGCGAAGCCCCGGCAGAAGCCGCGGCCTCGGCTGAATAAGGAGCGGGTGAACCATGGCACATAAGAAAGCAGGCGGTTCGTCGCGTAACGGTCGTGATTCGGCCGGTCGTCGCCTTGGCGTGAAGAAGTTCGGCGGTCAGGAAGTGATCGGCGGCAACATTATCATCCGTCAGCGCGGCACCCGCGTGTATCCGGGCGTGAACGTCGGCATCGGCAAGGATCACACCCTGTATTCGCTCGCCGAAGGCGTAGTGCGATTCCACGGTGGCAAGCAGGGCCGTAAATACGTCTCTGTCGATGTCATGGCGGAAGCCGCCGAATAAGCGGATGATTCGATAAAGGGATCATCCGCAAGGATGGTTCCCGTCGGTGAAAATCCGGCCTGAAGAGGGAGATGGGACCATCCTCGATACGAGGGGGCCGTCTTCCTTTTTGCATTCTCCCTCGTCAACGCCGCCGAATCATAAAATTTCGCGGCCATGAAATTGTCATGCGTTGCGGTTATCGGCGGCGCGGGGCGAGGAAGGGAGAACTCGTGTTCCATCGCAGTCAAAGATTGCTGTTGCGGCCGATCTGGCCCGAGGACTGGCAGGCTCTGCTGGCGGGAATCGCCGACGAAGGCGTGGTCCGCAACCTCGCCAGCGCGCCCTGGCCCTATGATGAAAGCCACGCCCGCGAATTTGCCGCGCGTGCCGTTGCGCCGCTCTATCCGCGCTTCCTCGTCACGCGCGCCGCCGATGGGCAGGCAGTCGGCTGCATCGGTTTGGGGCCGATGAGCGATGCCGCCAATGACGGCGAGAAAATCGAACTCGGCTACTGGATCGCGCGCAGCTTCTGGGGTCAGGGCTTCGCCACCGAGGCCGGCGCGGCGGTGCTGGAGGTCGCAGCGACGCTCGGCCATCGCGAACTGGTCGCGTCACATTTTCTCGACAACCCGGCATCGGGCAAGGTGCTAAGGAAGCTCGGCTTCGAGCCAACCGGGCGGGTGGAAGAGCGGTTTTCGTGCGGACGCGGCGAGATGGTTCCGGCGATCGGCTACCGGCTGGCGCTCGGCGGCGAAGGAGGCGAGCGCCAACGCGCCGCTTGATCGCCGCGTGGCTTGGGCCGCGCGGCTTGTCGATCCGGGGAAAAGCTTCTAGGCGCGGCGGCCTATGACCAGTCGCAAAAGGTTGACGCCCGAAGAATCGCGTAGCTCCGCGCTCGCCGCCGCGCGCGCGCTGCTGATCGAGACAGGTCCGCAATCGGTGACGCTGAAAGCAGTGTCGACCCGGATCGGGCGCACCCACGCCAACCTGCTGCACCATTTCGGCTCGGCGTCCGGGCTGCAAAAGGCGCTGGCCGAACATCTCGCGCGCTCGGTCTGCGAGACGATCATCGATGCCGTGCGCGCCAGCCGTGCAGGGCTTGGTTCGGCGCGCGAGGTGGTGGATCTCGCCTTCGACGCCTTCGACCGTGAGGGCGCGGGCGCGCTGACCAGCTGGATGCTGCTGACCGGTAACGAGGACGCGCTCGATCCGATCATTTCGACCATCCACGATCTGGTGGACGAGATCGCGCCCGATGAAGCCAGCCATGGCAGCCAGCCGGGCCGCATTCATGGCGACACGCTGACGCTGGTGCTGATGGCGCTGGGCGATGCATTGATCGGCGGGGCGCTGGCCAAGGCGCTCGGTCTGCCGCGTGACGCTGCGCGCGAACGGGCGACGGCGATGCTCGAAGCCTCGCTCGCGGAATACGAACAGGGCTAGGCTTCGGGCGCGAGCACTCCGGCGCGCTGCCAGGCGGGCAGAGCGTCCGGATCGAGCTTCTCGGTCCGCAGGTGATCCACGGAAAGGCCAAGTTCGGGATAGGCGATCACGCGCCGCGCTTCGTCAGATTCGGCCAGCGGGACCACGACCAGCCGCCGGTTGACCTTCTGCCGCCAGTTCATCCGCGCGGTGTTTTCCTGCCCGACATAGCAGCCCTTGGTGAAGCTGACGCCGTTCAGTTCAACCGCGTTGGTTTCCAGCCACAGGATATCGCCCATTTCGGCGCGACCTTCGGGCACGCCCAGCGACAGGCGGTGGGCCAGCCAGGCATCATCGGCCCGTTCGCTCCCGTTTGCAGGCGCAAGCCAGCGCCAGCCCAGTTCCGGCAAGCGCGGATCGCTCACCGCGCCGTCATGCGCATTCCGGCTCCAGTGCACGGCGAGCGAATCGTCGCGCGCAATGGCGATCTTGCGCCGCAACCGGTACATCGACAGCCGCTTGGCGAGATCATCCGCTACCGCCGCTTCGCAATCGATCAGCAGGCCGCTGGCGTCCGACCAAACCAGAAAATCGAACATATGCTTGCCCTGCGCGCTCAGCAGCGCGGCGTAGCAGGGCAGCGACCCCTTCACGTCGTTGGTGACGAGCCCTTGCAGGAAGGCGGCGACATCCTCACCCTCCTCCAGCGCGGAGAGGCGGATAATGGCGCGATCGGTGAGGCAGGTTGCAGTCATGCGTGACAGATAGGATGGCGCATCGCTAAGGGGAAGTCATGACCGACAGCCTCACCATCCGCCGCCCCGACGACTGGCACCTGCATTTCCGCGATGGTGCGATCATGCGCGAGGTGGTGCCCTATACCGCGCGCCAGTTTGCCCGCGCGATCGTGATGCCCAATCTCAGCCCGCCGGTGACCACGACCGCGTTGGCGGCCGCCTATCGGGAGCGGATCATGGCCGCCGTGCCCGATGGCGTGCGGTTTACTTCGTTGATGACCTGCTATCTCACCGACGATACCGATGCCGACGATCTGGCGCGCGGCGCGGCGCAAGGCGTGTTCACCGCCGCCAAGCTGTACCCCGCCAACGCCACCACCAATTCGGCCGCAGGCGTGAGCAATGTCGAGAAGCTGTATCCGGTGCTGGCGCGGATGGAGGCCGAGGACATTGTGCTGTGCATCCACGGCGAGGTGACTGACGCCCATGTCGACGTATTCGACCGCGAGAAAGAGTTCATCGACAGGCACTTGCAGCGTATTGTTGCAAGCTTTCCGAAGCTGCGCGTGGTGTTCGAACATATCACCACCAGCGATGCGGTGGATTTCGTGCTGGATTCCGGGCCGAACGTCGCCGCGACCATCACGCCGCAGCATCTCCACATCAATCGCAATGCGATGCTGGTCGGCGGAATCCAGCCGCACAATTACTGTCTGCCGGTTGCCAAGCGCGAGAGCCACCGGCTGGCCTTGCGCAAGGCGGCAACCGGCGGCAGCGGCAAGTTCTTCCTCGGCACCGACAGCGCCCCGCATCTCAAGCGCGACAAGGAAAGCGCGTGCGGTTGTGCCGGGATTTTCGGCGCGCCCTATGCGCTCGAAAGCTATCTCACGGTGTTCGACGAGGAAGCTGCGCTGGACAGGTTCGAAGGCTTCGCCTCGCTCCACGGCCCCGCGTTCTACAAGCTACCTGTCAACGAGGACAGCGTGACGCTCGAACGCGCGGAGTGGTCGGTGCCGACGGTGCTGAAGGTGACGGGCGAGGATATCGTCCCTTTCCACGGGGGTGCGACGCTCGGCTGGCGGTTTGTCGGTTAGGCCGCAGCTGCCTTCCGGCTGCTGCGCCGCTTCGCCAACAGGTCGTAGACGAAGATGCCGACCGCGATCCAGATCAGCACGAAGCAAAGCAGTTTCGCCGGCTCCAGCGGTTGGCGGAAGACCGTGAGGCCCAGGATGAAGACAATCGTCGGTGCCAGATACTGGATGAAGCCCAGCGCCGAATAATCCATCCGCCGCGCGGCAACTGCGAACAGCAAAAGTGGCACAGCGGTGACCACGCCCGACAGGATGATGGCGATGCTGAGGAACGTGTCCTGCCCGAAGGATGAACCCTGCGGCCCGCTCGCATACCACAGCGCCACCGCGCTGGCGGGCAGCAGCAGGATCGCGCTCTCGATCGTCAGGCCGGGTAGCGATCCGACCGAAACCTGCTTGCGAACAAGGCCATAGAAGGCAAAGCTGAAAGCGAGACTGAGGCTGATCCACAGACTCGTCAGCGCACCAGCCGCCAGAAAGGCGACCGCCACTCCGGCAACGCCCACTGCCAGCCATTGCCGCCGTGACAGCTTTTCGCCCAGAAACAGCGTGCCCAGCAGCACATTGATGAGCGGGTTCAGGTAATAGCCTATGCTGGCCGCATAGACCTGCCCCTCCATGATCGCCCAGACATAAATGAACCAGTTGATGCCGATCAGCATGGCGCTCGCCAGCAGGGCAAGCATGGCGCGCGGGCTTTTGAGCGCTGCCAGAAGCTCGGGAAACTGACGCCGCAGCGCCACGATCAGCAGGCACAGCGGCAGCGTCCAGATGATTCGCCAGCCGACGAATTCGAACGGCGGGACGGCTTTCACCAGCAGCAGGTAGAGCGGCAGGAAACCCCACATCAGATAGGCCGCAATCGCCGGGGCGAGACCCGATGGGCCTGGATGGCCGACGGCGGTAGGAGGGGTGGAAGCGGCCATGGAATGCTGCCGTTAGGGGGAGGCAACCCGGCGCGCAAGCGGTGCTGCGGCGATGAACCTCGGCTTTCGACTTTCGCGCCGGTTCGTTCATGTTCTATCCGTTATAGATGAACGGCATCGACGGGAAATGCACCGAAGCGGACGTTTCAGCATGTCCTCGCACAACTTGCGGCCGCGCCCACCAAGCGGTCGCCGGCGCGAGCCTTCACGGTTCGCGGGAAGCGCCTTCGGAGCCGACCGGCCCCGGAGGCGCTTTTGCCGTGGGTCGGATCACGCGGATTCTTAACCATCTTCTGGCAATCGCCGGACTATGCGCTGCACCTCGTGCCTCATCCTGATTGCGCTGCTGGCGGCTTGCTCGGGCGAGAGCGAGGATCGCTTGCCGGTCGATCCGCTGGCGAGCGATCCGGTGGTGGCGCGCGCGCTGCATGACCCGTTGATGAGCGATCCGGATCTTGCTTCCCGCAACGAGGCCAATGCCTTGCTGGGCTTTGCTGGCGACACCGGGCTGCCAATGCTGCCCGCGACGCCAGAATCCGCGCGGGCAGCGCGTGAGGCGGCCCGGATCGAACTGCTGGTGAGCGGAGATATCGTGCCTTTACCCGCCGCTTCCGCTGATGGCGGACCGGTAGTCGCGGCCGATGCCACAGCCGAAGATCTGCTTGCGGTAATGCGCGCACCGGAGCGGTGCTCCGATGCGATCAAGGAGGGGTTCGTCTGGGCGGTAGACCCTCCACCGGTCGCTGCGATTATGCCGCACGGCATGGTCGTGCAGGCAGCAGGCGCGCGGTCTGCGCCATGCGATCTGCGCATCATCCGATACCGCACACCGGCAGCCCCCGACGATGTGCTGCAATACCATCTCACCCGCGCAGTGCGGGCAGGCCTGCGACCGGTGGTTTATGCCGATCCCGCTGCCAGCCTGTCGGCGCTTGGTGAAAATGGTGAGGCGCTCAGCGTGCATGTCCGCCACAGCGCGAGCGGCATGACCGCTGTCGATCTGCTGTACCGGGCGCCCTGACCGCTGAAATCAAGGCCTGAGGCCAACCCCTATCGTGGCGCGCGGCTGATCCACTTCGGTGCTGGCGACCGGATAGGCGCAATAATCGGCGGCATAATAGGCCGCCGGGCGATGATTGCCCGACAAGCCGATCCCGCCGAACGGTGCCTTCGACGAAGCGCCGTTGGTTGGCCCGTTCCAGTTGATGATCCCGGCGCGGATATTGGCCCAGAATCGTCCGTAATCTTCGGGCGTACCGCCGATCAGCGATGCTGACAGGCCAAAGCGTGTGTTGTTCGCCTCGGTAATCCCGGCGTCGAGATCAGGCACCCGGATCACCTGCAATATCGGGCCGAACAATTCGATATCGGGGCGGTCGGAGATGTTCGTCACATCGATGATACCGGCGGTCAGGAACGGGAGGTCGGGCACCGTGCGGCGCATGTGCAGCAGCGGGCGGCCCCCGGCTGTCACCAAGGTCAGAAAGCTTTCGGACAGGCGATCGGCGGTGTCGTTGTCGATCACCGGCCCCATGAAAGGCTGCGGCTCGCCCAGCGGATCGCCCACCATCAGCTTGCGGGTCAGCGGTACGAGTTCGGCCATCAGGTCGTCGTAAACGCTGTCTTTGACGATCAGCCGCCGGGCGGCAGTGCAGCGTTGCCCGGCGCTGGTGAACGCGCTTTGCACGATCAGCGCGGCGGCATCGGTCAGCTTGGGCGTGTCGATCACTACGATGGGATTGTTGCCGCCCATTTCCAGCGCGACGATCTTGCCCGGATTGGCGGCGAGTTTGCGGTTGATCGCAATCCCGACATTGGCCGAGCCGGTGAACAGCACGCCATCGACACCGGGGTGCGCAACCAGCGCCTTGCCTTCATCCGGCCCGCCGATCACCAGTTGGATCACATCTTCGGGCACGCCGGCGCGGTGGAAGCAGGCGACCAGCGCCTCGCCCACTGCGGGGGTCTTTTCCGAAGGTTTGAACAATACGGCATTGCCCGCAATCAGAGCGGGAATGATGTGGCCATTGGGCAGGTGCGCGGGAAAATTATACGGGCCGAGCACCACCATCACCCCATGCGGCTTGTGCCGCACGGCGGCGCTGCCGTTGATCCCGGCGTCGAATTTCTTCTTGCCGGTTCGTTCGGCATAAGCCTGCACCGCAATGTCGATCTTGTTCACTACCGCGTCGACTTCGCTGCGGGCTTCCCACAGGGGCTTGCCCGCCTCGCGCGCGATCAGTTCGGCCAGCGGTTCGGTTTCGCGGCGGACTTCGTTGGAAAAGGCGCGCAGAACGCCGATACGGCTGGTGAGCGGCAACGCGGCCCATGCGGGCCATGCACGGCGGGCGGTGCTGACTGCTGCCTCGACATCGCCATGCTTACCGCGCCACAGTTCCTCGCCGCTGGCCGGTTCATAGGAAACGAGGATGTTATCGGTCACTGCGCCTGTCTTTCCCCATATCGGTGCAATCCGTATCTTCGTGACCGGTAATGCGGCCCAAGCTGAAAAGATAGGGTGAAGACCCCTCCCGGAACAATCCGAGGATTATCCCTGATGCGCGTGTCCGGCAGGAACGGGTGCAGGTCCGTGCGCTTCACCCATGCGGCGCAAGGCGGCGACTTTGGCGTGGAGCGGAGCCCAGTCGTCGCCCTCGTCAATCGCCGCCCAGATCGCCTCGACCTCTTCTATCAGCATCGATTGGGGCGCCTCGTCCGACCAGTAAGCTTGCGCCGATGCGAGCGGGGTGTAATCCGCCAACGCCTCGCCCAGCGTACCGGTCGCCTCACCGCGCCCGCCGCGGTGCGCGAAGAAGAACGCATCGGGTTGTGCGCCGCTTTCGTTCATCGCCGCTTCGCACAGGCTGACGAGGCGGGTGTCCTCCTCGACCCCGCGCGGTTCCACCCCAATCCGCCAGCACCAGCGCCGGGCGACGGCCTGCATGTAGAGCGGCCCGAACCGTTCGAGCGCGGCGATCAGCGGCGCGCTGTCGGCCAGCAGGCGGAGCGCGACCGCAAACTGCCCGCAATTCCAATGCAGCGCTTCAGGCTGGCGGCCGAAAGCGTAAAGCCCGGCGTGATCGAAATAGGCGGCAGTAAAGCCCGGGTCCCATGTCGGCAGCCAGCGCCACGGGCCATAGTCGAAGCTTTCGCCGGTCACGTTCATGTTATCGGTGTTGAGCACTCCGTGGACGAAGCCTGCGACCATGTAGCTGGCGGCCAGATCGGCCATGCGTTCGACCACCTGATGCATCAGGATCACCGCCGGTTCGTCGCGGCCCGGAGCATTTGCGGGCGGCCGCGGGCCGCGGAACTGGGTGAGGCAGTAATCGACCAGCTGCGCCATTTCCTCCGCCTGCTCCAGCGCCAGCAACCGCTGGAAGGTGCCGATGCGGATGTGCGAATGGCTGAGCCGCACCATCACGGCGGAACGTGTCGGGCTTGGCTCGTCACCACGCCACAGCTTCTCCCCGGTTTCGACCACCGAGAAGGTTTTCGACGTGTTGACCCCCAGCGCCTCCAGCATTTCGGTGGCGAGAATCTCGCGCACTGCGCCCTTCAGAGTCAGTCGCCCGTCGCCTGCACGGCTGAACGGCGTCTCGCCCGATCCTTTGGTGCCGAGATCGAGCAGACGCCCTGACGCGTCGCGCAACTGCGCGAACAAGAACCCGCGGCCGTCCCCGATTTCGGGATTGTAGACCCGAAACTGGTGGCCGTGATATTTCAGCGCCAGCGGTTCGGGCAGATTGCCTTCCAGCGGAGCAAATCGTCCGAAATGCGCGGCCCATTCGGTATCGCCCAACCCGTCCAGCCCGACGGTTGCCGCAGCACGATCATTGCGGAAGCGGATGCGGGTTTCGGGAAAGGGCGCGGGCTCCACCGCGCTGCCCAGCCACGGCGCCAATGCAAGGATGGCGGGATCGGGACGATAGGGGCCGGATGAATCCGGGTGTTGCACAGCTTCGCTCATCCCGCGATAGTGGGGACAAGCGCATCGTCACGCAACCCGCCTTCACCGGCGGCTGGGGCGGTGCCATTCAACCCGAGGGAATATCGCCGTTCATGGCCGCACATTACGAAGATCGCTACTGGACCAGCAGCGACGGATTGAACCTGCACTATCGCAATTATCCCGGTCCCGAAGGGGATGCCGGGCTGCCGGTGCTGTGTCTTCACGGCCTGACCCGCAACGTCCGCGATTTTGCCGGGCTGGCCGAGGATCTGTGCGCGCGGCACCGGGTGATCGTGCCCGAAATGCGCGGGCGCGGGCTGAGCGATTATTCACCGGATTCCGATAGCTACAACCCGCTCACCTATGTCGCCGACGTGGAGCGGCTGCTGGCCGAACAGGGCATTACCCGCTTCATCGCCATCGGTACCTCGATGGGCGGGCTGATGACCATGCTGCTGGCCGAGGCGCAGCCGGGGCGGATCGCGGCGGTGGTGATGAATGATATCGGGCCGGTGGTCGACGCCGATGGGCTTTCGCGCATTTCGGGCTATGTCGGGCAGGGGCGCAGCTACCCCACCTGGGTCCACGCTGCGCGCGGGCTGGAGGCGGTGCACGCCCCTGCGTTCCCCGATTACGACCTGGACCAGTGGCTCGACATGGCCAAGCGGACGATGGTGGTGAGCCAGAACGGGCGGATTACCTTCGATTACGACATGGCCATTGCCGAGCCGTTCGCGAAGCCCGGCAATGCCGCGCCGTCCAACCTGTGGCTCGCTTTCGAGGCGCTGCGCGGCGTGCCGATGCTGCTGGTGCGCGGCGAATTGTCCGATCTGCTCAGCGCAGAAACGGTCACGCAGATGGGGGTGCGCAACCCGGCGATGCGCAGCATCACCGTGCCGCGCGTCGGCCACGCCCCGACGCTAGACGAACCTGAGGTGCGCACGGCGATCCACGCTCTGCTGGACGGGATTGCATGAGCGAGAGCAGCGGAGCTGCCATCCGCGTTCTCCACTGCCATTCGACGTTCTCCGCTGGGGGCAAGGAAGTGCGCAGCGTCGGGTTGATGAACGCATTCGGCGCGGCGCTGGACCACACGGTCGTCTCGGCAGAGCCTGACGCTATGGGCGCGCGCGCGCTGATCGATGGCAGCGTGACAGTGCACTATCCGACGGATTTTCCCTCGCTCAAGGGGCTGCCCACACCCGGACGGCTGGCGGCATTGGCAGAGGCGCTCAAGGGCTATGACCTGATCTGCACCTATAACTGGGGCGCGATCGATGTGGCGATGGCACATGCCGTGTTCGCCGGGAATTTCGGCTTGCCCCCGCTGGTGCACCACGAAGACGGGTTCAACGAGGACGAGGCGGGCGGGCTGAAGACCCGGCGCAACCTGTACCGCCGCGCCGCGCTGAACCGGGCGAGCCGCCTGATCGTGCCTTCGACCGGATTGGAGCGGATTGCGCTGAACGCGTGGGGGCAACCGCGCGCCAAGGTGCTGCGGATCGCCAACGGGATCGACACCGCTGCCTTTGCCGCGCCGCCGCAACCGGGTGCATTACGGGTGGTCAAGCGCGGCGGCGAACGCTGGATCGGCACGCTTGCGGGCTTGCGGGCGGTCAAGCAATTGCCGCTGATGGTACAGGCGATGGCGGAGATGCCCGATCACTGGCATCTCGTCATTTGCGGCGACGGGCCGGAGCGCGATGCGATCCGCGCCGCGGCAGAGGCCTGCGAGATCAGCCACCGCGTCCACCTGCCCGGTGCCGTGGCCGATCCGGCGCAGGTTATCGGCCTGTTCGATATCTTCGCGCTGTCCTCCGCGTCGGAACAGTTCCCGCTGTCGGTGGTGGAGGCGATGGCTGCGGGTTTGCCGGTGGTGGCACCCGATGTGGGGGATATCCGGCAAATGGTGGCCGAACCCAACCGCGCCTTCATCGCCGTGCCGGACGATCCGCAGGCGCTCGGCATGATGTTCGCCGAACTGGCCGACGATCCCGATCTGCGCGCCCGCATCGGAGCAGCCAATCGCGACCGCGCGCGCACGCATTACGACGCGGCGCAGATGGCGGGGCACTACCGCGCAGGCTATTCGCAGGCACTGGGGCGCGACTTCTGACGTGCCCGGAATCGGGCGCGCTTCATCCCCCGTTCAAATCTGCACGGGCACGTGGCTGCGCAGATTGGCAGGGAAGGGCTTGTCCCGCCCGGCTCTGCCCGGCATTGCGGAAGCGGTCGCAACTGCATAAAGAGCGCGGCTGACCCCGCGCGTGCAGCGCAACGCATATTTTGTCACAGGGAACACAAGGCCGAATGGCGCGCACTCCGACCACTTCCACCCCCGTACCGGCGACCCCCGCCGAAGACGAGATCCTGATACGCGAGATCGACGAGGCGGTGCGTCAGGACGATGCGCTCGCATTTTTCCGCAATCACGGGATCAAGGTGCTGGGCGCGGTGATCGTGCTGGTCGCCGGGCTGGGCGGCTATTTGCTGTGGGACAAGCAGCGCGAAAGCGCGCTGGAGGCGCAGTCCGAAACGCTGATTGCGGCGCTCGATTACGCCAATCAGAACGATTTCAAGACCGCGAGCGAAACGGTTGCCCCTTTGCTCGACGCAGGTTCGCCCGGCGCGCGCACTGCAGCGCGGTTGTTGCAGGCGGGCGCGGCGTTGCAAGCGGGCGATGTCGACAAGGCCGCAGGACTGTACCAGCAGGTCGCCGATGATGCCGATGCACCGCCGGTGATGCGCGATCTGGCGCGCATCCGCGATGTCACGGCGCGGTTCGACAGCATGAAGCCGGCTGATATCATCGCCCGGATGGAACCGCTCGCCCAGCCCGACAATCCGTGGTTTGGCAGCGCAGCGGAACTGGTGGCGATGGCGCACCTCGAAGCAGGCAACAACGCCGAGGCTGGCGCATTGTTCGCGCAGATCGCCAAGGATGAAGAACAGCCCGAAACCCTGCGTTCGCGCGCGCGGCAGATGGCTGGGCTGCTGGGTGTCGATGCAATCGTTGACGTGGAAAAACTGCTGGAAGACGAAGGGATCGTCGCTTCCGGAGGGAATGGCGGCGCTGCTGTCGCCAATTAGAAACAGGTTTGAACAGACGGGTATGAACAACTTGAAAAATGCACGCGCCGCGTTGCTCGCGGGCATGATGGCAATGGCTCTGACCGGCTGCAAGGGCGGTCTGTTCGGCGGCGGCGAGGACAAGACCACGCCGACGGTCGGCAATCGCACCCCGATCCTTTCCCGCATCGAAAGCGGAGCGGAAGTCGATCCGGCACTGGCGGCGATCAGCGTGGTGCTGCCCCCGGCGCGCAACAACACCGAATGGCCGCAGGTCGGCGGATCGGCGAGCAAGTCCTACGGGCATCTCGCGCTAGCGGAAAATCCGGCCAAGGCATGGACCGCCCAAATCGCCGGATCGACCAACCGCGTTCGCCTCGCCGCAGCGCCGGTGATCGGCAGCGACAAGCTGTATGTCGAAGGCACCGACGGCACCGTCCACGCGTTCGACAAGAAAACCGGCGCAGAGGTGTGGAGCCGGCGCGAAACCGAGATCGATGACGATACGCGCAATTCGGCCTTCGGCGGCGGGGTCAGCTATGACAACGGGATCGTCTACGCCACCAATGGTGCAGGCTACGTCAAGGCCAAGCGTGCTGAAACCGGCGAATTGCTGTGGCGGGTCAAGCCCGCAGGTCCGTTGCGCGGATCGCCCACCATCGCGTTCGGTCAGCTGTTCGTAATGACTCAGGATAACCAGATCATTGCGCTCAACATCGCGGATGGATCGCTGGTGTGGGACGAATCCGGTTCTACCACGCAATCGGGCGTGTTCGGCGTGGCGGCTCCGGCGGCTGGGCAGGGCACCATCGTCGCCGGTTATTCGAGCGGCGAACTCAGCGCCTACCGGTATGAAAACGGCCGCGTGCTGTGGTCGGACGCGCTGGCACGCACCAATATCTCGACCACGGTCGGTTCGATCACCGATATCGATGCCGATCCGATCATCGATTCCGGCCGCGTCTATGCGCTGGGTCAGGGCGGGCGCATGGCGGCCTATGAACTGGTCACCGGCCAGCGCATCTGGGAACTGAACCTTGCGGGCATTTCCACTCCGGCGATTGCGGGCGAATGGATTTTCACGCTGACCGACGACGCACGCCTGCTCGCCATTGCCCGGTCGAGCGGACGGGTGCGCTGGATCGCCCAGCTTCAGCAATTCCGCGATGAGAAAGACAAGGAAGGTCCGATCTTCTGGACCGGCCCGGTATTGGCGGGCGGCCAGTTGTGGATCGCCAGCTCGCGCGGCGAGGTGTGGAAGGTGAGCGCAGCCGAAGGCTCGGCCCAGTTGTTCGCGGATATCGATCAGCCGGTCAGCCTGCCGCCGGTGGTGGCCGACGGTCATCTGTACATTCTCGACGATAGCGGCACGATTCACGCTTGGCGCTAAAGCGCCGCGCCGGACATGCGCGAAAGGGCTATTAACCCTTTCGCGCTAATGCGGGCGCGTGATGAGCGCGCCTTACTCGCCTGATAGACCTGCAAGATCCGCCCCGCCGCCGAGCGATGTATCGGCGGGCGTCGGGCTGGTCGGGCTGGCCGGGCTGTTCGCGTGGATCGCGTTCTGCCGATCATACCCCGAGATTGCCGAGGTGCTGGGCTTTTCCGGCGGCTTTGCCGCATCGCGCGGCGTGCTATCCGGACCCTATGCTGCGCTGGCTGCGATGCTGTTCACCGCGCTGCCGATGGGGCTGTGGTCGGTGCTGGTGGACAAGGTTCACCGGCGCCCCTCGACCGGGATCGACTGGAGCCTGCGCCGACCGCTTGCCGAAAGTCTGCCGATTTCGGTGGTCAAGCTTTCGGGTCTGTGGGCGACCTGGGCTTTGCTCGCCGCGTTCTACGGCCTTGCGCGCTGGTACTGGAACGGCTCCTACCTGTTCGCGATGGAGGTGCTGACCTTCGCCGCCGTGCCGCTGGTGGCGCTCTCGATCCCCTATGTCATCTGGCTCGACCGGCACCTGATCGAACCGCGCGACGGCACCTGGCAATTCGGCGCGTTCCTGCTCGGCGGCGGCGTGATCGGGCGTGAGACGTGGGACGGAGTGCAGATTGCCAAACACTGGCAGGCGTGGATCATCAAGGGCTTCTTCGGCGCGTTCATGATCTCCATCCTGCCGGGCGGCTTCGCTCAGGTGGTCGAGGCCGATCCGGCGCAATTGTTCGGCAACCCGGTGCAGTTCGTGATGCTGCTGGTGACGCTTCTGTTCGTGATCGACGTGCAGATCGGCACGGTCGGCTACCTTCTGACACTGCGCCCGCTGGATTCGCATATCCGATCAGGCAACCCGCTGGTGGCTGGATGGCTGGCGGCGCTGCTGTGTTACCCGCCGTTCGTGTGGGGCATCATCGGGCCTGACAATCAGGTGCTCAGCTACGAGACCGGCACCGCCGGCTGGGCGCACTGGTTCGCCGGCAATGATACCTTGCTGTGGGGCTGGGGCGCACTGCTGGTGGGCCTGACCGCGATCTATGCCTGGGCGACGGTGGTGTTCGGCATTCGCTTTTCCAACCTCACCTATCGCGGTGTGCTGACCCACGGCCCCTATCGCTTCACCCGCCATCCGGCCTATCTGTCGAAGAACCTGTTCTGGTGGGCTTCGGTAATGCCGTTCCTGGTCACCAACGGTTCGGTTGCGGACGGGTTACGCAACACGTTCTTTCTGCTGGTGGTGAACGGTATCTACTACTGGCGCGCACACACCGAAGAGACGCATTTGTTGGCCGAAGACCCCAAATATGCCGAATATCATGCGTGGATGGCCGATCACGGCCTGATCACCGCGCCGCTGACCCGGTTGGCGCGGCTGCTGACAGGGCGAGGGCCGGAGCGTTCGCCTGCAACCCACGCGTTCCCCGCCGAATAGCGCTTTTCCGTCAGAACGACTGTTCGTAGACCCGGCTGATATCGCCGTTCCATTCGCCGTGATAGGCATCCAGCAACCGCTGGGCCGGCACCTTGCCGCTGGCGACGATCTCGTCGAGCGCCTCGAGAAAGCCGGTTTCGTTATCGCCCGAGGAATTGAGCCGCGCGCGCGCCGCCAACCCCTTGTGCGCAATCGCCAACGCCTCGCGCCCGATATCGCGCAGGGTTCCGCCGCCGGGGACGGGCGCATCAAGCGCCAGCCGGGGCGCGGCATTGCGCAGCGCCTCGCGCTCTTCCATCGTCCAGCCCTTGACCAGATCCCACGCCGCATCGAGCGCGCCTTGGTCATACAGCAGCCCGACCCAGAAGGCCGGAAGCGCGCAAATCCGGTTCCACGGCCCGCCATCGGCGCCGCGCATTTCGAGGAAGCTTTTCAGCCGCACTTCGGGAAAAGCGGTGGACAGGTGATCCCACCAGTCGCTCTGCGTCGGGCGCTCGCCCGGCAAGACCGACAGCTTGCCGTCGAGAAAATCGCGGAACGAAAGCCCTGCCGCGTCGATATATTTGCCGTCGCGGAACACGAAATACATCGGCACATCGAGCATATATCGCGCCCAGCGTTCGTAGCCGAAACCGTCCTCGAACACGAAGGGCAGCATCCCGGTGCGATGCGGATCGGTGTCCGACCAGATGTGCGAGCGGTATGACAGGAAGCCATTGGGCTTGCCCTCGGTAAAGGGCGAATTGGCGAACAGCGCGGTCGCCAGCGGTTGCAGCGCAAGCCCGACGCGGAACTTTTTCACCATGTCGGCTTCGCTGCTGTAATCGAGGTTCACCTGGATCGTGCAGGTGCGCAGCATCATGTCGAGGCCCATCGTGCCGACCCGCGGCATATGCCGCAGCATGATGTCATAGCGGCCCTTGGGCATGATCGGCAGTTCTTCGCGGGTCTTGTCCGGCCACATGCCGAGGCCGAGATAGCTGACCCCGCACTTTTCACCGACTGCCTTGACCTGTTCCAGATGCCGCCCGGTTTCGGCGCAGGTCTGGTGCAGGTTTTCGAGCGGCGCGCCCGACAATTCGAGCTGCCCGGCCGGTTCGAGGCTGACCGCGCCGTCGGTGCCCTTCAAAGCGATGACGTTGCCGCCTTCCTCGACCGGCTGCCAGCCGAATTGTTCAAGGCCGCCGAGCAGGTCGCGGATGCCGCAAGGCTCGTCATAGGAAGGGGCGCGGTGATCGGCGCGCTTGTAGACCAGCTTTTCGTGCTCGGTGCCGATCCGCCAGTCGGACTTGGGCTTTTCGCCGCCGATCATCGGGGCGACCAATTGGTCGAGACTTTCGATGATCGGATCGTCTGCGGTGCTGGTTTCGCGTGTGCTCATCGAAGGTGCCCTCTTTGGCCGGTGGCCTTAGAAAACCCGATTGCCGGTGGGAAGCGAAAACGCGTTTGTTTGCGCGAAGCTCCGCTACCAGTCGCCCGCGCTGGCCATCCAGACCGCAATCGCAGCAATGGCAGCGGTTTCGCCGCGAAGGATACGCGGGCCGAGAGTGATGGCGCGCGCAGCGGGGTGGGCGCGGATTGCGGCGCGCTCGGCATCGTCGAACCCGCCCTCGGGGCCGGTGAGGATCGCGGCGGGTCCGGTATGGGCGGCGAAAGCGGTCGCTGCAGGCTCGCCGCCGTTCTCGTCGGCGAAGAACAGCGCGCGGTGTTCGGGCCAATCCGCCAGTAGCGCATCCAGCTTCACTGGTTCGGCCAGCGCGGGAAGCACGGTTCGGGCGCATTGTTCGGCGGCTTCGGTGGTGATCGTGCGGGCGCGGTCGAGGTTCAGTTTGTCGGCCACGCAGCGCCGGGTGATTACCGGCTGGATGCGTGCGGCACCGAGTTCGGTCGCCTTCTCCAGCGCCAGATCGAACCGATCCTTCTTGAGCAGGGCAGGGCAGAGCCACAGGTCCGGCACCGCCTCGCGCGGGCGGAGCATTTCGGCCACCTCCAGCACAACTTCGCGCTTGCCGACATCGCTGACCCGCGCAGCCCATTCACCGGTAATGTCATCGCACAGGATCACGACGTCGCCGGGGGCGGCACGCATTACACGGGATAGATAATGCGCCGGATTGCCTTCGATCCGAACAGCCGCACCGGCGTGCAGTTCGTCGACGACGAACAGGCGTGGGGCGCTTTTCGGGGGCCAGGCGGGAACCTTCGGATGGTGTGCGGCGGGCATGGCTTTGCACTAGGCGCTCGGGCCGCTAGGGAGCAAGTCATGTCCACGCGTACCGCACAATTCGGGATTGCTGCCGTGTTCCTCGTGCTGGGCGGCTGGGCGCTGTTCGCGCCGTCGAGTGTGATCGAACTCGGCGTGACCGAGGCCTATCGCGACAGCACCTTCCTCACCCGCTTTGCGCTTGCGTGCTTCGGTGCGCAGGCTGTGCTGTTCGGGCTGATGGCGCTGGTGGTGCGGTGGAGCCCGCGGGCGTTTCTGGTCTTTGCCGTTCTGCTGCTGCCGTTCTTCGGCTTCAACTGGTATTTCCATTACGAAGTGCCGGTGCTGACTTCGGTCGGGATGCTCGATTTCGCCGGCAATGTGACGATGCTGGCGCTGGCGATCATCGGCTGGCGCGCGGCTCGCAGCGAGGCGGCGGCGTGAACAGCGATATTGTTCCTGACAGCGAACATAGGGGACTGGTGGCGCGGCTGCCGCAGCTTCCGCGTGATCTGGCGCAGTTGGCGCGGTTCGACCGGCCGATCGGCTGGTGGCTATTATTCTGGCCCTGCGTGTTCGGGGTCTGGCTGGCGGGAGCGGGGGCGCAGTTCGCGCTGCTCGGCTGGCTGCTGCTCGGCAGCATCGCGATGCGCGGGGCAGGGTGCGTCTATAACGACATCGTCGATGCCGAGCTGGACCGGCAGGTCGCGCGCACGGCCTTGCGCCCGGTGGCGAGCGGGCGCGTGTCGAAAAAGCTGGCATGGGGCTGGCTCATCGCACTGTGCCTCGTCGGGCTCATCGTGCTGCTGCAATTGCGCTGGCAGGCACAGCTGGTTGCGCTCGGCAGCCTCGCGCTGGTCGCGGCCTATCCCTTCATGAAGCGGATCACATGGTGGCCGCAGGCGTGGCTGGGCATGGTGTTCAACTGGGGGCTGCTGGTCGGGTGGAGCGAACTGCGCTGGGACAATTGGGATGCGCTGGCGGCCGTCTATGCCGGGTGCATCTGCTGGGTGATCGGTTACGACACGATCTATGCGCTGCAGGACCGCGAGGATGATGCGATGGTCGGCATCCGCTCGTCGGCGCTGGCGATGGGCGCAAAGGTGCAGGCGGGTATTGCGGGCTTCTATGCAGCGACGATCGCGCTGTGGGCGCTGGGCTTTTGGCTGTACCGCCCCGATCCGCTGGCGCTGCTCGCCTTGCTGCCGGTGGCGGGACATCTGGTATGGCAGGTGGCGAGCCTCGATGCGAACGATCCCGCCAATCCGCTCGCCCGCTTCCGCTCCAACCGCTGGGCCGGGGCGCTGATGGCGGCGGCGTGCTTCGTGGTCGGTAACGCCGGAGCCTGAGGCGATGTGCAACCTCTACCGCATGACGAAAAACGCCAGCGAAGTCGCCGCGTGGTTCGATGCGGTCGACGCGGCACAGGGCGCGAATTTCGGGGAGGAGGTCTATCCCGGCTATCCCGGACTGGTGGTCGCCGAAGGCGAGGTGCGCCCGATGACATGGGGCTTTCCACTGGTGCGACAAGGCAAGCAGGGCCAGCCGCTGAAGCCCAAGCCGGTCAACAACGCTCGCACCGACAAGCTGGGGACGTTCTTCTGGCGCTACGCCTTTGAAGAACGTCGCTGCCTGATCCCGCTGACCGCCTGGGCCGAGGCGGAAGGTCCGAAGGGACACATGACTCGCACGTGGCTTTCGCTGCCCGGCGCCCCGATGTTTGCCGCCGCCGGCGTGTGGCGGCACAGCGAGGAATGGGGTGCGTGTTATTCGATGGTGATGACGGATAGCGCCGGATCGGCGGCAGCGGACGTTCACACCCGAATGCCGGTGCTGCTCGCGCCGGAGAATCAGCCGCGCTGGATCGCCGCCACCCCAAACGAGGCGCTGGCCCTGTGCCGTGCTTGGGAGGGGCCGCTCACCATTGATCGCACCAACGAAAGCTGGCGGCGCTGAAGCCGTATCTTGCAAACTTGGGTCATACCCTGTTCAACAGCGCCCATGCATAACAGCCGCATAAAGCTGCCCACCCGCAGCGCTTTGCGATAAACCTGAGAGAGACTGTCCTTTATGACTACCCGTAACCTCGTTGCCGCGCTTTCCACCGTTTCCGCCGCCGCGCTGCTGTCTGCCTGCGCGACCACTCCCGGAGGCACCGCAATGACTGCCCCTGCCGCCGCGTCGCAAGCCACAGCTATTCCCGAAGGCACCGGTTATTTCGCCGCCGACAGCACGCTGCCGTTCCTCGCGCCCGATTTCACCAAGATCAGCGAGGATGATTACGTCCCCGCCTTCAAACAGGGGATGGCGATCAACAAGGCCGAAGTCGCGCAGATCATCGCCAATCCGGAAGCGCCGACTTTTGAAAACACCATCGTAGCGCTGGAAAAATCGGGTCGGATGCTCGGCCGGGTCGCGCGCGTGTTCTATGCGCTGACCGGCTCCAACACGAACGACCGGCTCGACGCTATCGATACCGAGATCAGCCCGGAGCTTTCGGCGCATTCGGATTCGATCACGCTCAACCCCGAACTCTTCGCGCGGGTGAAGGCGGTTTACGACAGTCGCGCCAGTCTTGGCCTGTCGGTCGAGGAATCGCGGCTGCTGGAAGAAACCTACAAGGAAATGGTCCACGCCGGCGCGCTGCTGACCGAGGCCGAGCGCGAGCAGGTGAAGGCGATCAATTCCGAATTGTCGACGCTGACCACCGAATTCAGCCAGAAGCTGCGCACTGCGACCAATGCACAGCCGCTGATCGTCGATACGGCAGAGCAACTGGCGGGCCTTTCGGATGCCGACATCAAGGCCGCCGCCGATCTCGCGACCGAAAAGGGCTTTCCCGGCAAATATGCCATCGCACTGCAGAACACCACGCAGCAGCCGCTGCTGCCGACGCTGGAAAACCGCGCCACCCGTGAGGCGCTGTTCAAGCTGAGCTATAACCGTGCCGACGGGGCGAACCCCGAATATGACACCCGCCTGCTGCTGGCGCGGATCGCGGCCCTGCGCGCGCAGAAAGCGGCGCTGTTCGGCGAGGCGGACTGGGCCAGCTACGCGATGTATGATCGCATGGCCAAGACCCCTGAAACCGCGCTGAACTTCATGCAACAGATGGTCCCCGCGCTCGCCGCCACGCAGCGGCGCGAGGCGGCGCTGCTGACTCAGGCGATTGCTGCCGAGGGCGGCGATTACGCTGTGCAGCCGTGGGACTGGTATCGCTACGCCAACCAGATCAAGGCCGAACGCTACGATCTCGATGAAGACGCGGTTATGGAATATTTCCAGCTCGAAAAGGTGCTGGAAGACGGCGTGTTCTACATGGCGAACAAGCTTTACGGCCTCGATTTCGAACGCCGCACCGACATTCCGACCTATCATCCCGACGTGTGGACCTACACCGTGTTCGATGCGGACGGTTCGGAACTCGGCCTGTTCTATTTCGATCCGTTCCAGCGCCCGTCCAAGCGTGGCGGCGCTTGGATGAGCAACTTCGTCGAACAGAGCGATCTGTGGGGCACCCAGCCGGTGATCTACAACGTGCTCAACATCCCCAAGGCTGCGCCCGGCGAAGCGCAGTTGGTGAGCTTCGACAACGTCAACACCATCTTTCACGAATTCGGCCACGCGCTGCACGGCTTCTTCGCCGACCAGAAGTTCGAAAGCCTCTCGGGCACCGCAACCGCGCGCGACTTCGTCGAATATCCGAGCCAGGTTCACGAAATGTGGGCGACCTGGCCGGAGGTGTTGCAGAACTATGCCAAGCACTACCAGACCGGCGAAACCATCCCGATGGAGCTGGTCGAGAAGATCGAGGCCGCATCCAAGTTCAATCAGGGCTATGATTTCGGCGAGGTCGTGGCTGCAGCGCTGCTCGACATGAAGTGGGCCGCGCTGACGCCGCAGGAAGCCGCCGCGATCGATACCCCGGCTGAAGTCGATGCCTTCGAACGCCGTTCGCTGGAGGAACTCGGGCTGGAAATCGATCTGGTGCCGCCGCGTTACCGCTCGACCTATTTCAACCACATCTTCAGCGATCCGGCGGGTTATTCCGCAGGCTATTACAGCTATTTGTGGACCGAAATGCTCGACCGCGACAGCCGCAAGTGGTTCCGCGAAAACGGCGGACTGACCCGCGCAAATGGCGATCACTATCGCCAGACGGTGCTGAGCCGCGGCGGGACGATGGACTATTTCGAGATGTTCGAAAACTTCGCCGGTCGCCAGCCCAATGTGCAGCCGATGCTCGAAGCGCGCGGTCTGGCCGGACAGAGCGACATGGTCGACACCGAAGCGTCCGACGGCAAGTTGCCGCCTCGCAGCGTCGATTAATCCGTTAGTGCAAGGGGCCGGGGACTAGTTCTCCGGCCCCAACGCCGGATCAAGATCGCGCGGGCGGGCGAAATGCACCAGCCCCGCGCAGTACCGCTTCAATTGCGACCAGTGTTCGATATCGCATTCGAGCACGGCGAAGGCAGCGGTCGGAAACTTCACCACCGCCTCGCGGAACAGCTCGTTCTCCTTGCCGGGAGAGACCAGTTCCAGCAACACATCCTGCAAGCCGGGATTATGCCCGCTGATCAGGATTGCGTCCGCCTCGTCCGCGCCGGTTCCGGCATGGGCCTCGATCGTTTCCATGATCGTGTCGGCGCTGGCCAGATACAGCTTCTGGTCGAAGGTCGGCGCCATGTCGGGCAGCGCGGTTTCCAGCGTGGCCTTCACCCGCACCGCCGGACTGGCAATCAGCTTGTCCCATGCGACGCCATGATCGCGGATATGCGCGCCGATCAGCCGCGCGCCCTTGCGCCCGCGTGCGTTCAGGCCGCGGTCGAAATCGCGCTGGCTGGTATCGTCCCAGTCGGACTTGGCGTGGCGCAGGAGGCCAAGGATCTTCATGGCAGCAAGGCTCCTTGCGTGGGGAGGGACTGCATGCCCCCAACACCAGCGGCGACGCGTTGTAAAGCCTGATCGAGAGTCACGCGCAAGACCGGCGTGCCGGGCGGGAAGGCGGACAGCAATCGGCTGGGGAAGGCGGGCGAGAGGACGACGAAGTGCCCGGCATCGTCCTTGCTGCGGATCAGCCGCCCGAATGCCTGCGCCAGCCGGGCGCGGATTATGCGGTCATCATACTGGCTGCCACCGCCGGCCGCGCGGCGAGCCTTGTGGAGGATATCCGGGCGCGGCCACGGCACCTGTTCCAGCACCACGCAACGCAAGCTGTGGCCCGGCACGTCCACCCCGTCGCGCAGCGCGTCGGTGCCGAGCAGGCTGGCACGCGGATCATCGCGAAAGATGTCGACCAGCGTGCCGGTATCGATCGGATCGACGTGTTGGGCATAGACCGGGAGTCCTGCGCGGGCGAGCCGATCGGCAACCCGGCCATGCACGCTGCGCAACCGCCGGATCGCAGTGAACAGGCCCAGCACGCCGCCGCCGCTTGCCTCGATCAGCCGCGCATAAGCTCCGGCGAGCGCGGGCAGATCGCCCTTGGCCACATCGGTGACGATCAGCACCTCGGCGCGGGTGGCGTAATCGAACGGGCTTTCAGCCGCCGACAGCATCGGGGCGCCTTCGATATGCGCCGCGCCCGATCGCGCGATGGCGCTCGCCCAGACATCGTCGCTGCCAATGCTTTGGGCGCCGCGGTCGGTCAGCGTCGCACTGGTCAGCAGGACACCGTGCGCCGGTTCCAGCACCACGCGGGCAAACGGCTTCATCGGATCGAGCCAGCGGCGGTGGATCGCCACATCGAATTCGCGCGCGTCAGAGCGGTCGACCGCCAGCCAATCGACGAATTCGGGGTCAGCCGGGCCGCCGAGCCGGACGAGCAGCGATTCCCACGCCGCCACCAGATCGATCCGCCACGCCAACGCAAACCGCGCCCCTTCGATCCGCGCGCGGCCTTGCGCATCGAGCCAGTCGGGCGGATCGGCCAAGATCGCCTCCAGCCGTCCGCCCAGCCGGATCAGCGGCACGCGGATGCTGGCGAGCGCTTCGGCCGCAGCGCCCGCCGCCTCGATCACTTCGCCGGGTAGGCCCGAAGCCTCGGTCTCGATGCCGTATCCCGCATCGATTCCGCCGCTTTCGTCGCGGGCATAGGTCGCGGTGCGGACTGCCGCGAGCAGAGCTTCGACCGGGCCTAGGGGCGCGTTTTCATTGAGCCGCTGGAGCCACCCGTCCGACGGGAGCAACTGTCCGGCCTTGCAGGCAGCCGCGATGGCCTCTCCGCCCGCTTCGTCGTAACTCGCCAACTCGGCCAGCCGCGCGGCCAGACCGCGTCTGCGCCCGCGTGCCTCGCGCTCGGGGCCGATGATCCAGCGCCGGAGTTCGATCGCCTCCTGCCCAGATAATGTGGCGGCGAAGGTCGAATCCGCCGCGTCGAACACGTGGTGGCCTTCATCGAAGATCAGCCGCGTCGGCCGCGCCGCCGGATCCCGCGCGCGCGCGGCATTGACCATCACCAGCGCGTGATTGGCGATGACGAGATCGGCTTGCGCGCTGTCCCGCGCCGCACGTTCGATGAAGCATTTGCGGTAATGCGGGCAGCCGGCATAGATGCACTCTCCGCGCTGGTCGGTCAGCGCCGCGATCCCGCGCTTGCGGAACAAGGTGCCCAGCCAACCCGGCAGATCGCCGCCGATCATGTCGCCGTCGCGACTATAGCCGCCCCAGCGCGCCACCAGCTGCGCCAGTATCGCCGCGCGTCCGGCGAACCCGCCTTGCAGCGCGTCTTCGAGATTGAGCAAGCAGAGGTAATTTTCGCGCCCCTTGCGCACTACCACCGGGGGAGTGCCGTCGGCGCGCTTGGCAGGCCACGCCCTGCGGCTTTCGGCACGCAGTTGGCGTTGCAGGTTCTTGGTAAAGGTCGATACCCACACCGTTCCGCCCGATTCCCCCGCCCACAGCGAGGCAGGTGCGAGATAGCCCAGCGTCTTGCCGATCCCCGTACCCGCCTGCGCCAGCGCCAGATGCGGGCGGGCTTCGCGCGGGCGCGGTGCGAAGACGCGGGCGGCGTTCTGCGCATAATCGCGCTGGCCTTCGCGCTGTTCCGCGCTTTCGCCGGTGAGCCGCGCCAGTTGATCGGTCACCGCCTGCGGAGAGAGTTCGATCGGGCGCGGGGCAGGGCGCTCTCCTGCTTCTTCCCATTCAGGCAGGCGCGCGAACAGCCAGCGTTCGGCCCGTTCCGGCTTGGCGATATGCGGCTTCAGCACCTGCGCCCACGGCCAGCGCAGCCGCTCCAGCGATTGCAGTGCGCTCCATGCGCCTTCACGTTCGAACCATTCGGGATCGCGGCAGGCGGCGATCAGCGCTCCGGCGGCATGCTGGAGCAGGTCGGGCACGCCCGCGTCGCCTTCCGGCTGCGGCAGACCCAGCGCCTCGGCCAGCCCGCGCGGGGTTGGCACGCAGAAGCGGGCAGGGTGGACGAAGGCGAAGGCTTCGAGCAGATCGAGCCCGGAGAGGTCGGGATAGCCCAGTCGGCTCGCCACCAGCGGCGCGTTGAGCAGCAGCACCGGGGTATCGGCGGCGGCCATAATCGCATCGCCCTTGGACACGGCATTCGTTGGACCGCCACCGGCGCGCAGCCAGTGGCCGCCGTGGCTGGCGTGCAGCGCGGGCAAGTTCACGGGATCGGGGGAAGTGGCGGGGGAGGTCACGCAGCCCAAGATGGGCGAGGCGGGCGGGATTGTAAACGCACGCTTGCAAGCCTGTCCGCCATGCCTAATAGCCGCTGCGTCATGACGATAACCCAAGATGCACTCATCACCGCAGCCCGAACCTCCAAGGCCTGGCCGTTTCAGGAGGCGCAGCGCCTCGCCAAGCGGAGGCCGCAGGGCAAGGACGGCGGGGTGCTGTTTGAAACCGGTTATGGTCCGTCGGGCCTGCCGCATATCGGCACGTTTCAGGAAGTGCTGCGCACCACGCTCGTCCGGCGCGCTTACGAGGCGCTGACCGGCGGCGCACCGACACGGCTGGTGGCGTTTTCGGACGATATGGATGGGCTGCGCAAAGTGCCCGACAACGTGCCGAACCGCGAAATGCTGGCGCAGCACATGGGCAAGCCGCTGAGCCGCATCCCGAACCCGTTCGGCACGCCATACGAAAGTTTTGCCGCGCACAATAACGCGATGCTGCGCGATTTCCTCGACCAGTTCGGGTTTGAATATGAATTCGTCAGTTCGTCCGATTGCTACAATGGCGGCCGGTTCGATGATGCGCTGAAGGGCGTGCTGACCAATTTCGGCGCGATCATGGACATCATGCTGCCGACACTCGGCGAGGAACGGCGTCAGACCTATTCGCCGGTCATGCCCGTCTCGCCGACTACCGGCGCGGTGTTGCAGGTGCCGATCGAAGTCGTGGACGCCGCCGCCGGGATCATCCGCTTCACCGATGAGGATGGCAGCACGGTCGAGCAATCGGCGCTGGGCGGGATGGCCAAGTGCCAGTGGAAGGTCGATTGGGCGATGCGCTGGGTGGCGCTGGGCGTCGATTACGAGATGTACGGCAAGGATCTGACCGATTCCGGCATCCAGTCGGGCAAGATCGCCCGTGTGCTGGGCGGCCACAAGCCCGAAGGTCTGATCTACGAGCTGTTCCTGGATGCCAAGGGCGAGAAGATTTCCAAGTCCAAGGGCAATGGCCTGACGATCGACGAATGGCTGCAATATGGCAGCGAGGAAAGCCTCGGCTACTACATCTTCGCCAATCCCAAGAGCGCCAAGCAGCTGCACGCGGGCGTCATCCCCAAGGCCGTGGACGATTACTGGCAGTTCCGCAGCGCCTTGCCGGGGCAGGAAATTGACAAAAAGCTGGGCAACCCGGTGTGGCACTTGCTGCGCGCCAACCAGAGCCATGATGGCGCAGAGGCTCCGGGCGCGGGCGATGCGCTGCCGGTGCCGTTCAGCCTGCTGCTGAACCTGATCGGCGTGCTGGGTGCAGGCGCGACCCGCGAAGCGGTGTGGTCATACCTCGGCAATTATGTCGAAGATGCCGATCCGGCGGCGCATCCTGCGCTGGATGTGCTGGTGGACAAGGCGCTGGCATATAACCGCGATTTTGTCGCCCCGACACTGGCCAAGCGTGCGCCTGCGGGCGGCGAAGTGGCGGCATTGCAGGCGCTCGATACGGCGCTTGCGGCAGCCGATCCGGCCACCGGTGCCGAGGATTTGCAGACCATCATCTATGAAATCGGCAAGCAGGAGGAATTCGGGTTCGAATCCTTACGCGATTGGTTCAAGGCGCTTTACGAAACCCTGCTGGGCAGCGAGCAAGGCCCGCGCATGGGCAGCTTCATCGCCCTGTATGGCATCGCGCCGACCCGTCAGCTGATCGCCGAGGCGTTGGCCAAGGCATAGTGCCTACCGCCACTGACGGGTGCGATACCACTTGGTGATGACGTATTTTGCACCATTCAGCACCGGCATTCCGGCATGCATCGTGGCTTCGTTGGGGCGGCCATCGGGCAGGGCGTTGTTCCAGATCAGCAGCACCCCGGGCTTGGGTTCGATCTCGAAGCCGAGTTCGGTGAAGTGCGTGCCGCCCCCCGCTTCGACCGGGTTGAGATAGGCCATCGTCGTCCAGCTGCGCTGCCCGCCGCGCGCTTCTTCGAGCTGCCAGTATTTCTCGGAAGTGTAGAACCAGTCATTATGCGGCTGGAACTGCTGCCCGGGCAGATAGCGCTGGCCCTGTACCGGTTCGCCGGTCGCCGGATCCAGACCCATCAGATCATCGATCCGCCGCGAAATCCCCTTCACGAAACTTTCGTGCGGGTCGAGATCGCCTGAATAGGATGTTCGAAACCCGCTCGCATAGTCGAGTTCGTGGAGCGAGGAGGGGCGCGCGACATCGTCGATCATCGCGCACAGCTTTTCGCATTCGGTCAGGCTGAGGAAATCGCCGACCGCGAACAGTTCCACACGGTCGTTCTCGATCCGGTAGACGCCGGGATCGGCAGCAAGCCGTTCGCGCACGGCGGCACCGACACGGACGAGGGCTTGCTGGTCGGGGACATGATCGGCGGCGGTCATATAACCGCTGTTAGCAAGCGAGGCGCGCGGTGCAAGCGGCAGAACCGCATTGCACCGCGCGCCCGGCAGTGTTTACCAGAAGAAGTCGTTGATCACGTCGACCACTTCGCCGGTGTAGATATCGACCAGCAGCACATCATCGTAATAGCGCACCCACTGGTAAGGGCCGTAGACCGGGGGCAGACGATAATCCCACGGATCGTTGATGAAGAACCGCGGCTGGAAGAACAGGCTATCGAGGAAGAACCCGGTCTGCAGGCGGCTGTAACGGTGCGACCGGAACGGCGCGAAATACGGGCCGGGGCGATAGTGGAAGCGGTTGGCCCGGCGAAAGTCTACCCAGTCGAACCGCTGATTGCCGCGCCAGCCGCGATCCCAGTGGCGGAAATCGCGATTGTCCCAGCCATTGCGGCCGCGGTAGCTGTGGCGCCAGTCGTCGCGGCGCCAGTTGCGCTGATCCCGGCGGAAGTCACGGCGGTCCGCGCGCGACTTGTCACGGCGGCCATCGCGCCAATTGTCGCGCCGACCATCGCGCCAGCCGTCGCGGCGATCGATCCGTCCGGCGCGAACATCGCCGCGCTGTTCGACGCGGATCGCCCGGCGATCACCGCGATTTTCGATCCGGTCAGCCCGGCGATCGCTGCGGCGTTCGACGCGGTCTGCCGCTCCATTGCGGCCCTGCCAGTCGAGGCGGTCTGCGCGGCGCTCTCCGCGACGCTCGACGTTCTCGGCCCGCCGTTCGCTGCGGCGGTCGATCCCATCCGCGCGGCGTTCGCTGCGGCGGTCGATGCGCTCGGCACGCTGATTCTGCTGGGCACGTTCGGCACGGCGGACGACATCGGAGCCAAAGCCGCCGCGATCAGGAGCGCGGCGGGCGCGTTCCGGACGCTCGGCACGGCGTTCGACCTGGCGCTCGGCGCGGCGTTCTGCTCGACGTTCGGCTCGGGGAGGAGCCTGGCGTTCGACCCGACGCTCCGCGCGACGTTCCGCGCGCGGCTGTGCCCGGCGTTCGGCGCGCTGTATCGCAGGGCCACCGCTCTCTTCGGGCTGAAATTGCAAGCGAACAGGCACATCCTGCGCGGAGGCGGGTGTGAGTGGGAGAATAAATACCAGGGCGAGTGCCGAAAGCGCAACGCCCCTGTCGATCAGGGTCTTGGACATCATTGCCTCCAGTGTCGCCCGCCCACCACAAGCGGCTTGTTAAGGGGTTATTGATACCCCGCGCAAACTGTCGCTGCCCTGAACCGGATCATCGATATTCAGAAAAATAGCTAATTTGATGAATAAATGATTCTGGTTTTCGCGGACTGCCCTTGACGTGTCCGGCACCGGGACCGAAGGCGCAAGGTACCATGTTCGAACAGCTCGAAGAAATCCGTACAGACTGCGCCAACCGCCTGATCCGCGCGGCGCGCGACCGCAAATCGCCGATGCACAGCCCGGTCATCGTCACCGCCGATGTGGATGCGCGGGTGATGGTGCTGCGCGCCTTCGAGGCCGACGCATGGCGATTGCGGCTCCATACCGACGCCCGCGCGCCGAAAGCCCGGATGATTTGCGCCGATCCGCGGGTTGCTGCTGTGTTCTACGACAAGGCGACAAAGATCCAGATCCGCGTGCGCGGCACGGGACGGATCGAAACGCATGGGCCGGTGGCCGATGCGGCCTGGGCGGCGAGTAACAATTTTGCGCGACGCTGCTATCTGGGCGAGGGGCCGGGTGCGGTATCCGACCGCGCCACATCGGGCCTGCCGCCCGAATTCGAAGGCGTGGAGCCGGACGACGCACAGGTCATTCCTGCGCGCGAGAATTTCGCGGTGTTGCTGATCGACATCGCCGAGGTGGACTGGCTGTATCTGGCGCATACCGGACATATCCGGGCGCAATTCACCCGCACGGGGGAAAGCTGGTCGTCGCGCTGGGTCGCGCCCTGATTTTACCCTGATTGCGAAGGATCAGGCGGCTTCGGCGGAACGCTTCGGAGCCGGCAGGAAGATCACCTCTTCGATGTCGCTCGCGGCCACGATGTGATCCGCACCCGCCATCTGTGCCGCTTCAAGCGCAGCCAGCGCGCGCGACGAGCGTTTTGCTGCTGTCCGAAGCCGAACCTGCCGCAACCCCGAAGCTGGCGGTGAACGCATTATTGCTGCCAAACAGCGGTAGCTTCGCCTGCGCCAGAGCGCGGCGCAGGCGGTCGGCCACGCCTTTGGCGGCGCTCTCGTCCGCACCGGGCATCACGATGGTGAAACCGTCGCCTTGCGCGCTGATGAAATTGTCATCCGACCGGATGCTGGCTTTCATAACCGCAGCGACATTGCCGAGGAACTGCTCGCGGGCTTGGAAATCCCAGCCGGCGCGCAGAGCGGCAATCTGATCGATCCGGCCATGCAGCACCGCCTGTGCAGGAGCCCGGCTGGCGATGCGGCGATTAGCGCTGTCGATGACGTTTTCGAGAACCGATCGGGCGAACAGACCCGATAGCGGATCCGGGGCGCTGTTTTGCATGCCCCTTTGCCGCTTCTGCCCGATCACAGCGCCCAGAACGAGCGCGACCAACCATGCTGCCATCGCCGCTTCAAGCGACACTTCGATCCCCATGACCACGCCCCTGTCATCCCTGTGCGACCCTGTTGTCGCAGTAGAGAGTGACGCAGTCTGGTTAAGAGATGGTAAAGGTGCGGCGGGCGCAAGTAAAAACGCCCGCCGTTTCCTGTTCTTAGCGGCTCAGCTTCTTGTAAGCCAAGCGTGTCGGGCGGTCGGCAGCATCACCCAAACGGCGACGCTTGTCTTCCTCGTAGGCTTCGAAATTGCCTTCGAACCATTCGACATGGCTGTTGCCTTCGAACGCGAGAATGTGGGTGGCCAGACGATCGAGGAAGAAGCGATCGTGGCTGATGACCACGGCGCAGCCCGCGAAGTTTTCGATCGCATCTTCAAGCGCGCCCAGCGTTTCAACGTCGAGATCGTTGGTCGGTTCGTCCAGCAGCAGAACGTTGCCGCCCTGCTTCAGCATCTTGGCCATGTGCACGCGGTTGCGCTCACCGCCCGAAAGCTTGCCGACGTTCTTCTGCTGGTCCGCGCCCTTGAAGTTGAACGCACCGACATAGGCGCGGGTCGAGGTTTCCTGCTTGTTGACGGTCATGTAATCCAGCCCGTCGGAAATCTCCTGCCACACGTTGTTGGCGGGGTTCAGGTGATCGCGGCTCTGGTCGACATAGCCGAGATGGACGGTGCTGCCGATCTCGATCGTGCCGCTGTCGGGCTGTTCCTTGCCGGTCAGGATCTTGAACAGCGTCGATTTGCCCGCGCCGTTCGGCCCGATCACGCCGACGATCCCGCCCGGCGGGAGGATGAACGAGAGGTTCTCGAACAACAGCTTGTCGCCGTAGGCCTTGGTGATGTTCTTGGCCTCGATCACCTTGCCGCCGAGGCGTTCGGGCACCTGAATGACGATCTGCGCCTTGCCGAGCGAACGGTTATCCTGCGCGTTCTGCAATTCCTCGAACTTGCGGACACGCGCCTTCGACTTGGTCTGGCGCGCGGCAGGGGTCTGCCGGATCCATTCCAGTTCGCGCTGCAGCGCCTTCTGCTTGCCGGATTCCTCGCGGCTTTCCTGCTCGAGCCGCTTGGCCTTCTTTTCGAGATAAGTCGAATAGTTGCCTTCGTAGGGATAGTAGCTGCCCCGGTCGAGTTCGAGGATCCATTCCACCACGTTATCAAGGAAATAGCGATCGTGGGTGATCATCAGCACCGCGCCGGCATATTCCTTGAGGTGGTTTTCCAGCCACTGCACGCTTTCGGCGTCGAGGTGGTTGGTCGGTTCGTCCAGCAGCAGGATCGAAGGCTTCTGGATCAGCAGCCGGGTCAGCGCGACGCGGCGCTTTTCGCCGCCGGACAGGCTTTCCACCGCCCAATCGCCTGGCGGGCAGCGCAGGGCTTCCATCGCCACTTCGAGCTGGTTGTCGAGCGTCCAGCCGTCGACCGCGTCGATCTTGTCCTGGAGGTCGCTCATCTCCGCGCCCAGTGCATCGAAATCGGCGCCGTCTTCGCCCATTTCGATGCCGATCGCGTTGAAGCGGTCGACCATGTCGGCAATGCCGCGCGCGCCGTCCTTGACGTTTTCGAGCACGGTCTTGCTGTTATCCAGCTCCGGCTCCTGCTCAAGGTATCCAACCGTGATGTTCTCGCCCGGCCATGCTTCGCCGGTGAAATCCTTGTCGATCCCGGCCATGATCTTGATCAGGGTCGATTTGCCCGCGCCATTGGGGCCGACGATGCCGATCTTCGCACCCTGATAGAACTGGAGCGAGATGTTGGAGAGCACCGGCTTCTGCGCACCGGGGAAAGTCTTGGTCATGTCCTTCATGACGAAGGCGTATTGGGCGGCCATCGGATTGGTCCTTTGCGGGATCGGTAACGGGGTACGGAGGTTTGGCTGCGCAGATAGGGAAGGGGAGAGGCGAGGGCAAGCGGCTAGACTTGGGGGAGGCCCGGCGATAGCAACGCAGGCATGAACCGCACCATGACCGCGCTTGCCGCACTTTCGCTCGCCTTCCTCTCCACGACTGCCATTGGTCAAACCCCCGCGCTCGACGCGGCGGCGGGTTCCGCGCTGGAAGGCGATTCCCGCGCGTGGGATTTCGTCGAGGGGCTGACCACCGAGGTCGGCCCGCGTCAGGCCGGAACCGAGGCCGAGGCACGCGGGCGGGCTTGGGCGATGGCGTGGCTGAAGGCGAATGGTTTCGCCAATGTCGCGGATGAGCCGTTCATCATGGACACCTGGGTGCCCGGTGACACCGCCCGCGCCCGCGTGACCGCGCCATTCGCGCAGGATCTGGTGGTGCTGCCGCTCGGCAATTCGGCCGCAACGCCTGCGGGCGGGATCGAGGGCGAAGTGGTGTTCTTCCGCACGGTCGATGATCTGCGCGCCGCGCCTGCGGGAAGCCTGACGGGCAAGATCGCCTATATCAGCCACCAGATGCGCCCCGCACAGGACGGTTCGCACTACGGCTTTGCCGGGCCTGCGCGCTGGGTCGGCCCCGGCATCGCGGCCAGCAAGGGGGCGATCGGCGCGGTGATCAAGTCGGTCGGCACCGATCACCACCGCAACCCGCACACCGGCGGCACCAGCTTCCCCGAAGGCGTGGACGCGATCCCGGCAGGCGCGCTGAGCCTGCCCGATGCGGAGAACCTCGAACGCATGTTTGCGCGCGTTGGGGACCGTCCGCTTACTCTCAAGCTGGAGATGAACCCGCGCCAGATCGGCCAGACCCAAAGCGGCAACGTGGTGGGCGAGATCGTGGGGCGCAATCCGTCGCTCCCGCCGGTGCTGCTCGCTTGCCATATCGACAGCTGGTGGAATGCGCCCGGCGCGTTCGACGATGGCGCGGGCTGTGGCATCATTGCGGCAGCTGCACTTAACGCGGCCGAGGCGGGGCAGCCGCTGCGCACGATCCGCGTGTTGATGGCGGGCGCGGAGGAAACCGGGCTGTGGGGCAGCAGGGCCTATAGCACGGCGCATTTGGACGAGCCGATTGCCGTCGGTCTGGAAAGCGATTTCGGTGCCGACCGCATCTGGCGCTTTGATTCGAACTTCCGCGAGACCAACCCCGCGCTGCACAAGCGCATCGCCGCCGCAGTTGCGCGGTTCGGCGTGTCGAGCGGCAGCGATGTCGCCACCGGCGGCGCTGATCTCAACATCGTGCGTGACCAGAAGGGCGCCCTGGTCGATCTGCAACAGGACGGCACCCGCTATTTCGACCTGCACCACACGCCCGACGATACGCTCGACAAGATCGACAAGGCCCAGCTGCGGCAGAATGTCGCGGTGTGGACGATGGTGGTCGGCATTCTGGCGAACGAGGGGGCGTCGATCCAGACCGGCGGCCCGATCCCCTCGGCTCCGGCAATAATGCGGGACTAGGTCGCGGTAACTGCACCGCCGCGATCTGTCGGCTGGTTTCGTCGTGATTGAGGCGGGCTGTGCCGATGTCGGCGCCCTGCAGGCGCTGGATTGCGCGATTATCGATCGGGGCCAATCGGCTGGCGTGGGCTAGGGCGGGCGACAAGCCTATCAGACCGCCGATGAGCCGCATGTCGGTTTTCAGGCGCTCCGCGGTCTAATGCGAACGGCCGAAAGTGGTCGGGAACCGGTCATCATTGGTCGGTAGTTGGAGCTTCTGGACACGTCCCTTCGGCAACTGCCAGCCTCACTATCTCACGTCTATTGTGACGCTCAGTCTCGACAAAGCTGACGCGAACTTTTGAATTGGAATGCACGGCTCCGCCACGCGGTTCGACTAGGTGATATCCGCTACGAACTTCGCCTGCCCCGTAAGTGAACTCGGTTCCATTAACGCTCCAGCGCTCGTCGGTCGGCATATTCCGCGACGAGTTACGAGATCCTGGCTTGAAGTAATCGAGGCAGCCTTCGATTGTGGTGAATTGCCCACTTTCCACCAAAGATCGTAGACGAGAGGTTTTCTCGATCTCTTTTGAGGTCATTAAAGCGGAAAAGCCCATAAAAAATACAGAAAAGGCAGACATTGCATGCCAATAGGTAAACCGATGACGCAATAGAATCGCAGCTATTAAAAGCGCAATGCCGATCATAAAGAACAGAGCGTAGAAAGAGTATGCTGGCTCGATCTTTTCTGGATTGGAAATAAGGTCGAAAACGACACGGAAGTCCATTGTTTTCACCCAAGAGTTTAGGATTGGCACCTCATGCCACATCGATGCGCTGGCAGCTATGGGCCGCAAGCGGAATGACCGCTAACAGAAACTAGGCCGCAATAACTGCCCATCCGCCTTCGCGCGACCTGCCCGGGACCGGCAACAACTGAATTGCCCGGCAAGTGACTGGCGACTTTTCCGCCGTGAATTCACCCCAGCGCCCAAGCTCGGAAATTTCGTTGTCTTGACTGCCTGCGTAATCAGCCGACAAGCCTGCATCCGCGATAAGGGGTAACCTGCCCGCATGCGTATAGCCTGTGACAGGAGAAGTATGATGGATCTCGACGAAAATTTCGCGCGGCTCGCTGCTGTCTCCGTGCCCGACTTGTCGGCAATCGACGGGGCTGCGCTCGCCGCACGGGCGCGGGTCGAGGTGCGCCAGTCGCGCGGGGCGCTGGGGGCGGCGATGATCGCTGCGCTTGGCATCGGCGTGGTCGCCGGATTGCAGGTCCCGGCGCAGGCGGAAACATCGCTCGTCGCCTTCGGCCCGGCACCGTCGCTGACGCCGCTGATCGCGTTGGGGCAGGAATGACTCTGCGCCGCCTGTTGATCGCCGCCGTCGCGGTCGTCGCGCTCGCGCTGGTGGGCGTCTGGATCGGACGAATGATGCAGCCCGACACGCATCACAGCGGGGCCGGGTTGCATGCTCTGATGCATGACGAACTCGATCTCGATCCGGCGCAGGAGCGATCGCTCGACGTGCTCGAACGCGAATTCGCCGCCCAGCGCCAAGCGTTGGAGGCGCGTCTCAAAGCCGACAACGCCCGGCTTGCCGAGGCGATTGCCGCCGAGCACGAATATGGTCCGAGCGTATCGGCAGCCGTTGATGCCACCCACATGGCGATGGGCGATCTGCAGAAGGCGACGCTCGAACACATCTTCGCGATGCGGGCGATCCTGCGTGCCGACCAGCAGGCGAAGTTCGACGCGGCCGTCGCCGAGAGCCTCGCGCAAGCCGGCAAGTGAACGACGAAAATCCGGACGCAGCGCTGGTGCGCGGAGCGCTGGCTGATGAGGCGCAGGCGGCGCGCGCTCTGGTGGAGCGGCACCGCGAAGCCATTTACCGGCTGGCGCGCACAGCAACCGGCGATGCCGAAGAGGCGTTCGACATTACGCAGGACACATTCATCGCAGCCTTCGGCGCGCTATCACGCTACGATCCGGCGCGCCCGTTTCGCGGGTGGATTGCCGCAATCGCGCTCAACAAATGCCGCGACCGGGCGCGGCGGCGGGCGGTGCGGCGGTTCCTCGGCCTGCCGATGCCCGACAATGCGGCAGAGTGGATCGCCGACGATGCGCCCTCGCCCGAAGCGCAGGCAGCCAGCCGTGAAGAGCTTGCCACGACTGCCCGCGCGATTGCCGAGCTGCCTTCCGCGCTCAAGGACGTGCTGATCCTGCGCACTATCGAAGGCATGAGCCAGCAGGAGACGGCAGACTCACTGGGCATCAGCGCCAAGGCGGTCGAGACGCGGCTTTACCGGGCGCGGCAGAAACTGACACAGATGGTGAGGGGTGATCCGCGCCCCCGCGTATAGAAGGCATGACCGCACCGCTCGTCACCCGCCGCCGCCTGCTTGCCGGAGCAGGCGCCGCTTCCGCCTTTGCCGCGCTGCCCGCCTGGGCGCAGGGACATTCGCTGCACCGCATGAAGGGCGGTGCGCCGATCCGTGCGGGTTTTGACGAGGTCTCGGGCGCGGTGATCGATCTTGCGGTGGGTCACGGCCCGCGCGTGGTGCAAGGGCGCAAGGGACATGGCGTGGCCGTCAACGGATCGGTGCCGGGACCGCTGGTGCGCTTGAAGGAAGGCACCAACGTTCGCCTCAATGTCACCAACCATTTGGCCGAGGACACCTCGATCCACTGGCACGGTCTGCTGGTGCCGTTTCACATGGACGGGGTGCCGGGGATCAGCTTTCCCGGTATCCATCCGGGTCAGACCTTCAGCTACGAATTCCCCGTCAGGCAGGCTGGCACCTACTGGTATCACAGCCATTCCGGGCTTCAGGAACAGCAAGGGCATTATGGTCCGCTGATTATCGATCCGGTGGGCGACGAACCGGTGGAGTATGACCGCGACTACATCCTGCTGCTGAGCGAGTTTACCCCGCTGCACCCGCACAAAATCATGGACCGCCTGCGAACGGGAGAAGGCTATTTCAACTACCAGCAGACCAGCTGGGCCGATAATTATCCGCTATCCGCAGAAGACCGCCGGATGTGGGCGCAAATGCGGATGCCCGCCACCGACATCGCCGATGTGACGGGATCGACCTACACCTACCTCGCCAACGGGCATGGGCCGAAGGAGGGGTTGGAATACCTCTTCAATCCGGGCGAGCGCATCCGGCTGCGCATCATCAACGGTTCGGCCATGACCTTCTTCAACCTGCGCATCCCCGGGCTGCCGATGACGGTGATCGCTGCCGATGGCCAGAACGTGAAGCCGGTGGAAGTCGATGAATTCCAGATCGGCACGGCGGAAACCTACGACATCATTATTGAGCCGCGCGCCGAAGCCTACACCATCGTCGCGGAAAGCATGGACCGTTCCGGAATGGCGCTCGCCACGCTCGCCAGCCGCCCCGGCGCGCGCGCGCCCATCCCGCCGCCAAGGAAGCCCCCGCTGCTCGACATGGGCGACATGGGGATGAACCACGGCGATATGGGGGGCGATATGGGCGGTGGTCACTCGATGGACGGGATGAGCATGCGCGACACGCTGCTGCTGCCTCCCGATGTGAAGGTGGGGCCGGGGATCGACATGGTTTCGATGGCGCCGGTGGACAAGCTGGGCGATCCCGGCCTCGGCCTGCGCGATGTCGAGCACCGGGTGCTGAATTACCGGATGCTGTCTGCGCGGGAGCCCAACCGCGACACCCGCACGCCTTCGCGCCTGCTGGAGCTGCACCTTACCGGCAACATGGAACGCTATATGTGGTCATTCGATGGCGAGATGTATTCCGCCGTCAGCGATGTGCCGATCCGCTTCGCATGGAACGAGCGGGTGCGGGTCAAGCTCGTCAACAACACCATGATGGCGCACCCGATCCACCTGCACGGGATGTTCTTCGAGCTGGTCAACGGCAATGACGCCGCCCACCAGCCGCGCAAGAACGTTGTGATCGTCCAGCCGGGCGCCAGCGCCCAGTTCGACCTGACTGCCAATGAGCCCGGCGATTGGGCGTTTCATTGCCACCTGCTTTACCACATGCATGGCGGGATGATGCAGACGGTCACGGTGGTGAGGCCGGAGAGCGGGGCATGAAGGTCGCCCTTGGCCTGATAGTGCTGACGGCTGCCGCGCCGCTCGCCGCCCAGCACGAGCATCACGCCATGCCCGCGCCCGCGTCCGCGCAAGACCCGCATGCCGGGCACGACATGGGTCAGATGGAAAAGCCCGCGTCTCCCGGCCCGACGATGGAAACCCCGCCGCCGCCCGCTGCCGGCAGTGGCCCGCCGCGCGCTGCCGATGCGATCTGGGGCGCAGACGCGATGGCGGCATCACGCGATGATCTGCGCCGCACCCACGGCGATTTCCCGGTGTTCTGGTTTCAGGGCGATCGGCTGGAAACACAGGTGCGGCAGGGCGAAAACCTCTACCTGTGGGACATTCAGGGCTATTACGGCGGCCCCACCCAACGGCTCTGGTTCAAGAGCGAAGGCGAAGGCACGTTCGGCGAAAACCCCGAGGATGCCGAAGTGCAGGCGCTCTACGCCAAGGCCGTCGCGCCGTTCTGGGACGTGCAGGCGGGCATCCGCCACGATATCGGCGGGCCGGACACCACCCATGCGGTGATCGGCGTGCAGGGCCTCGCGCCCTATCTGTTCGAGATCGACACCGCGCTGTTCGTCTCTCATCGCGGCGACATCACGGCTCGGATCGAGGCGGAGATCGACCAACGCGTCACCCAGCGGCTTATCCTCCAGCCACGGATGGAAGCCAATCTGTCGGCGCAGGACATTCCGGTGCTGGGCATTGGCGCGGGCCTCGACCAGATCGAAGTCGGCGCACGGCTGCGCTATGAAATCAGGCGCGAATTCGCCCCCTATGTGGGGATCGAGCAATCATGGCGCACGGGCAGAGGTGCAGACCTCGCCCGCGCGCGCGGCGAAGATCCCTCCGCCACCAGCTTTGTTGCCGGTATCCGGTTCTGGTTTTGATCAACACGAAGGACATACCCCGATGCGCATCCCCGCCTTCCTCGCCGCCCTTGCCATGTCGGCGCTCGCCCCAGCGGCGCTTTCGGCCCATGTTCAGCTGGCTGCTTCGACCCCCGCAGCAGGCGCCGAGGCCAAGGCGCCCAAGCAGATTACCCTGACCTTCAGCCAGCCCGTCGATCCTGCAACCGCAGCGGCCAGCATTGTGATGACCGCGATGCCGGGCATGGCGAACCACGGCGAAATGCAAATCCGCAACTTTACCGCAAACTGGTCGGATGAAGGCAAGACCATGACGCTCGCACTCAGGAAAGCACTGCCCGCCGGCACCTACGAAGTGCGCTGGCAAGCCGCCGCCGCCGACGGGCATGGCATGAGCGGTACTTTAGTTTTCGACGTGAAGTGAGCGGAGTTGGCGCAGCCCGCAGTGCTTTTGCCGAGGATCCTGGAAAGCGTTCGATTTCAATGAAGTGGTCGGGGAGACAGGATTCGAACCTGCGACCCTCTGGTCCCAAACCAGATGCGCTACCAGGCTGCGCTACTCCCCGACACTTCATTCACCTCGCCCCGCCCGGTGGGCCCGGCAGGATTCGAACCCGCGACCTAGCCGTTATGAGCGGCCAGCTCTAACCGCTGAGCTACAGGCCCGTATGCCGGAGCCGGAGACAGGGCGATCGGGTGCCCCTACTCCGGAGCTGTCGCGGAAACAAGCGGCGATGCACGCCGCGCATATTCAACCGCCACTTGCAGCGATAATGTCTGCCACGGTGCAACTGCGCACGCCGCGCCGGTGAAGCGCGGTATAGACCTGTTCGAACCAGTCGTAGAGCGCTTCGACGTTATCCTCGGTGACGGAATAGGGGGTATGGCCGGGGGCGAGGGTAGGGCTGTGAAACGACAGCACCAGCACCGGCAACCCGGTGTCGAGCGCGATGTCGATCCCGCGCAAAGCCTCTTTGATCGACACTTTTTCAGGCGTCAGCGCAATCCGTTCGAGCAGACCGAGGCGCGACAACGCCCCCATCGCGCGCGGAAGGCGTTCACCCACCTGCTGCAGCTGGCGCCCGACGTTATGCAACAGCCCAGAATACACGCTGGTGACCGGCAGTTCGAGCAGCTCACGCTCTTTGTCGACCCAATAGGGTGCCAAGGGGTGCCTTGTGTAATCCGGCCCGTCCTGACTGCTGTAATCGAACAGCGTTCGCACCGAGGTATCGATCCGGATTCCTGCCGATTTCAGCAATGCGGCGGTGTTCGGGCCCAGTCCATAACGTCCCGCGCGATAGATCAACGGCGGGGTGCCGAAGGCCCGCTCGATCCCATCGCACAGGGCCATCAGCTTGGCCGCTTCAAGCGCCTGCGGCAGGTTGCCTGCAAAGGAATTGCGGACGCAAAGCTCCTCGTCGAACGGCGGATTGACCCACGGATGCAATTGCGCGCCGACGTCGGCGGTGCCGCGCCTTACCGCATCACCGATAATCTCCACCGCGCGGGCGTCATTGGCGATCGGCCAATCGACCAGATAGACCGGGTGCGCGCCGATCTTCTCGCAAAAGCTCTGGAATCGCGGGATCGCGGTGACGTGCGAAAGGCCGTATCCGTCGCGGCGGAACGGGGCGCCCCAGTCGAATTCCTCTTCGGTATCGATTGTCAGCAGAACGCGTTGGCCGAATTCGGGGCCGAGCCGCGCCGAAGCACTCGCCAAGGGCGGCTCCAGCATCGAAACTCTTGCCATGGACCTGTTCCCCCGAAGCTGGGTGTTAGCCTGCGGCTTCGGCTGCAATGGCCGGGTCCGGGCTAGGCAGGTCCCCGCTGCCGGTCAAGAGCGGTAGGGTGAGCACCACACGGTCGCCTTCGCGCACAAGCATGCCGCCCGCCGCCCGCGCTTCGGCACGCGCCAGCCTGAACGCGAACCCCGCGCCGAAAAGTCCGGGATTGATCGTCGTTTTGGCGGGCCGGGCGGACGCGGCAAAAAGGTTTTCCTCGCGCGCCAGGTCGGCGGGCAGCGTGCAGGTCAGGCGTGCAAGTGCCAATCCCCCGCCAATCACCGGGTCGAGGCGTGTTTCGATCTTTTCGCCTTCACCGCAGGCAGCGCCCAAGCTTGCAAGCAGCCGCCACAGCAGCGATTCGAGGTCCTCTGCCTCGCAGGGAACGAGGATGCTGGCACCGGATTGCGGCGCAAACTCCACCGCTGCCGCCCGGGCTGCCAGCACCGGCGCGATCTGACCGACTATCCGGCGCACCAGCTGGACGAGATCGCTTTCCCCCGGCTCCATCGCGCCAGCGCCCGATTCCAGCCGCGCGAGCCGATCGAGTTCGTCGAAGCCTGCAAGGATCCGCGCCGCATCGGCGGCAATCGCTGCGGCCAGCGCCCGGTATTCATTCGGGGCAGGGCCGAACAATTGCTGCTGGATAACCTCGGCATAGCCCTGCACCGCGGTGACGGGCGTGCGCAATTCGTGCAGCAATTGGCGGATCCGGTCGGCCTCGTGACTTTCCCCGCTTGTCGTATCGTCGTACTCGGCCAGAATGCGCCGCAATCGCCCGGTATAGCCGGTGAAATGGCCTTCGTTGCTGAAGGCGGGCTGGGCATCGAGCGTCCATTCACCGGCAATCGCCGCAGCGCCGCCGAGCACGTAGGGCAGGCCCGTGATCGGCTGGCGGCGGGCGATCGCACGCTCGAGTGTGCTCGCGAATGCAGATGCGCCTTCGATCCCGCGTCCCGAGGCCAGCCGTGTGCCGATCACCATGGGTGCGACCTCGCCCGCAGCCCAGACGATTTTTCCGGTCGCATCGGTCGCAAAGCCGAAGCTGGCTATCGCGCGTTCGGGCAGTTCCGGCAGTTCCCCCAGCGGCAGGCGCGGAGCGATTTCGGCATCGGACCCGCTGGCGCTGCGTTCGCGCCGGAACTGGGCGATGCGTTCCACCAGCGCGGAAATCTCGCTGCGTCCGGTTTCGTCGCGGTCCGACCGCGTGCCGCGTTGATCCGCCGCGCGCGGGCGGGCCAGGACCGGTTGTCGCGGCGTGGGCGCGGACGCCGGCGCGGGTGTTACCGGCGCGGGCGATTGTTCCGGCTCGCGCGCTGCAACAGGCTGGGCAGGGGGTAGGTCAGCCGTAACCTCCGGCGCAGGCAGGCCGCGATCCTGAATCCCCAGCCGCGCGAGGAGCGCCTCCACATCCAACGGCAGGTCGCGGCGCAGCCGGATAAACCCGCGGGCGCGCACCGGAATGCGCGGGATCAGTGCGGACCAGTCGTCGACCGAGAGATCCGCGCGTGTCAGCGCGGCGGCGGCCACGGCAGGTTCCTGATCGGCCAGATGGGCGGCCAGATCGGCGCTGCGGAAACGCCAGCCCGCCTCGCGGATAATCTGCGCACGATCTTCCGCCGGGATCGCCTCGGCCAGTGCGTCCATCCGCAGCCACGCCGCGGCAATCAGGCTTCGGTATTGGCGCCCGGTCGGATGAACACGGTTCTTGCCCAGCAGGTCGAGCAACTGCCGGTACTGCGTGCGCAACCCCGCCTCGCCTGTGGCGCGCAGGCGCAGCACGGTGGCAAGGCGGTCGTCGAAGAACAAGCTGGCACTCCCACACTACTGGCCCAAAGGGCGAAGGCACGTCTTCTCACGAGGTCGGCGAGCGCGTTGCCCGGAATCCGGCGGCAGAAGCGCTGTCATTCACCCATCTACCAGACCGATGCAATTGTCACACTCTGGCGTGTAAGGTGCGTTGCAAAGCGGGACAATTGCTGGCAGACCTAATAAAATTAGCGAGGCGGGCCATTCGGCGCGCCTCTTCTTACTTCGGAATGATAGGCGCGCGCCCTTGCCATGTCGTGAATGGTGCGTTGCCGAAGGAGTTCAAGCCACGTGGCCAACCTCGACGATATCGACCGCCGTCTGCTCTCGGAATTGCAGGCGGAAGGCCGCGTTACCAATGTGGAACTCGCCCAGCGGGTCGGGCTGACAGCGCCGCCGTGCCTGCGCCGCGTGCGCGGGCTGGAGGAAGACGGCGTGATTCGCGGCTACCACGCCGATCTCGACCCGTCGAAACTGGGGTTTGCGATCACCGTGTTCGCGATGGTGAGCCTGAAGAGCCAGGCCGAATCGTCCTTGCGCGAGTTCGAGGAGCACATGCGCGCGCTGCCCGAAGTGCGCGAATGCCACATGCTGAATGGCGAGATCGACTTCATCCTCAAGATCGTGAGCAAGGATCTGCAAAGCTTTCAGGAATTCCTGACCGGCAAGCTCACGCCCGCGCCCAATGTGGAAAGCGTGAAGACATCGCTGACGATCCGCACCGCGAAGCAGGAACCCGGGGTTCCCTTGTAGATGGATGGCCCGCGATGAGTGACGCAGCCCGCCTTGCGGAACCGGTGACCGGACACTGCCTGTGCAGTGCGGTGACGATCAGGGTTACGGCGATGCGCACCGAGGTCGATATCTGCCACTGCGCGATGTGCCAGCGATGGGGCGGGGCGTTCTATGCGGGCGTGAAAGGCGAGGATGCCGAGGTTTCCGGCGAGGAGGCGATCACCGTCTACCAGTCAAGCGCATGGGCCGAACGCGCGTTCTGCAGTACCTGTGGCAGCAACCTGTGGTATCGATTCCTGCCGACCGGCGGGCGCTCGTTTCTGGCGGGGCTGTTCGATCTGCCAGCGGGCTTCGGGATCGAGCAGCAGATATTTGTCGATGAGAAGCCCGACTGGTATGATATTGCACAGGAAAGCCCGATGCTGACGGGTGAGCAGGTGGTGGCCGACGCGAAGGCGCAAGGCTTCAGCTTCGAATAGAAAGGGCTGGCGGATGCTGATCGATGACCTTCCTCCGCCGACAATCCAGCAACCGCCCAACCAAGCTGACGCGCCCCCGCATCTGCCGATGGAAGAACGCGCAGACGGGACTTTGGTGATCAATCTCCTCCCGTTGGCTCCGGTGCCGAACGAATGCGCGCTGGAAGAGCCGGACCCGTTCAATCCCGAAATCATCGTCTGCCGCGCGACATCGCCATCGCCGCGGATCGGGCCGGAGATGCTGCCCGAGGTGGATGGATTCGGAACCGCAATTCCGCGCGCGCGGATCAAATTATCCGATACCGTGGCTGCCGAAGGCAACGTCATCAACAAGGGCGTTGGCGGCTGGAACGCCACTGGCGGCGAAGTGCGGCTGAAGATCGACTTCTAGTGCAGCTTCAGCTTGGGCCGCACGATGCGGTTCACGCGGCCGATCAGGATCAGAAAGGTCGCCTTCACCCAGCCGTGGATTCCGATCAGGTGCAGCCGGTACAACGAAGTGTAGATGAAGCGGGCCAACCGCCCTTCGATTGCCATGCTGCCGCCGATCAGGTTGCCCATCAGGCTGCCGACGGTCGAAAACCGGCTGAGCGACACCAGCGAACCATTGTCGCGGTAGACGAAGTGCCTGAGCGGGCGGCCTTTCTGCATCCGGCAGATATTGTCGAACACCACCTCGGCCATCTGGTGCGCGGCCTGCGCGCGCGGCGGCACAGGCCGGTTCTCGCCCGGCGGGGTGTAGCTGGCGCAATCGCCCAGCGCGAAGATGCACGGATCGACCGTGCTTTGCAGCGTATCGGTGACGATCACCTGATTGCGGCCGTTGGTTTCCAGCCCCAGCTCGGACAGGAACTCCGCGCCTTTCACGCCTGCTGCCCAGACCATCAGATCGGCCTCGATCGTGTCGCCGCATTTGGTCACGAGCTGGCGCGGATTGGCCTGGATCACCTGCGTATCGGGCCGCACTTGCACGCCCAGCTGTTCCAACTCGTGCTTCGCCGCCGCAGCCAGCTTGTCGGGCAGGGCGGGCAGAATGCGCGGGCCGGCTTCGAGCAGGCTGACATGGAGGCGGCTCTCGTCGAACACCTCCAGCCCATAGTGTCGCAGCGCGCCCGCCGCGTTGTAGAGTTCCGCAGCCAGCTCGACCCCGGTCGCGCCCCCGCCGACGATCGCGATGCGCACCTGCTCGTTTGCGGTCGGATCATTCATCATCGCCCGACTGACACGCAGGCAGTGATTGAGCAGCCGGGTGCGGAAGCGGTCTGCCTGGGTGCGGCTGTCGAGATAGAGGCAGTGTTCCGACACGCCCGGTACGCCGAAGTCGTTCGATACCGATCCGAGCGCCAGCGCGAGGATATCATAACGGATCGTGTGCCCGGCGATCAGCTCGCTGCCGTCCTCGTCCATGACCGGCGCGAGGCGGATGGTCTTGGCCTCGCGGTCGATCCCCTGAAGGCTGCCCTGAAAGAAGCGGTAGCCCCAGCGATAGCAATGACCGCGATAGCCGACTTCGTCGAGATTGGCATCGAGTGATCCGGCCGCAACTTCATGCAGCAGCGGCTTCCAGATGTGGCTGAGATTCTTGTCGACCAGAATGATGTCGTGATTTTTGCGCCCGAACTTCGCGCCCAGCCGGCGCACCAGTTCCAACCCACCGGCACCTCCGCCGACGACAACGATCTGGGTCTTGCGGTTCATCGATCACTCCTTGGCGCCCGCATGGCGCACGCGAATCTCGATGGGGAGGAACGCCTGCATTACCGGCAGACGCTTCCCGAACCAAGTCCCGCCCGCACGCGATACGCGATATCTTGCTGCAATGCAGCATCAATCGAACGGAAGCTTGGCAGGATGGTTCCCGGCAGCGGGCAGCGTCAGCTCCCGCGCTCCTCCAGCCACTGTTCCAGCCACTTGATCGAATAGTCGCCGTTCAGCACATCGTCCTGCCGCAGCAGTTCCTGATGCAGCGGGATGTTGGTCTTCACCCCTTCGACCACCATTTCCTCCAGCGCGCGGCGCAGGCGCATGATGCAGCCTTCGCGCGTGCGCCCGTAGACGATCAGTTTGGCGATCATGCTGTCGTAATAGGGCGGGATCCGGTATCCGGCATACAGCCCGCTATCGACCCGCACATGCATCCCGCCCGAGGCATGATAATAGGTGACCAGCCCCGGCGAAGGCGCAAAATTGAACGGGTCTTCGGCGTTGATCCGGCACTCGATCGCGTGGCCCTTGAACTCCAGCTCGTTCTGGCTGACCGACAGCGGCTTGCCTTCGGCGATGCGGATCTGTTCGCGCACCAGATCAACCCCGGTGATCGCTTCGGTCACGGGATGTTCGACCTGCAGGCGGGTGTTCATCTCGATGAAGAAGAACTCGCCGTTTTCCCACAGGAACTCGATCGTGCCCGCGCCGCGATAGGCCATGTCGCGCATTGCCTGCGCGCAGATTTCGCCCATGCGCTCGCGTTCTTCGGGGGAGATGACGGGGGAGGGGGCTTCCTCCAGCACCTTCTGGTGGCGGCGCTGCAGCGAACAGTCGCGCTCGCCCAGATGGATCGCGTTGCCTTGCCCGTCCCCGAACACCTGGAATTCGATGTGGCGCGGATTGCCGAGGTATTTTTCAAGGTACACGGTCGCATCGCCGAACGCGGATTTCGCCTCGCTGCCGGCCTGCTGCATCAGGGTTTCGAGCTTGTCCTCGCTTTCGCACACCTTCATGCCGCGCCCGCCGCCGCCGCTCGCAGCCTTGATAATCACGGGGTAGCCGATGTCCTTGGCGACGCGGCGTGCCTCATCGAAGTCGGAGATGGCGCCGTCCGAACCGGGCACCAGCGGCAGGCCCAGCGCGCCCGCAGTGCGCTTGGCTTCGACCTTGTCGCCCATTGTGCGGATATGTTCGGGCTTGGGGCCGATCCACGCGATGTCATGCGCTTCCACGATCTCGGCGAACTTGGCATTTTCCGACAGGAAGCCGTAGCCCGGGTGGATCGCATCGCACTGCGCAATTTCCGCCGCCGAGATGATGTTGGCGATGTTGAGATAGCTCTCGGATGCAGCGGGCGGGCCGATGCACACCGCATGATCGGCGAGCCGCACATGCATCGCGTCGGCATCGGCGGTGGAGTGCACCGCCACCGTTTCAATCCCGATTTCATGCGCCGCACGGTGGATGCGCAGCGCGATTTCGCCGCGATTGGCGATCAGAATGCGTTTGATCCCCATGGCTTCAGGAAATCACGACAAGCGGTTGGTCGAATTCGACCGGCTGGGCATTGTCGACGAGGATCGCGCCGATGGTGCCGGATCGCGGCGCGGTAATCGGGTTCATCACCTTCATGGCCTCGACGATCAGCAGGGTGTCGCCCTCCTTCACTTCCTTGCCGACCGTAATGAAGGGCGCGGCCCCCGGTTCGGGCGTCAGATAGCAGGTGCCGACCATGGGTGATTTCACCGCGTTGGTCATGTCGGGGCCAGCCGCGGGTTCAGGCGCTGCGGGAGCCGCAGCGGCGGGCGCAGGCGCCGCAGCAGCAGCAGCCTGACCGGGCGCGGGCGCCGCAGCATAGACCGGCGCAGCCGCTACCGCACCGCGCGAAACGCGGATCTTGCGATCATCGTCCTCGACCTCGATTTCAGTGAGGCCCGTTTCGTTGAGCAGTTCGGCCAGTTCGCGCACCAGCGCGGTGTCGATGTTCATGCCGGACTTGCGCCCGTTCGACTTTCTGCCCTCGGCACCGTCGTTTGCCATGTATGTCCCTTGTTTTATGAAACGCTCGTTACAGCCATGGGGACTATTGCCGCCAATTGCGGCTGGCAAGTGGCAATGGGTGCAATCTGTGCAAGGAAAATGCGCGATCAGACCTTGCCCGACGCTACGGCTTCGAGCGCGATGCGGTACGAATCCGCACCGTGACCCTGCACGGTGAGCGCCGCAGCCTTGCCGACATAGGAGTTATGGCGGAAGCTTTCGCGGGTGGTGGGATCGGACAGGTGCACCTCGATCACCGGCGTGCGGATCGCCTTGATCGCGTCAAGCAGCGCGATGGAGGTGTGGGTATAGGCCGCCGCATTGAGCAGCACTGCCCGCGCGCCCTCCGCCTGCGCCTCGTGCAGCCAGTCGACCAGCATGCCTTCGTGATTGGTCTGGCGCATCTCGATTTCGAGCCCGAGTTCGCGGGCGCGGTCTTCCAGCATCCCGGCGATATCGTCGAGCGTGGTGGTGCCATAAATCTCCGGCTCACGCGTGCCGAGGAGATTGAGGTTGGGGCCGTTGAGGACGTAAACGAGGTTGGTCATGGATGCGGCTTAGCGGGAAGGTGCGGGGCGGGGAAGGGCGCGCCTTGCAAGCTTCCTTTCCGAACCTAACCCACCTTGCTGTGACGCGGGCGGGCGTTGCCGAAACGGCGCGCGATCAACCCGGCCTCAGCGCGCGGACCAGGGTGCGGGATACGCGGGTCCCGCTCGTGAGCCCAATCGATAATGGTGTCATAGGCGATGATGTAAGCGTCGGGGACGATTGCGTGGCTGATGGCAACAAAGTCTCCGGCAAGGTCCGGCCAGCTTGTGCGTTCGACCTGCAAGCCAGCGATCGGCAACATGATCGGCACTGCGCCGAGGCCGAAGGGCTTCCGGATGCGAAGCGACAATCCCTCTGGATGGAGACCGAACACGACCGGGGGATATTGATGATAACCGGTTGACCACAACTGCCGGTTGGGAACGTCGCTGATCACGATCAGTCCGAGCGCCTTTTCGTGGCGCGGTTCGGGAAGTTGCATCCGGCCAAGCCGGTTTGAAAACCACTTCCAACGCTTGAGGGTGAGGTGGTGAATGAAGAAGAAGCACCCCATCAGCATCACCACGCCGGAAAAGGCAGCAAAAGCGGTTGAAAGGATATGGCTCATCCGCCTTGGCTTAGCGACAGGGGCTTAAATTCGGGTAACCTTCAGCTCGGGCAACGGGAGGGCTACCGATCCACGCCCTTGACCTTACCCCACTGGCGCGCCGCCGTGTAGCCGAGATAGCCGGTGCCAAACAGCGCATAGAGCGGTTCTGGCAACCCGTTCAGATAGGAGTTTCTCCCCGCCGCAATGTCCTTCGCAGCCAGCGGGTGAAAGGCGCTCAGCAGCCCCATCGGTAACGCGGTCAGCAGCAGGATGTACATGACATAGAGGAAGCTGGGGCGGGCGCGGCTGGTCCAGGGGTCGGGCGAAGTGGCCTCGGCAACAATCGCCTGCAATTGCGCTTCGATCATGCGCATTTCCTGCGTGCCTTCGAGCGCGATCAGTTCCAGCTTTGCCTTGGCGCGGGCTTCCTTGTCGGGGATGATCTTGTCGATGATCGAGGCGATAGGGCCGATGAGGACGTCGATAAGGGCCATTTGCTGCGCTCCGTAGCTTGAGTCGCGCAACAAATGACCAGATCGGTTACTGTAGGAAAATGATTTAACCTATTCAGCGCCTGCTTCTGCCAGCAACCGCTGCGCCAGCGCCAGATGTGGGCGGTCCAGCATCGCGCCGTCCAGTGCCACCACGCCGGCGCCGGGGTGATCGGCGAAGGCCTGGACCACTGCGCGGGCATGGGCGAGTTCCTCGGCGCTCGGGGTGAAGGCGGCGTTGATCGGATCGACCTGCGCCGGGTGGATCGCCAGCATCCCGCGAAACCCCGCCGCCCGCACGCCGCGTGCGCGCTTTTCCAGGGCCTCCAGATCGCGGAATTCGGGCTGCACCGTTTCGATCGCGGCCACACCCGCCGCAGACGCGCCGATCAGGCACAGGCTGCGCGCCATTTCATAGGTGTGCGCATAGCCGCCGTCCGCCCCGCGCTGTTCGCTCGCGCCGAGGGCCGCCGACAAATCCTCCGCCCCCCAGCTCATCGCCGCCAGCCGCGCTTTGCCGGGGTAATCGCCCGCATAGTCGCCCGTACGGAACATCGCCACTGCAGTTTCCGTCACCAGCGCTGCGACGAGCGTGCGCCCCTGCGGGATGCCGGCGGCCGCCTCGAGCGCGGTGAGATAGTGGTGCAACTGCGTGATATCCGCCGCCCCTTCGGCCTTGGGCAGGAACACGCCGCCGGGCTGCGCGGGAATGATCGCGGCCAGATCGGCGATGCAATCGGCGGTCGATATCGGGTTGATCCGCACCCACAGCCGCGTGCGACTGTCCGACGCGGCAAGCTGCTCCGCCACCATCGCGCGCGCCGCCGCCTTGTTTTCGGGCGCGACCGAATCTTCCAGATCGAACAGGGCGATGTCGGCCGCGCTCGCCGCTGCCTTGCCCATCTTCTTTTCGCTGTCGCCCGGCGCGAACAGCCAGGAACGCATCGGAAGGGCGGGGGACTCAGGCATCGGGCTTCTCCTATCGCACAGGCCGCTTACGAAGCCGCCCCGGCAAGGTAAAGTCTAGAACGAACCTTCGACTTCCAGCGTGAAGATCATCCCGAAATCGCGCGAGCGTTGTTCGAAGAACGCCACCTGTCCTGCTTTCCGGTCGGTGAAAATCGTGCGTTCGAACTGATTGCGGCGATCGAGCAGGTTACCCGCGCTGGCCCGCATCGTCATGCCCGCCACGTCCTTGTTTTCGACGAACACCGAGGCGAAGCCGAAGGTCTGCGTGCTCAGCGAAACCTCGTCGAGCCGGACGGACGGCGAGTTGTCCTCCCAGTCGGCATTGCCGCCCATCGCCCAGGCCGTGCCGGGAAAATCGTGGCGCAGATTGGCGCGCAGATCGATGATGTCGGTGCCGGAAAGCTGCCGGCCGATCCCCAGCAGGGGGTCGATCACATCGCTGTCGCGCAGGCCGAAGCTGACATCGATCCGCGTGCCGCGCCAGCCGATCGGGTCGGACAGCAGCGTGACATCGCCCGTAATGCCGAACCGCTGCGCTGCGGGCAGGTTGCCCGGTGCCTGACCGCCGCCCGCAATCGGGATCTGGTCGACGATATCGGTAATGTCTTCATAGAACCCGCGCAGGTTCACATTGCCCAGCGCGCCCAGCCGCAGGCTTGCCTCGACTTCGTAGTTCCAGCTTTGCGGCGGCACCAGATCGGCATTGGTGACATCGGTGCGTTCCTGATTGAGATCGACCGAAGCGATGAAATCGAAGAAGTCGAGTTGCCCCACCACGCGTTCGACTCGGCCTGCCAGGTTGAGTGCCGATCCGGCTTTCCAGTCCAGCGCGACAAAACCCTTGGGCCGCCAGAAACTTCGCGTCTGCCCCAATAGTCCGCTCTGGCTGAGCCGCGAATATTCGCCGCCTGCCGAAAGCTGCAATTGCAGCGACGGCAGCAGCGCGCGGCTATAGGTCAGTCCCGCATCGGCGCGGTCTTCATCGACCCGCGAAGACGCGCCGGGCAGCGCCGCGGGCCGGAGCACGCCGTCCGCGTCGCGCACTTCGAGCGCTGAGGTAATGTCGAGGAAATTGCGCACGCCTTCGACCGCCGCGACCAGGTTTCCGCCCGCCGCGGCGACATTATACTCCGACCGCAGGATCGCTTCGCCCTGATCGGCGTCGCGGGAGAAGACGCTGCCTTGCGGCGCGCTGTCATCGGTGAATTCGGTCAGCACCAGCGAGACGAAAGGGCTGTCCTCGTAGCGGTGATAGCCGATCAGCTTGAGCTGGCCCGGGCCGAAAGCGAATTGGTAATCCGCGCCGAATTCGAAGTTGAATTCGTCTTCCCGATTGCGGAAGGTGCGTTGCCGGTCGACTGCGAAACCCGGCGCGCCCTGCCGCGACAGTTCGGTTTCGCGATAGATGAAGCCTTGCACCTGTCCGGTGAGATTCAGCACATTGGCATTGTCTGCAATGCGGGTGAACGAGCCGGAAAGGCCGATCCGGTCGGAGTTGAAATTGGCCTTTTCATCGCGGATGGCGATCAGCGCGCCCGATCCATCGAACACCTGTTCGATCCCTTGATCCCCGCGCCGGTTTGAATCGTTTTCCAGCGCCAGCGTCCAGTCGGTCTTGGCGCCGCCGCCTGCAATCGCAACCGACCCGTCGAGGAACTGGCCGGGCGTGCCTTTGCTGCGGAATTGCGGGGCGAGCCGGAACTGGCCCGCAATCCGCCCGCTAGACAGGGTGACGACATTGAGCACCTGGCCGCTCAGGCCCCCGATATCGAGGCTGGCACCGTCGACCAGCTCCAGCCTGACCACGTCTTCGACCGGGATACGTTGCAGCGCCTCGACCGGGCCGTTCGACTTGCCGGAAATGCGCCGGCCATTGACGATCACATTGGTATCGGCCTGACCCAGACCGCGTGCGCCGTCGCCCGACCGGATCGAAAAGCCGGGCACCTGCTGGGCCATGTCGAGCGCACTACGCGGTGCAAAGCGGGCGAAGTCTGCAGGCAGGAAGGTGTCGCGCGCGGTGCCCGATGCGGCGCCCGGAACGGTTCCGATCGCATCGTCCGCCTCGTCGGCCATCTCCTGCGCGGCAAGCGGCTGCGTTGCCAAGCCCAAGCAAGCGCTCAACAACGCGGTTTTGCGGGCACGGCGCGACAAACTGGCGGCGAAGGTCATCCGAAGCCCTTTTCCGCAAGGGCAACGCGTTGTCGATAATCCCGCGCGGTTGCATCCGTCCAAACGGCGTTACGGGCCGACGAACGGATTGCGGGACGCTGGAGTGCCGAAGCTCAGGCTGCGGCGAGGCGCGCGGCGTGCTGTTGCACCAGTCCGATCATGTTCGGCACACCCTGCGTGCGATTGCTCGACAACTGGTTCCTAAGGTCGAACGGCGCGAGCGCATCTGCGATATCCATGCCTGCGACTTCGGCGGCGGGCTTGTCCTGCACGGCGGAAATCACCAGCGCGACGATCCCTTTGGTGATCGCGGCATTGCTGTCGGCAAGGAAGTGCAGCCGGTCATCCTCCTGCGAAGCGGGGTAGACCCACACCGCTGCGGAACACCCGCGCACCAGTGTCGCATCGGTCTTGAGCGCATCGGGCATCGGTTCCAGCTCGCGGCCAAGCTCGATCAGCAGGCCATAGCGATCATCGCCTTCGAGGAATTCATATTCTTCGAGAATGTCGGAAAGGGTGCGCAACTCAAACTCCGTTGGCCCTGAGATTGTCTGCCCCGGCGAAGGCCGGGATCGAAGGGCTGCTCTTTTTCTGATCCAGTGGCACTAGAAGAAAATGCAGGGTTTCGACAAGCTCAGCGCGAACGGGATTGAAATCAGCCCATCAATCCGCCGGGCCGGGTGAAGGCATAGTAGATAACGTAAAACCAGCCGAAGAAGCCCTGCACGATCGCCCAGAATATCGATTGGTGCAGGCTCCAACTGATCGCAACCGCAATGGCGCTGCCCAACCCGATCCCGGCTTGCGCGGCTGTTCCCCGCGCGTCGCTCACAATTCGACCCCGCTGGCGATCGCTTCCAGCTTCCGGATACGTTCCTTCAGATCGGCGAGTTCGATCCGCGCGGTGCCGATGCCGGAGCCTTCTTCGGCTGCCGGGCGCTGCCCGCTGCGGCCAAGCTCCTGCCGCTTAAGGTCAAGCCAGCCGTTCCATGCGCGCAGCAGCGCGGCGGCGATCACGATGACGGCGAGCAGACCGGAGGTCGCCACGATCATGGTGGGGTCGAGAAGGGGCGTGATCATTCGCTTTTGTCCTCCTGTGCGTGCGGCAAGCCCCGCAAGGCTTCGATTTCGGCGGAGATGCGCGCCCGTTCGCGGGCGTCGCTGGTGTTGTCGTCGGTAGCGATCCGTTCGAGCACCTTGATGCGCTCGCGCAGATCTTCGAGTTCGCGGTGCGCCGCTTCAAGTTCGGCGGCGCTGCGATTGTCGTCGCGCGGGGCGAAGCTTTCGTTGCCATCCTCGTCGGTGACGATCCCGGAGCGGGCTTTGGCATACTGAACCACGCCCCACACGATGATCGCGATCATGGCAACGATCGCCCAACTGCTCATTGCACTGCTTCCTCGCTTTGGCGCTGCACGGGCGCAAGCGCGTGCGTTTCGCGGCGCAGCGCCTCGATCTCGTCAGACAGCAGGCTGCCCCGGTCGGTCGCGATACGTTCGAGCACGCGCAGCCGGTCTTCGATCAATTGCGTGCGCTCGGCGATTGCCCGGATGCCCTGATCCTGCGGGTCGGCCTTCGCCTCGTACCGCAGCCGCTTGGCCTGCATCACCTTGTCGACAATCCCGTTCAGGCTTATGCCCGCGATCAGGACGATCGCGATGATAGTCATGGCGATGATAACCTGTTCGCCCATTACGCTTCGCCCTTGTCCTTGAGCCCCGCCAACGCACGGTCACGCAGAGCATCGATCTCGGCGCCCAGGTGATAGCCGCCGTCGGTCACGATCCGCTCGACATTGACCAGCCGGTCCTTGATCGCGCCCAGTTCAGCGCGCAGTTCGGCGTTTTCCTGGGTCAGCAGGGTGACGCGCTGCGCGGTCTGCTTGTCCGATCCGGGTTTGAGCGATTGGCCCCACATGCCTTCGAGCGGATAGCCGTTCTTGGTCTTCATGCGGGTGGTCTGAAACGAAGCCAGAATGCCGCCAGCGCCAAGCACGAACGCCCCGCCGATGATCCAGCCGAGATAGGGGAGAAAATCGACAGCTTCCATCACACGCGCTCCTTCTGTTCAAGGCCGAGCGGCATGCCCGCGCCTTCGTCCACTTTGCGCTGGTCGCGCAGGGCTTCGATCTGGGTGGCGATGTCGTAGCCGCGGTCGGTGACGATGCGTTCGAGCACCTGCACCCGGTCTTCGAGCCGCTGGATGTGCGACGCATACTGCGCGGCTTTCTCGGCGGTCTGTTCGGCAGTCGATCCGATCTGCATTTCGGTCATCTTCTGCTGATGCTTGGTCCAGATTGCCACGATCGGGATCGATAAAACGATAACCGGTAGCAGGAGTGCGAGTATGCCTTCCATGTGTTCAGTCCCCCTCGGGTAAGTTCAAGGCCTCAGCGCAGCCGCTCGATTTCGGCGGTCAGGCGCGGGTTGCTGCTGACATAGTGGCTTTCCACCGCGGCCAGCCGCCGGTCGATGTCGCGGAAATTGGCGCGGATTTCGCGGGCGGTCCGCTTCGGGTTCTGCCGCACGCCTTGCCAGTATTTCTGCTCGCTTTCGTCGCGGTAAAGGTACGGCGGCTTCTTGTTCAGCAGGAAACCGGCGATCAGATAGGCGATGATCGAAGGCCCGCCGGTGACGAAGATCGATGCGACCGCGATCAGCCGGATCCAGAACACGTTGATCCCGGTGTAGTCGGCGATGCCGGAGCACACGCCCATCAGCTTGCCATTGTGCTTGTCGCGGTAAAGCGTGGTGCGGGGGCTGTTCATGCGCGGGTTCCTTTCTTCTCGGCCATCAGCGCTTCCAATTCGCGCAGCTGCTGGTTGTCTTTTTCCTGATCGGCGATCAGCCGGCGGGCAGGGGTGAATTCCGGGTCGTCCGAGGCGACCAGCCGCTCGACCGTGTCCATCCGCTCGTCCAGCCGCTTGGCCAGATTGTAGAGTTCCTCCAGCAGCACTTCGTCGTCAGTGGTGATGGTTGCGGCGGTCTTCCACTTTGTGATGTAGTGCATGATCACCCATGGCAGACCGATGAAGAGCATCGCGACAATGATGATGGGCAGGAAAACGTCTTCCATAATTTATTCCCCCTTGCCGTCGTCGGCCTTGCCGAGCGCTTTTTTCATGGCTTCCAATTCATCATCGATCGCGTCCGAACCGGCGAGCGCCGCAATTTCATCGGCGAGCGACGGGGTCTTGCCTTCGGCGATCTGCAGCGCATCGGCGCGGCCTTCGGCGTAATCGACCCGGCGTTCGAGCTGGTCGAAGCGGGCCAGCGCCTCGTCGGTGCGCTCGGTGCTCATCAGCGTGCGCAGCTTGACGCGGTTCTCGGCGCTTTCCAGGCGCGCGGCGATTGCGGTCTGGCGGCTGCGGGCTTCGCGCAGGCGGTGCTGCAGCTTGGCGATGTCTTCCTCGTAAGCGCGCAAGGCATCGTCGAGCACCGCGATCTCGGTCTTGAGCTGGTCGGCCATGTCGCCGGCCTTCTTCTTTTCGACCAGCGCCGCGCGGGCAAGATCCTCGCGCTCCTTCGAAAGGGCGAGCTGCGCCTTTTCAGCCCAGTCGGCCTGAAGGCGGTCAAGCTTGACGCAGTGGCGGTGCATTTCCTTCTGGTCAGCGATGGTGCGCGCCGCGCTGGCGCGGACTTCGACCAGGGTTTCCTCCATTTCGAGGATGATCATGCGGATCATCTTGGTCGGATCATCCGCCTTGTCGAGCATGTCGTTGAAATTGGCGGCGATGATATCGCGGGTGCGGCTGAAAATGCCCATGAAGGCTACTCCATCGAGAAATGAACTGACCCGGTCCTGAGCGGCGACTCGCGGGCCGTCCGAACCATCGGTGTTCCGGCGAGACTGCGTCGGAGTGGGGCTGCGGCGCAAGGCTTCGATTTCCTCATCAAGCCGCGACAGCCGTCCGGACGACAGCAGGCGGGAAGGGTGGGCCGGAGCGTCACTGCTCTGGGTGGCGCGATCGGGGCGTGCGTCACCGGCAGCATCTGCGGGGGGGACGTTCCGCTCCGGCCCGAGGGGGTCGTGCTGGTCACGAGGGTTTCTGGGATCGCCCATCTCAGGCAATCTCGATCATGGCGCCGGCTTCGGCGGCGGGGTGACCGATCGGGGCGGCGTTGGCCGCGCCCGGCTGGATCTGCGAGGACAGCGCGATCACCATCACCATCGCAGCGATACTGGCCATGGCGGCCTGCCCCAGTTTGGTGTTCCAGAAGCTGCTGTCTGTGGTTTTGCGGTCGATCATTGTGGGCCTCCCCAGTGGTTGTCAGTGGTGTTGCCATCTATTTTGCAACCGCCGTGCCAAACTCCGAAAATGGCTGAATTCCGCTGTTTTCGTGCCTTTTTGGCGCGGCCTTATTGGTCTCTATTGCCAAGCATTGGGGAATTTCACTATAGGTTGGTCATGGAGCGGGAAAGCCAGTTCATCGGCCAATCGGGCGCCTTCCTCGACGCGGTCGAGCGCGCCAGTCGCGCCGCATCGATGAACCGCCCGGTGCTGGTGATCGGCGAGCGCGGGACCGGCAAGGAATTGATCGCCGAACGGCTCCACCGCCTCTCCACCCGCTGGGACGAACCGCTGGTGACGATGAACTGTGCCGCGCTGCCCGAAACCCTGATCGAGGCCGAACTGTTCGGCCACGAAGCGGGCGCCTTCACCGGCGCGACCAAGGCGCGGGTCGGGCGGTTCGAGGAGGCCGATCGCGGCACGCTGTTCCTCGATGAACTCGGCACTCTCAGCATGGGCGCGCAGGAGCGGCTGCTGCGCGCGGTCGAATATGGCGAAGTCACCCGCATCGGCGCCTCGCGGCCGATCCGGGTCGATGTGCGGATCGTGGCCGCCACCAACGACGATCTGCCCGCACTGGCGACGTCGGGCGAGTTCCGCGCCGATCTGCTCGACCGGCTCAGCTTCGAGGTGATCACCCTGCCGCCGCTGCGGGTGCGCGAAGGCGATATCGGCGTGTTGGCGGAATATTTCGGGCGCCGCATGGCATCCGAGCTGGATTGGCACGCTTGGCCCGGCTTCGCGCAGCACGTGATGAACAGTCTCGAAGATTATGCCTGGCCCGGCAATGTGCGCGAGTTGCGCAACGTGGTCGAGCGCGCCGTCTATCGCTGGGGCGACCCCGAAGCTCCGATCGCGCACGTCCAGTTCGATCCGTTCGACAGCCCTTGGCGCCCGCGTCCGCCAGCGCATCGCGCCGCTGCCGTTGCGCCGTCCGGCGCGGCTGCGCCTGCTGCTACTGCTGCCATGGCGTCATCTGACGAGTTCGAGACGATCGAAGATCTGCGCGCCGCAGTCGATGCGCATGAACGCGCAATACTTGAGCACGCCTTGGGCAAACATCGCTGGAACCAGCGCCAGACCGCCCGCGGGTTGGGCCTGACCTATGACCAGCTGCGCCACTGCATCAAGAAGCATGGCTTGATGGAAGGGCAGGAGGGCGGCGCGGCCTAACCGCTTGATAAGGATTTGCTGTTATCATCATGCGCGCATCGCCTTTGGTTATACAGGAACATTCCATGCGCGCGCTTGTCGATATCGTTGAAAACCTGACCAGCAGCATCCGCTTCGTCATCGGCCTGCTTGTGCTGGGCGGGATGGTGGTCGGACTGATGCTGACCATTGGCGTCTCCTATGCAGCGCCCAAAGCGGCGGATTCGCTGGCCGAACGGGCCGAACGGGTCGGTGAAAAGGCGATCGAGGCAGCGCAGCAGGAACGCCGCGCGCGCGAGATGGGCAAGGACGGCTGGGGATATGGCGCTGCGACCACGTCGTCGGGCGGTGCCGACAAGCCATCCAAAAGTTCCGCCGATGACGGATGGGCGAACTGATCCTCAAACGCTGTCCCGTGATGGAAGCGGGTAATTATCCATAGGGTGTGCTTGGCGGTCATTTTACCGCTTTTCTTCAGGCTGCGGCCCGATGGTGCAGTCTTTCAATCTTACCCGGCCGGCTGTGGCCCGAGAACCGGCGCGGCCTCCCGCAACCGGGCGGCGCGGCGCTGCACGTTTGCGGCTCGCGGTCCCGGCGTTTGTTATTACCACCAAAGCCAACGATCCTTGCGTGCTCCTGGATCTGTCGCGCACCGGCGCGCGGATCGGGCTGGCGTGTCCGCTGGATCATGGAGAATTGCTTTACCTCAGGATTGCCCGGCTGGAAGTGTTCGCCGAGGTCGTGCGGCGGCACTGCGGGCAGGGGGGCGGTGTCAACGGCCTTGCTTTCGACGAGCCGCTGCCGGAATCGGCGGTGCTGGCGGTGCGGCATCATGCCGAAACTTTCGCTGAGCGCGAGCGCGATTCCCTGCGCGATCAGGTGCGGCGCTGGGTAAGCGGCGAGAAGCTGACCTGATCTGAAGGCGGGGGATCAATGTCCTTGGCGCTTGCCAAATCGCGAGCCCGGGCCTAAGTGAGCGCCAATCCCTGCATTGTCGTGACAAGGTTTGGATGCTGGCGCCTTCGGGGGCCGGCCCGAACGCCCTTGCGATGATTCGATCCGACCGGAGACTTAATGGCCGATACCGCGCGCCTCACAGCACTGATCGAACCCGAGGCGCAAGCTCTCGGGTTTGAGCTTGTGCGCGTGGCGATGCTGCCTTCCGGGGCGGGTGACGGAACCATGGCATTGCAGATCATGGCCGAAGATCCGGCCACCGGGCAGCTGGTGATCGATCAATGCGCCGCGCTGTCGCGCCGGGTTTCCGATGTCATCGATACAGCGGAAGAAGCGGGCGAGGTGCTGATCGAAGGCGCCTATCATCTCGAAGTCAGCTCGCCCGGAATCGACCGGCCCCTGACCCGCGAAAAGGATTTCGCCAACTGGGCCGGACACGAAGCGCGGATCGTGATGATCAAGGGCTATGACGGCCAGCGCACCAACAAGGGCATGCTCCACGGCCTCAGTGATGGCATGGTGCATATTACCGACGTCAAGGCGGGCGATGTCCGCTTGCCGATCGACCAGATTCATACCGCCAAGCTCGTCCTCACCGACGCGCTGATAGCCGCCACCCGTCCGCTGGATACCAGCGGTGCCGATGAACTCATCGAAGACACAGAAAAGGCAGACGACTGATGAGTGCCATTTCCGCCAACAAGGCTGAACTGCTCGCGATCGCCAACGCGGTCGCCTCGGAAAAGATGATCGACAAGTCGATCGTGATCGAGGCGATGGAAGAAGCGATCCAGAAATCCGCGCGTAACCGTTACGGCGCGGAAAACGATATCCGCGCCAAGCTCGATCCGCTGACCGGCGATCTGACGCTGTGGCGCGTGGTCGAAGTGGTCGAGGAAGTCGAAGACTACTTCAAGCAGGTCGACCTCAAGCAGGGCGAAAAGCTGCAGCCCGGCGCGCAAGTCGGCGATTTCATCGTCGATCCGCTGCCGCCGGTCGACCTTGGCCGCATCGACGCGCAGAGCGCCAAGCAGGTGATCTTCCAGAAGGTCCGCGATGCCGAGCGTGAACGCCAGTTCGAGGAATTCAAGGACCGCGCCGGGGAAATCATCACCGGCGTGATCAAGTCGGTCGAATTCGGCCACGTGATCGTCAACCTCGGCCGTGCCGAGGGCGTGATCCGGCGCGACCAGCAGATCCCGCGCGAAGCGGCCCGTACCGGCGAGCGCGTGCGTGCGCTCATCACCAAGGTGGAGCGTAACAATCGCGGCCCGCAGATCTTCCTCAGCCGCGCGCATCCCGATTTCATGAAGAAGCTGTTCGCGCAGGAAGTGCCCGAAATCTACGATGGCATCATCGAGATCAAGGCCGCCGCCCGCGATCCGGGCAGCCGCGCCAAGATCGGCGTGATCAGCCACGATTCCAGCATTGATCCGGTCGGCGCCTGCGTCGGCATGAAGGGCAGCCGCGTGCAGGCGGTGGTGCAGGAATTGCAGGGCGAGAAGATCGACATCATCCCGTGGTCGGAAGACACCGCAACCTTCGTGGTCAACGCGCTTCAGCCCGCCACCGTCAGCCGCGTGGTGCTGGACGAGGATGATGGCCGCATCGAAGTGGTTGTGCCCGACGATCAGCTCAGCCTAGCGATCGGTCGCCGCGGCCAGAACGTGCGTCTCGCAAGCCAGCTCACCGGTCACCAGATCGACATCCTGACCGAGGAAGAGTCCTCGGAAAAGCGGTCGAAGGAATTCGCCGAACGTTCGAAGATGTTCGAAGAGGAACTCGACGTCGACGAAACCCTGTCGCAGCTGCTGGTTGCCGAAGGGTTCGCCGAACTCGAGGAAGTCGGCTATGTCGACCTCTCCGAATTGGCCAGCATCGAAGGTTTCGATGACGACCTGGCCGAGGAACTTCAGAGCCGCGCTCTCGAAGCGCTCGAACGGCGCGAAGAAGGCCACCGTCAGGTTCGCCGCGAACTTGGCGTCGAAGATGCGCTGGCGGAAATCCCGCACCTTTCCGAAGCGATGCTGGTCACGCTCGGCAAGGCGGGGATCAAGACGCTGGATGATCTCGCCGATCTCGCCACCGATGAACTGATCGCCAAAAAGCGCGAAGCGCCGCGCCGCCGCAACAATGATGCGGCCGGTCCGCCGATGCGGCGTCCGCAGCGCGAGCAGGACAAGGGCGGCGTGCTGGGCGAATATGGCCTGAGCGAAGAGCAGGGCAACGAGATCATCATGGCGGCCCGCGCGCACTGGTTCGAAGATGAAGATCCGGCCCCGGCCCCGGCTGCCGAGCCCGAACCTCAGGAGGCCGCCGATGCGGACTCCCCACAATGAGCGCCTGACGTCCGACATCGCTGAGCCTTCGCTTTCGGCTGATTCCGGGAGCGAACGGCGCTGCATTCTTTCGGGAGAGACCGCCCCGCGCGAAGCACTCGTGCGGCTGGCGATCTCTCCCGATGGTCTGGTGCTGCCCGATCCGGCCGCAAAGGCACCGGGCCGCGGCGCGTGGATCGGCGTAAGCCGGGATGTGCTTGAAACCGCACTGTCCGATGGCCATTTGAAGCGGGCGCTGATGCGTGCCTTCAAGGGTGCGCCGCTCACCATTCCCGATGATCTTGCCGCCCGCGTCGAAGGCGGACTGGCGCGCCATCTCTGCGATCGTCTGGGTCTGGAACTGCGCAGTGGCAATATCGTGATGGGATCGGCCCGGATCGAGGAGCAGGCACGCTCCGGACGGATTTCGGCGCTGCTTCACGCCAGCGACAGCAGTGAGGACGGGCGCCGCAAACTCGATCAGGCCTGGCGCGTCGGGCGCGAGGTCGAAGGATCGGGCGAGCGCGGGCAGGTCTTGCCTCTGGACCGCACCGCGCTGTCTGTGGCATTGGGCCGCGATAATGTGGTCCACCTCGGCGTTGCCGGCCATGCCGGTGATATGCGCGCCGCGACGCGGGTGTTGCAGGCGGTCTCCCGGCTTTCGCGCTTTGTCGGTAGCGCCGATGCGCCTGCTGGCGCGGCGGACAAGGTGGATATTTCCGGTCGGGATACGCCCGACCAAAACGGGCAGCCGCTTTCCGGCAGCCCGGTAGATGATGAATACGTGAAGGATTGACGAGCGATAATGAGCGACGACAACAACCAGCGCCCCCGCAAACCCCTTGGCCTCAAACGGTCGGTCGATGCGGGCGAGGTCAAGCAGACCTTCAGCCACGGCCGCACCAACAAGGTGGTGGTCGAGGTAAAGCGCCGCCGCGTGCTCGGCAAACCCGGTAGCGAAGCGGCAGCGCCGCCGCCGCCGCCGCCGGCCCCGCCGCCGCCCGCTCCGCCTGCTGCGGCCGCGCCGAAGCCTGCGCCGCGTCCTGCGCGTCCGGCTCCGGCTGGCGAGACCCCGCAGGAGCGCGTCAAGCGGCTCCAGCTGGAGGCCGAGGAAGAACGGCTGCGCATGGCCGAGGAAGGCCGCAAGCGCGACGAACAGGAAGCCCGCGAACGCGAGGAAGAAGAACGCCGCCGCGCCGAGGAAAATCGCCGTGCGGAAGAAGAAGCCGAGAAGCAGCGTGCCGCTGCGGCTGCTGCGCCGTCAGAGGCGCCGGCTGCGAACGAGGCTGCCACGCCGACTGCCGAAGCTTCTGCCACGCCTGCTCCCGCCGACGAAGCTGCCGCTGCCCCGGCGGCCAAGCAGGAACCGGCCCCTGGACCGCGCAAGTTTACGCCAGTGGAACGGCCCGAGACCAAGCGTCCCGAAAAGAAAAAGAAGGAAGAAAAGCGTGCCGCGCCGATCGATGCGGGCAAGGATAGCCGCCGTTCGGGCAAGCTGACCGTCACCCGCGCACTCAACGAAGACGAAGGCCGCCGTGCGCGCAGCCTTGCCGCGCTGAAGCGCGCGCGCGAAAAGGAACGCCGCGGTCAGGGCGGCCCCTCCAAGCCGCGCGAAAAGCAGGTGCGCGACGTGGTCGTCCCCGAGGCGATCACGGTCGGTGAACTCGCCAACCGCATGGCTGAAAAGGGCGCGGACCTGGTGAAGGCGCTGTTCAATCTGGGCATGATGGTCACGGTCAACCAGACCATCGATCAGGACACCGCGGAACTGCTGGTCGAGGAATTCGGCCACAACATCGAGCGCGTGTCGGCCAGCGATGTCGATATCAACACCAGCGAGGACATGGATCCGGAAGAAACGCTGCGTCCGCGTCCGCCGGTGGTGACGATCATGGGCCATGTCGATCACGGCAAAACCAGCCTGCTCGACGCGCTGCGCGGCACCGATGTGGTGAAGGGCGAGGCTGGTGGCATCACCCAGCATATCGGCGCCTACCAGATCACGACCAAGGCGAAGGACAAGATCACCTTCCTCGATACGCCGGGCCACGCCGCGTTCAGCGAAATGCGTGCGCGCGGGGCCAACGTCACCGACATCGTGGTCCTTGTGGTCGCGGCCGACGATGGCATCATGCCGCAGACGATCGAGGCGATCAATCACACCCAGGCGGCCGGCGTGCCGATGATCGTGGCGATCAACAAGTGCGACAAGCCCGAAGCCAACCCGCAGAAGGTGCGCGAACGCCTGCTCGAACACAATGTGATGGTCGAGGCGATGAGCGGCGAAGTGCAGGATGTCGAACTGTCGGCCAAGACCGGCATGAACCTCGACAAACTGCTCGAAGCCATCGCGTTGCAGGCCGAACTGCTCGAACTGCAGGCCCGCCCGGACCGCGATGCCGAAGCGACCGTGATCGAAGCGCAGCTCGACAAGGGCCGCGGGCCGGTGGCGACGGTGCTGGTGACGCGCGGCACGCTGAAGCGCGGCGACAACTTCGTGGTCGGCACGCAAAGCGGCAAGGTGCGCGCATTGGTCGATGACAAGGGTCAGCAGATCAAGGAAGCCGGGCCTTCGATGCCGGTCGAGGTGCTGGGTCTGGGCGGTGTGCCATCGGCGGGCGACGTGCTCACCGTGGTCGAAAACGAACAGCGCGCCCGCGAAGTGGCCGAATATCGTCAGGAATTGGCGACCGAAAAGCGCACCGCGCTGGCGCCGACCAATTTCGACACGATGTTCAGCACCCTGTCGTCCAACGTCATCGAATTTCCGGTGGTGGTGAAGGCCGACGTGCAAGGGTCGGTCGAGGCGATCGTCAATGCACTGCACAACCTGTCGAACGATGACATCAAGGTGCGTGTGCTCAATGGCGGCGTCGGTGCGATCACCGAAAGTGACGTGGTTCTGGCAGGCGGATCGAAGGCTCCGATTATCGGGTTCAACGTCCGTCCGAACGCCAAGGCGCGCGAACTGCTGAAACGCGATAATGTGCGGATGATGTACTACGATGTCATCTATCACCTGACCGATGCGATCGCCAAGGAGATGGTCGGCGAGCTTGGCCCAGAACGGATTGAACATGTGGTCGGCCGCGCGCTGGTCAAAGAGGTGTTCAAGTCGGGCAAGCGCGACAAGGCCGCTGGTCTGCTGGTGGAAGAAGGGGTCATCCGCAAGGGACTGTTCGCCCGTCTTACCCGCGCCGATGTCATCGTTTCGGCAACCAAGATCGCTTCGCTGCGGCGGTTCAAGGACGATGTCGACGAAGTCCGCACGGGCCTTGAATGCGGCGTGGTGCTGGAAGACACCAACGACATCAAGCCGGGCGACCAGCTCGAAGTCTTCTCGGTCGAGGAGCGTGAGCGGACGCTGTGAGCCTGAACGACGCTTGCTACCCAGACGATGCCGGGCAGTCGCCGCATACGGCGCTGCTCGGCTCGGAATTCGTCGGTTGGGACGCAGAAACGCAGACCGCGACCATGCGCTTTACCGTGAAGCGTGAAATGACAACCTGGCGCGGCGGCGTGCAGGGTGGCTTGGTCGCGGGCTATCTCGACGATGTGATGGGCTATGCCTTCGTCGCGGCCACCGGGGGCGAGATGGCGCCGCTCAACCTCGACATTTCGATGTCGCTGATCCGGCTGATCCCCGAAGGCGCGACGATCCTGGCCAAGGGCAGGGTGGTCAAGGCCGGGCGGCGCGTTGTGTTCCTCGAAAGCGAACTGACGGCAGAAGACGGGACGATCTACGCCCGCGCAACCTCCACCGCGCTGCCGACCCCGCGCCCGACGCCGACCAGCACGGGGATGGAATAGCGATGGCGAAGGCCCCTTTCACCACCGAACAGCAATCCGTCCGCGTCCTCAAGGTGGGCGAGCGGGTGCGGCATATCCTGTCCGAACTGCTGGCGCGCGGCGAAGTGCATGACGATGTGGTGAGCGCGGCAAACATCTCGGTCACCGAGGTGCGCATGACCCCCGACCTGCGCCACGCCACCGCCTATATCAAGCCGCTGCTGGGTGCAGGCGAGGACGAGGTGGTGCACGCGCTGCGGCAGAACACCGCGTTCCTGCAACGCGAAGTCGCCAAGCGGCTCGGCCTCAAATTCGCGCCCAAGCTGCGGTTCCGCAAGGATGAAAGCTTTGCCGAGGCAGACCGGATCGAAGCTCTGCTGCGCGATCCCAAGGTCGTTCGCGATCTCGAAGGCGACGAGGAAGAATAGCCCGCTCTAGCGCGGCACCATCCGCGCCTTCAGCGTGATGTCCACCTTGTTGCCGACGATCAGCTGGTAGCTTTTCATGCCGTAATTGCGCCGATCGATCGTGGTCGTGCCGGTAAAGCTCACCGGCTTGCCGACCTGCGTCAGCGGATCGGCGTTGAAGGTCACATCCAGCGTCTGCGGTTTCGTCACGCCGCGCGCGGTCAACTCGCCGGACACCGTGCCGCGCGTCGGGCTGGTGAGTTTCAGCGAACGACCAACAAAGCGGACGCTCGGATATTTCTCGACCCAGAAGAACTTCTCGCCGCGCAATCGTGAAAGCGTGACATCGTCCGGAGCCTCGATCGCGGTTGCATCGAAGGTGACGTCGATCACCGCACGTTCGGGCGCGCCGGGGACGATGGTAACCGCACCCTGCATTCGCGGAAAGCGCGCGGTCTTGCTGGCAATGCCGAAGAACGGCACCTTGGCCGACACGTTGCTGGCGCTCGCATCGAGCGTGTAGCGCTGCGGCGTGCCAATGGTCGCGGCCCCTGCATTGGCAATCGCAAACAGTGCCAGCAGCGGCAGAAACAGCGGGCGGAGAGCGGTGGGTAAATTGATCATGTCAAACCTAGATACGGTTGAACCGGGTAAAAGGTTCAATCTTTGCCTCGCACGATGCACACCGAGCGGATAGGCAGGCCCTATGGCCAAGCTTTACTTTTACTATGCCAGTATGAACGCAGGCAAATCGTCGAGCCTTTTGCAGGCCGATTTCAACTATCGCGAGCGCGGAATGCGCACGATGTTGTGGACCGCCGCGCTCGATAGCCGGTCGGCCGGACAGGTGCAGAGCCGCATCGGGCTGGAATCGGGCGCGCATCTTTATGGTCCGGAAACCGATCTGTGGGCCGCCGTCAGCGCCGCGCATGCGGCCGAGCCGCTCAATTGCGTGCTGGTGGACGAAGCGCAGTTCCTTGGGCCTGAGCAAGTGTGGCAATTGGCGCGGCTGGCGGACGAAGCGGGCATCCCGGTGCTGTGCTACGGCCTGCGCACCGATTTTCAGGGCGAGTTATTCCCCGGATCGGCGGTTCTGCTGGGTATCGCCGATGCGCTGGTGGAGCTGAAGGCGGTGTGCCACTGCGGGCGCAAGGCGACGATGAACCTGCGCGTGGATGATAGCGGCGCGGCGGTGAAGCAAGGCCAGCAGACCGAGATCGGCGGTAACGACCGCTATGTCGCGTTGTGCCGCAAGCATTTTTCGCAGGCACTTGTCGCATGATTACGCGCTGGCGCACTGGCGCAGGGTGCGCGCGCATCCTATCTGACAGTCAATGACCGACACCCTGACATTCGCGCTCGTGCTGATCCCCGCACTGGTGATCGCAATCGTTTTCCACGAGGTCGCGCATGGCTACATGGCGCGGCTGCTGGGCGATCCCACCGCGTCGGATCGCGGGCGGCTGACGTTGAACCCGATCAAGCATGTCGACCCGGTCGGCACGTTGCTGGTGCCGGGCGCGCTGGCGTTGCTGGGCGGGCCGGTGTTCGGCTGGGCCAAGCCGGTGCCGGTCAACAAGTGGCGGCTGAACAATCCGCGCTTCGGCATGATGGCGGTCGCGGCGGCCGGGCCGGGGAGCAACTTCGTACTCGCAGCCGTCGGCGCGGTGCTGCTGGGGCTGGCGATGCCGGCCGGGCTCGGCTTCGGCGGCGATATGGAAGCGGGCGCGGCGCTGCTGGTCGATGCCTTGGGCGAGCCGCAATGGCTGGCGACGGGGTTGTTCTACTTCATCCTCGTCAACATTTACCTCGGCCTGTTCAACCTGCTGCCGATCCCGCCGTTCGATGGGTCGCACATCGTCGGCGGCTTGCTGCCGGACGGGATGCGCGCCGGGTGGGAAAAGCTGCAAGGCGTCGGCATGGTGCTGCTGATCGCGCTGATCGCGGCCAGTTGGGTGTTCGGCACGGCGTGGCTCGGCACGGTCCTGATGCCGCCGGTGACGTTCGCGATGGGGTTCTATCTTTCGCTGGCGGATTGGGTCGCGGCGCTGATCGCCTGATCCTCGATCCGCGCGCGTTCGAACCAGTGGGACAGGGCCGCGCGTTCCTCGGCGCTCATGTGCAGCCCCAGCTTGGAACGGCGCCACAGCACGTCATCGGCGCTGCGGGCATATTCGTGGCGGACGAGATAGATCACCTCGGCCGCAGTCAGCCCGCCGCCGAAATGCTGGCCAAGGTCGCCAAACGCGCCCGCATCCCCCAGCACCGCGCCCAGCCGCGTGCCATAGGCGCGGGCCATGCGCCGCAGCACCGGCGCGGGCAGCCACGGCCGGATGCCAGCCTGCGCAGCCACGAACCCGTCGAAATCCAGCGCGGGAATATCGCCGCCGGGCAGGGCTGCATCCGCCGTCCATGATCGCCCGTCCACGCCCAGCTTTTCCAGCGCGTGTTCGGCAAGCTTGCGATAGGTGGTGATCTTGCCCCCGAAGACCGACAGCAGCGCCGCGTCCTTCTCGTTTCGCCCGCGATCCAGTTCGAACACGTAATCGCGCGTCACGGTGGAGTTGCTGGCCGCCTGGTCATCATACAGTGGACGCACCCCGGCATAGGACCACACCGCCTGGTCGGGCGAGACATCGGCGGCAAGATATTCGTTCACCGCATCGCAGATGTACTCCGCCTCCGCAGGGCTGATCGCAATTCCCGCCGGATCGCCTTCAAATGCGACATCGGTGGTGCCGACCAGCGTGAAGTCGCCTTCATAGGGGATGGCAAAGACGATCCGCCCGTCGCGGTTCTGGAATATATAGGAATGGTCGCCCTCGTAGAGGCGCGGGAAGATCAGGTGGCTGCCCTTGACCAACCGCAGGTTGCTCGCATTTCGCCCCGGCATGGCGCGGGCGAGCACCTTGTCCACCCACGGCCCTGCGGCGTTCACCACCATTTTTGCCGTCACGGTCTGCGTGCCTGCCGGACCGGAGAGGCGGGCCTGCCACTGGCCGCGCGTCCGCTCCAGCCCGGTGCATTCGGTGCGGGTGCGGATATCTGCGCCGCGCTCGGCCGCGTCGACCGCGTTCAGCACCACCAGCCGCGCATCCTCGACCCAGCAATCGGAATATTCGAACCCCCGCGTCAGCCGGCTTTCCAGCACACCGGCGTGCGGTGGGCGGGTGAGATCAAGGCTGCGCGCCGGCGGCAGCAGCTTGCGCCCGCCGATGTGGTCATACAGGAACAGCCCCAGCCGGAGCAGCCATTTGGGTCTGAGGCCTTTGTCATGCGGCAGCACGAACCGCAGCGGCCAGATGATATGCGGCGCGATGGCGAGCAGACGCTCGCGCTCGATCAGGCTTTCGCGCACCAGCCGGAATTCGTAGTGTTCAAGGTAGCGAAGCCCGCCATGCACCAGCTTGGTGGAGGCGGACGAGGTCGCGCCTGCCAGATCGCCTTTCTCGACCAGACACACCGAAAGCCCGCGCCCGGCAGCATCGCGCGCGATCCCGGCGCCATTGATGCCGCCGCCGATCACCAGCAGATCGAAGTCTTTGGGTCCGGTAATGTCCATACACTGCGAAACTTGGCGTTTTCGATGCGGCTTGGCTAGGGGGGCGGGGTGAAAGACATATTGCACACCCCCTCGCGAATTCCCCTGTCCGGCTGGTTGATCCTCGCCAAGCCGCGCGGGCTGGGCAGCACCCAAGGTGTGAGCGCGGTCAAGCGGGTGCTGCGCCAGAACGGCTATGCGAAGACCAAGGTGGGCCACGGCGGGACGCTCGATCCGCTGGCCGAGGGCGTGCTGCCGATTGCATTGGGAGAGGCGACGAAGCTGGCCGGGCGGATGCTGGATGCAAGCAAGATCTACGAGTTCACCGTGCAGTTCGGGGCCGAGACATCGACGCTCGACACCGAAGGCGAGGTGGTGGCGAGCAGCGATGTGCGCCCGACGCTCGCCGAGGTTGAGGCGGTGCTGCCGCGCTTCACCGGGCCAATCGAGCAGGTGCCGCCTGCGTATTCCGCACTGAAAGTGGGCGGGCAGCGTGCCTATGATCTGGCGCGGGCAGGGGAGGCGGTGGAGCTGAAGGCGCGCAGCGTCACGATCCACTCGCTCAACATCAGTAGGGGTGATGAGGAGATCGGTGCTGTCACCCTCACGGCCCACGTTTCCAAAGGCACCTATATCCGCAGCCTCGCACGGGACATCGCATACGCGCTTGGCACCTGCGGCCACGTCACCTATCTCAGACGCACCAAGGCTGGCCCGTTCACGCAGGATCAGGCGATTTCGCTGGACTTGTTGGACGAAACCGCTAAGGGCGCGAGCCTTGAATACCTTCTCCTGCCGCTGGAGGCAGGGCTGGACGACATCCCGGCCCTTCACCTCGATCAGACAAGCGCGCAGGCGGTCCGACAGGGCCGGGTACTGTCTGACATGCCCCAATCATCCGGGCTTTATCTGGCGAAACTGGGCCAAGTCCCGGTCGCGCTGATGGAAATCACGGATGGCACGGCCACGGTCGTGCGGGGGTTCAACCTTCCCGATGTCGCTGAGTGAAAGAGAAATACTATGTCGGTGACCGCCGAAGCCAAGCAGGAAATCATTTCCGATAATGCCCGTGATCCCAACGACACTGGCAGCCCCGAAGTGCAGGTTGCGATCCTTACGCAGCGCATCCGCAACCTGACCGAACACTTCAAGGATCACCACAAGGACAACCATTCGCGTCGCGGCCTGTTGATGATGGTCAACAAGCGCCGCACGCTGCTGGCCTATCTCAAGAAGAAGGATGTGGAGCGGTATAACGCCCTGATCCAGAAGCTGGGCCTGCGTAAGTAAGAGTTTTGCGAAAGGCGGCTCCAACGGGCCGCCTTTTTCGCATATTGGATAGCTTACGAGCAGGATTGGTCGGAGCAGTTCTTTGAAAACGCGCTACGTTCTAATTCTTTTGATATTGACGAGCGTCGTAATCACAGTCGCAGCGTCATACGTTTTATCGCCTTCGTATTGTCGGGTTGATTGGAATCCGTTCGATTGTGACGATCTCGAAGATAAAGGCATCTATATCAACTGAGAGCGCCAAAACGACGTTCTCGCTGGGCAAGGCTTTGCAATTCGGCAGGGCGGGCCTTTGGGGCGCTAATTTCAAGCCCCACACCGGACCGGGCCGGTCTCTCCCGGAAATGTACGCTCCGCCCGGCAATATGGCCGCGCGGGTCAAAAGGAAAATCAATGTTCGACACGAAAACCGTATCGCTGGAGTGGGGCGGCAAGACCCTCACTCTGGAAACCGGGCGCGTTGCCCGTCAGGCCGATGGCGCCGTTCTGGCCACCTATGGCGAAACCGTGGTGCTGTGCGCCGTGACCGCCGCCAAGAGTGTAAAGGAAGGGCAGGATTTCTTCCCGCTCACCGTCCACTACCAGGAAAAGTTCTCTGCTGCCGGACGCATTCCGGGCGGCTTCTTCAAGCGTGAGCGCGGCGCGACCGAAAAGGAAACGCTGACCAGCCGCCTGATCGACCGTCCGATCCGCCCGCTGTTCCCCGAAGGTTTCTACAACGAAATCAATGTGATCTGTCAGGTGCTGTCGTTTGATGGCGAAAACGAGCCGGATATGGTGGCGATGATCGCCGCTTCGGCTGCGCTGACAATTTCGGGCCTGCCGTTCATGGGGCCGATCGGCAGCTGCCGCGTCGGCTACATCGATGGCGAATATGTCCTCAATCCCAAGCAGGATCGTGCGCTGGCCGATGGCCGTCTCGATCTGGTCGTCGCCGCTACGCAAGACGCGGTGATGATGGTCGAATCCGAAGCCAAGGAACTGACCGAGGATGAAATGCTCGGCGCAGTGATGTTCGCGCATAACGAAATCCGCAACGTCATCGGCGCGATCATCGATCTGGCCGAACAGGCTGCCAAGGAGCCCTGGGCTGTCGACGTCAGCGACAACACCGCCGACATGAAGGCGAAGCTGAAGGACCTGATCGGCGGCGACATCGCGGCTGCTTACAAGCTGACCGACAAGTCGGCCCGCTCGAACGCGCTCAACGAAGCGCGCGCGAAGGCCAAGGCTGCGTTCGCCGATGAAGGCGGACAGACCCAGAATGTCGCCAGCAAGCTGATGAAGAAGCTCGAAGCCGAAATCGTGCGCGGGGCGATCCTCAAGGATGGCCAGCGCATCGACGGCCGCAAGCTCGATCAGGTGCGCCCGATCGAAGCGATCGTCGGCTTCCTGCCGCGCACGCATGGTTCGTCGCTGTTCACCCGCGGTGAAACGCAGGCGATCTGCACCACCACGCTCGGCACCAAGGATTCCGAGCAGATGATCGATGGTCTGGAAGGCCTCAGCTACACCAGCTTCATGCTGCACTACAACTTCCCGCCCTATTCGGTCGGTGAAGTGGGCCGCTTCGGCGCTCCCGGTCGCCGCGAAGTCGGTCACGGCAAGCTCGCCTGGCGCGCGCTGAACCCCGTGCTGCCGAGCAAGGAAGACTTCCCCTACACTATCCGCGTCCTGTCTGACATCACCGAGTCCAACGGCTCGTCCTCGATGGCGACGGTGTGCGGCGGCTGTCTGTCGATGATGGATGCCGGTGTTCCGGTGAAATCGCCGGTTTCGGGCATCGCGATGGGCCTGATCCTTGAAGGCGACGACTTTGCGGTTCTGTCGGACATTCTGGGCGATGAAGATCACCTCGGCGACATGGACTTCAAGGTTGCCGGTACCGAAAACGGCATCACCACGATGCAGATGGACATCAAGATTGCCGGCATCACGCAGGAAATCATGGCCAAGGCGCTGGAACAGGCCAAGGCCGGACGGATGCACATCCTCGGCGAAATGGCCAAGGCACTGACCGGTGCCCGCACCGAAGTCAGCAAGCACGCACCGCGCATCGAGACGATCCAGATCGACAAGTCGAAGATCCGTGACGTCATCGGCACCGGCGGCAAGGTGATCCGTGAGATCGTGGCTGAAACCGGCGCCAAGGTCGACATCGACGATGAAGGCGTGATCAAGATCTCGTCGAGCAATGTCGACGAAATCGAAGCGGCGAAGAAGTGGATCCTCGGCATCGTCGAGGAAGCCGAAGTGGGCAAGGTCTACAACGGCAAGGTCGTGAACATCGTCGATTTCGGCGCGTTCGTGAACTTCATGGGCGGCAAGGACGGCCTCGTCCACGTGTCGGAAATGCGCAACGAGCGGGTCGAAAAGCCCACCGATGTCGTGTCCGAAGGCATGGAAGTGAAGGTCAAGGTGCTCGAAATCGACCAGCGCGGCAAGGTTCGCCTGTCGATGCGCGTTGTCGATCAGGAAACCGGCGAAGAGCTGGAAGACACCCGCCCGGCACGCGAACCGCGTGAACCGCGCGAAGGTGGCCGCGGTGGTGATCGCGGCGGTGATCGTCGCGGGCCCAAGGGCGGCGGCGGTGGCCGTGGCGGCGATCGCGGCGGGCGCGGCGGCGGCGGCGGAGACCGTGGTGGGCGCGACAGCGGCCCGGCCGGTCTGCCCGACTTCCTCAAAGACTGATCGCCTCATCCGAGGCTAACAATCGGGGCCGTCCGGAGCGATCCGGGCGGCCTCTTTGTTCAAGAAGGTACGCTGACCGATGCTCAAACGCGAACTGATCGCCTCGACGCAGATCGCCGATGGCGAAGTGCTCGAACTCTACACCCACGCTGGCCACTTCATGATCGTGATGGGGCGCAACGAGCTGATGAGCACGCGGATGCGCTTTTCCGAGGAGCAGCTCGCCGCGCTGACGATCGAGCGGCTGGGCAAGCAGGCCCCCCGCATCCTGATCGGCGGCTACGGCATGGGCTTCACCTACCGCGCCGCGCGCGAACGGCTGGGCGAGAATGCGCAGATCGTAGTCGCCGAGATTTCCGAAACCATCATCGACTGGGCCAAGGGACCGATGGCCGACCTGACCGGCGACAGCCTGTCAGACCCGCGGCTCGACCTGAAAATCGGCGATGTCGCCGCACTGATCGACGATGCCAATGACGGCACCTCGGCCAAGTTCGATGCGATCCTGCTGGATGTCGACAACGGCCCCGACGGGTTGGTGCGCGATGCCAACAACCGGATCTATTCGCGCACCGGGCTGGCCAAGGCGCGCGATGCGCTGAAGCCGGGCGGCATTGTGGCGGTGTGGTCGGCCGGCCCCGATCCGGCATTCCGCAAGCGGCTGCATGATACCGGGCTGGACATCGTCGAATGGAAGGTGCGGTCACGCCCCAACAACAAGGGCGCGCATCATATCATCTGGTTTGCGAAGAAGGCCTGAAGCCGATCGCAACGGGCCTAGGCAGCGCAGGCGATTGCGGGACTGATCTTCGGCTTGGCCTCGTAAGGCCGTTCAATTTCCAGACGATTGCGCCCCAGACGTTTGGCGCGGTACAGGGCTTCATCGGCGAGCATCAGCGCTTGCTCGGTCGGTCGGCCCTGCGACAATTCCACTGCTCCGATGCTGACCGTGACATTCTGCACGATCTCCAACCCGGCCAGCGCATGGCGGGTCTGGTGCGCGATTCCCTCGCGCAGTAATTCGAGTTCGCGCTGCCAGTCGGGCGCGGTGAGGAAGACAGCGAACTCCTCCCCGCCGATCCGCATAGCCTTGCCCGGAACGCAATCGAGGCTGCGCGCGATCGATTGCAGCACGACATCGCCGGTCGCATGGCCGAACTGGTCGTTGATCCGCTTGAAGTGATCGCAATCGACAATCGCCAGCGCGGTGTAGCTTTCATGCGGGATGTTGCGCAGATCACGCTCGAACACGCGGCGATTGGCGATACCGGTCAACGCGTCGACCTCGCTGGCATTGCGCGCCGCAACCGCTTCGGCCAGCGCGGCGTCGCGTTCGCGCAAGGTGGAGCGAAAGCGCACGGCCAGCAGCCCCGACACACAGACCAGTTCGAACGCGAAGCCGAGCAGCATGCCTTCGGCGTAGTTCTGCATCGACCCCAGTTCGAACCCGTCCATCACCGCCGCGATGACGCCAACACTGAGCAACGGGGCGAGGGCCACCGCAATCCAGAGGGTTTCACGGTGACCGCGCGCAATGCCGACCACCAGCGCGACCGCAATCGTTACGAGCACGCCCAGCATGACAAGCGCGTAAATATACGAAGCTTCGATATTGAACAGGAACCAGAGCGAGCTTGCCGAAGCCATCAGGCCGATCGGGAAAACGCACCTGATCGCGTACCCTAACAGGCCCGATAAGCGCGGCGCGAGCAGATGCGCAATACCAAGTCCGATCGTGGCAACCACCAGACCTTCGGCCGCGATGCGGCAGGCAATGTGCCAGGGCAGGATCGCATCGGCGGCAGGCGAAACCGGCGGAAATGTAAGCGCAAGCGCGCCCACGGCCAGCGCATGGAGTGCAAAATAGGCATAGAGCCGATCCCGCGTTGCCAGCGCAAAGCCTGCGCCGCCGATACCGAACAGGGCTGTCGAGGCGTAGTACCCCCCCGCAACCATATCCGACATTTCGACCATTTGACCGGGCTCTCCCAAAACAAGGAATTCCCTAGGACAAATTCATTGCGCAACCTTAAACCGGCGGGCCTAAATCGGCAGACGGAAGCAATATTCATCGCCGGGCGAACCATAGGTCCGGTGGCCAGTGCGCGGATCGCAGCTTCCGCTTCGGCCCGAAACGTTCAGGTCAAAAATCGTAGATCAACGTTACCCTGCTCAGCGTGTCGGTCTGCACAGCGCCCGGCGGCGGGTTGCTGTTATATTCGATCGCATAGGAAAACCGCGCCGACAGGCTGCTGTTGATCTTGGCATTGAGCCCGGTAACGAGATCGAGCGTGGTGTTCTGCGAATCGATGATCGCGATGGCCGACCCGCCGGTTTCCGCCACCGCATTGGTGTTCTGCGTCAGCTTGAGCCGGTCGGTAATCGCCCAGTCGAAATCCAGCCCGATCAGCCCTGCAATCCGGCTATCGTTCCGGCCATCGACGAATTGCGTGACACGGTAAGCCGGGCCGACCTTGACCGAAAGCTGGATGTCGTCCTTTTTCAGCGCTTGAAAACCGAGCCCGCCCGAAACGGCATAGCGCCCGGAGAAACCCTGAAATTCGTCCCGTTCGTACTGCGCCAATGCGTAGATATAAAACCGGTCGGATATGTTCACGTTGGGCTCGTAGCGGGCGAGGTATTGCTCACGCGTGGTGACCCCGTTGGAACGCTGATAATCGACCCGTGCGGTAAGCTTGTGCCGCCAGTCGATGCCTTGTCGCTCGGCCGTCAGGCCGGTGGTAATCCCGGTGTCCGAGGCATTGCCGGTGGCGCGGAAGGCGCCGAATTCGCCTTTGCCGCTCCAGTTCTCCAGCAGCCCGGCGGTGCGGATGGCTTCTTCCTTGGCCGCAGCCTCGGCAGCCTTCGTCGCAGCGAGCCGGGTTTCGAAGCGGTTCAGCATCGCGTCGATCGCGGCCGCGTCATCGGGGTTGGTCTGCTTGGCGATTTCCACGACGGTGCGCACCTTCGCCTCGTCACCCGTGGCGATGGCGGCATCGATCATGGCGCGCACGGGTTCAGGCAAGGCGGCGGCTGCCGGTGCGGATGCGCAGGCGATTAGCCCGAGCGTCAGCCCGCGCACGAGCAAACTGGATGGTGTCATTGTCTTTCCCCTGTCCTGCCGTCCCGGCCATAGGGGCAGCCGAAGCGGAGGTGCAAGACCACACGGTCACTGATTGGCGGTCCGCCACCGCAGGCTGGCCTCTGTTCGCCGCCGATGCCGCAGGGTAATTGCCGCTTTCCTACTGCGATGCAGTCCGGGAAGGCTTGGCCCCATGAAACGGTATGCAGCCCGACCATCGAACCGCAGCCTGTGTTGCAGCCATTCGCACCGCACAGGGTTTTTGCGTTCTGAACAGTGTCTCATGTGTCTCCTACTTCGGCCCGCCGCCATTCAAACTGAAGCTGGCGGGGGCCGAATCGGAGATGCGGAATGCGGTTTCGGCGGGCCCTTTAGCGGACGCGCGGACCGCCAAAGGGCAGCGGCGGGGGCGGGCGGCGCACGCCGCGCGGCAGCTGCGCCTGATAGGCCCGGCCGCAATGTTCCACGCAATAGGGGAAGCCGGGGTTCACCTGCACGCCGCAGAAGTGGAAATCGGGCTCGCCCGGATGGCCCATCGGCCAGCGGCAAACCTTGTCCGACAGATCGAGCAAGGTGGTCTTGTCGGCGATCTCGGCGCTGGGCTTGGCCGGCACGAGGCGGCGCGGAGGCGCTGGCGGGATCGGCATCTGCTGATCGCCCGGTCCTTGGCGCAGAAAGCCGCCAGGGCCGACCGAAACGATCTTCGGAAGATAGGATGCGGGATTGGGCATCGGCTGCGAAGGCGATGGGCTGGCAGCGTTGCTATCGGCATCGCTACGCGCGGGCGCAGGGGCTGGGCGAACGACGGCGCGCTCGGGCGCGGCAGCAGGCGCACGCTCGGCGGTTTCGGCGCGTGGCTCCGGCGCGGGCTTGGACGCTGCAGCAACCGGCTTCTTGGGCGCGGGCGCCTTTTTCTTGTCATTGGCTTTAACCGGGGAGGGGCGCGCCTTGAGGCCCAGCCGGTGCGCCTTGCCGATCACCGCGTTGCGGCTGACGCCGCCCAGTTCGGTGGCAATCTCGCTCGCGGTGGAGCCGCCTTCCCACATTTTCCTGAGCGTCCCGATGCGCTCGTCCGTCCAGCTCATAAACTCTACCTGTTCCTGTGTCCGGCGCGTGCGCCGTGCCCTGTGATACCGGGCCATGCTTGTCACGGAAGCAGACGCAGCCTAGGCGCAAGCACTATGGCCGATACTGCTTCAGCAAACCCAAAGGGCGATGCCGCTCCCGTGACGGAAAACATGGTCCGTGACAAGACCGGCGCGAACGCCCGTTTCAGCCCGCGCGGTGTCCCGGTGATAATCGGGATCAACCGCGTTGGCCTGCTTGCCCTCTATATGAAGGAGGTAAGGCGGTTTCTCAAGGTGCAGACGCAGACTGTCTGGGCACCGGCTTTCACCACGCTGCTGTTTCTGGTGATCTTCACTGTCGCTTTGGGGCGCGGCGGGCGCGAAGTGCTGGGCGTGCCGTTCGCCAGTTTTGTCGCGCCGGGGCTGATCGTAATGGGAATGATGCAGAACGCCTTCGCCAATTCCAGCTTCTCGTTGCTGTCGGGCAAGCTGCAGGGGACGATCATCGATCTGCTGATGCCGCCGCTGTCACCCGGAGAGTTGATGACGGGGATCCTTGCAGCCGCGATGACCCGCGCGATTGCGGTGGGATGCACCGTGGCGCTGGCGATGGCGCTGTGGCCGAGTGTGTCGTTGGCGGTGGCGCATGTCTGGGCGGTGCTGTGGTTCGGGTTGATGGGGGCGCTGTTGCTGGCGTTGCTGGGCCTTGCAACGTCGGTCTGGGCCGAAAAGTTCGATCACAACGCGGCGATAACGAACTTCATCATCGCGCCGCTGTCACTGTTGTCGGGGACATTTTACGTGATCGACAATCTCGATCCGGCGTTCCAGATGGTGAGCCGCGCCAACCCGTTCTTCTACGTGATTTCGGGCTTCCGTTATGGCTTTCTGGGCGAAAGCGACATCGGCGATGCGGCTGCGGTGGTGGCAGCGGGGGGAGGGCTGCTGTTGCTGAATGTGGCTTTGGGGGCGGGTGTCTATGCACTGCTGCGATCGGGCTGGAAGCTGAAGAGCTGATCTGCTCAGGCGTCTGCAAGCCATGTGGCTTGCTGCAACCATCAACGGCCTGAAAGGCCGCAAGAGCAACCGCCCGCCCCAGCCTTTGCGAGGAACGGCAAGCCGAATGGCTTGCCGAAAAACCTAATGCGTCAGGGCGCGACGCATCCGGTAGCGGCCGTCCTTGAAGCTTTCAAACAGCTGGCGCACGGTGGGGTGGTCGATCGGGCCGCCATCGGGATCGGCCAACAGATTGCCTTGGCTGACATAGGCGACGTAGGACGAATCCTCGTTCTCGGCCAGCAGGTGGTAGAATGGCTGATCGCGCCGGGGGCGGATATCCTCGGGGATGGACTCGTACCATTCCTCGCTGTTGGCGAAGACCGGGTCGATATCGAACACGACGCCGCGGAATTCGAACAGGCGGTGCCGCACGACATCGCCGATACCGAAGCGGGAGCGGGTCTGGCGCGGCGCGATGATCGTGCGTCCGGCCTGGCTCGAGAAGAACTCTGCGCGTTCCATGCGGGGCAATATGGAGCCTTGCGCGCGCAAAACAAGCACGGCTTTGGTGCAGGTGCGAGATATGCCCGCATTTTGTGGTGTCTCGGGACTTGGCAAGGCGCAGGGCTTGGGCTAACGGGCGCGCTTCCTGTCGCTCGCCGCCTGACCACGCGGCTGTTCGGATACGCGCGACAGGCCTCGCGGAGAGGTGGCAGAGTGGTCGAATGCGCCGCACTCGAAATGCGGTTTACCGGCAACGGTAACGTGGGTTCGAATCCCACCCTCTCCGCCAACAGCTCAACAAAGCATGCTGGTGCAGTAGCTTACTGGCTTCCTGACCTTCTTTCATCCTCCAAGATACAGAGGATGAGTGCGGAATGACCTTCGCGCTGTCGCCCTGCAAAGAATTTCTATCGGTGCCGACCGGCGCGCAATCGCGCGTTGTGCGTTAAGCCTGCTGCTGAAGAGCTTCAGGTCACGGTGCCCGAAAGGATGACAATGGCGACCAAGGTGCAGGTCACAGCCGGTAGTGACGCCATGCCCCCGCAAAGCGATAGCGTGGTCAATCCCGTGTCAGGCGCTGGGCGGATGCGCGTGCACCTGCGCCGCGCGCTGCGTGCCGCCGGACCGGCCATGCCGCGCCCGCGCCCGCAAGAGGCACTGCGAGCGGGGATAGGGGCGGGGCTCGCCTTGTCACTCAGCGGCGGTTTGCTCGTGATGTTGAGCGCATGGCGCGGCGATCTTGCCAATTTTTTGCTGATTGCGCCCCTGGGGGCAACTGCGTTCCTGCTGTTCGCAATTCCCAACTCGCCGCTGGCGCAGCCGTGGTCGGCGGTTGTCGGCAACACGGTGTCGGCCCTGATCGCGGTCGCCGTTTTGCAGCTTGGCTTGCCGGCCGAGATCAGCGTGGGGTTGGCGGTAAGCGGTGCGATCATCGCGATGGCGAGCCTGCGCGCGATGCACCCGCCCGGCGGCGCAGTGGCGCTGGCAACCGTCCTGATCGCGCTGGAGGGCGGCCCGGTCGGGTTCGATTTTGCCTTGTCTCCTGTGTTCCTTGATACCGCGCTGCTGGTGCTGCTGGCGATCGGGTATAACCGGCTAACCGGCCGCCACTATCCGTTCCGTCAGGCAACCCAAGCCGGTGTTCACGAAACGGCCGATGTGGTGCCGGACCGGCGGCTGGGTCTTACCCCGGAAGCGTTGGAAGGGGTGCTCGAACGCTTCAATCTTGGCGCCAATATCGGCGCGGAAGATTTCGGCCGGATCCTTGCTGCGGCTGAAGCCGAAGCCGCGCGACACCACTTTGCCGGGCTGACCTGCGGCGAAGTGATGTCGCGCGATATTGTTGCGGTCGGGCCGGACGCCCCGCTCGGCGCGGTGGCCGATCTGTTCCGCAAACATCACTTCAAGACACTTCCGGTGGTGGATGAGGGAGGGCGGCTTGAAGGGATCATCTCGCAGAATGACCTGATCCAGCGGGCGCGCACGCTGGCCCTGCCAACAACAGACGGATTTACCGGCAGCCTGCGCGCATTGCTCGATCCGGCCCGCCGTGCGCTTGCGGCGCGCGACATCATGACCACCAGATTGAAGACCGTCGGCCCGCAGGACGGGGTCGGCGTGCTGGTGCAATTGCTTGCCGATGGCGGGGTGCAGGCGGCCCCCGTCGTCGATGGCGATCAGTTGCTGGGGATCGTCACCCGCTCGGATCTATTGGCTGTGCTGGCGCACCATACGATCTTGGCCAGCGCGTTGGCGCCTGCGGATTAAATGTCCTGCGCAATGGGCAACATGATCGTCATCAACAGCACGGTGTCAGTAACGGCGTCAATGCCGTGGACGGTGTTGGCGGCAAAGAACACCCATTGATCGGAATGCAGTGGCAGCGTCCGGTCAGCCAGCTTCACATTCGCCGTGCCCTGAAGGCATTGGAGCGTGATCTGCGAAGCGACCTGATGGGCGGGCATGGCGTCCCCTTGTTTCAGCACGAGCCGAATGGCTTCAAACCGGTCGGTCTTGACGATCGCTTTTGTGCCGGGCGTGTCCGCCGCTTGAGCGGGCAGGCCAAGGTCGACAACTTCACCGGGGCTGGCATGATGCAGGGCCATGGCCTGATCTCCTTGTTTCTGATGGTTCGGGGTTGCTGACGGGTCAGGCAGTGCCGGTCTGCGGCTCAAGCGGCGCTGCCGGTTCACGCAGCAAGCGATCCCGGAACCCCTTGGGGTCAGGGATAAGCTCACTGATGCGGCGCTGATCGAGCTTCGTCAGGAAATCCTCCACCGCCTCGCTCAAAAGCGGTTTGAGACCGCACATCCCGTTGATTGCGCAGCCAGACCCCGCGGCAAAGCAGGACACGAAAGCGTCCAGGTTCTCGAACCGGCGCACCACTTCGCCCACGGTAATGGTGTCGGCAGGGCGCGCCAGCCGCATCCCGCCGCCGCGACCGCGAAAAGTCTCGATCAGCCCTTCCGCCTGCAGCCGTTGCACGACCTTGGCCAGGTGGTTGCGCGAAATCCGGAACCGCTGCGCAATCTCATCGACTGACAAGTGCCGGTCAGTGGCCGCAAGGGTCATCAGCACACGCAGGGCGTAATCGGTGTGAAGGCTAAGCTGCATGAAATATGCATATCAGATATTGCTTTTAAGAGCAACGTGGCTTAATGGGTAACTGATATACCTATTAAGAGGAATTCACATGTTGAATACCGCCTCCACTCCGGCCCAGCCCCAGTCTGATGTACGCGATTTTGCGTTGCAAAAGCGGGCGGAAAAGCGGGCGGCGGCTGAAGCGATTGGCGTCGATGCCGATTTCATCGATGCCATGGTCGAGACCTTTTACGCCGCGATCCGTGCCGATGATCTGCTGGCTGAGATTTTTGCCAGCCGCGTCCACGATTGGCCCGCACATCTCACCCGGATGAAAGCGTTCTGGCGTTCCGTGCTGCACAATAGCGGCGAGTTTTCGGGCAATCCGATGCTCAAGCATCTGGCTATTCCGGGGCTGGAACTTGGCCACTTCGTGCGCTGGCTCGACCTGTTCTACGCGACCTTGCGGCAGCTCGAACCCCATCCCGAAGCGACCGGACTCGTCGCGGGTCGGGCACGGATGATCGCCGACAGCCTGTTCACCGCCATCGAAATGCGCCGTTCCGGATTGGCCGGGGGGCGCGCAGGAAGGGAATTGCCTCATGCTTGAAGCCCCGAACACACAAGCCTTTGCGGATCACGGCGTTCACATTCAGAAGGATGTGGTTACGGACACCCGTCCGGCGATCACCCCCGTCGTTAAGCACGAGGCGAATGATAATCACCCGAGCTTCGAGCGGGTTGGAGAACGGCGGACCTTCGAACTGCCGCGCGTGATCTGGCTCGGCATGATCGCCTGCTATGCTGTCTTCCTGACCGCTTTGCTGGCGAGCACGGGCGGCGGCCGAGCGGGCTTCGCGATTGCAGTCTCGGCAGTATATATCATCATGTTCTTCGGCACTGCGCGGGTGATCGCCCGACAAGGCCCGCCGCAAAGCGCAAGCCATCTCGTACGGCATGGCGCCACCCTGCAAACTGCCTTCGGCCCGATGTCGCGCGGTGCAGTCTTCGGCCAGATTCTGATCGTGCCGGTGGCGGTGGCCGTGTTCGGGCTCGCGATTGCGGGAATTATCGCCGTCGTGATGTAACTCACACGCAGGAGGAGAAATGCGATGATGGGTTGCGAATGCTGCGAACTCGGGCCCCCAGGACCGCTCGATTGTCGAGGCTGCGCACCGCGGCATCCGGAAAGTTGGGTCTTACGGATCAAAGTTCCCAAGGGGGCCCACTTGTTGGGTGGTTTGCAGGGATGCGAAAAGAACCGAGAAGGGAACGTGGCGCCAGACGCCGAGCGCCTGCTTTGCGGGCGAAGTGGATTGAAGCTGTTCCGCTCGGGATCAGTCAGGGACTGAGCGGTTGGCTCATTGCCGCAGGGCATTTCCTGACCGTTCGTGTGGCGCGGAAAATGGGGCCAGATAACTCACCTAACTACTATCGGCCTCCTCATCGCGGCTCTTTGGAAGTTCGTCCCGGCGATTGATGAAAGGCAGAAGCAACGGCAGGGATTCACCAGAGTTGTAAAAATCCTGCCGTTCAGAAAGCGACCCCATTCCAGACACCACGACCGCATGCTAAATCATGCCGATGGCGTTGATTTTCTATGCGGCGATTGATGATCTGACGGACCTTTCGCGCCGTCTTTTCGAGGTGCCGGGGATCGAGATATTCGAAGAATATTCCCCACCAGACCAACCAAACCTCTTTTTCAAGACGCCCGACGAGATTGCGCGATACCTTTCCAAAGGTGCTGGATCGTTTGCCGCTTGGCCGTCAGGCGTAGGCGGAACCTTGACGCGAAAGCACGTCGTCTTCAGCAGTGAGCATCAGGAGAACTCGGGAGGCACGGGAAGGACTGTCCTTGAGAGCCCCGCCATCATCAGAGTGGCCGCGATTACCGATGTTGAAGGATGCCTCAATCCCTCTTCAATCTTTTGCTGGACCGAGAAGGGCGCTCGGCAGCGATCGATGTATGGCGAAGAAGCAATTGCGGGAGTCGATTGGTCGAAGCTGAAGTCCATCGTGGCGAGCGTCGAACGGTGGATCAAGAAAAGTTCGCCAGCTCGGTTGCACTCTCATCCTGTCATGCCCGCCGCATGCTCAGAGCTGAATGAAGGCAATGCAGTGCTTTGGAACTTCGGTGAGAAGGTCGGACCCGCTGCGTTGGAAACTATGTCGCCACAAGGCAGATAACCACCCACCTGCGGTCATTTGCAGTGCCCTTGCGCAGTTCCGAAACCTGCCGGGCAGCATAAATGGGCTTTCTGGACAGTTGCAAAAAATTTCCGAGCGACCCCGAAGCTGTCATTCGCATTCGGAATGCCGTCGGGCAGCGCGGGCGGGCATGCCAGTAGGCGGCTAGGATAGTTGCCAGATCAACGCAGGTAGAAGGGCGAAGCCGACGGCTATCAGCCCGGCCGATACCCAGCGCCAGCGCGGCTGGTCGCGCCAGACGCCGGCGAACGCTTGCGCAAGGCGGGCGTGGCCGCCGCGCTCTCGGACGATACGCAGCGAATAGATTGCCGCGCCGGACAGGGACAGGCCGGTCAGGAGCAGGCCGAACAGAAACCAGGGAACCTTGGTCCAATATCCGCCGAAGTCGCCGAAATGCAGCGGGTCGGCCATCTCTCCGATGCGTTGGTGGACATTCATGTCGCGCCCGTCGGTGGTCAGCAGCACCTTGGCGCTCACCGGATCGACCCACACGGTATTGGCGCGTGGACGCACCAGCACCGCCTCATGGTCACCGTGCAATTGCAGCACGGGGCTTTCCTTGCCCGGCAGGAGCACCCGTCGCACTTCCAGTTCCGGATAGGCTGTCATCGCTGCCGCAAACGCCGTTTCTATCCCCTGCCAGCCCGGCTCGGTCGGCGCTTCGATCTTTACCCGCGGCGGGGGCGGGGCGGCGAGGCCGAGGCTCTCGACGAAATACCACATCCCGGTCAACGCCATCAGGGTAACGAACCACAGCGACCACACGCCCGCGAGGCGGTGGAAATCCCCCCACCACGTCCGCGCGTCGCGATTGCGCAGCGGTTTGGTAAAGCCGCGCCACCATTTCTTGTAGACCACCAGCGAGGTGACGAGGCTGACCAGCAGCAGGAAGCCGAGAAAGGCGACGATCGGCACGCCGATCTTGGTTGGCAGGTTGAGGTGGCGGTGCATGTTGCGCAGGATGCGCTGCGCACCGGCCCACGGCCCCTCACCCTGGATTGTTCCGGTGGCGGGGTGGGCATGAAGGTAAAACAGGTCGCCCGCCGCGTCCTCCACGGTGACCTTCACGGCAAAGGCCGATGCAACCGGTGCCTCCATCGACCGGACCACCCCCACGCCGGGATGCCGCGCCGCATTTTCCGCGATCGCTGCCCATTCGACCGGCCCTTGTACACTCGCCGGGGCAACCCTCAGGCTGGGTTGCAGCACCCAGTCGATCTCGTTGCTGACCACCGCGAGCGTGCCGGTGAACATGACGAAGGCCATGAACAGGCTGAGCTTAATGCCCACCCATTGATGCACCGTCCACCAGATGCGCGATGCCTTGCGCTTCTTCGCCGGATGCGCGTGCCCGGCGGCGTCAAGATCGCGCACCATGTCCATCAGAAGGCGTAACCCACTTCAAGGAAGATCGAACGCGGCTCGCCCGGGAAATGGCCGGTGCGGTCGATGAAGCCCGACACCGCGTAGGTCTTGTCGAACAGGTTATCGACCCGCAGCATCGTGCGCACGGGTCCTACCTCGTAAATCAGCGAGGCATCGAAGATCATGAACGGTTGCACCCGCTGGTCGGAGAGGCTGACCTGTTCCGATACATAATCGCCCCCGAAAGCCGCGGCGAGGCCGAGATCGGGGATCTGATAGCGGGTCCAGAAGCCGAGCTGGTGTTCGGGCGCATTGGCGAAGCGGTCGCCGACGCGGTTGCCGATTCCTCCACCGCCATTGTCGCCCGTGATGGTGGTATCGTTATAGGCATAGGCCATTGTCAGCACCCAATCGGGCGTAATGTCTGCGGCGATGTCGAATTCGATCCCCTTGGAGGTGACTTCCCCGAAGGCGACGAAATCATCGACCCCGTCATTGCCGACGTCGCCGCGCGGATCGACTTGCAGGATATTACGGCGGCGGATCTGATAGGCCGATAGCGAGGACTGGACGCGCCCGTCCATCAGCGCGGTCTTGATCCCGCCCTCGAACATATCGCCGGTGGTGGGGCTGAAGGGGCCGCCTGCACGCGGGTCCTGCGATCCGATACCCTGCGGTTCGAAGCTGGTCGAATACTGCGCGAAGGCGGAAACTTCGTCGGTGACGCGATAGACCGCGCCCACGCGCCAGGTCACGTCCTCGTCGGCAAAGCTGTCTTCCTGCACGATACCGAAGGCGCCGCCGGTGATCGTGTCGCTGAAGCGATCGAAGCGCAGACCCCCGGTCAGGATCAGCCGGTCGATCGTCAGTTCGTCAAGCAGATAGACCCCCCAGCGATAACCCTCGGTCAGGCGGTTCTGGAAGGCGGGCAGGTTGTAGGTCGCCGGGTCGGAGACGCCGTAAACCGGATCGAGAAGGCTGAGCGGACCGGGAAGACCCGGCGTCGGCGCGGCGCGACCGCGGATCAGCCGGCTGTCGAAATCGAGCGAGCCGTCGAAATAGTCGCCGCCGACCAGCATCCTGTTGCCGAGATCGCCAATATCCGTGGACCATACGAGATTGGTGCCGAACGACCAGTTTTCCTGTTCACGGCGCTGGCCGCGGAATTCCCGGACGGACGCATCGCGCACGCCGTCACCATCGGAATCGAACAGCCCGCGCGGCTCGTGATATTGCTGTTCCTCGACCGCATTGTTGTAGCGCAGAGTCGCATCGAAGGTGACGCCCGGCAGCGGCTCAGCCTCTACCCGGCCTTGCAGAACGTCAGAGCGCAGGTTCAGGAAATCGCCCGGCTCGTTGTGGTTCCAGCGGCGGCTGGCGAGGAAGTTGCCCTCATCGTCGGTGGGCACGCCGCGCAGCCGGTTGGCGTCGAGCTCCTGGTCGTAGCGGGTCGCCTGCAGGATCAGCTTGAACGGGCCGGGATCATAAGACACCCCGCCATCGGCGATAAAGGTGCGCGAGGCGGCATTGAAACGGAACAGGCCGCGATCCTCGTAGAACAGACCGCCGCGCGCCGCGAAATCGCCGCCGAGCGGTGCGTTGACCTCGGCCGAACCGCCGAACCGGTCGGCATTGCCGACGATCCCGCGCACATCGGCGGAAAAACCGTTCAGCTGCGGCTTTTTGGTGACGTAGTTAAACAGCCCGCCCGGCGCGCCGGGGCCGTAGAGCATTCCGGCCGGTCCCTTCAGGAACTCGACCCGCTCAAGGTTGAACAACTGCGGTACCGAAAAGCCCGCATAGGGATCACCGCGCAAGCCGTCGAAGAAGATCTCCTCCTGCCGGAACCCGCGTGCGGTGACCCCGGCGTAACTGAAGAAGCTCACGCCTGAAATGTTGCGATAGATGTCCTGCGCATCGCGTGCGCCCTGATCCTGGATCAGGTCGCTGGTGATGACCGTGATGTTCTGGCTCGACAGCAGCGGCTCGGTTGGCAGCTTGCTCGCCGTCGTGGTCTCGACCCGGTAAAGCTTCTGCGCGCGTCCGGTGACGATGATGCTTTCAGCCCCGATCTCGCCTGAGTCCTCGGCGGCCTCCGAGGCATCGCCCGGCTGCGTGCCGGACTGTGCCAGCAAGGGCGCAGGGATGACGGCGGCTGAAAGCAGAAAAAGCCGGAAACCGGTGAAGCGGACGGACATGAAAACCCCTTGTTGAGAATCAATCTCAGGGCTGCATAAGCATGTCGCATCTGCAAATCAATCGCATTATCACTAACTGCCGAGTGGCCGTCATTCACACCGGCCGGGCGTGCCTTACTCAGCGACCAGATCTTCGGCCAGGGTCGTTTCACGTGCAGGAACGGCTTCATCCTCAGGTGTGGTGAGCACGCGCACCTCTACCCTGCGATTGGCGCGCCTGCCTTCTTCATTGGGGCTACCATCGGGCAGCGCGTTGGGCTCGACCGGGTTCTGCTCGCCGAATGCGACCATGGTGATGCGGGGGGCTGCGATGCCGTTGTCCACGAACCATTCGCGGACCAGTTCGCCCCGCTCGCGCGACACCTTCAGGTTGGCCGCATCGGTTCCCGCAGAGTCGGTGTGCGCGCCGATGTAAAGCTCTGCGCCTTCGGCAATTTGCAGGCTGGCCAGTATCTCTTCAAGCTTGCCAATTGCGGCGGCGGATAGTTTCGCAGAGGCTTCGTCGAACCGAACCGTCGTGTTCAGCGGGGGCAGTGGCAGGGGCGAGGGCACGGGTGCAACCATGTCGGGCCGCATGATCGACGTCGGTGCCGGCATCGGCGCGGGCGCGGGCGTTGGCGAGGCTGTCACGGCCGGATCCTGCGGCGCTTCATTGCACGCTGCCAGCATCATGAACGCAAGCAGGACAGGCAGCGTTTTCATCCCCTTCGCCGCCGCCTTTTCGCGTTTCGAACCCGTGCGATCCTTTGCAGGGGCGAAGCTGATCACAATGTCGCCCGGGCCGGGGTTGGGCCGTGCTGCATGGGTAAAGAACTGCATGCGGCCATCTCCTTTCAGCAGCATCAACATGTTTGCGGATTGCGGGAGAACGTCCTTGGCATCGTCGAACTTGAAGTTCTCCGAAAGCTTGGTCTTGCGAAGCTCCCAGCCTTGTTCGAGCCGCTCGGTAATTTCGTCGACACCGTATCCCGATTGGAACAGCGCGCGCCCCCGCAGGGTTTCGGGCATCGCCTGACGATCATCGTCGTCGCCCGGTTCTCCGAGCTGGTAGACGGCGTCCCTCCCGATCTCGTAGGCGAATTCGCTGCAGACCAAGGTGTTGTAAGCTTCGTTCTCGGTGGCTGCGACCAAGGCCTGATAGGGTGACAGATCGAGGTTGTGTTCCGTCGCCTCGTTGAGGATTTCGCCGTGATAATAGGGCAGATCCTTGCGGCGCGCCCGGGTCAACCGCTGCCAGCTTGAATCGACGATGATCACCGGCGTCTTCAATTCGCGCATGAGTTCGGCCAGCGCCACCGTCCAGGGTGTGCTTCCGACAAGAAGCAGGCCGGGACGGGTTTCGCCGGTCACCCCGAGAAGTTTCGCCGCGATGTCGATGGTGAAGCCGTGCGCCAGAACTGTCGCCACCACCACCGCGAAACTCAACCCGATCAGGACATTGCCGTCTTCATACCCGAGTTCGGTGAGGCGCAGGGCGAACAGGCCGCTGATGGCCACCAGCACGATCCCGCGCGGCGCGATCCACGCGACGAACAGACGTTCCTTCCAGGGGATCGAACTGCCCAGCAGCGTCAGCAGGACCGTGGCCGGACGGACGATGAACAGCAGTGCCAGCAGAAACAGACCAAACCGCCAGTTGAGATAGGCCAGATCCGACCATTTCAGCGAGGCCGAAAGCAGGATGAAAATGCCCGACACCATCAGGATCGCGATCGTTTCCTTGAACGGGTGGATCGAACGCATCGACTGCACATTCATGTTGGCAAGCGCGATGCCCATTACCGTCACTGCCACGAGGCCCGCTTCATGCTCGATCGCATTGGAGGCCACGAACAGCGCGATCACCGTGACGAACAGGACCGGAACCTTCAGGTATTCGGGGACGTAGCCGCGCGGATATGACCAGGCGACAAAGCGGGCGGCGAGGTAGCCCAAGACCCCGGCCAGCGCAGCGGCCAGCAGCATCGGCGGGATAATTTCGATCCAGGTTGCGCCGGTCGCCGAAAGACGGAAATATTCGTAAGCGATCACCGCGCACAGGGCACCGGTCGGGTCATTGACGATTGCTTCCCACTTGAGCAGCGATGCCGGACGGGGCTGCACTGTCGCCTGCCGAAGCAACGGCATCACCACCGTCGGGCCGGTCACCACCAGAATTCCGCCGAACAGCACCGCGACGGGCCACACCAGACCGGCAATCGCGTGAGCGGCCAAAGCCCCGAGCAGCCAGCCGATCGCAACGCCGATGGTGGCCAATCGCCAGACGGCATTGCTGGTGTGCCGCAACTCGGCGAAATTGAGGCTGAGTCCGCCTTCGAACAAAATCAGCGCCACACCGATTGCGACCATCGGTTCCAGCAATTCTCCAAATGCATGTTCGGGATCGAAGATGCCGAGGATGGGGCCAGCCAGAAACCCTGCGGCCAGCATCAGCACGATTGCCGGGCGGTTGCTGCGCCATGCCAGCCATTGAGCGCCGATGCCCAACACGCCCACAATTGCGATGACGATCGCCTGTTCCTGCATGTGTGTGCCAATGCTCCCTTGCGGCAATGATATGCCCGGCAACGGCGATCCGTTCCGGACAGGAACGGCCGCGCTTGCTTTTGATCAGTAACGCGCCTGCAAGGCAGATGTTGCCTGCGATGTGCTATCAGCGGCACGCTCCGCCCTGCAGATAGCACGGGAAAGCCGATCCGGCGAATTGACCGATGAATTAGTGCGTCGATGACGCGGATGCCCCCCTATCCGCCGAGCATTTTCAAGCCGGAGCACCCGGGCGGATTGCGACAGTTTTCCGGGACGGAAGCGCCGTGCACGAAATCTGCACAGGAATGATGCTCCATCAACACAGGTCTCGCGCGAGCGTGGACACGCCAGCCTGCCAAAACCCGTTGATCAAACGGAGAAACGGCATGCTACAAGCCCAGACGACACCCTCTCACCCGCGATTTAGCCTGATCTGGAAGCTGGCGGGCGCGCTGGTGCTGCTCGCCGCTGCCGATCTTGCGCTTTACGGTTATGGCGGGGGATCGGTCATCGGTCTGTTCGCGCTGATTTGGCTGGCGGTGGTGGTGCTTGTCCGCCCCGCATCGCGCAAATCCCGCGGCGGGTTAATCGCGATCGGGTGCGGCGCCCTCTTTGCCGGCGCGCTGGTGCACAATCCCGGCCTGATGGGTGCTGTGCTGTTTCTGGCCGCGATCGGGAGCGCTGCGCTTCTGCCCGGACATGTCTTCGACCACGCCGGCCTGTGGACGGCGCGGCTGGCCATGCTGGGAATAAAGGCTCCGTTCCGGCCACTGGCCGATGCCTGGCGGTTTGCGAGCATTTCCGGTTCTGGCGGTTCGGCCGGGAAAGCGATCCTGCTCAACATCGCCCTGCCGCTGATTGGCGGCGCGATGTTTCTGGCGCTGTTCGCCAGCGCCAATCCGGTGCTCGGCAATGTGCTCTCGGGGATCAGCTTGCCCGATTTCTCCACGTTGATCGAACACGGCCTGCTTCTCGGCGTGACACTGGTCTTCGTCTGGCCGACGCTGCGGCCCCGTGCGCTGCGGCTTGCCAGCGATCGCCTGCCTATCCTGCCGCGCCTGCCTGACCCATCGGTCACCATGATGCTGATCACGCTAACGATTTTTAACGCGGTATTCGTATTGCAGAATGCGCTCGACATCGCGTTTCTGTGGAGCGGCGCACCGCTGCCCGACGGGATCACGCTTGCCGATTACGCCCATCGCGGCGCTTACACGCTGATTGCGACCGCGCTGCTGGCAGGCCTGTTCGTTCTGCTCGCGCTGCGACCGGGCGCGGCCTCGGCACAAAGCCCGGTCATCCGGATGATGGTGCTGGTGTGGGTCGGGCAGAATATCCTGCTGGTCGCGTCGAGCATGTTGCGGGTGTTCGATTACATTGCAGCCTATTCGCTGACCGAGTGGCGAATTGCCGCGCTGGCGTGGATGACGCTGGTGGCGACCGGGCTGATTCTGATCTGCTGGCGCTTCCTCACCGGTCGTTCGGCCAGCTGGCTGATCAACGCCAACGCATTGTCCGCCGCGATCGTGTTGACCGGCGCGACCATGGTCGATTTCGGCGCAGTGGCCGCGCGCTGGAATGTCGACCATCTGCGCGATCCGGCGCGGCTCGACCTTTGTTATCTCGACCAGCTCGACAGTGCGGCGCTGATCCCTCTGATCGAATTGCGCGACGCGCCGGTTGGCACGGTGCTTCAGGATCAGGCCACTTTCCTGAGCGCAGCAGCGCTGAGCGAACTCGCAGAGACCCAGTCGGACTGGCAAAGCTGGACGTTGCGCGGGGCTATGCGGCTCTCAGCGGCGCAAGCGATGCTGGCCGATGACACGCGAAAACCTGTCGCTGCCCTCCATGGTCGCAGCTGCGGAGGGGCAATCGTTCTGCCGCAACCACCGTTTCACGCGATACCTGCAGAGCCAACTGCGCGATTGACGCAGGATGAAAACCCGTGATCTTACCTTCCATGCCGCGCACCATCCTTGTCGTCGACGACGATCCGCATATTCGCCAGCTACTGGCGTTCGCGCTGGGCAAGGCTGGGCTCGACACGCTCGAGGCGGCAGACGGGGAAGAAGCGGTCGCCATCATCGCCCGGAACCCGCCCGATCTGGTCATCCTCGATATCAACATGCCGCGCATGGACGGGCTGGAAGTGTGCCGCCGCGTCCGGGCAAACAGTGCGGTTCCGATCCTGTTCCTGTCCTCGCGCGATGACGAAATCGACCGTGTGCTCGGCATCGAGCTGGGGGCGGATGATTATGTGGTGAAACCTTTCTCCCCGCGCGAAGTCGTCGCCCGCACGCAGGCGATCCTGAGGAGGGTGAACGCACCCGCGTCCGGCGAGGGGCAAGGCGACGCGATTATCGCGTATAATTGTCTGACGCTGGATTGCGAAAGCTGGCGCGCCAGTTGGGATGGGCAGGACGTGCCGTTAACCGTCACCGAATTCAACACGCTGCGGACACTCGCCGCGCGGCCGGGCAGGGTGCTCAGCCGTGATGCGATCATCGACCGGGTGCATGGGCCGGGCTTTGCCGTCACCGATCGCACGATAGACAGCCACATCCGCAATCTGCGGGCAAAGTTCGCCGCAGTCGGTGCGGAAGGGCTGATCGAGACGCGGCCGGGCATCGGCTATGCGCTCGGCCCGTGCACGAATCCTGCAGTCTGAACGGTCGAAATGGTTCGCGCGGTCAAGGAATGGCTGAAAGCCCGCTGGCCGCGCCTCAGGCTGCGCACGATCTTGTTCGCCACATTGTTTGTCGTCGCCGCTCTCCCGGGTGTCGCGGCCATGTTCCTGCGCGTTTACGAAAACACGCTGGTGCGCCAGACCGAGGCAGAGCTGGTGGCGCAAGGCGCGGCGCTCGCTGCAGTGGCGGCTGTGCAGTGGCCGGGGGGCGATCGGACGCGGCCCGATCCGCAGGGTTTCCGGCCCGAGCCGCCGACGATCGACCTCAGCAACAGCGCGATCCTCGGCGAAAGGCCGCAACCGCAGCCGACCAGCCTCGCACCCGATAGCGATGCGGCCGCGGTTGCCGTCACGCTTGCCCCGATAACGGCACGTACCCGGCAGGTTACCTTGTCCTCCATCATCCTGCTCGACCGCCGGGGCCTGATTGCGGCCGGGCCCCCCGGACGGAGCCTCGCCGCGCTGCCCGAAGTTCGTGCTGCGCTTGCGGGACAGCCGCAAACTGTCCTGCGCCGCAATGGTGATTACCGTCCGACCTACAATTTCGAATGGCTATCGCGGGCGGCGGCGGTGCGCGTTCATCACGCGCGTCCTGTGATCGCCAACGGCAAGGTGGTGGGCGTTGTGCTGCTGTCACGCTCGGCACGCAATCTGTTCAAGGGGCTTTATGCCGATCGCGGCAAGATCGTGCTGGGGATCGTCGGCATTTTCGGGCTGCTCATCATTCTCAGCGGCGTGCTGTCGCGCGGTATCGTGCGCCCGGTAGAGGCGCTGGCACGCGCCAGCAGGGCGTTGGCATCGGGACGGCAGGACTTTCCCGAGCCACCCCGAACGGCGGCGGTGGAAATCCAGGAGCTCTATGCCGAATTCGCCCGCATGGCCGAAGCGATCGACCGCCGCTCGCGCTATCTGCGCGACTTCGCCCATGCCGTCAGCCACGAATTCAAGACACCGCTCTCCGGCATCAGAGGCACGCTCGAAATTCTCGGCGACCACGGGGACAGCATGTCGCCCGATGAACGCCGCCGCTTTCTCGCCAATGCCGATGCCGACGCGGCGCGGCTTACGATGCTGTCCACCCGTCTGCTCGAATTGGCGCGCGCAGACCTAAGCGCGAATGACCCAACGGCGCAGTCGGACCTCGCCTCGATCATGAAGCGGCTGGCCGATGCTTACTGGATCGACCAGTTCGAGGTGTGCAGCGCACTGCCCGATAACCTGCCGCCGCTCGCCATTCGCGCCACCTCGCTGGAGGCCATCGCCAGCGCACTGATCGACAACAGCCGTCAAGCCGGTGCGACCCGCGTTACCTTTGCGGCCCGGCAGGAGGGGGCAATGCTGCTCATCACCGTCGCGGATGACGGCCCCGGCATTGCCGAAGCAGACCGCACACGCATGTTCGAGCCTTTCTTCACCACCCGCCGTGCCGAGGGCGGGAGCGGGCTAGGGCTGCCGATCGTCAAATCACTGGTCGAGGCGGGCGGCGGCAAGCTGTCCCTGGTGAACAGCGAGCATGGGGCCGAATTTGCACTCGAGCTGCCGATATCAGCATAGATTCTGGCAGGTATTGCCGCTCGAACCACTTATTGCTGCAGTCACCGGCGGTTGCTCCTGCGTCGGCGGTAATCAAGCCTTACGGGCGATCGGGTGGTTCGGCTCGGGCTGACAGGTCTACAGGGCTTGCGAAGAAAGCGCCGCGTTGGCGAGCGTCATTGCCCCGATGATCCCGGCATTGTCGCCATGATGCGGCGTCCGGATATGATGGCAGGCGCTGCCGGGCAGGTAATTTGCGCCGAGTTCGGCGGTGCGCGCTCTGATGCGTTCCACCAGTCCGCCGGTCTTTGCCACCCCGCCGCCGATGACGATGCGCTCTGCTGCGACGGCGGCGAACAGCGTATGGCAGGCCTGCGCAATGTAATCGGCGATGATCGCATGGGACGGATGCTCCTGCGGAAACTCCGACAGCGATGCGCCCCAGCGCGTCATGATAGCCGGACCGCTGGCAAGCCCTTCGAGACAATCGCCATGATGCGGGCAGACCCCGGCGAAATCGCGATCGAGCGGATGGCGGCGCGGGTAGATATGGCCCATCTCTGGGTGCGCGGCGCCGTGGACCGGTTTACCGCCGAGCACCAAGCCCCCGCCGATCCCGGTGCCGATCGTAAGATAGGCAAGGCTGCTGCAGCCTTCGCCTTGCGCAGCGGCATATTCGGCCAGAGCAGCGGCGTTCACATCGGTGTCGAAGCCGACCGGCACGCCCAGCCGTGCGCGGAAGTAGCCGGCGATATCGCAATCAGCCCAGCCCGGTTTGGGGGTGTTGGTTATGAAGCCCCAGCGGCTCGACCTCCGATCAAGCTCGATCGGCCCGAAGCTGCCGATGCCGATCGCGGTGAACTGCCCCTGTCCGGCGAACCATGCGGCGGCCTGCGCCAAAGTGGTCGCCGGATCGCGAGTGGGGATGGTCTGGCGCGCGGTGATCACGTCCGGCGATGTCCCCGCCGCCAGCACGAATTTGGTGCCGCCCGCTTCGATCGCGCCCAGCATCATCCGGCGTTTTCCGGAGACAGAGCCTGCACAGTCGCGCGCTCGCCATCAAGTTCGAGTTGCAGCAGCGGGGCGGGTACGCCGCCGAACCGCCCGTCAGGCAGGATGTCGACAAAGCTGCACACCGTCAGCGCGGCGTCCACGAACCAGCTATAGGTTTGCAAGGGCCGATCCGCGGGGTTGGCCAGCACCAGCCCCGATCCGTTCAGCGGCCGCCATTCCCCGCGCAAACTGTCGGCCACCATTCCGTAGAGCCCCCCAGGTGCATGGCGCAGATCGGGCGCGAAGGTCGCGGTCTGCGTCGACCAGAAGGCGTAGTATTGTTTCCCGTGAAACACCAGATGGGCGCGTTCCAGCTCGTTGTTGACGCCTTCTGCATGGAGGATCGGCGGAGTTAGTTGCCACTCTGGGCCTGCCTTGCGGGCGATGCCGAAAGCGCCGTTGAACGCGCTGTCGGACCGCGCAAGCGATGCGGTGAAGGCGAGGTATTCCGCGCCGTCGGCAGGGTCACGAAAATAGGCCGGATCGCGGAACGCCTTGATCGCGCCGGGCGCACCTTCATGCGCGTCGGCGCCCATGTAGTGGGGGCCATAGCCTTCGATTACAGGGGCAGGGCGCGACCATTCTGCAGGCAACCCGTCGGCGCCGATCAAAGCGCTCGCCTGCCACAATTCCTGCTGATAGCCGTGGCTGCGCGCAGCGGTGCCGGCAGCGGTGAAGAACAGCGTCAGCACGCCTGCATCGAGCAGCGCCGACCCGGCCCATTCGCGCTCGTACGGAACGGGAAGGGCGGGCAGGGCAGGGCCAAGATCGACCCACGCCGCGCCGCGCCGTTCCAGCATATGGATCTTCGCTTCGAAATGCCGCAGCGCCGGATCACCGCGATCGGGCGCGGTCAGGGCCATCCACAATTCGCGCCCGGCAATTACGGTGCGATGCCCGTGTGCATCCTGCACCGGCCACATATCCCAATAAATCCGCCCGGGTTCGAGCCGGGAGCGGTCCGGCGCGGTGACCGGCGGGACAATTGCCGCGGCCTCCGGCGCGATCCGCTGCAAGTGATCCGCGGTCCAGGCGGTGGTCATGGCAAGACGTATCCCAATTCATCAAAAATAGCAGGGCTGGCCGCCAGCGGGGGGGGGGAGTGCGGGCGGCCAGCCCTTTAACATCGGTACTGGTTCTAGAAGTCGAACCGCACCGACGCGAGCACCGTGCGACCCGCGATTGAGCGGGCGCGCACCAGATTATTTGCCGGGATCGCGCCCTCTTCCGCCTCGGTGAACCCGGTGGCGTTGAACAGGTTCTGGGCGTTGAGCCCGATTTCGATGCGGTCGATCGGGCGCACTGCCAAGAAGGCATTGACCTGCGCAAACGCGGGCAGTTCCAGCTGGTTCACGTCCTGCGTGAAACTGTCTGTGGTGCCGATAATATTCGCACCCAGCGTGAACATGTCGGTGTCGTATTGTGCAGTCGCCTGATAGACGAGATCGGCCTGACGGCGCGGGGTATTGCCGATGACGCTGGCATCGAGTGCGTCGACAATCTCCGCATCAGTCCACGTCGCGCCTGCCGAAAGGGTGAACGGCCCGCGGCGATACGCGCCTTCGAGTTCGACCCCGTAAGCTTCGAACTCCGTATCGAACAGAACCACCGGGGCAATGTCGACATTGGTTTCGGCAGTCTCGGCGTAGAACCCGGTGGCATAGAGCGCGAGCCCGCCGGACTGGTATTTAAGCCCCGCTTCCAACTGGTCGACTCGCGCAATGACCCCGGCATCGCCGCCCGGCAGGCTGCCATCGACCGCGCTGACTGCAGGCGAGAACAGGCTGCGGTCGGCAGTATGGCGTCCGCCCTGACTATAGCGTGCGAACACGCCCAGATCATCGGTCAGCAGGTAATTCGCGCCCAGCGAGAAGCTGAAATACTCGAAATCGTAATTGACCGGGCGGGCATTGCCGAGCGGCAGCACGCTGGTCTGCGCCTCGGCGGGGCTGATGTCGCCATCATTGTCGAAATCGAAGCTTGTCAGGCCAATCCCGAACCCGCTGTCCGCGCCTGTGATCGTGCCGCTTGCGTCGCCGTAATCGTAGCGGATGCTGGCATCGATCGTCAGCCGGTCCAATTCGACCGACAGCGATGCGAAGGGGGCATAGGTGCTGTAGGCCACATCATAATTGCGGCGGCAGCAATTGCCGAAGAAGCTCGCGCCGAAGCCTACGGTACCGTTCTGCGTGACGAGATCGCCGCCCGCATCGCGGATATCGACCAGCACGGCGTTGCCATCGCCCTCGACCGTCTGGACATGCGATGTCCAAAGCCAGTCGGTATTGATATCCTGCCGCGACATGTAGAAGCCGGTGGTGAAATTGGCGGAACCACCGCCGAAATCGAATTCCTTGTTCACACGGAAATCATTGGTGACATTGTCGAGGCTGTTGAGCCGGACGTTGAACACCACGATGTTGGCGAGCAGGCCATTGCCGCCGATATTGCCCGCATTGGCGAGGTCGCCTGCATTCGGCCCAGTGGCGAATTCGATGGTCGATCCAGCGCCGCCGATGCCATCAGCGATCTCCTGCGCAGTGCCTGCACCGGCGGGGAAGGGGGACTGAAAGCCTCCCGAATTGTCCGAGAACCGGAACCGGTTGGTCAGGGTCCACCCGCCGCCGACATCAATCTCGCTCTCGATCCCGAAGGCCAGGCTTTGCACCGACAAGCCGTCGCGGAAATCAAAGCTGGTGGGGTTGTTGCTGCCATCCAGCGTTACCTGCGGGGTGAGAAACGGGCTGTAGAGCGAATCGGTGCGCGGATTGAAGCCCGGGATCGCCTGATAATCGGGGCTGGAATTGGTCCCGCCCACGAATACCGGTTGCGGCAGGATCGTCGGCGTGCGGTCGTCGAGGTACTTCGCCAGAAAGCGGACATAGCCGCCGTCGAATTCCTTGGTGATGTTGGCTTTGATCTGGCCGCCATCGTAGCCGTTATAGCCGATGTCGCGCGGGCCTTCGCCGGTGCGGTAGAAACCGCCGACGTGGAAATACAGATCGTCGGCCAGCGGCGCGCCGTAATCGAAATCGAGCCGGTAGGTTTCGAAGTCGAGCCCGACGCTACCCTGGATCGCACCGCCTTCGCGCTCGCCCGTCTTGGAGATGAAGTTGATCACCGCGCCCGGCGCGTTCGACGCGAAGGTCGAGGCCGAACCGCCGCGCACCGCTTCGACCCGGGCGACGGATCGGTCGGCGCGCAGGAAGTTATCGGCATTGCCGAAGATGATGTCGCCGAATTCGAGGATCGGCAGGCCGTCTTCCTGCAACTGGATGTAGCGTGCGCCGCCGGTCGACACCGGAATGCCGCGCACCGCGATATTGGCGTTGCCTTCACCGCCCGATGCTTCGGAACGAATGCCGGGGATCTGGCGGATCAGGTCGGCGGACGACGGCGCGGCCAGATTGGCGATGGTATCGGCCCCGATGGTGCTGACCGAGACCGAGCTTTCCGCCCGGTTCTGTCCGCGCGCGACGGCGGTGACAATGATTTCGTTGCCTTCGGCCTCGTCGAACTCGGCGGCATTATCCTGCGCCAAAGCCGGGCTCATCATGCCGCAAAGGGCCACACTTGCGCAAAGCGCAGTACGCAATCTCATGATTGTTCTCCTCTCGATTTCGCGCTTCTCTGGCGACGACTCCATCAGGCCTAACGCCTCTGCAAACGTTTGCAACAGAAAACCTGCAATCGTTTGCAAATCGTGCGAAATCGTGTCACTTCAAAGACACAGCGCGGCGGCATGATCGTGCATTATAGAGAATGGGACAGGCACAGATGACGGAAAAACCGCGTCTTTCGCTGCTGCGAATCGTCGAAATGAACATCGGCTTCTTCGGCCTGCAGTTCAGCTTCGGTCTGCAACAGGCCAACATGGGGCCGATCTATGGCTTCCTTGGCGCTGACGAGGCGACCATGCCGCTGTTGTGGCTGGCAGGGCCGATGACCGGCCTGATCATCCAGCCGATCGTCGGCGCTATGAGTGATCGCACCAACACGCGGCTGGGCCGCCGCACGCCCTATTTCCTCATCGGCGCGATGATCTGCACATTGAGCCTGTTCGCCATGCCCTATTCCAGCACGCTGTGGATGGCCGCTTCGCTCCTGTGGATACTCGATGCGGGCAACAACATCACGATGGAACCTTACCGCGCCTATGTCGCCGATCGGCTGGCGGCAGATCAGCGTTCGACCGGGTTCCTCACCCAGAGCGCGTTTACCGGTCTTGCCCAGACGCTATCCTATCTCGCGCCCAGTCTGCTCACGGCATTTATCGCGCGCGATGTGCTGGACGCCAACGGCATTCCGGTGATCGTGCGGATCGCCTTCGTCATCGGTGCGATCCTGTCGATCTCCACTATCGTTTGGTCGGTATTCCGGGTGCCGGAACTGCCCCTTACCGATGCGGAGTGCGCCGATCTGGAGGACAAGCCGCTCACCGCGCGAGCGACCTTCGCTGAAATCGGCGACGCGATCCGCTCCATGCCGCGCCCGATGAAGCAGTTGGCGGCGGCCATGCTGTGTCAGTGGTATGCGATGTTCGCGTACTGGCAGTACATTACCTTTGCCGTGGGCCGCAGCATTTATGACACCAGCAATCCGTCGAGCACCGCGTTTCGCGAAGCGACGCTGACCACCCAGCAGGCGGGGGCGCTGTATAATTTCATCGCTTTTCTGGGTGCCTTGGCTCTGATCCCGGTCGTCGCGCGGTTCGGCGCGCGGCATGTTCATGCGGCGTGCCTTGCCGCCTCGGGTGCGGCCATGCTGATGATCCCGGGGGCCAGCACCCCTGCGGCATTATTTGTGCTGATGCTGGGCATCGGCATCGGCTGGGCGGGTATGATGGGCAACACATACGTGATGCTGGCCGATTGCATCCCGCCGCAGCGCAACGGCATCTACATGGGCATCTTCAATCTGTTCATCGTCATCCCGATGCTGATCCAGACGCTGACCATGCCGCTGATCTATCGCCCGCTGCTAGGCGGCGATCCGCGCAATGTGCTGATGCTGGGCGGTGTCTTGATGCTGGCGGGCGCGGTGGCTACGCTGCTGGTCGACGCCGGGCATCGCAAGCCCCGGCAGCAGGGGCTGGCGACGGGACAGGGATGAGCGACGAGAGAACCACTCGCACAGCCGTGCGGACCATCACCGATCTGGCGCGTTTGGCCGGTGTGTCGCCCGGCACGGTCAGCCGTGCGCTGGCAGGCAAGAGCCTCGTCAACGCCAAGACGCGCGAAAAGATCGAGGCGATTGCCCGCGAGCACGGTTTTCGCCCCAACCAGATGGCGAGCGGATTGCGTCGCCAGAAGACCGGTGTGATCGGGGTTGCGATCCCGCTCGGCCATGATGTCCGGCAGCAGATATCGGACACCTTCTTCATGACCTTGCTCGGGCATCTTGCCGACGAGCTGACGCTGGAGGGGTATGATCTGATGCTGCGCCGCGTCGTGCCCGAAGATGATCCCGATTGGCTGGACCGCTTCATCGGGTCGGGCATGATCGACGGGGTGATCGTGATCGGCCAGTCTGATCAGTTCGTCCGGATCGAGGATGTGGCCGATGGCTATCTGCCGATGGTGGTCTGGGGCAATCACCAGCAGGGCCAACGTCATTGCGTTGTCGGCACCGATAACCGGCTTGGCGGCAGGATGGCAGCGGAGCGGCTGATCGCCGCCGGCGCGCGCCGTATCGCGTTTGTCGGTGACACCACACCGATCGAATTCGCCGCCCGCTTTGCCGGGGCGGAGGATGTGGCCCAGCGAATGGGCGCGGACATCGTTGCCTTGCCGACTCACCTTTCGCCCGATCGCGCCAGTGACGAGATCGCCCGCCACCTTGCCGCCGCAGATGGCCGGATCGACGGGATTTTTGCCGCGACCGATACGCTGGCGGCGTTATGCCTCACCGCGTTGCGCGATCGCGGGATCGCTGTCCCGGACACTGTGCGGCTGGTGGGTTTCGACGATCTGCCCATTGCCCGCCAGACTGTACCGCCGCTGACCACCGTCAGGCAGGATATCGCGGCAGGCGCACGCGGAATGGTGCAATTGCTGCTGCGGCGGCTGGCGGGCGAGGAGACCGAAAGCCTCGTCCTGCCCCCGCAACTGGTAATCCGTCAGTCGTCCTGATCCGTAGCTCCGCCCGCTAAACGGGCATTGAAACGCGATTCTGTTGCATTGCCCCCTTTCAGTCCGCGCCCTGTCGTGACAAGAGGCAGGTTGCAAACACAGACCCATTCAGGAGACGAGGATCATGAATCTCGAATTCACCCCGGAAGAGCAGGCGTTCCGCGACGAGGTCCGCACCTTCATCGAGGAGAATTATCCCAAACACCTGGCTGATTTCGGGATGCGCGAGGACATGGAGCGTGAGGACTTCCTCGCCTGGCACAAGATCCTCGGGAAAAAGGGCTGGTCGGTTCCCGCATGGCCGGTCGAATATGGCGGCACCGACTGGACCCCGACCCAGCGTTACATCTGGTCGGAGGAAAACGCCCGCGCAAGCACCGTGATGCCGCTGCCCTTCGGCGTGTCGATGGTCGGCCCGGTGATCTACACTTTCGGAAATGCGGAACAGAAGGCGCGGCACCTGCCCGGAATCGTCAGCGGCGATGTGTGGTGGTGTCAGGGCTATTCGGAACCGGGCGCAGGCTCCGACCTCGCCAGCCTCAAGACTACCGCTGTGCGTGATGGCGATCACTATGTGATCAACGGCCAGAAGACCTGGACCACGCTGGCGCAGCATGCCGACTGGGGCTTTTTCTTGTGCCGCACAGATCCTTCGGCCAAGGCGCAGGAGGGCATCAGCTTCATCCTGATCGACATGAAAACGCCGGGCGTGGAAGTGAAGCCGATCAAGCTGCTCGACGGCGGATACGAGGTCAACGAAACCTGGCTGACCGATGTGCGCGTGCCGGTCGAAAACCTCGTGGGCGTGGAGAACAAGGGCTGGACCTATGCCAAGTTCCTGCTTGCCCACGAACGTAGTGGGATCGCCGGCGTCGCCCGGTCGAAGCGCGGCGTCGAAAAGCTGCGCGAGATCGCGGCGAACGAAACGCTGGACGGTGCACCGCTGATCAAGGACTTCGATTTCGCCCGGAAGGTGAGCCAGCTGGAAATAGATCTGGCCGCATTGGAAATCACCGAACTGCGCACGCTGGCGGGTGAGCAGGCGGGCAAGGGGCCGGGGCCGGAAAGCTCGATCCTCAAGATCAAGGGCACCGAAATCCAGCAGCGCCTGACCGAGCTGACGCTGGAGGCGGTCGGCACCTATGGCGCGCCGCTATATGGCAATATCGCGAATGTGCCGGGCGATGCCGGGTCCAACCAGTACCCGGTCGGCCCCGATTATGCCCACCACGCTGCGGCGACCTATTTCAACATGCGCAAGACCTCGATCTATGGCGGATCGAACGAAATTCAGCGCAACATCATCACCAAGATGATCCTCGGCCTGTAAGGCCGGAGCGACGGGAGAGATTACGTGGACTTCAATTTCACCGAAGAACAGGACATGGTGCGCGACGGGCTGTCGCGGATGGTGCGTGAACAATACGACTGGGAAACGCGGCGCAAGGCGATTGCCAGCGACGCCGGCTGGCGGCCCGAGGTGTGGGCGCAGCTGGCCGAACTCGGCATCCTCGGCATGCCCTTCTCCGAAGCCGATGGCGGCTTTGGCGGCGGCGCGGTCGACGCGATGGTCATCATGGAAGAGTTCGGTAAGGGTCTGGTTGTCGAACCCTTCCTGCCGACCGTGGTCTGCGCGGGCGGCTTCCTGAAGCACGGCGGCACGGCGGCGCAGAAGGAAGAGCATATTGGCGGCATCGTCGCGGGTAGCAGCGTCTTCGCGTTCGCCTATGCCGAACCGCGCGGGCGGTTCGACTATGCCGATCTGGAAACCACCGCCAAGAAGGACGGCAGCGGCTATGTGCTGAACGGTCATAAGGCTGTGGTCGTCGGCGCGCCTTGGGCAACCCATCTGATCGTGACCGCCCGCACCGGCGGCGAGCGGCGCGATCGCGACGGCGTGTCGGTGTTCGTGGTCGCCAAAGACGCGGCGGGCATCGTTACCCGCGATTACGAAACGGTCGATGGCCGCCGCGCTGCGGAAGTCTATTTCGAGAATGTCTCGGTGCCTGCCGAGGCGCTGATTGGCGGAGAGGGCGCAGGGCTGGGGCTGATCGAGCTGGTCACCGACGAAGCTATCGCCGCGCTGTGCGCAGAGGCCTGCGGGGCGATGAAGGTCGCCCACGCGATGACAGTCGAATATTCGCGCCAGCGCAAGCAGTTCGGCGTGCCGATCGGCAAGTTCCAGGTGCTGCAGCACCGCATGGTCGACATGTACACCGCCTATGAACAATCGGTATCGCTGACCTATCTCGCCACACTGCGGCTCGGCGCGTCCGAAACCGAGCGCAAGCGGGCGGTCTCGGCCGCCAAGGTTGGCGTTGGTCAGGCCGCGCGGCTGATCGGGCAGGATGCGGTGCAGATCCACGGCGGCAACGGCGTGACCGACGAATATGCGATCGGCCATTACTTCAAACGCCTGACGATCTTCGATGCCGAATTCGGCAATGTCGATCATCACATGAAGCGCCACATCGCGCTCGCCTGACGAAGTGGCGGCAATGGGGGAGAAGGGCGTGTCGTTCGCGCACGCGGGGCGTAGCCTGATCATCGCTGTGATCGCGGCGAATATCGGGCTCGCCTTCGCCTGGGGCGCGGGCAGCGGGAGCATCGTCTATTCGGGTGTTCCCGCCGTGCTCCTGTGCGCAGTTGTCGCTTTTGCGGTGAACTGGCTGGCCTTCATCCCGGCCGCGCTGTTTCAAAGCGACCGCTTTTACGACACTACCGGCGCGATCACTTATCTGACGGGAATTGCGCTCGCTTGCGCCGCTGCGATCGAGGCCAATGGATCGCTCGATGTGCGCAGCGGCGTGGTGGCGGGCATGGTCGCGGTCTGGACGATCCGGTTGGGCAGCTTCCTGTTCACCCGCATCCATGCCGCAGGCGGCACCGATGTGCGGTTCGAGAAGATCAAGGTGAACCCGCCGCGCTTTTTCGTGGCGTGGACGTTGCAGGCGGTGTGGGTGATTTTCACGGCGGCGGCGGCGCTGGTCGTCATCACTGCGCCGGAGCCGCAGCCGCTCGGCGCATTTTTCTGGGCCGGCGCGGCGCTGTGGGTCATCGGCTTTGCCTTCGAAGTGCTCGCCGACGAACAGAAGCGCCGGTTCAAGGCCGATCCCGCCAATCGCGGGCGCTTTATCACCACCGGGCTGTGGGCATGGTCGCAGCACCCCAACTATTTCGGTGAGATCACGCTGTGGACCGGCATTCTGGTAATAGCGCTGCCGCAGCTGTCGGGCTGGAGCTGGCTCGTGATCGCCTCTCCATTGTTCGTTGCGCTGTTGCTGACAAGGGTAAGCGGGACCAACCTGCTCGATGCCATCGCGAAAAGGCGCTGGGGCGATGATCCAGCGTGGCAGGCCTATCGTCGCGACACGCCGGTGCTGTTTCCGCGACCACCGCGCACCTAACCTTCCTGCAATCGAAAGCGGCGGAGCAGCATATGCCGCCCCGCCGCTGTTCGTGAGCCGCAGGTGCCCGATTACATCGAGGCGCGCACCCCGAGGAAGAAGAACGTGCCCACCGGGCTGACCGGGAAGGCCTGTTCGGTGATGAAGGGCAGGCGGTTGAAGATGTTGTTCACCCCGCCATACACTTCGAACCTGTCGCTCGCTTCGTAGCTGAAGGCGATGTCATGAATGAAGGCGTTGCTCGCCAAGCCGTTCTCGGGTGAGAAGGTGTCCTGCCCGGTGGTGCCGACTTCCTCGATTTCGACGCCGCGAAGGCCCTGACTGTCGAGGAAAGTGGTCGACCAGGTCAAGGCCAGCCCCTTCCAGTCCCAGGTCAGCGAGCCGCGACCGGCCCATTCCGGACGCTGGATTTCGCCGAGTTCCGGATCGACCAGAGTCGGATCGCCCGGATCGAAGAAGTTGTTGAGCTTCTCGACCCATGTCCCGGTTGCGTTGAGGGTGAAGCCATGCTCGCCCAGATCGAAACCATACCGCAGCGCGGCTTCGATCCCGGAAGTTTCCTGCCGCGCGAAGTTGACCGAGGTCTGACGCAGGAAGGTGAAGCCGCCGGTGTTGGGGTTGCGTGTGACGAGATCGCAGAACCCGTTTTGCACCGACGCGCTGTCCACGCAGTTATCGACAATGTCCTGCGCTGCGACGGCATTGATCGCGTCGTCGATTTCGATGTTGTAGTAATCGACGCTCATCGCGAGGCCCGGAAGGAATGTCGGCGTGATCTGCGCGCCGACTGTCCATGTGGTGGCGGTTTCTTCCTGCAGATCGCGGTTGCCGCTGACCGAACCCGAAAAACGCGCGGTGAGCGGATCGACATAGGCATAGGAACCGGTCCCCAGCGTCGGATCGAAGCCGATGCCTTGGAAAAACGCGGTGCAGTTGGCCTGCCGCAGTGCGGGATCGGCGGCGGTTGCCAGATTGTTGACATCGCACGGATCGAACGGCCGGAAGAACGCACCCTGTTCCGGGTTGAACAACTCGTTGATGTTCGGCGCGCGCACCGCAACCGCATAGGTTCCGCGGAACAGGATGTCGCGGCTCGGGGCGTAGAGCGCGCCGACGTTCCAGGTGAAGGTGCCGCCGACAGTCGAATAGTCCGAGTAACGCGCCGCACCGCTCACCTCGAGCGTTTCGGCAAACGGCATTCCGGCGAGGATCGGCACGCGGACTTCGCCGAACACATCGTACACCGTGAATTCGCCGCCGGCGTTGTTGAGAGTAGTGGCCGGATCGAACACCAGCGAGTTCTGGGCAAACCCGAGATCGCGCAGAAGATCGCCTTCATTGGCATCGGGGGTGGTGACGGGAATGATCCCGATCGCAAGCGGATCGAAGTTGGAACGGCTCTTTTCCTCGCGGAATTCGAAGCCCGTGGCAAAGCCGATGGGGCCGCCCGGCAGCTCAAGGAACGCGCCGGTATCGCCGGTAAAGATCATGTCGAACACCATCTGTTCGAGCGAGAACCGGTTGACGGTGGTCGTGGTGATGAAGTCGATCGCCTCCTGACTGATCGCACCCACGCCGCCGAGCACGTTGGCAGGGCGGCACTGGCCATCGCCAGGGTTGAAGGTGAAGAAGCCCGGATCGCCTGCCGGAATGCCGAACGGCGTCGTCGCCGGTGCCGTCGGGTCGATGTCCGAACGGCAGATCGGCTGGCCGCCGGGTCCGGTCACCACGTCGATTGCCGCAAAGAACCGGTCCATGATCACGCGGTTGGCATCGAAGCTGGTCTGGTCGAACTTCCCGTAATTGCCGCTGATCTCATAGCTGAAGTGATCGGTGATGGCACCGCGCAACCCGGCGACGAAGCGCATGGTCTCGAATTCGTTGCGGTTGCGGTTGGGGCCGAGATCCGCCGGGTCGCGGGTCAGATACAGGCCTTGTTGCACCCCATCGCCGAAGAACAGCTCACCGACAAAGGGTTGCAGATCGGGGGTGATGAAGGGGTTGTCAGCCCGGATCGTCAGCAGATCGTAGAAAGTGTTGGGCTGGGCCTGGAACTCGGACGAGTTCGAGACATACTTGCCTTCGAAAAAGAATTGGGCCTCGGATGAAATCTCGAAGCTGAGGTTGGCGTTGACCGACCAGCGCTCGCTTTCGGGGATCAGCGAGTTGACGTTGAAGTTGTTCTGGATGCCCGGGCCGCCGAACTGGTTGAACAGGCCGGTGATCTGGCCGTCCTCATAAACCGACAAGGTGCCATCGGGATTGATGTTGGCGCAGCCGCCTGCAAGGCCGAAGGCGCCGTTATTGAAAGTGCTGTTGAAGCCGACCGAGGATTCAAGGCAGTCGGGAACGCCATTGCCGTTGATGTCCGGCCCGTCCGACAGGCCGATATCGCCCGGCGCAACCACGCCGCCTGCCGATGACAGTGAGAAGCGCGGATTGCGCGCGATGAAGCGCCGCGGGGCATTGGTCGCCCGGTCGATCAGGGCGAGCTCTGCCGGGGTCAGGTTGGGATTGGTCCCGAACTCGTTGAAAAAGCGCTGAGTGAAGGTGTCGGCATTCGGGATCGGGAACCCGGTGGGGAACCCGGCCGCACCGACGGCGAAGAAGTCGCGGAAATTGGGCGTATCGGCGCCGATGTCTCCGGCTTGGAAGCGCAGCGCCGGGTTGTCGTAATCATCGGCAATGCCATTATCGCGCGAAAAGCCGCGATCGCCGAACTGCAATTCGTCATTGCGGGCATATTCGCCCGAGATGGTGATGTTGCCGCGTCCGTCGGCGAAGTTGGCGCCCCAGGTCAGGTCGCCATTGATGCGCCACGCGTCGCCTTCGGAGGAAATGCCGGTCTGGATGTTGGCTTGCAGCCCTTCGAAATCATCGCGCAGCACGAAGTTGACCACGCCCGTCACCGCGTCCGCACCGTAGATCGACGAAGCGCCGCCGGTCAGCACCTCCACCCGCTCGATCAGGGCCGAGGGGATCGAGTTGATGTCGACCGCCTGCTCGCCTGCGACGCCGGAAACGTGACGTTTGCCGTTGACCAGCACCAGTGTGCGGTTCGAACCAAGCCCGCGCAAGTTAAGGATAGACTGGCCGACCGCTTCGGAAAACACGCCGTCGATCGAGCCTTCGGACGAAGTCGAGGTCGAGAGCGAGGGGATGTCGCGCAGGGTGTCGACCACATCCGATGTGCCGGAGCGTTGCAGCTCTTCGGCGGTCACCGAAATGATCGGGGCGGCAGAGCCGATGTTAGGATCACGCGCGATGCGCGAGCCGGTGACGACAATCTGACCCTCGTCCGGCTGGGCGCTGGCAGCATCGTCGCCCACGGAATCCTGAGCCTGCGCGACCGCAGGAACGAAGGCGGAAACGAGTATCGCTGCAGCAAGCGCGGAAAGCGACGAGGTCTGGCGGGCATGTGTCGAATAACGCATTGAGTGTCCTCACTTAGGAAGTCCAATAATCACCGCACCAACAGTCGTGTTTGCGACTTGAGGCGGGTCATGATTTCAAGCCACGAGTTCACGGGTAAATCCCGCGAGCACTGGTGTGGCTCGATATTGGTTCTTCCTGCGCGAGGAGCGGTCGGGGCTTTTGTCCCTCTGCCTTTGTGCGCCTCTTACTGTTACAGCCGAAAGTTATTGCGACTGATTTCGGCAAGCTGACCTAGTTTGTGGCTTTTCACAACCCGCCGCGCGTCTTGCCCGCCCCGGCACAGGTTTTTGCGCCGATAGTGTCACCCATACGCAACATTGATGCCCGCAGCGTTCGGCTGGTTGTTTGAAGCGCGCGCCTAAAGCACGCGCCGCCGCATTTCGGCGCGCGCCTGCGGTGCAACGCCGCTCTCGATGGCGAGTGCGGTCTTCAGATCGACATGGCGCGGCCGATTGCCGCGCAGCTTGATGAGCCGGGCGACCCGGCGCACCAGCAGTTCCGGATCGAACGGTTTGCGGATGAAGTCCTGCGCGCCGGCATAGATCGCCTGCGCCTCGTCCGCTTCGCCGCTCATCGCGGTGAACATGATCACCGGCAGATCGTACAGGTGGGCCGACTGCCGCAAACGGCGCAGCAGCGTCAGTCCCGACTCGCCCGGCATGGTCTGGTCGAGCAGCAGGATGTCGGGTCGCTTCTGGCGCGCGCATTGCCATGCCGCCTCGGCGCTGGTCACCCAGCCGCAGGCATGACCGGCATCCATCAGCACCTCGCTGGCGAGTTCGGCGACAAGCTCGTCATCGTCGGCAATCAGGATCCGGGCCATGGAATAGTGCTTTCGTTAGCTTACGTTCGGCTTCCCGATTAACCGTGTTGTGCTCAAAGCGGCCTTGGCGCGGCCCTTAGCATTTCCCCCTAGCTAACGGGCACGGCCACCGCCTTGCCCCGGTGGTGCGGCCCTGCCAGTGTCGCCGACGATGATTCGCGAAAATTCCAGCACCGCTGCCGAGGCACCCGCCATCGGCCCATTCCTGCCGACCGAGGGCATTCACAATCTGCGCGATTACGGCGGCTATGCCGTGCCGGGCGAGGGCAGGGTGCAGACCGGCGTGCTGTTCCGTTCGGGCCAGCATATGGAGGCTAGCGACGCGGACCTGGAAACACTCGACCGGCTCGACATCCGCACGATCATCGACCTGCGCGGAGCAAGCGAGCGGGCGGGCTTCCCCTGCCGCCGCCACCCGCGCTTTGCTGCCGAAGTGATCGCGTATGAGGGCGAAACCAGCAATTCGCCGCCGCATGAAGGCGGGGGCGGGCAGTTGGTCATGACCCCGCAGAAGGCGCGCGAGCGGATGCTGGCGGTTTATACGCGGATGCCGGTAAACCCGGCGATGATCGCGATGTTCACCCGCTATTTCGCCGCGTTGGACGAACGGGACGGAGGTAGTCTGGTGCACTGTTTCGCCGGCAAGGATCGCACCGGAATCGCGGCGAGCCTGCTGCTCCACGTGCTCGGCGTCCACCGCGACGATGTGGTGGCCGAATTCCTGCGCACCAACGACGCACCTTCGCGCCATGTGCTGGAACGCCAGTCTCTCCCGAGGATGCAGGAGCATTACGGCACGATCGAGCCCGAGGCGCTGCACAACCTGATGGGTGTGCTGCCCGAATATATCGAGACCTATTTTGCCGAGGTGACGCGCGACCATGGGTCGCTCGATGCCTATCTGGCCACAAGATTAGGTGTGGACGAGGCAAGGAAAGAACGCCTGCGGGCGCGGCTGGTGGCGTGACAATCGCGATGCTGCACCCCATATCGTCGGCACCATCATTGACGGATTGAAGAGACGGACCATGGCCACGCACCACACCAAGATGCTCATCATCGGCTCCGGCCCGGCAGGGTACTCGGCGGCGATCTATGCCGCGCGCGCCATGCTGGAACCGATCGTGGTGCAGGGCCTTCAGCCCGGCGGTCAGCTGACCATCACCACCGATGTCGAGAACTACCCCGGTTTCCGCGATGTGGTGCAGGGCCCGTGGCTGATGCAGGAGATGCAGGCGCAGGCCGAACATGTCGGCACACGCATGATGTGGGACACCATCGTTTCGGTCGATCTGGAGAACGGCCCGCCGTTCCGCGCCATCGGCGACAGCGGCGATGAATATATCGGCGAAACGCTCGTGATCTGCACCGGCGCGCAGGCCAAGTGGCTGGGCGCTCCGGGCGAGATGGAACTGGGCGGCAAGGGCGTTTCGGCCTGCGCCACGTGCGACGGGTTCTTCTATCGCGGCAAGAAGGTGGCGGTGATCGGCGGCGGGAACACTGCGGTTGAGGAAGCGCTCTATCTCACCAACCATTCCGACGACGTCACCCTGATTCATCGCCGCGACAGCCTGCGGGCCGAGAAGATCCTGCAGGAACGCCTGTTCAACAATCCCAAGATCAGCGTGTTGTGGAACAAGGCGGTGGAAAGCTTCGAGGCGGGCGAGAACGGGATGCTCCACCATCTCGCGCTGACCGATACGGCAACGGGCGAGGCATCGACCATCAAGGTCGACGGCGCGTTTGTCGCCATCGGCCACGCGCCCGCGACCGAATTGTTCAAGGGCAAGCTGTCGATGGATGATAGCGGTTATCTGCTGACCGAACCCGGCACGCCCAAGACAGTGATCCCCGGCGTGTTCGCGGCCGGTGACGTGACCGACCATGTCTACCGGCAGGCGGTAACGGCTGCGGGAATGGGCTGCATGGCTGCGCTAGATGGCGAGCGCTTCCTTGCCGCGCGCGCCCACAGCGCGGTTGCGGAACAGGCCGAAGCGGCGGAGTGATCCGCCGCCTCGGGCGTTGCTAGAACACTGCGATGGCCGCGTGCAGGATCAGCGCCATCAGCACCAGCGATGACAGAGCGTAAAGCGCAAACCGGATGATCACCCGATTGATCGTTGCCTGCACAAGACTGTGCGCGACCCGCAACCCCACATAAGCCCAGGCGAGCATGGTGTTGAGCCCGTCGCCCTGTCCGATGATCGCCAGCACGATTGCGACCGCATAGAACAGCGTCGGCGCTTCGTGCAGGTGGTTGTAGTTGTCGGCTTTCCAGCTGACGGTGTCGGGCAGCTTGGCGCGCAGGCTCGCCCCTTCGCCGCCGACCAGGTTCTTGGCGTCGATCCCCGCCTTGTTCATCGCCGGGATGCGGGTGGCGTACATCCACAGCCACATCACCATGGTCCATGCCAGCAGCACGACCACCGGTTGCAGAATATCCATTCCGATCATGATATTGTCCTTATACGGGAAGCGCGGAAGGGTCGGCCAGCAGTGTCGCCATGACAGCCCGCACCGCCAGCACGATCAGCGCGATGGTGCTGATGAGGAACAGCCCGAACCGCACCGGAATGGCGTTGACCAGAATTTGCCACAGCGAGTGCACGATCCGCAGGGCCACGTAGACCCAGGCCAGCGCCACATCGATTGCGCCCGGGCCCATCAGGGCGAGGATCAGCACGGTCGCATAGAACAACGTCGGCTGCTCGTGCAGATGGGTGTGATTATGCGCGGGCCAGTTGGCCTTGTCGGGGATCACGCCTTCCAGATCATTGCCGCGTGCGCCCTGCTTGCCGGTCAGCGCGGATTTGTCCGCCAATTTGGCAACCGCCCCGAACCGCGCCGGAATGATCCACAACAACACGATCAGCGTCCAAACCACCAGAACGGCGGCGGGCGCGAGCATTTGCGCTTGCATCGATTGGTCCCCTGTCGATTGCCTCGCGCGATTACCTGCGAGAGCCGCGAAGGATTGTCAATTGCAACCTATCCCGGCCGGGCCGCCTGCTCGCTGAACGCGGCGATGATCGGGCAGGGGCCGCCGGCTCCCGCTGCGCAGGCATCCGCCAGCGTCACCAGCGCGGCGCGCATTGTCTGGAGCGTGGCGATCCGTTCGTCGAGCGCGGCGATCCGCGTGGTTGCGAGCCCGAGAGCCGCGCTCCGGTCGGACCGGTCGAGCGCCAGCAGCGTGCCGATCTCGTCGAGCGTGAACCCTGCCGTCTGTGCCGCGCGGATCGATCGCAGCCGTTCGAGGTCCGCGCGCGCATATCGCCGGGGACCATCGGCGCGCGGCGGTTCCGGCAGCAATCCCTTGCGCTGGTAGAAGCGGATTGTCTCGACATTCACACCGCCCGCGCGGGCCAGATCACCGATCTTCATTTTGCCTCTTGAAACCGTACTATGGTACGGAACCTATATAGGGGGCGACACAAGGCCACAAGGGACCGAACGCCATGACCGCGCCAGACAAGACCGCTGCCCTCCACCGTATGGTGATGGGCGATCACATCTGTCCCTACGGGCTGAAGGCGAAGCACCTGCTGCGCAAGAACGGCTACAGCGTCGAGGATCACCATCTGACGACCCGCGCCGAGACCGACGCCTTCAAGCAGCGGCATGATGTCGCCACCACGCCGCAGACCTTCATCGACGGGAAGCGGATCGGTGGCTATGACGATCTGCGCCGCCACCTCGGGCTGACTGTGGCTGATCCCAAGGCGACCAGTTATCGCCCCGTCGCCGCATTGTTCGCAATGACCGCCCTGATGGCGATGGCGACCGGAATCGCAGCGGATGGCACGGTGCTGAGCATCCGTGTGGCCGAATGGTTCATCGCCTTCAGCATGTGCGTGCTGGCGCTGCTGAAGCTCCAGAATGTCGACCGGTTCGCTACGATGTTCCTCAATTACGACCTGCTGGCCCAGCGCTGGGTGCCCTATGCCACCATCTATCCGTTTGCCGAAGGCTTGGCCGGGGTGCTGATGGTGGCGGGCGTGCTGCATTGGGTGTCGATCCCGGTCGCGCTGTTCATCGGCACCATCGGCGCGGTCTCGGTGTTCAAGGCGGTCTATATCGACCGGCGCGAGCTGAAATGCGCCTGCGTCGGCGGCGACAGCAATGTGCCACTGGGGTTCGTGTCGCTGACCGAGAACCTGATGATGATCGGCATGGCGCTGTGGATGCTCTCGACCTCCATTTAGCCGGCGCGCAGCACGTGCAGCTGGAAATAGCCCAGCCCGCCGCGCTGGCTCGTCAGCGTCAAACCGTGCTCGCTTGCCTGCCGCGCCGCGACCTGCGGAAGGGTGCTGCGCGCGGCGACGTGGAATTTTGCCAGCCACGCGTGCAGCAGCCGCCGCAGCGGTCCGGGCACACCGCCAAGGTCGCCGAAATCGACCACGTGCAATTCGCCGCCGGGCGCCAGATGCCGCGCTGCGTGCGCAAAGGCACCTTCCCAGTCGGGTATCATCGATAGCGAATAGGACAGCACCACGCGTTCGAACGCGGGCTCTCCCAGCAGCGCAGGCGCATCGAAGGCGCAGGCATCGCCTTCGACCAGCCGCGCCTCCGCCCCCAAGGTTGCGCGCGCGTTCTTGAGCATTTCGGCCGAGATATCTAGGCCGTACAGCTTTACCCCCGGCCACGCCTTGCCGATCTTGGCAAGGTTGCGGCCCGTCCCGCAGGCGATTTCCAGCACCCGCATTCCCGGCTGCGCATCCAGCCCCGCGATCAGCGTGTCCCGCCCGAACAGGTAGTATTTGCGGGTGAGATCATAGATGTGCCGCTGCCCACGATAGACCTCGTCCATCAATGCGGCATGACCCGTTGCCGAAGCCATCAGGCCAGCTCGTACACGTGGACGCCGCCATAGATCGACGAACGATCGCGGCGGGTGCAATCGGCGGAAACCTGATCGAGATAGCGCCACTGCGACAGGATCGCATCATCCAGTCGGCCCGGTAGCAGGCTCGGCTCGGCAGCGGTGCGGAACAGCACCCGCGCGCCGGGGCGGCTGGCGCGGGTGATCTTGCTCCACAAATCGTCGAGCTGCGCATTGTTCATCCAGTCCTGCGCATCAAGCAGTACGAAACGGTCCATGCTCGCTTCGTCGCGGCTGCCGATCCAGCCCACCATGTTGGCGCGGGTGACGTCGAGCCGCTCCACCCGCTCCTTGATCGCCTCCCAGTTGGCGCGCTGGAGATAGGGCGGCAGCGGCGCGCCCTCGGCCCGGCTGTATCCGCGCCCGAAGGCCTGCCACGCGAAGTAGTTGTCCTTCACCTCGAAATCGCAGGCGAGTTTCTCCAGCCGTCGCCGCAGCACCTCGGCCATGCGTTCGTCGCCCGCCAGATGATCGAACTGCGCGGGCGGAATGCCGAGCCCGAACAGCGATGCGGGCTGATCGGTCAGCCAGCGGATGAACTTCTTCTCGAACACCGGGGCCAGCTCGCGTTCGAACACTTCGCGCTGTTCCTCCAGCGTCGATGCCGTGAGCACCTTGCCCAGATCGATCTTGTAAAGCTTGGCAAAGACGTGCGCCAAACCGATGAAATTGCCGAGCAATCCCTTCCGGTAAATGCCGCGCGTGAAGTATGAGATGCGCCGCCGCCCGCGTATGTCGCGCTTTTCCCAATAGGCGCGGCTTTCCGGGTCGAGATGCGGGGCGATCATCTCGCGATAGACCGCCGCGTTCTCCTTGTGATCGGCGTGCGCGAAGAAGCGGTGGAACCGTTCGTAATTGGGCAAGTGGCGGATCGCCGCGATCTTGAGCTTGCCCAGCGCAACATGCGCGTGGTTGAGGTCGACTGCAGTCACGCTTTCCGGGTTCGCTGTCAGATAGGACAGCGCGTTGCAACTGCCGCTGGCGATGCACATCAGGCGGCTGTCGGGCTGTATATCCAGTCCTTCCATATCCACCACCGGGTCTTCCCAGATCTGGGCATAGACCAGCCCCTTGAACGCGAGCGCGAACGCCTTGTCGAGCAGCTTGTCGCCAAGCCTCACGTCCTTGCGGATCACCGCATCCTCGATAATCCGCTTTGCCTGAGTTGCCATGCGACCCCTGTCCTTACGTAACGTCAGGCTGCGGCCATATGGCCCCAGCATGTCGGCAATGTGACGGTTTCCACAGGCTCAATCATGGCCCGCGATTGTTGCCGCGAACGCTGCCGGATCGGCATTGCCGCCGGTCAGCATGATGACGGTGTCCGCATCGACCGGCACCTTGCCCGCCAGCGCCGCGGCCAGCGCCGCCGCGCCGCCGGGTTCGACCACCAGCCGCAGGTTGGCAAAGGCGAACCGCTGGGCGGCACGCACTTCGGCGTCGGTCACGGCGACACCCGGTTCGGAGCGGCCCTGTAACAATCCGAGGTTGAGCGGCTTGGTCGCATTGGGTTGCAGCGCATCGCAGATCGTCTTCGGCGCATCGGGCGCGGTGTGGACGATCTCGCCGGCGGCGAGCGATTGGCCGACCATGTCCCAGCCGACGGGCTCGACCGGGTGGATTCTGGCTGTCGGCGCGCCCAGCGCGAGGCCCGCCGCCAGCCCCCCGCCGCCGCAGCAGGCGATGATCCGGCTCGGCGCACGGCCAAGCTGGGCTGCGGCCTCGATTGCCGCGCTGCCTTGCCCTTCGATCACCCACGGATCACCGAAGGCATGGACCAGCGTGCCGCCGCGTTCCGCAATCAGCTTGGCGGCCACCTCGTCACGATCCTCACCTGGCCGTTCGTACAGCACCACCTCGGCCCCCAGCGCCTTGGTGTTCGCCAGCTTCACCTGCGGCGCATCGCGCGGCATGACGATCGCGGCGCGGATGCCCAGCCGCTTTGCCGCCCACGCCACGCCTTGCGCATGGTTGCCCGATGACACCGCGACCACACCGGCCGCGCGCTCCGCTTCCGTCAGGTTCACCAGCCGCCACCACGCGCCCCTGATCTTGAACGCGCCGATGGGTTGCAGGTTGTCGGCCTTCACCCACGCCTGAACGCCGCCGATCTCCACCGGCAGCAGAGGGGTGGGGGGCAGGATATCGGCCACGGCCTTCGCGGCGGCGATCACGCCTGCGTTTGTCGGGATACGTTCATTCATGAGGGCGCGGACCTAGCTGTAGGAGACACATGAGACACAGTCCAGAAGCAGAAAACCGGCCGCCGCGCAAAGCTTCTCCTGTCGGCGTCGCAGGCGGGGCAGGGCGGGCGCGGTAACGCATTCGTGCATCCTTGCGCATCATCACTCTGTAGGAAACGCGGATCATTTGTCCCGTGAGCCGCGTTAGACTAAGCGCAGCGCAAGATTCGCATTACGAAAGGTTCCTAGGATGTCGGCAGCAAACTCCAGCCCCGAACGCAAACCCGTACTCGTCATCGGAGCGGGCGGGGTCAGCTCGGTCTGCGTTCACAAGATGGCGTTCAACCCGGACATCTTCCCCGAAATCCATCTCGCCAGCCGCACCAAATCCAAATGCGATGCGATTGCCGCCAGCGTGAAGGAACGCTGCGGGCGCGACGTCGCTACTTACGAGATCGACGCCGAGGAAGTCCCGGCAATGGTCAACCTGATCCGCAAGACCGGCGCGGGCCTCGTGGTGAACCTCGCGCTGCCGTATCAGGATTTGCCGATCATGGACGCCTGCCTGGAGGCGGGCGTCGATTACCTCGACACCGCGAATTACGAGCCCAAGGACGAGGCCAAGTTCGAATATCACTGGCAGTGGGCCTATCAGGATCGCTACAAGGATGCCGGACTGATGGCGCTGCTGGGGTCAGGCTTTGATCCGGGCGTCACATCCGTGTTCACCATGTGGCTCAAGAAGCATAAGCTGAAGACCATCCGCCAGCTCGACATTCTCGATTGCAACGGCGGCGATCACGGCCAGCATTTCGCGACCAACTTCAACCCGGAAATCAACATCCGCGAAGTGACCGCGCCCGCACGCCACTGGGAGAACGGCGAGTGGGTTGAAACCCCGGCGATGCAGGTCAGGACCGAGTTCGATTTCGAAGCGGTCGGCAAGAAGAACGCCTATCTGATGTATCACGAGGAGCTGGAAAGCCTCGCCAGGTTCGTCCCCGAACTGGAGCGTGCGCGGTTCTGGATGACCTTCGGCGATCAGTACATCACCCACCTCACCGTGCTTCAGAATGTCGGCATGACCAGCATCGAGCCGGTGAAGTATCAGGGCCGCGACATCATCCCGCTGCAATTCCTCGCCGCTGTGCTGCCCAAGCCGGAATCGCTGGGCGAGACGACCAAGGGCAACACCAATATCGGCGTGATCGCGACTGGCGAAGCGCTGGATGGTTCGGGCGAGAAGACGTTCTACATCAAGAACATCTGCTCGCATGAGGCGGCTTACGAGGAAACGGGCAATCAGGCTGTTTCGTACACCACGGGCGTGCCCGCGATGATCGGCGCGGCGATGATGGTGCGCGGTGACTGGCGCGGGGAGGGCGTGTTCAACATCGAACAGCTCGATCCCGATCCCTTCATGGACATGCTCAACGCCCACGGCCTGCCGTGGACGGTCGAGGAAATGGACGGGCCGGTCGGGTTTTGAGCCTTGCTGCAGATTGGGCAGGCACACATTGAGGTTGTCACTGGCAACATCGTGACGATGGCCTTCGACGCCATCGTCAACGCCGCCAATTCGTCGCTGCTGGGCGGGGGCGGGGTGGACGGGGCAATCCACCGGGCCGCGGGGCCTGATCTTGTCCATGAATGCCGCCTGCTTGGGGGTTGCAAGACCGGTCAGGCCAAAGTCACCAAAGCTTATCGCCTTCCCGCGCGCCATATCATCCATACGGTCGGCCCGGTGTGGCGTGGCGGTAAGAACGGAGAGCCCGAATTGCTCGCAAGCTGCTACAGCGAATCTCTCCGCCGGGCGCGGGAGATCGGGGCACGCACAATTGGTATTCCTGCCATCTCGACCGGCATCTATGGGTACCCGATCGCGCAAGCTGCCCTTGTCGCCGTCGAAACCATCACCATTGAAGTGCGCGAGCACCCCGCAGCCTTTGATCAAATCGCGCTGGTCTGTTTTGACGCGGCGGCCGCAAGTGCCTTTGCGCAAGCTCTGGAGAATTTCTGAGTGCAAACCAAAGCCGGTGATCCGGGCCCCTTCGCCCATTTCGACCTTGCCCGCGTCGACAGCCCCGCTTTCGTCGTGGACGCGGCCAAGCTGCGTGCCAATTGCCGCGTGCTGGCGGGCGTCCGCGATGCGGCGGCGGCGGACGGCGCGGATATCAAGGTGTTCGCAGCGCTGAAGGCGTTCAGCATGTGGTCGGCCGCGCCGATCATCGGTGAGTATCTCGACGGCGTCTCAACCAGCGGGTTGTGGGAAGCGCGGCTCGCGTCCGAGTTCTACGATGGCGAAATCGCGACCTATTCCGCCGCCTTCAAGCCTGAAGAGCTGGAGGAAATCTGCCGTCTCTCCGATCACGTGATTTTCAACTCTCCGTTCCAGCACGCGCGCGCCCGGCTGATCCTCGACAACGCGGCGGCCAATGGCGCGCCGGTCAGCGTCGGGCTTCGGATCAACCCGCAGGTGGCGACGGGCGAGGTCGCCAAGTACGACCCCAGCGCGCCCGGATCGCGGCTCGGCTTCCCGCTCGACCAGCTCACCGAAGAGCATATGGAAGGGGTGGAGGGCATCCATTTCCACAACCTGTGCGAACAGGATTTCGAGCCACTGAAAGCCACTTGGGACAGGGTGTTCGACGTGATCGAGCCGTTCTTCGGGCAGCTCAGATGGATCAACATGGGCGGCGGCCACCATATCACCCGCGCCGATTACCAACGCGATGAACTGGTCGAATTCCTGAAGGACGCTGCCGAGGATACCGGCTGCCAGATCATCCTCGAACCGGGCGAGGCAGTGGCGCTGGATGCGGGCATTCTGGTCGGCACGCTGCTCGACACGATGTTCAACGAAGTGCCGGTCGGCATCAGCGATATCAGCGCGACGTGCCACATGCCCGATGTGCTCGAAGCGCCGTACCGTCCCGCGATGCTCGGCGAACTCGACGATCCCGACATGATCCCGATCCGGCTGGGCGGGCCGTCCTGCCTCGCGGGCGACGTGATCGGCGATTACCGCCTGCCGGTGCCTGCCGAACCCGGCGCGCGCTTCGCCTTTCTCGATCAGGCGCATTACTCGATGGTCAAGACCAACACCTTTAACGGGGTGCAGCTGCCCTCGATCTGGATGTGGGACAGCGAGAGCGACGCTCTCGACTGCATCAAGCGGTTCGATTACGAGGATTTCCGGGATCGTTTGAGCTGACGCGGGATGCTCCCGGCGGTAGTTGCAGGGGGGTATCATGAGGTTCGTTTCAATTATTGCGGCAGGCGCGCTCGCGCTCGCAGCCGCCGCGCCCGCCAGCGCGCAGACCTATGTCGCCGGCGAGGTGAAGGCATCGGTGGGCGCCGCCGATCTCGCGGCGGTGGTCGGCTCGCTCGGCCATCAGGTGATCGAAGAGGACGATGGCGAAGGCGGGGGCGGGAACGAAGGCAGCGAGGTGATGATCCTCGCCGAAAGCCCCGATCAGATCCGCTATGTCCTGCTCGGCACCGCCTGCGATGTGGCAGGGGTGCCCGGGTGTCAGGGCGTGCTGATGCAGGCACAGTTCGATCTTCCGCCGGGCACGACTTATGAAACTGTGGCCGACGCCAACCTTAATTTCGCTGCACTCAACATCTGGGTCGATTTCGAGCAGAAGTCGCTGGGCTTCACGCGCTATGTCGTGCTCGATCAGGGTGTGACGATGGCCAATCTGCGCGCCAATGTTGAGGTGCTGCTGAGCCTGATCGGCGATGCCTACCCGGTCGCTGCGGGGGAGGCAGACGCCGGGCAGCAGCCCAGCGTCTAGATCCCCTTGCACCCGAACCCGCCAGCGGGGCGGGCAACGACCGGAGCGCCAATTTCCTCGCCATGCAAAGCGCGGGAATCGGGCGCCTGCGGCATCTGCGCCGCGCCTATGGCCCGCCCACGCTCGGTCTGGTTGATCGCCAGCGCAAGGCCCGCCAGTGCGGCGAATTGCTCTGCGGTCTCCTCGGCGCGCACGCGATCCTGCTTTGCATCCATCGTGCCGCTTTCGAACATGTCCTTGCCTTCGACCGCGAGGATCACCTCGCCCCCGGTGAACAGCGCGCGCAGTTCCTTGGCTCCGAAGGCGCTTTCCAGCCGCAGCAGGTGTTCCAGATAGGAGGGATGCACCAGCACCCGCGCTTCGACCTGATCGTCGCTGTAGAGCGCGAACACCTCGTCGAAATCGGGATGCACCTGGTCGACGAAGTCCAGCTGGTGCCCGTCGAAGCTGACGCTGTCCTTGGCCGAGCCCAGTCCGAGCCACTTCTTGTGCTTGCCGGCGCGCTGCAGGAGCGTGGTCGACCGGAACGGACGACCAAATGCCATCTGGATGATGACCCCGCGAAACACCGTCACCCAGCGCCGGTTCTTGCCGGATCCGCGGCGTTCCTCGAGATGGGCTTCGTAGAGATTGAAGCCATGCCCTTCGAGCGCGCCGTGCCAGCGATCCTCGAAGCCTGAGCGGTCGTAGGAGGGGAGCAGGCCGTAACGCTTGGCCGATTCGAACTCGGCCCCCGGTTCGACTTCGTGCGCGTAGGACACGCCAAGACTGGCGGCGATGGCCGAATTGATCCCGACCTTGATCTGCTTTTTCGCCTCGGCAATCGGCTGATAGCCCCACACGCCCACGCCGATCGCCGCGCCGATGCTGATGAATGTGCGAAAGCTGCCCAGCCCATCCGGCCCGAACCACAGGAAGGCCAGCACCGGCATCAGCAGCGCCGCGCCCCACGTCCAGCGCGAGGCGGCCTTTTCCTTGGCGGCGGCGCGCATGGCGGACTGGGATTCCAGCCACTCGCCCAATTGCCCCTGCATCAGTTGGTTGACATTTGCCCGCATAGTGAAAGCTATAGCGCAATCTTGTCTGCATTCCCTTAACAATTGTCCGCTATAGTTGCGCCCAAGCAAAGGAGTTGTTGCGTCATGGTTGATATTCTCGGCTGGTTCTGGACTTCGGCGATCCTTGTCATCGCGGTCGCTCTCGTGCTGCTGTTGATCGGCATCTACAACAATCTGGTGCGTCTGCGGCAGAATGTGAATCAGGGCGTGGCCGATATCGACGCGCAGTTGCGTCAGCGCCATGATCTGATCCCCAATCTGGTGGAAGCGGTGAAGGGCTATGCCGGGCATGAAGCCAGCACGCTGGAAGCGGTAATCGCGGCGCGCAATGCCGCGGCCAAGGGCGGGCCGACTTCGGGCGGCGAGCAGCAGTTGAAGATCGCCCTCGATAACCTGCTGGCGCTGGGCGAGGCCTATCCCGATCTCAAGGCTTCGGCCAACTTCCAGTCGCTCCAGAACGATCTTGGCGATGTCGAGGACAAGCTGGCTGCTGCCCGCCGCGCATTGAACGCTGCGGTGGCGCGGTTCAATTCGGCGCGCGAATCCTTCCCGGCGGTGCTGTTCGCCGGCTTGCTCGGCTTTGGCGAGGCGGACTTCAACCGGCTCGACGACAGCGAAAAGGGCACCGTCGATCAGGTGCCGCAGATCGCATTCTAAGCGCGGCAGATCGCAAAAATCAGGAACTTTCAGGCCATGCTCCGTTATTGGGGCATGGCCTTTTTTCAAAAAGCATCGCCTCCACCGCCGCAAACGGATTTTTCGATTGCAATTCGGCCCCCAAGCCCTATTTGCCCCGTTCCCGCTGCCCCAAGGGGACTTCCTAACCGCAAGGCAGCTTGTCGTTTTATGGTTTTCACAAACCGTTTCGGGGGTCCCTTGAGTTGCACATCTATCCCAACGCACAGGCTGTAGTCCGCGACCTCGTTCCGGACGAACCCGTCATTCTCAATCGCCCGCATGCCGCGCGGCGAGCCGCTCGTTTCTTTGTCGAGAAGTTTCCCGGCAAGGTGCTCTATGCGGTCAAGGCCAACCCTGCGCCCGATCTGATCGCGGTGCTGTGGGATGCGGGCGTGACGCATTACGACGTCGCCTCGATTGCCGAAGTGCGGCTGGTGCGGGGCATTCTGCCGCAGGCGGTGCTGTGCTTCATGCACCCGGTGAAAACCCCGGCGGCGATTGCGGAAGCCTATTTCGAACATGGCGTGAAGACCTTCAGCCTCGATTCGGTCGAGGAACTGGAGAAGATCATCGACGCCTGCCGCAACCGCGAAACCGGCGAGGCACCGCGCGATCTGCGCTTGTGCGTCCGGCTGCGCGTGTCGAGCGAATATTCCGAGCTGTCGCTGGCGTCGAAGTTCGGCTGCGACCTCGTCGAAGCCCCGCTGCTGCTCCAGCAGGCCCGCCAGCATTGCGATTGGCTGGGCGTGTGCTTCCACGTCGGCAGCCAGGCCATGACCCCGTTCGCTTTCGTGCAGGCGCTGGATCGCACCCGTGCGGCCATTGCCGAGGCTTCGGTGGTGATCGACATGATCGACGTGGGCGGGGGCTTCCCGAGCGCCTATCCCGGCCTCGAACCGCCGCCGATGGAAGATTACTTCGCGATCATCGCCCGCCATTTCGAAGCGCTGCCGATTGCCTACAACGCCGAGCTGTGGTGCGAACCCGGCCGCGCGCTGAGCGCGGAATACAGCTCGATGATCGTGCAGGTGAACAAGCGCCGCGGCGAGGAACTCTACATCAACGATGGCGCTTACGGCGCGCTGTATGACGCCGCGCATGTGGCATGGCGTTTCCCGGTGCGTGCGCTGGAAGACGACCTGATCGAGGATGACGCGGATTTCGCCTTCTACGGCCCGACCTGCGACGATGCCGATTACATGAAGGGCCCGTTCGTGCTGCCTGCCGACATTCAGGCGGGCGACTACATCGAAATCGGCATGATCGGCGCCTATGGCGCGGCGATGAAGACCGGCTTCAACGGCTACGGCGCCGCGCAGGTGGTGACGGTGTCCGACGAACCGATGATGAGCCTGTTCAACGGCACCCGGGTACGCGAAGCGACCGACAACGTGGTGAGCCTCAGATAAGACCTGCCATCCTGCCTTCGCGGCGGGACGGCGGTTTCCCTCATGTGCGCCGGATCAATCCACCAGCGTTCGCAGCCGGTGGTTCGCCGTTTTGGGCGAGGCCGATGCAGGCGGGGCATCCAGAAGATCGCCAAGGCAGATGGGATCGGCCGTCAACGTGGGGTGCGGCGAATACCCGTCATGCCAGTATTTGGTCTCGATGATGTCGCGCGCGATGCTCATGCCGAAGAAATGCCGGGGATGCGGCGACCGGTTGTCAGGCCCGGCGTGGAGCAGATCGCTCCGGTAGAGAATGACCGTGCCCTTGCGCGGCGCCATCTGCACCAGCGTGAACAGCTTATCGAGCGCCTCTCGCTGGCGGTAAAGCTTCCACAACGTGCGCGGCCCGAGCATACGCAAGCTGAATTGGGCATTCTTTCCCAGCACAAAGCGCAGCAGATTGGGTTGGTGCTGATCCCACTTGGTCGAAAATACCCGGTCGAGAAATTCGCCGGGCGCCAGCGGGGCATCACCACCTTTGCTCATGTGCCATAGCTTTCTGAAATTATGGATGAAGATGCGATAATTCGCTCTCGTCCGGAACAACTCCATCAACGCATAGGCCTGTCCGCCATGATTGTTTCCGGCGCCGCCATACATGTGCGTGCCGGGAACGAACACGGTCCCGCCCTGCTGCGCCGAGACATCTTCGACCGCCGCGAACATGCTGATCACGCCGCTCGGATCGCGGTGGATATATTGATGGGACGAACCGAGATAGCTGGTGAAGGTGGCGACTTCGAGCACCGGCCGCGACCGGCCGCAATATTCCGAAAGAACGCCCTCCAGCCGCTGGCACAGCATGGCCGCAAAGCCCTTTACCGGCGGGGTCGATGGAAGGGAGCAGAAGTCGCGGCGCAGATAGGAATTATCGGTCTCGCTGGCGAAGGCGCTGCGGCTGCGATCCGGATCATTGATGGTCCGGCGCATCAGATCCAGCCCAATATCCGCTTCCTGATCGGATAGCAGGTTGGTCAGAACAACCAGACCGTGAGTATCCATCATCGTCAGGGCTTGCCGGACACAATAATCCGAAAGTCTGCCGCTTTCATCCAGGGCAACAGGCACTTCGAACGCCGACGTATCGTTGGATACCTTGAGTTCCTGCATGCCCGTGTGCCTTGTCATGATCCGGCATTCGCCGCGTGGCCGGCTCTTTGTCGTCACATTCGCTGATGGCAGGATGGGAGGACTTGGGGCCGACCCAATCCATTGACGCAGAAACTTCTATATCGGGTTAACCTACTGACGCGGCATGAAGCCTGTTTCGCGTTTAATCCGAGCAAGTTGGCTTGCCGCGCCACACATGGCGGCGCGGCGAAAGCGCTTAATCGAACCCGACGAACCGCGCCGCTTCGTCCACGCTCTTGCGCAAACTCACCACGGAATTGGCGGGGAAATCCGGATCGGGCCACCCCATCGCCACCGCCTTCATGATGACCTGATCGTCAGGAATGCCCGCATGTTCGCGCACCACCGGCGATTGCATGATGCCTTGCGAATTGATCACGCAGCCAAGCCCGCGCGACCATGCCGCGTTGACTAGCGCCGTAGTCACCGCGCCGCAATCGAAGGCGGTGTCGTCGCTGCCCGATAGCTCGCGGTCGTAGGTGACAATCACGCACACAGGCGCGTCGAACTGGCGGAAACCGCGCAGCACCCAGTCCTGCCGTGCGGGTTTGTCGTCGCGTACGATTCCCATCGCGCCGAACAATTGCTTGGCGACTTCGACCTGCCGGTCGCGGTGGACGCCCGCAAACGGCTCGCCCCGGCGGAATTCGCGGCTATCGGGTTCGCCCGCCAGAATGCGCTCGGTATTGCCGCGCCGGATGCGGTCCAGCGGCTCTCCGGTAATGACGTGGAAGTGCCACGGCTGGGTGTTCATCGAGGTGGGTGATCGCATCGCGAGGGCCAGCACCTCCTCGATCAGCGCGCGCGGCACCGGCTTGTCGAGATAGCCGCGGATGCTGCGCCGGCCGAGGACGACCTCGGCGAATGTCTGGTCAGGCGTGCCGCTCATGTCTCTCTCCCGATTCTGGTTTCGGGAGGACTGCTAGCGCAGCAATGGGCCGCAACAAAGGACGTTACGGCAAGGCGGGCGTGTTTACGCCGCTTCGGCCAGCACCAGCTCCAACCGGTCCCAGATCTCGACCAGCGCCTCGGTCAGCTCGTCCATCATCGCGTCGGTGTGGTGCGGGCCGGGGGTGAAGCGCAGGCGCTCTGTGCCGCGCGGCACGGTGGGGAAGTTGATCGGCTGCACATAGACGCCGTATTCGGCCAGCAGGATGTCGCTGATCTTCTTGGCGCGCACCGGATCGCCCACCATCAGCGGCACGATATGGGTGACGCTGTCCATTACTGGCAGGCCCGCCTCGGCAAACTTCAGCTTGAGCATCGCGGCGGCGCGCTGCTGCGCGTTGCGCTCAACGCTCGAACCTTTCAGGTGCCGGACCGAAGCCAGCACGCCTGCAACCAGCACTGGCGACAGCGAAGTGGTGAAGATGAAGCCCGGTGCGTAGCTGCGGATGCAGTCCACCACCTTGCTGCTGGAGGCGATGTAGCCGCCCATCACGCCGAACGCCTTGCCCAGCGTGCCTTCAATGATGTCGATCCGGTCGGCAGCGCCGTCCCGTTCGGAAATCCCGCCGCCGCGCGCGCCGTACATGCCAACCGCGTGCACCTCGTCGATATAGGTGAGCGCGTTGTATTTGTCGGCCAGGTCGCAGATTCCGTGGATCGGCGCGACATCGCCTTCCATCGAATAGACGCTTTCAAAGGCGATCAGCTTGGGCGTGTCCGGGTCTTCGGCCGCCAACAATTCTTCGAGATGGGCGAGGTTGTTGTGGCGGAACACCCGCTTTTCGCAGCCCGAATTGCGGATGCCGGCGATCATGCTGGCATGGTTCAATTCGTCCGAGAAAATCACGCAGCCCGGCAGCAGTTTCGCCAGCGTCGACAATGTCGCATCGTTGGAGACATAGCCACTGGTGAACAGCAGCGCGCTTTCCTTGCCGTGCAGGTCGGCGAGTTCGTTTTCCAGCTGGACGTGCAGGTGCGTGTTGCCGCCGATATTGCGGGTGCCGCCCGATCCTGCGCCGACATCGTGCAGCGCATCTTCCATCGCGCCGATCACCTTGTCGTGCTGGCCCATGCACAGATAGTCGTTGGAACACCACACGGTGATCGGCTTGGGGCCGTTATGTCCGTGAAAACAACGCGCGTTGGGATACGCGCCCTTGTTCCGCAGGATGTCGATGAAGACGCGGTAGCGGCCTTCCTCATGCAGGCGGTCAATCGCCTGATCAAAGATCTGATCGTAGTTCACTCGCGTCTCTTTGTCCTGCGGGCGGGGCGCTTCGTCGAAGCCGCTCTGGCTCCGTTATCTCACCGCCATAACCCACAAACTCGGGGATGGTTTCGTGAATATTTAGGTCAGGGTGATCGGTTTGACCACCCGCGATCTTTGCGATCCGCTCGCAAGCAAATCGGCGATCAGAACGCTTCGGCGGGGCCGAAACCGCGGGCGGTCAATGCGGCTTCCAGCCCGGCTGCACCCGTCAGCGGCCCGGTGACGATGAAGCGGTTGGGGCCAGCGGGTGCGAAGTCTTGCCCGGCGAGCAAGTCGGCGATGCGCCGCGCAATGCCTTCGGCCCCGTCGACCTGCGTGACCTGCGGGCCGAACGCGGCGGCAAGTTCTTCCGCCAGCAGCGGGAAGTGGGTGCAGGCGAGCACCAGCGTATCGATGGCCTCGCCCCCCGGCATTGCGGCAAGGCGATCATGCACATCGGCGATCAATGCCGGATCGACCGCGCGGCCGCGCAGCTTCGCTTCGGCAGCGGCCACCAGTTCCGGCGCGGCGATGCGCAGCAGGCGGGTGCCATTGCCGAACCGTGCCTCCAGATCATCGACATAGGCCTGCCGGATGGTCGCTTCCGTGCCGACCAGGCCGATGGTGCCGCTGCGGGTCAGCGCGGCAGCGGGCTTGATCGCGGGCACGGTGCCGACCACCGGGATCGCCAGCACATCGCGCACCATACCCAGCGCGATGGTGGAGGCGGTGTTGCAGGCGATGCAGGCGAGGCGCGGCTGGAACCGTTCGGCCATGCGCCCCAGCAAGCCTGAAACCCGCGCCGCGATCTGCGCTTCGCTTTTGGTGCCATAGGGCAGGCCAGCGAGATCGGCGGCGTAGATCACGGGGGCTTGCGGCAGCACCTTGCGCAGCGCGTCATACACCGTCAGCCCGCCGACGCCGGAATCGAACAGCAGAATGGGGGAGGCGGCTTCGACGTTCAAAAAAATCTCCGTTCAGGCTGAGCTTGTCGAAGCCTCATCTTTCATTTGGCACTCCCGGCGCTAGAAGAAGTGCAGTGCTTCGACAAGCTCGGCACGAACGGGAAGGGTCTGATGGAACTGTTTTTCGCCGCGCTTCTGGGCTTTGCCCTCGGCTCGATCCCTTTCGGTCTGATCCTGACCCGCGCCGCCGGGCTGGGCGATGTGCGCGATATCGGCAGCGGCAGTATCGGCGCGACCAATGTGCTGCGCACCGGCAACAAGGGGCTGGCAGCCGCGACGGTGCTGTTGGACGCGGCCAAGGCAGCGGTGCCGGTGCTGGTGGCGGGCGCGTTGTGGCCTGGTACGGAAGGCGTGGCGGGTGTGGCCGCCGTGGCGGGGCATTGCTTCACGCCGTGGCTCAACTTCAAGGGCGGCAAGGGGTTTGCTAGCGCGGCAGGCGCGCTGCTGGCGCTGGCCTGGCCCGCGATGCTCGCCTGCGCGGCGATCTGGGCAGCGGTGCTGTTTCTCAGCCGGATTTCCTCGGTCGCCTCGATGGTCACGGTGGTAGTTTCGCCGCTGGTGGCATGGGGACTGGGCTATCCGCAGGCGATCCCGCCCTTGCTTGCCATCGCCGCCATCGTGCTGGTGCAGCACCGCGCCAATATCGGGCGGTTGATGCGCGGTGAGGAGCCGAAGGTGGGCGGGAACAAGTCTTGAGCCTGACCCAAGCCGAAGCATTCGCCCGCATCCGGCTGCTGCGCTCGCCCAATATCGGCCCGGTCAGCTATCGCCAATTGCTCGCCCGGTTCGGCACGGCGGCGGCGGCGCTGGATGCGCTGCCCGATCTCGCCAGCCGGGGGCGGGGGCCATATCGCCCTGCCGCAGCCGAAACCATCGAGCGCGAGGTCGCCGCCGTTCGCAAGGCGGGCGCGCGCTACCTGTTCCACGATCAGCCCGATTACCCCGCACTGCTGGCCGAACTCGATTCCGCACCGCCGATCGTCACCTGCCGCGGCAATCTGGCACTGGCGAGCGCGCCGTGTGTGGCGCTGGTCGGCGCGCGCAATGCCAGCGCGGCGGCGGTGAAGCTGGCGCGCGAATTCGCTGCGGGTCTGGCGGAGGCGGGCTTTACCGTCGTGTCAGGTCTGGCGCGCGGGATCGACGGCGCGGCGCATGAAGGCGCTTTCCCGCAGACCATCGGCGTGATCGCCAGCGGGATCGACATCACTTACCCGCCGCAGCACGTCGCCTTACAGGAACGGATCGCTGCCGAAGCCCTGCTGATTGCTGAACAACCCCCCGGCACCGAGCCGCGCGGGCGGCATTTCCCGTCGCGCAACCGCATTATCGCCGGGCTTGCGTCAGGCACGCTGGTGGTCGAGGCCGCGCCGCAATCGGGCAGCCTCATCACCGCGCGGCTCGCGGGCGAGGCGGGGCGGGAGGTGATGGCGATACCCGGCTCCCCGCTCGATGCGCGCGCGCTGGGGTGCAACCAGTTGATCCGCGAAGGCGCGGTGCTGGTGCAAACGCCCGAGGAAGTGGTCGAACTGCTGCAAAGCTTCACCGGCGCGCCGCGATCGCGCTTCCGGGTGAGCGAGAACGCGGCGGATTTCGATTAAACCGAATTGGCCGGTGCCGCGTGGGACGGGCAGGATACTGACGCGGTCGCGACAATGCTCTCCAACGCGCCGATCACCGTGGACGAGCTGATCCGCCAGTCGGGCGCGAGCGCGGCGGCTGTGCACATGGCACTGCTGGAATTGGAATTGACCGGCGAACTGGTGCGCGAAGCCGATGGGCTGGTGCGGCGCAGCGGGTAGCGCCGCCCGCCCTCCGCGTTCGCCTAGCCGCCGCTGGGCACGATCACCCCGCAGGCAGCGCGGTCGCCGCTCGAGTCCATCCGGATGTAATCGTCGCCCGAGGCATGGACCATGATTGCCGATCCGTCGCTATCGTCGAGGGTGAAGGGGTAGCGATCATTCTCCGGCCCGGTCAGCGTTACCTGCGGGACGAAAAATTCGGTCATTGCCGTCCCATCCTCGCTGACATGGACATTGGGCAGATCGCCGACGTGATATCCGCCCGGAGTTCTGAAACCGTGTTCCGCGCCGAGCGGGTCATAATGGCTTCCGGCGGCCTTGAAGTCCGGGCTGCACGCGCCGGTTTCGTGGATGTGGAAGCCATGCGGACCTCGACTGAGGTTCCTGAGCTGCGCGACAACGAGCACGCCGTGCTCGGTCTGTTCGAACGTCACGGTTCCCGCGTCTTGCCCGTCGGCGGTTTTCAGGCTCACTTCCTTCTCCGCTGCCTGCATCTGCTGCGCGGCGAGCGGCGGGGCGGTGAGGGCGAGTGCACACAAAGCGGCGGCGATGCGGCGGCGTGAGGTGGGCGCTTGGATCATGTCGGTCATCTCCCGGACGGCCCGCGATGCGCGGGTCTTGCCATGAGACAATCCGGCGGAGAGGAGGGCTGTTCCACAAAGCGAGGCGGAGCGGGCATCGGAAACGCCGAATGGTGGGCGCGCGTTTGCGCGATCCGCTCTTGAGTTTGCGCGCCGCTTGCGCCACCGCACTCTCCGTTTCGCGCTTGACGCATCGCTCCGGCGCGCTTCACCCTCGCGCGTACACACGTAAGGGACACCTCCATACCCGCCATGCAGCTTGTCATCGTCGAATCGCCCGCCAAGGCGAAAACCATCGAGAAATACCTCGGCAAGGACTTCAAGGTTCTTGCCTCCTACGGTCACGTCCGCGATCTGCCGCCCAAGGACGGCAGCGTCGATCCGGACGCCGATTTCGCGATGGAGTGGGAACTCTACCGCGACAAGCAGAGCCGCTTCAAAGAGATTGCCGACGCCGCCAAGGGCGCGAGCCGCCTTGTGCTGGCGACTGACCCTGACCGCGAAGGCGAGGCGATCAGCTGGCACGTGCTCGAACTGCTGAAGAAGCGCAAAAGTGTGCCGTCGCTGGTCGACCGCGTCACCTTCAACGCGATCACCAAAGCCGCCGTGACCGATGCGATGGCCAAGCCGCGCGAGCTCGATCAGCCGTTGATCGACGCCTATCTGGCGCGGCGCGCGCTCGATTACCTGTTCGGCTTTACCCTTTCGCCGGTGCTGTGGCGCAAGCTGCCCGGTGCCAAGAGCGCGGGCCGCGTGCAATCGGTGGCGCTGCGCCTGATCGTCGAGCGCGAGCGCGAGATCGAGGCGTTCCGGGCGGACGAATACTGGAGCGTCGTCGCGCGGATGATGCACGATGGCACCGAGTTCGATGCGCGGCTGATGCGCTACAAAGGCGACAAGCTGGAGAAGCTGAGCCTCGGCGCTGAAGGTATCGCAATGGAGGCCAAGGCCGCGGTCGAGGCCGGGCGCTTCACCGTCGAAGGCGTCGAGACCAAGCCGGTCAAGCGCAATCCCGCTCCGCCGTTCACCACCTCGACCCTGCAACAGGAGGCCGCGCGCAAGCTCGGGTTCTCGGCGCAGCACACCATGCGGTTGGCGCAGTCGCTGTATGAAGCGGGCGCGATCACTTACATGCGGACCGACGGCGTGCAGATGGACATGAGCGCGATTATGGCCGCGCGCGATGCCATCGCGGCGCGTTTCAGCGAAGATTACCGCCCCGAAAAGCCGCGCTTCTACAGCACCAAGGCCAAGAACGCGCAGGAAGCGCACGAGGCGATCCGCCCGACCGATTTCACCCGCGAACGGGCGGCGTCGGGCGACGAGGGCAAGCTGTACGACCTGATTTTCAAGCGCGCGATGGCGAGCCAGATGGCGACCGCCCAGATGGAGCGCACCACTGTCACCTTCCGCGATGCGACCGGCCAGCACGAGCTGCGCGCCACCGGTCAGGTGATCCGCTTCCCCGGCTTCCTCGCGGTGTATCAGGAAGATTTCGACGACGCCGACGATGACGAAAGCGGCCTGCTGCCGGTGATGCGCGCGGGCGATTGCCCGGCCAAGCGCGCGGTTGATGCGACCCAGCATTTCACCCAGCCGCCGCCACGTTTCTCCGAAGCGTCGCTGGTAAAGCGGCTGGAAGAGCTCGGCATCGGGCGTCCGTCCACCTACGCCTCGACCATCCAGACCCTGCGTGACCGCGCTTATGTGCGGATGGAGAAGAACCGCTTCTTCGCAGAAGAATCCGGCCGCCTGCTGACTGCCTTCCTCGAACGCTTCTTCCCGACCTATGTCGCCTATGATTTCACGGCGGGGATGGAAGACGAACTCGATGTCGTTTCCGACGGGCGCGAGGATTACAAGCTGCTGCTCGCCCGGTTCTGGAAGGACTTCAAGCCCAAGGCCGATGAAGTCATGGAGAAGCTGCCTTCGGAAGTAACCGAGGCGCTGGACGAATATCTCTCCGACTTCCTGTTCCCCCCGCGCGAAGACGGCGCCGATCCGCGTGCCTGCCCGCTGTGTGCCAGCGAAGGGCGCGAAGGCGGTCGCCTGTCCCTTCGCGGCGGCAAATTCGGCGCGTTCGTCGCCTGCGCCAATTACCCCGAATGCAAGTTCACCCGCCGCTTCGCCCAACCGGGCGGCGAGGGCGCGGACGGAGCGGATGATGGCGTGATGGGCCAGCACCCCGAAACGGGCGAGGACATCCACCGCAAGACTGGCCGCTTCGGCCCTTACGTGCAGATGGGCGAGGGCAAGGAAGCCAAGCGCGCCAGCATCCCCAAGGACCTCGACGATTTCGATCTCGATTGGGCGGTGAAGCTGCTCGATCTGCCGCGCATCGTCGGCGCGCATCCCGATACGGGCAAGGAAATCGAAGCCAATATCGGGCGTTACGGGCCTTACCTTCGCCACGATGGCAAATACGGCAAGCTCACCAATACCCGCGACGTGTTCGAGGTAGGGATGAACCGCGCCGTCGATCTGCTGGCGCAGGCGGCCAATCGCGGCCCCGGAACCCGCGCCGCAGCCGAACCCATCGCCACGCTCGGCGCGCACCCCACCACCGGGGGCGAGATCAAGGTGATGCCGGGTCGCTATGGCCCCTATGTCACCGACGGCACCACCAATGCGACCATCCCCAAGGATACAAAGCCAGAGGATGTGACCATTGATGCCGCCATCGCACTGATCGACGCGCGCATCGCCAAGGGCCCGCCGGCCAAGAAGGGCCGGAAAAAAGCCGCGCCCAAGAAAGCCGCCGCCAAGAAAGCGCCCGCCAAGAAGGCTCCGGCCAAGAAGGCGCCAGCGAAAAAGAAGGCTCCTGCCAAGAAAGCGGAAATCGCGACGAAATGAGCCTTGCTGCGGTCTGATCTGGCGCGGCGTTCGTAAATCATAAAGCATTGCTGCCTATCACTGGTTGCCCGAGACCAAGGGCTGCACCGTGATTGAAATCGAAGTACAGAACGAGACCCACCAGACCCAGGCCCGCATCCGCTTTGCCGCGGTGCCGCGCATCGGCGAGGGGATTCGCTTGCGCGAACCGGACGGGATCTGGGCCAGCTACGACGTCCTCGACGTGTGGTACCAGAAGGCCGAATTCGGCGATGTGTGGATGCCCTATCTGCACATCCGCATGACGCCCGGCGAAGGCGCGGTGGCGGGCGAGGATCCGTTCTCCGACGATTACGCCGCGCGCAGTTATGACGCAGGGTTCGTCAGCATGGGCGGGGAGCGTGAAACGTGCAAAATCTGATCAAGCGCAACTCCGGCCCGAACCGCCGTTCCGGCATGGAAGGCAAGACGCTGGCCGAAAAGCTCGCCCAGAGCGAACGAACCCGCGACGAAGATCATCCCGCAGCCGAGCCGGAATCCGAACCCGAGGCCGTGTCCGCAGCGCAATCCGAAATGCAATCGCGCGCCCCGGCTGCGCCTGCGTCTGCGCCCGGCTCCGACGATACCGACACGATCGTCGCCGCTGCCAAGGCGATGCGCGACCGTTACAATGGCGGCGCTGCCCCTGCGGCTGCGGCCAAGACCTGCCTGATCGTCGATGATAGCCGCGTGATCCGCAAGGTTTCCAGCAAGATCGCGATCAGCCTCGGCTATGTCGCGATCGAAGCAGAGAACGGTGAAGAGGCGCTCGCCCGCTGCAAGAAGGCGATGCCCGATCTGGTGCTGACCGATTGGAACATGCCCGAAATGGACGGCATCGAATTCGTCGCCAAACTGCGCGCCATCCCCACGCCCAAGGAGCCGGTGGTGGTGTTCTGCACCTCCAACGGCGAGGCCAAGGACATCCACGACGGCATCGCAGCGGGGGCGGATGATTACATCGTCAAGCCGTTCGACGAGGCCGCGTTGAAGGCGAAGCTGGAGAAGCTGGGACGGGGGTGAATGCGCTCGCCGCTGCGTATGTCGGGTTTGGGGCGAGATTTGCGAGCCGCGTAATGACCGCAAGTGGGTGGTTTTCCGTCGTCTCGCTAGGCGGGCGGCGCTTGCCAGATGGTGTAGAACTTTGATTGCGCGACGTCGGCAGACGCATCAAGATCAATTACATCAATCTCAACGCCAGCCTCCGTTGCGAGGCCATGAACCTGTTCGATCAGACTCCTGATTTCTGCCTCAGAGAGACGGGTTGGAACCTTCGCGTAAACAAAGCCATACTCCGCTCCCGACAAGTTGATGGCATTTAGCGCGACAAGCCCGACCTTCATTGATTTATGCTGGTCGAAGGAGCCACACAAATAGAAAGTCAGCCAGCCTTCATCGCCAAAAGCTGGATCATTTTGGGCACTGATGAAGGCAGATGGGTCAATCACCGGCAGAGACTACCCACTCTTGCACAAGGTCTGCAATGGGGTCGCTACCTGAACGGCAGAAATTTTTCGGGAACGGGGCAAAGCCGCAAGACCGCTTTCAGGATCGCGCATCGACCCCGCTCATGACCAGTCATGGGTGGGAAGTTGCCACTTTAAGATCCGTCGCCCCGTGCTTGACACGGGGCTTGGCTTTTCTTTTGTCGCCGTTGCCGCGATACCCGGATCATGGCGAAGGGCGGCTGGGTCTACATCGTGGCGAACCGCTACCGCGGCGGGATGTATGTCGGCGTCACCTCGGATGCTTTGGCCCGCGTGTATCAGCACCGCGAGGGGATGGGCTCGCGCCATGTCGCTGATTTTGCGAAGACCCGGCTGGTCTATGTCGAGCGCCACGAAGAGATCGAACAGGCAATTGCCCGGGAGAAGCTGGTCAAGAAATGGCGACGTGAATGGAAATTTGCGCTGATCGAGGCAGACAATCCGGAGTGGGGCGATCTTTGGGAACAATGGTTCGCACCGCCGCCGGAGCAAAAATAGCCAAGCCCCGTGTCAAGCACGGGGCGACGAACTTGAGAACGGAAGCGTTGGGGTCGTTTGCGGAACGGCAGCTTTTGGCGCAAACTTGGCCCTAGCGGACGCCTCTACCGAACCCAATCCAGCCCCATCTCCTCGAAGATTTCCTTGTCCTCGGCCCAGTTCTCCGACTGCTTGACGTGGAGATAGAGGTGGACTGGCACGCCCAGCACTTCGCTTAATTCCTTGCGCGCCGCCGCGCCGATTTCCTTGATGCGTGATCCGCCCTTGCCGAGGACGATGGCGCGCTGGGTTTCGCGGGCGACCACGATCTGCTGGTGGATTTCGATGCTGCCGTCGGCCCGCACCTCGTAACTCTCGGGCCGCACCGCGCTGTCGTAGGGCAGTTCCTCGTGCAGCTGCGCGTACAGCTGTTCGCGGGTGATCTCGGCGGCGAGCAGGCGTTCGGACGCGTCGGAGACCTGATCTTCGGGATACATCCATTCGGCTTCGGGCATCATGCCCGCCAGCGCGTCCTTCAGTTCCGGCACCCCGTCACCCGTCAGCGCAGAGACGAAGTAGATTTCGGCGAATTCGACCTTGCCGGCCAGATCCTGCGCCAGCGCCAGCATGGGTTCCTTCTTGGAGCGGTCGACCTTGTTGATGACGAGGATCTTGCGCTCGGGCCGCCCGGCCAGCGCCTCTAGCAGCGGCTCCAACTCGTGGCGGCGCTGCTTGATCGGATCGACCAGCAGCAGCACCGCGTCGGCGGCTTCCGCGCCTTCCCACGCGGCGTTCACCATCGCGCGGTCCAGCCGCCGCCGGGGTGCGAAGATGCCGGGGGTGTCGACCAGAATCATCTGCACCGGCGTGCCGTTCAATTCGTGCAGCGCGATGCCGAGCATCCGCGCCCGCGTCGTCTGCGCCTTGGCACTGGTGATCGCGACCTTCTGGCCGACAAGCTGGTTCACCAGCGTCGATTTGCCCGCATTGGGCGCACCGATCACGGCAATCATGCCGCAGCGGGTGGGGCCTGTGGGGGTGGGTGTTTGTTCTTCCATCATTTTTCCGTTCGGGCTGAGCCTGTCGAAGCCCTGCACTTCCTTTTTGCACCTTGTCCAAGCAAAAGGACAGTCCTTCGACAAGCTCAGGACGAACGGTGAAAGGGATAGGGGCGGGTCATCAGATGAAGTTATTCACCCGTGCGCATCCAGAAACGCCTTGGCAGCCAGCCGTTCGGCCTCGCCCTTGCTCGACGCGCTGGCATTGGCATCGCCGACATTGCGCACACTCACACGCACGGTGAAGCGCGCCGCGTGGTCAGGGCCGCTGCGCTCGATGACTTCGTATTGCGGCATCGCCCGCTTGTTGCCCGCCGCCCATTCCTGCAGCGCACTTTTGGGATGCTTGGCCTTGCCGACATCGCCCTCGAGCTCGCGCGACCACAGGCTGTAGACGGTATCGCGCGCGGCATCGAAGCCGTTTTCGATGAAGCACGCGCCGATCAGCGCCTCCATCACATCGCCGAGGATCTTGTCGCTATCCAGCCCGCCATCGTCGCGCGCCTGCTTGCCCAGCCGGATGTGTTCGGGCAGCCCGATGGCGCGGGCGATGCGCGCGCAGGTCGTGCCGCTGACGAGGGCGTTGAGGCGCTGCGACAGCTTGCCTTCCGGCCCGTCGCCCGCGCGGTAGAGCCAGCCTGCGACCGACAGGCCCAGCACCCGGTCGCCCAGAAATTCGAGCCGCTGGTAATCGGTCGCCCCGCCGCCGCCGCCGTTGAAGCTGCCGTGGGTGAGCGCCTCGATCCACGGCGTTTCATTGCTCACGGCAAAGCCCTGTGCAACGAGCCAATCGCGCGTGGCGGGGTCGAGCGTGCTCACAGGCCTCCTCCGATCCGGTTCCAGCGCGCGGCGGAAAACCACGTCCATGGCCTCACCCATTCGGCGCCGCCGTCGGTCGACCATACCACCAGCATCGCCCGCCCGACGAGCATACGCTGCGGCACCAGCCCCACCGCATCGCCTGCCGCGGCAGGCCAGCGGCTGTCGCGCGAATTGTCGCGGTTGTCGCCCATCACGAACATCGCGCCGTCGGGCACGGTGACAGGCGCGATATTGTCGCCCGGCGTGGTGCCGAAATCGAGCACTTCGTATGTCTTTCCGCTCGGCAGGGTCTCGCGGTAACGGACATAGCTGCACGTCTCGCTGCCGTTCGCCAAAGCCCACGTCTGGCCCGCCCATGCGCAGCCGGTATTGGCCGACATGGCCAGCTTGAAATCGCCGATCCGTTCGCGCGGCACCGGCTTGCCGTTGAGCACCACCTGGCCGCCCACCACCGCCACGCTGTCGCCGGGAAGGCCGATCACCCGCTTGATATAGTCGCGCCCGTCGATGGGGTGTTTGAAGATCACCACATCGCCGCGTTCGGGCGCGCTTGCCAGCAGGCGGCCATCGGGCAGCGGCAGATCGAACGGCAGCGACTGGCGCGAATAGCCATAGGGCCACTTGGCCGCGAGCAGATAGTCGCCGTTCATCAGCCGGGGCAACATGCTCTCCGAAGGGATCGAAAACGGCGAGAACGCCAGCGTGCGAAACGCCAGCACCAGCACCAGCAGCTTGATAAGGAACCACGCAAAGCTGCTCCACCCGTCGCGCTCGCGGTTGACCGCTGGCACCGGGGCAATCGTCGCATCGGCGAGAGATTGGCTCTTAACATCCATTGCTCATGCCCTTACTCGCACCGGCACAGCTGCGCAAAGGGGAACGGTAATGATCGGATCGGGCGACGAACAAGGCAAGGCATGGCAGGCGCTGCGCGCGCTGGAGAACCGCAGCCTCGCCGCGCTGTTTGCCGAGGATCCGGGCCGGGTGGAGGCGATGACGCGCCGCATCGGCTGGCCGGTCGCGCCCGATAGCGAGCTGCAAGCCGGCATGGTAATCGATTTTTCCAAGACCCATCTCGGCCCCGATGCGCTGACCGCGTTCGAGAAGCTCGCCGAAGCAGCAGGCTTTGCCGCTGCGCGCGAAGCGTTGTTCGATGGTGGGATCATTAACGTGACCGAGGGCCGCGCCGCCACCCACGGCGCGCTGCGCGGCAGCGGCACCCCGGCGCAGGTGGAGGAAGCCGATGCGCTGCTCGCCCGCATGGGAATGCTGGTCGAAGCGATCCACGAAGGCGCGCTGGGCGAGGTGCGGCATTGCATCGCTATCGGGATCGGCGGATCGGCGCTCGGCCCGGCGCTGGCGGTGGACGCGCTGGCGCGCGATCTGGCGATGGTCGATGTGCATGTGGTGTCGAATATCGACGGGTTGGCGCTGGAGCAGGCGTTTGATGCCTGCGATCCGGCAACCACGCTGATCGCGGTCGCCTCCAAGACCTTCACCACCATCGAAACCATGACCAACGCGACCAGCGCGCTGAAATGGCTGGCGGATAGCGGCGTGTCCGATCCCGGCGGGCGGGTGGTCGCGCTCACCGCTTCGCCCGAAAAGGCTGTGGAATGGGGCGTCGATGAAACCCGCGTGCTGCCGTTCCCCGAAAGCGTCGGCGGGCGGTATTCGCTGTTCTCCTCGATCGGCTTTCCGGTGGCGCTGGCCATCGGGATGGACGAATTCCGCGCCATGCTGGCAGGCGCGAAGGCGGTGGACGATCACTTCCGTCAGAACGAGGGCAGGGCCAATGCCCCGCTGCTCGCCGCCTTTGCCGATCAGTTCTACACCCGGCTGAAAGGCTGCCAGACCCGCGCGGTCTTCGCTTATGACGAGCGGCTGGCGCTGTTGCCCGACTATCTTCAGCAGCTCGAAATGGAATCCAACGGCAAGAGCGTCACGATAGACGGCGCTACCGTCGACGGGCCAACCGCGCCGATCACATGGGGCGGGGTGGGCACCGATGCGCAGCACGCAGTGTTCCAGCTGCTGCATCAGGGCACGCATCTGGTGCCGGTGGACTTCATCGCCAGCATTGCGCCGGGCGATACGCTCGACCCCGCGCATCACCGTACGCTGTTGATGAACTGCCTTGCGCAAGGCGCGGCGCTGATGGCGGGCAAGCCGTCGGACGATCCGGCGCGCGCTTATTCTGGCGACCGGCCTTCGACCACTATCCTCGTCGATGATTGCGATGCGGCCGCGTTCGGCGCGCTGATCGCGTTCCACGAACACCGCACGTTTGCGAACGCGGTGTTGATGGGGATCAACCCGTTCGACCAGTTCGGCGTGGAATTGGGCAAGGCTATCGCCAACCAGATCGATTCGGGTGAGGGAGACTTCGACCCCTCGACCCGCGCGCTGATGGCTGCAGCCGGTCTGGCCTGACACTGCCGTAAAGCACATGCGCGCCTGCTAACCAGTGGCGCCCGGTCTTGCACGGCCGGGCCGATTGCGTATCCTCGCAGATTGGCAGGCAGGCCTCTCGCCCTGTCGTTTCAGCAAGGTCCCATGATGAAATTCGCATTCTACCCGGTTCTTACTTTCGCGCTCGCGGCGGTCGCGGCACCTGTTCTTGCAGACGATGCCACTGACGATGGCATGGCGGCAGCCCAGGCGCAGCCTGCACAGCTGATCGAATTCACCGGCGACCGTGAATTCGTCAAGACCTCGCAGCGGCTCCGGGTTTGGCGCACCGAAGTCGGCTATACGCTGGCTGTCGACGCGGCGGGAACACCGACGGACTGCGAGCTCGCCGACAAGTTCCGGATGAACTACGTCAACGCCCGGCTGTGCGATGTATTGATCAAGCATCACACCTTCGAACCGGCCCGCGATGCGACCGGCGCGGCGGTGGACGGCAGCTATGAGGGGCGGCTTAACCTAGTGGAATTGCGCGATAAGGATTGATCTTATCGAGTAAATATCGTAACTTGTCGCTCTCTCGCAGTTGAATGTGAAAGGGTCGATCTGATGCAAAAAGGTTCGCTTCGTCTCGCTGCAATGTCGGGGATCCTGATCGCGGCATGCGCCATTAACGCTCCACTGGCCGCCAGTTCCGTCGCCGAAATTTCTGGCATCAAGGTCGGCCAGAACGCTTCGCAGGTTTCCCGATCCGACGCTTCGCGATCTGCCGAACTCGCTTTCTTCGATTACGGCCGCTTCGTCACGCACGCCCACTATCTCAGGCTCCCGCGCCAGATGCTCGCTTTCACCGTCACTGTCGGGGCGGACGGAAAGGTAAGCGAATGCACATTCGCGCGTGAGTTCCGGAGCGCCTTTACGCCTGCCGAATTGTGCGACCGTCTGAAGCTGACAATGAAGTTTCGTCCAGCGCGCGATGCGCAAGGCAAAAAGGTCAGCGATGTCTACAGCAACGAGGTTATGATCTGGTCGTTTGTCAGGCCGGATCGATAATCCTTTGACATTTTGATCGATCGCGCCCATCTGGCCCCCATCGAAGCGCGCTAGCCATGCGTGAAGCGGCGGAATTCTGAAAGCATCCGCCCCGGCCGCACTTCGGTTCTACCTTCAAGACTTCCCTTTTCACGCGGGCGGTTTCAACCCCCGCGCCGTGCGTGCCTGCCAATGGACAAGATCCGTTTGGGACAGGCTAGCGCGCGTCGCAGAATATTTGCGAGTTTCTTAGACATGACTACTTTTGCTGACCTCGGGCTGTCGCAGCCCGTGCTCCAGGCCCTCGATATGAAGGGCTACACCGTTCCCACCCCGATCCAGGAACAGGCCATCCCGGCTGTTCTCAAGGGCCGCGACCTGCTCGGTATCGCGCAGACCGGCACCGGCAAGACCGCTGCCTTCATGCTCCCCAGCATCGACCGGCTGCGCGAAGCCGACAAGCAGATCCCGTTCAAATCCTGCCGTATGCTGGTGCTGGCCCCGACCCGCGAACTCGCAGTGCAGATCGCCGACAGCGCCAAGGATTATGGCGCGCTCGCCGGCCTGAAGGTGCAATGCATTGTCGGCGGCACCTCTGTGGGCAAGGATCGTAACAAGCTGCACCGCGGCACCGACATTCTTGTCGCAACGCCCGGCCGCCTGCTCGACCTGATCGACCAGAAGGCGCTGAACCTCAACGGCATCGAAGTGCTGGTTCTCGACGAGGCCGACCAGATGCTCGACCTCGGCTTCATCCACGCACTGCGCAAGATCAAGGAACTGGCGCCGAAAGAACGCCAGACGCTGTTCTTCAGCGCGACCATGCCCAAGGCGATCAAGGAACTGGTCAGCGGGTTCTGCAACAATCCGGTGCAGGTCTCGGTCACCCCGCAAAGCACCACTGCCGAGCGGATCGACCAGTACCTGTTCATGGTGCAGCAGGACGAGAAGCTGTCCCTGCTCGAAATGGTCCTCAAGGGCCGTCATGCCGTTCCCGGCACGGTGGAGCGCGTGCTGATCTTCACTCGCACCAAGCACGGTGCGGACCGGGTCGTGAAGCGGCTTGCCCAAGGCGGGATCGAATCCAACGCGATCCACGGCAACAAGTCGCAGCCGCAGCGCCAGCGTGCGCTCGACGATTTCCGCAAGGGCCGCGTGCCGGTGCTGATCGCGACCGATGTGGCCGCGCGCGGGATCGACATTCCCGGCGTCAGCCACGTCATCAACTACGAGCTGCCCAATGTGCCGGAACAATATGTTCACCGCATCGGGCGGACTGCGCGTGCGGGCAAGGGCGGCATCGCCATCGCTTTCTGTGCCGAGGACGAACGCGCATATCTGAAGGATATCCGCAAGGTCACCGGCGCAGAGCTGGAGCGTCTGCCGCTGCCGGACAATTTCCGCGCCGTGGTCGAAGGCGAAGGCCCGACCAAGCCTGCCGCCCGCGTTCCGATGAAGCGCGTCAATCCCCGCCCGCTCGGCCAGCGTCCGCAAGGCCAGCGTCCGCAGGGCGATCGCAAGCCGCAAGGCGAGCGCCGCGCTGATGGCGATCGGCGTCCGCAGGGTGAACGTCGTCCCGAAGGCGATCGTCGCCCGCAGGGTGATCGCAAGCCGCAGCAGGCGAATGGTTCGGGCGGTCAGGGCCGTCCCGGCGGCGGCGGTGGCCGTCCTTCGGGCGGTGGTAACGGCGGCGGTGGCCGTGGTCGCGGTCGTCCCGGTGGCAGCGGCGGCGGTCGTCCGCGCTCCGCGAGCGTCTGATATGTAACCCGGTGCTGGCGCAAGGCGAACTCTCTGGCATGAGAGGCGCGCCTTGCGGTTGGCATTGGCGGTGCCATCGGCCATAGCGCGCTTCACCGACCGGAGGAGCAGCGCATGGCCGACCAATACGACTACGATCTCTTCACCATCGGCGCAGGTTCGGGCGGCGTTCGCGCCAGCCGGGTCGCCGCCGCGCACGGCGCGCGGGTGGCCGTGGCAGAGGAATACCGCGTCGGCGGCACCTGCGTGATCCGCGGCTGCGTGCCCAAGAAGATGCTCGTCTATGGCGCGCACTTCGCCGAGGATCTGGTCGACGCCGAACATTTCGGCTGGAAGATCGAAGGTAAAAGCTTCGATTGGGCGCGCCTGCGCGATCATGTACAGAACGATGTGACCCGGCTCGAAGGGCTGTATGGCCAGACGCTGAGCAACCACGATGTCACCGTGTTCGATGAACGCGCAACCATTACCGGCTACCACGAAGTCACGCTGGCGAGCGGCAAGGTCGTGACCGCCAAGTATATCCTGATCGCCACCGGCGCGCGTCCGCACGTCCCCGATTTCCGTGGCAGCGAGCATGTCATCACCTCGAATGAGGCGTTCCATCTCGACACGATCCCGCGCCGGATGCTGATCGTGGGCGGCGGCTATATCGCCAATGAATTCGCCGGCATCTTCAACGAATTCGGTAGCAAGGTGACGATCGCCAACCGCTCCGACACGATCCTGCGCGGCTATGACGAAAGCGTGCGCGACCGGCTGCTGCAGATCAGCCTGACGAAGGGGATCGAGTTCTGCTTCATGGCCGAATTCGAATACGTCGAAGAACAGGACGACGGCACCTTCAGGGTCAAGCTCACCGGACAGGAAGAACGCGAATTCGACGTGGTGATGGTCGCCACCGGGCGCGTCCCCAACATCGAAGGTCTGGGGCTGGAAACTGTCGGCGTCGAATGCGGCAAGCGCGGCGAGATCGTGGTCGACACATTCAGCCGCACCAATGTCGATTACATCTATGCCGTGGGCGACGTGACCGATCGGGTGCAGCTTACGCCGGTGGCCATCCGCGAAGGCCAGGCATTCGCGGATTCGGTATTCGGCGACGTCGAACCCTACGCCGTCGATCATTCCTGCGTGCCCAGCGCGGTGTTCAGCCACCCGCCCATCGCCGCGGTCGGCATGACCGAAGGCGAAGCGCGCAATCTGCTGGGCAGCGTCAGGGTCTATCAGGCCGATTTCCGCCCGATGAAAAACGTCGTGGCGGGCCGCAACGAACGCAGCCTTTACAAGATGATCGTCGATGCGGCGAATGACCGGATCGTCGGCATCCACATGATCGGCCCCGAAGCGCCAGAGATCATGCAGGCCGCCGCCGTCGCGGTAAAGGCGGGCCTGACCAAGGCCGATTTCGACGCGACGGTTGCGATCCACCCGACGATGGCGGAAGAACTGGTGCTGTTCAAATAACGGGCAGCACGCGCAACGGGGGAACGGCGATGGACGTGAATGGCAAGGTGGTGCTGCTGACCGGCGGCAGCGCAGGCATCGGACGCGAAATCGCGCGCCAGCTGAAGGCTAAAGGCGCGAGCGTCGTCCTGACGGGCCGCGATCCCGCCCGGCTCGATGCGATGCGCGTCGAGGGGTTCGAGGTGCTTTCCGCCGACCTGTCGAACGCAGAAGGAGTCGATGCGCTGGTTGCCACGTTGGGGGATCGCAGCATCGATATCCTCATCAACAATGCCGGCCAGCTGGTCGATCACGACTTCCGAAAAGGCGCGCCCGATGCCGATGCGGCGGATGAAGGCATCTATGCAAACCTGTCAGCGCCGATCCGGCTGATAACCGCACTCGTCCCGCGCCTGCGTGACAGTCCGCTTGCAGCAATCGTCAACATCACCAGCGGGCTCGCCATTGCCCCCGCGGCGCGTCAACCGGTCTATTGCGCCACCAAGGCTGGCTTGCGGTTCTACACCCTGGCCCTGCGCGAACAGCTGAAGGACACATCCGTCCGCGTGATCGAAGCGCTGCCGCCGGTGGTCGATACCCAGATGAACGCGGGCAACCCGATGAAGAAAATGTCGGCGGATGAATGCGCGCGCCAGATCATCGCCGCCATCGAGCATGGGCGGTACGAGGCCAATATCGGCATGACCCGGACACTGCGGATCCTCGAATCGATCGCGCCATCGTTGGCGCGGCGGATCACGCTGCGGTTCTAGGCGCCAAGGCGCGCAGGCGAGAACATCTCCGCCGCCAGCCCCGCCGCGGTGCAATCCTCGGGGAAGGGCAGGCCCAGAACCGCGCTTTCCGCAATCCGCGACAGCGCGGGCGTGGTCTGGAAGCCATAGCCGCCTTGTCCGGCACACCACACAAAGCCGGGCGCGCCCGCCGCGTGGCCGATCACCGGCAATTCGTCCGGCGCAAAGCTTCTGAGGCCCGCCCATGAATGGCTGATTCGGCGGATCGGCAGGGTGGTCGCTTGGCTTACCCGGTCAGCCGCGATGGCGATATCGAGTTCCTCGGCCGCCGCATCGCAGGGATCGCTCGGCGTCTGATCCATCGACGAAGCAAGCAATTGGCCGCGCCCCTCAGGCAGCAGGTAGAAGCCTTCGCCCACCGTCTTGGTGAAGGGCCAGCCCCGCACGTCCTCGCCCTCCGGCGCGGCGAAGGAAATCACGGTGCGGCGCCGCGGTTGGAGGCCAATGGGCCGGGCGCCCGCCATCCGTGCGATGTGATCCGCCCATGCTCCGGCGGCGTTGACGATGATCGGTGCAGCGTAGGCCGCGCCGCCTGCCTCGACCCGCCAGTCGGAACCATCCCGCACAATCGCGCTGACCCGCGCGCCGCTTACCAGTACCCCGCCAGCGCTGCGCAAAGCGGCCAGATTGGCCTGCAACATCGCGTCGGTATCCAGCTTCAGCGATCCGTGGTCGACCAGCGCGGCGTGGCAATGCTCAGGCCCCGCCTTCAACACCGGCAGCAGCGCGCGGGCTTCCTCCGGAGAAATGCGCGAATAATCGCATCCGTACTGCCGGTGCACCGCCTCCAGCTCATCGAGCGCGTCCATCTGCGCGGTGTTGGCGATGTGCAGCGCCGGATGGCGCACGCCGAAGGGTGCAGCCGCCAGATCGGGCAGGCTCAATGCAGTCATCGCACGCACGATCCGTTCGCCCAGCCCGAAATGCGCGAAGGCGACGCTGCGGCCAGATGCGTGGTATCCGGGCGCGCTTTCGCCCTCCAGCACGGTGACTTTGCCATGGCGCGCAAGCCGTGCGGCCAGCGATAGCCCCGCGATTCCGCCGCCGATCACCAGCACATCGGATTGCTGCATCGCCTGCGCTCCCTCGCCGCCCGTCACTTTTGCCACGTTGACGCTTCGCACCGGCTAAGGCAACGACCTTGGCAAAGCAATCAGGAGAGCATCCCTCGTGTCCGCCAATATCGCCGAAATGGAACGCCGCCGCGAAGCTGCCCGGATGGGCGGCGGGGCCAAGCGCATCGAAGCCCAGCACGCCAAGGGCAAGCTGACAGCGCGCGAACGGCTCGACGTGCTGCTCGACGAAGGCAGCTTCGAGGAGCTGGACACCTATGTCGAACATGACTGCACCGATTTCGGGATGGAGACGCAGAAGATCCCCGGCGATGGGGTGGTGACCGGCAGTGGCACCATCAACGGGCGGCTGGTTTACGTGTTCTCGCAGGATTTCACCGTGTTTGGCGGCAGTCTGTCCAAACGCCATGCCGAGAAAATCTGCAAGGTGATGGACACCGCGCTGAAGGTCGGCGCGCCGGTGATCGGATTGAACGATTCGGGCGGTGCGCGGATTCAGGAAGGTGTGGCCAGCCTTGGCGGCTATGCCGAGGTGTTCCAGCGCAATGTTCTGGCGAGCGGCGTGGTGCCGCAGATCAGTCTTATCATGGGCCCGTGCGCGGGCGGGGCGGTGTACTCGCCTGCCATGACCGACTTTATCTTCATGGTGAAGGATTCCAGCTACATGTTCGTCACCGGACCGGAGGTGGTGAAGACCGTCACCAACGAGGTCGTGACGCAGGAAGAGCTGGGCGGGGCGATCACCCACACCACCAAGACCAGCGTTGCCGACTTGGCCTATGAAAACGACATCGATGCGCTGCTGGCGACCCGCCGTTTCTTCGACTTCCTGCCCCTGTCGAACCGCGAGGGCGTGCCCGATCTTCCCACTAATGATCCGTGGGACCGGCTGGAGGACAGCCTCGACACGCTGATCCCCGATAACGCCAACCAGCCCTATGACATGCACGAAGTCATCGCCAAGGTGCTGGACGAAGGGGATTTCTTCGAAATTCAACCGGCCCATGCAGGCAACATCTTGTGCGGTTTCGGCCGCGTGGAAGGACGCACCGTGGGCGTGGTAGCGAACCAGCCGATGGTGCTGGCGGGCGTGCTTGACATCAATTCCTCGAAGAAAGCCGCGCGCTTCGTGCGCTTCTGCGATGCGTTTGAAATCCCGATCATCACCTTCGTCGACGTCCCCGGCTTCCTCCCCGGCACCGCGCAGGAACTGGGCGGGATCATCAAGCACGGCGCGAAACTGCTGTTCGCCTATGCCGAGGCGACCGTGCCCAAGATCACTGTGATTACCCGCAAGGCTTACGGCGGGGCCTACGACGTGATGGCATCAAAGCACCTGCGCGGCGATTTGAACTACGCCTGGCCCACGGCGGAAATCGCGGTGATGGGCGCAAAGGGCGCGGTGGAGATCATCTTCCGCCAGGACCGCGACAACCCCGAAAAGATCGCCGAAAAGACCAAGGAATACGAAGACCGCTTCGCCAACCCCTTCGTGGCGGCTAGCCGAGGGTATATCGACGAGGTGATCCATCCGCATTCGACGCGGCGGCGGATTGCGTTGGGGCTAAGGAAGCTGCGGACAAAGCAGTTGGAGAACCCTTGGAAGAAGCATGACAATATTCCGCTGTGAGGTTCCGCAATGATCTTCTTTCGTCATTGCGAGCGTAGCGAAGCAATCCAGAGCGGTTTGCGTGACGCTCTGGATTGCCGCGCCGCCTTTGGCGGCTCGCAATGACGAAGCTACCGGCGGTCTACATGATGGCCAGTATGCGGAACGGGACGATCTACGTCGGTATTACCTCCGATCTGGCAAAGCGGGCATGGCAACATCGCGAAGGCTTGGCCGAAGGATTCACCAAGCAATACGATTGCAAATTGCTGGTCTGGTTCGAGCGGCACGATACGATGGAAAGCGCGATCATGCGGGAGAAGCAGATCAAGGCGGGCAACCGCAAAGCAAAGTTGTCCTTGATTGAATCGGAGAACCCGACTTGGCGTGACCTGTTCGAGGATATTGCACATTGAGCCTACGACCGTCATTGCAAACCGCTCCGGATTGCCACGGCGACTGCGTCGCCTCGCAATGACGAATGAGAGAGGGAATTCTATGAAACTCGGCCGTCTCAACCACATCGGGGTCGCCACGCCCTCCATCGCGGTTTCCATCGCGTTCTACCGCGACGTGATGGGCGCGACGAAGATCCACACGCCGTTCGATCTTGAGGAGCAGGGCGTGAAGGTCTGCTTCGTCGACACCCCCGGTGCGGACGGGGCGATGAACGGCACCCAGATCGAGCTGATCGAGCCGCTGGGGGAAAACTCCACGCTCGCGGGCTTCCTCGCAAAGAACCCGCTCGGCGGGCAGCATCATCTGTGTTTCGAGGTGCCCGATATTGCCGAAGCCCGCACCGCGTTCGAAGAACTCGGCAAGCGCATCCTCGGCCCCACGCGGATTGGCGCGCATGGCACCCCTATCTTTTTCGTCCATCCCAAGGATATGGGCGGCATGCTCACGGAAATCATGGAGACGCCGAAGGACGGCACCCATTGGTCTGATTGATAAACCCGTCACCCCGGCGCAGGCCGGGGCCCAGAAGCGGCGAGCGGCGAACCGGGTCCCGGCCTGCGCCGGGATGACGAAAAGAGAGAGAAGAAAATGTCCTACGAAACCATCCGCGCCGAACGCGACGGCCCGCTGCTGACCATCACGCTCAACCGGCCCGAGCGGCTCAACGCCATGGCCCCGCAGATGGCGGACGAAATCGGGCTGGCGTTCTACGATCTGGGCGATGCGCGCGCGGTGCTGATCACGGGCGAGGGCAAGGGGTTCTGTTCGGGCGCGGACCTTTCCGCACGCGGCGAATCGAGCGCGGTGACGGGGAAGGGCGGCAGTCACAAGGCGCTCAGCAATCACTACAATCCCGCGATCAGCCAGATCATGCGGGCCGAGGTGCCGGTGATCTGCGCGGTCAACGGCCCTGCGGCTGGTGTCGGCTGCTCCCTCGCGCTGGCGGCGGATTTCACCATCGCCTCGAAGAGCGCCTATTTCCTGCAAGCCTTCGTCAATATCGGCCTTGTGCCCGATGGCGGATCGACCTGGCTGCTCGCCCGCGCGATCGGTCGCGCGCGCGCCACGCGGATGATGATGCTGGGCGAGAAGATCTCCGGCGAACAGGCGGAAGAATGGGGCCTGATCTACAAATGCGTCGTTGATGCCGACCTGATGGATGAAGCGCGCGCGCTGGCGACCAAGCTGGCGAACGGGCCGACGCTGGCCTACGCCACGATGAAGCGCAATATCGCAACCGCGCTGGACGGCTCGCTCCCGCAGGTGCTCCTCGCCGAGGCCGAAGGGCAACGCATCGCAGGCGCGAGCAAGGACGCGATGGAGGGCGGCATGGCTTTCCTCCAGAAGCGGAAAGCTGAATTCAAGGGGGCGTAAGCTCCCGATACAACCCCGCCCGTTTGCCCTGAAGTCCTGAGCTTGTCGAAGGATCGAAGGGCTGCTTTTCTTCGGGTGCATGGTTCAAATAGAAGGGCAGGGCTTCGACAGGCTCAGCCCGAACGGATATAGCTTAGCAATGACCCAAAAACCCACCACCGCCGACTGGAAAGCCCTCGCCGACAAGGAAGTGAAGGGCCGCGACCTGACCTGGCACACGCCCGAAGGTATTGCGGTTAAGCCGCTCTATACCGAGGAAGACCACGCGGATTTCGACCCCGGCCTGCCCGGCTTCGCACCCTTCACGCGCGGGGTGAAAGCATCGATGTATGCAGGCCGTCCGTGGACGATCCGGCAATATGCGGGCTTTTCAACTGCCGAGGAATCGAACGCCTTCTACCGCCGCAACCTCGCGATGGGGCAAAAGGGCCTCTCGGTCGCCTTCGACCTTGCGACCCACCGTGGCTACGATTCCGACCACCCGCGTGTGGTCGGCGATGTCGGCAAGGCGGGCGTGGCGATCGATACGGTTGCGGATATGCAGATCCTGTTCGACCAGATCCCGCTCGACGCCATGAGCGTCAGCATGACGATGAACGGCGCGGTGATCCCGGTGCTGTCGTTCTTCATCGTCGCCGCCGAACGTCAGGGTGTGTCGCAGGACAAGCTCGAAGGCACGATCCAGAACGACATCCTCAAGGAGTTCATGGTCCGCAACACCTATATCTACCCGCCCGAACCTTCGATGCGGGTCATCTCGGACATCATCGCATATACCTCGGCCAACATGCCGAAATTCAACAGCATTTCGATCTCAGGCTACCACATGCACGAGGCCGGGGCGACGGCGGTGCAGGAACTCGCCTTCACCATTGCCGACGGCAAGGAATATGCCAGCCGCGCGATGGCGGCCGGACTGGATATCGACGCTTTTGCAGGGCGTTTGAGCTTCTTCTTCGGCATCGGCATGAACTTCTTCATGGAGATCGCCAAGCTGCGCGCCGCGCGCACGCTGTGGTACAAGGTGATGGACGATCTCGGCGCGAAAGACGAACGCTCCAAGATGCTGCGCACCCACTGCCAGACCAGCGGCGTCAGCTTGCAGGAACAAGACCCCTACAACAACGTCATCCGCACCACGGTGGAGGCGATGGCGGCGGTGCTGGGCGGCACGCAGTCGCTCCACACCAATGCGCTGGATGAAGCCATTGCGCTCCCCACCGATTTCTCCGCCCGCATCGCGCGCAACACCCAACTGGTGCTGCAAGAGGAAAGCGGCATCTGCAACGTGGTCGATCCGCTCGGCGGCTCGCACTACATCGAGGCTTTGACGGCGACGCTGGTGGCCCAGGCCGAGGCGATGATGGCCGAGGTGGACGCGGCGGGCGGCATGACCGCCTATGTCGCCACCGGCGCGCCCAAGGCCGCGATCGAGCGCGCTGCGGCGGAAAAGCAGACCGGTATCGACAAGGGCGAGACCGTGATCGTCGGGGTCAACAAGTACCGCAAAGACAGCGAAGACCCGATGGATACGCTGGATATCGATAACCAGAAGGTTCGCACCGGCCAGATTGCGCGCCTCGCCAAGGTGCGTGCGGGCCGTGACGAGGCGGCGTGCCGCGCGGCGTTGGCGGCGTTGACGGCTGGCTGCGCTGCGGGCGAAAACGTGCTGGCCCTCGCTGTGGAGGCCGCGCGCCATGACGCGACTTTGGGCGAGATTTCCTCGGCTATGGAAGAAGTTTTCGGCCGCCACGATGCCACGCCTGCGCCGGTCTCTGGCGTTTACAAGAGCGCCTATGAATTCGACCGCCGCTGGGCGCAGGTGACGGACGGCGTGGAGGCCGTGGGCCGCCGCCTGGGCCGCAAGCCCCGCATCATGGTCGCCAAGATGGGCCAGGACGGCCATGACCGCGGCGCGAATGTGATCGCCAGCGCCTTCGGTGACATGGGCTTCGAGGTCGTCTCCGGCCCGCTGTTCCAGACGCCCGAGGAATCCGTCGCCATGGCGCTTGAACATGATGTCGACGTGGTCGGCGCGTCTTCGCTGGCGGCAGGTCACAAGACCCTGATCCCCGAACTGATCCGCTTGCTGCGCGAAGCGGGACGCGGCGATATCAAGGTCACCGCAGGCGGCGTGATCCCCCCGCAGGACTACGACTACCTGCGTGAGGCAGGTGTGCAGGGGATTTACGGCCCCGGGAGCAACGTGGTGGAGTGCGCGGCCGATATTCTCGTGCTGCTCGGCCACAATATGCCGCCGCTGGGTGAGGGGCTGGACGAGGCAGCGGAGTAACGATGTTCGGGTTCCTGCGAAACATCTTCTTAAAAAAGCCGGTTGTTCAGGAAGCCGCGGCGCTTGAGCACATCAAAGGCATTTCGCCTTCGGACTTTGTAGATGGCAGTTATCCGTATGAAGACCGCGTTGCTAGAGCTTTGCTCTTCTTTGTAGGGAAGCAGGTTCTCTTGATGGGTTACGAGCTGGAAGCAGTCCCTATCGAGAAGCGTTTCGTGTCAAAGGGGTGTCGCGGATATTTGGTTGGTGTGGCACACGGGATCATCACTTGCCTTGGGCAGAAAGTCGATGAAAACTATTTGAACGACTTGGTGTGTTCATCCTTCATCCTTGTTTTTGGACGAGAAAATGGTCGAAAAATTGCTGAAGAGTTCTTGAGAGAGGGTATTCTGGGCACCGGCTTGGCCAACGGCTACGTATTTGGATCGAATGAAGTCGAGGCGGTTTTCTCTTCACCATCTGTAGATATCTCTTCGGGTGTGGGGTTTGACCACTTTGCAAATTTTGGAACGTGATTTTGACACACCCCCGTACCGACTGGAGCCGCGCCGAAATCGCAGGCCTTTTCGACCTACCCTTCACCGAGCTGCTGTATCAGGCCGCCAGCGTCCACCGCGAATACCACCCGCCTACGCAAATCCAGCTCTGCACCCTGCTCAGCATCAAGACCGGCGGTTGCCCGGAGGATTGCGGCTATTGCTCGCAGTCGGTGAAGGCCGACAGCGGCGTTGAGGCTACCAAGCTGATGGACGTGCAGGCCGTGCTCCAGCGCGCGGCGCAGGCCAAGGATCAAGGCTCGCAAAGGTTCTGCATGGGCGCCGCTTGGCGCAATCCCAAGGACCGCGATATGCCCGCGATCGTGGAGATCGTGAAGGGTGTGCGCGACATGGGGCTGGAGACCTGCATGACGCTGGGGATGCTCGAACCGCATCAGGCCGCAATGCTGGCCGAGGCAGGTCTCGATTACTACAACCACAATATCGACAGCTCGCCCGAATATTACGAGCGCGTCATCTCCACCCGCGATTTCCAGTGCCGATTGGATACGCTCGATCACGTGCGCAAGGCGGGGATCAACGTGTGCAGCGGCGGGATCGTCGGCATGGGCGAGACGCGCGAGGACCGGGTGGGCTTCATCCACACGCTCGCGACCCTGCCGCAGCATCCCGAGAGCGTGCCGGTGAATGCGCTGGTGCCGGTCAAGGGGACGGTGCTGGGCAATATGCTGGCTGATACCCCGCTCGCCAAGATCGACGATATCGAGTTCGTCCGCACGGTCGCGGTCGCCCGCATCACCATGCCGCGTTCGATGGTGCGGCTGTCGGCCGGGCGTGAGTCGATGAGCGAGGCAACGCAAGCTTTGTGCTTCCTCGCAGGCGCGAATTCGATCTTCACCGGCGACAAGCTGCTGACTGCGCCCAACGCGGGCGATGACAGCGACGGCGCGCTGTTTGCCAAGCTGGGGCTGACGGCGCTCAAGGGCGAGGAACCGGCGCGGGCCTGCAAGACGGCGGTGGCGGCGGAGTGATTCTGTCCACGGGAGTAGCACGATGGCCCTCGCCTTCCTCGCCGCAGCGGCGCTCGCAGCGGCAACTCTCCCGGAGCCTCAACCGCTGACCATCGGCGAGACGGTGACGTTCGAAGCGGTCGGGGCGGAGCGGCAGGTCAACATCATCCTCCCGCCCGACTACGCCGCAAAGCCGGAGCAGCGCTGGCCGGTGGTGTATATGCTCGACGGAGCGGTGAAGCAGGACCTGATGATGGGCGCGGGCCTGATGCGTTGGGGGGCGCTGTGGGGGCGCAGCCGGGATGCGATCATCGTCGGGATCGAGACGAAGGACAGGCAGCGCGAATTGCTCCCCGAGACCGGCGATGCTGCCGAGCGCGCGAAATATCCCTCAGCGGGCGAAAGCGCAGCGTTCCGCGCGTGGCTGGCGGATACGGTCAAGCCGATGGTCGAAGCGCGCTATCGCCATGATGGCACCGCGATCCTCGTCGGCGAAAGCGCGGCGGGGCATTTCGTGGTCGAGACATGGGCCGAAGCGCCCGCGCTGTTCACCGGCTACGCGGCGATTTCACCCAGCCTGCAATGGAACAGCGAGGCGCTGAGCCGCCGCGCCTTGGCTACTACCGTCCGCCCGCCGCTTTACCTCAGCATCGCCGACGAGGGCGGGGCGACCGAGACGGGCATGGAGCGTCTGCTGGGCGCATTGCCCAAGGGCCAGCCCCACTGCTTCTCCGACCGCCGCAGCGAACTGCGACACGCCACCGCCTTGCACGGCCTTATGCCTGAGGCGCTGCAATATCTGCTGCCGACCGAGGCGGATTGGTTGGAGGAATACGGTATGGTGCTGAGATGCGATCGGCGGGGAGGGTGATTACGCTCAACCTCCGTCATCCCAGCGAATGCTGGGACCTGAAGTGGCAAGTGCTGTCCTATGCGGCCCAAGGCCTCAGCCTGCGCTGGGATGACGGAGTGGGGGCATGACCCTCGGCTTCTCGGTCGGCACGCTGCTGCCCAAAGCGCGCGGTGGTGGGCAGCTTCGGATGGGGCTGGTCAAGCTGGAGGAGCATCACTGGCTCGATCCCGCGCCCGATCTAGCGGCGCGCGCGGCTGGGTTTGCCGAATGGCCGCAAGCGGTGCAGCTGACGCCCGAGGTGGACGCTCCGGGCCGCGAGTTGGCCGCGATGCTCGGCGTGCCTGGCGCGCTTCCCGAAGCCGCGCTCACCGTTCACGAAGACCTGTGTTTGCTGACGAAATCCGAGAGCGAGGGCGTCTACCGCCTGATCGGTGCCGCCGTCGCATGGCCTTCCGACTGGCATCCGGCGGAGAAAATCGGCCTTCCATTGCGCGCGCTTCACGCGCCGATTGCGGGGTATGAGGAGCAACTCGCCAACGGGGTCGATCGCTTCATGGAAACCCTGCGCCCCGGCCCGATCTATGCCCGCTGCAACTGGTTCATCGCCGCCACAGGCAATCGCCGCTGGCTGCCCGACCGCCCGCCGCAGCAAGCCTTCGCCCATGTCACCCCCGACAATGCCGGAGAGACCCTGTTCGTTCGCTCCGAACGCCAGACACTCCGGCGGTTGCCGCAGACGGGCGCGATCCTGTTCACCATCGGCATTTATGTCGAACCGCTCGGCAGCCTTTCCCCCGCCAATATCGCCATGCTGGGCAAGGCGGTGCAAACCCTTGTCAGCGGCGAGGGTGACCGCAGGGGTGCGCCCGCCTATGCTGACAGTCTAATCGGTTTTGCTGAAAGGAACGCCGCATGATCGCCTCGCTGATCCTCCCGCTGCTGCTGCAATCGGCTGAGCCCCCTGTGCCCGGCTGGAACTGCGACGATCCGCAGGTGCAGCAGGAAATGAACTGGTGCGCCGCACGCGATTTCGAAGTCGCCGATGAACGCCTCAACTCCCAGTGGAAAGAAACCGCCGCCGCGATGAAGGCCCGCGACGCCAGCTTTGTCGAATATGCCGGTGACGATACCCGCGAGGGCTATTTCGAAAGCCTGCTCGAAGCCCAGCGCGCATGGCTGCGCTACCGCGACGCGCATTGCCGCCTTGAAGGATATTACGCGCGCGGCGGCAGTCTGGAACCGTTGCTGGTATCGACCTGCAAGGCTCGCCTCACCCGGATGCGCACCGATGAACTGCGCGAACTGATCGAAGACGCTGCCTGAAAGCACAAATCCGCTAGCTTGCTTGCCGCGCAATCCCTCGGCATAGCCCCGTGACAAGATAACGCGAAAGCATGAGAGGTTGTCCGCCTTGTTCTCGAAAATCCTGATTGCCAACCGCGGCGAAATCGCCTGCCGGGTCATTACCACCGCTCGCAAAATGGGGATCAAGACCGTCGCGGTCTATTCCGATGCCGATGCGCGCGCGCCGTTCGTGGCGATGGCTGACGAGGCGGTGCATATTGGCCCGTCGCCAGCCGCCGAGTCTTATCTGATCGCGGACAAGATCATCGCAGCCTGCAAGCAGACCGGGGCCGAAGCCGTCCACCCCGGCTACGGCTTTCTGTCCGAACGCACGTCTTTCGCCGAGGCGCTGGGCAAGGAAAACATCGCCTTCATCGGCCCGCCGGTGAATGCCATCGCCGCGATGGGCGACAAGATCGAATCCAAGAAACTCGCAATGCAGGCGGGGGTGAATGTCGTCCCCGGCTTTGTCGGCGAGATCGACGATACCGAGCACGCGGTGCGGATTTCGGATGAGATCGGCTATCCGGTGATGATGAAGGCTTCAGCCGGCGGCGGCGGCAAGGGGATGCGCCTTGCCTATTCCGAAGCCGACGTCCGCGAAGGCTTCGAGGCGGTGAAGCGTGAAGGGCTGAGCAGCTTCGGCGATGATCGCGTGTTCATCGAGAAGTTCATTCTCAACCCGCGCCACATCGAAATCCAGATTCTTGGCGATCAGCACGGCAATATCCTCTACCTGAACGAGCGCGAATGCTCGATCCAGCGCCGCCACCAGAAGGTTGTCGAAGAAGCGCCGTCGCCGTTCGTCACGCCAAAAATGCGCAAGGCGATGGGCGAGCAATGCGTCGCTCTGGCGCGCGCGGTGGGGTATTATTCTGCCGGAACGGTCGAACTGATCGTCAGCGGCGCAGACCCGACGGGGGAGAGCTTCTACTTCCTCGAAATGAACACTCGGCTTCAGGTCGAACACCCCGTCACCGAAGCGATCACCGGCATCGATCTGGTCGAACAGATGATCCGCGTCGCTTACGGCGAGAAGCTGGCCATGACGCAGGACGATATCGGCATCGATGGCTGGGCGATCGAAAACCGCGTCTATGCCGAAGACCCCTATCGCGGGTTCCTTCCCAGCACCGGGCGGTTGGTGCATTATTCGCCGCCGCTGGCCGGCTGGACCGAGGACGAAACCGTCGCGGGCAAGGCGCGGCGCGGTGTCGCACGCGGCAACGGCTCGGTGCGCGTCGATGACGGGGTTTACGAAGGCGGCGAGGTGTCGCGCTTCTACGACCCGATGATCGCCAAGCTGATTACCTGGGCGCCGACCCGCGACGAAGCGGCGGATTTGCAGATCGAAGCGCTCGATAATTTCCGCATCAAGGGCCTCGGCCACAATGTCGATTTCCTCAGCGCGATCATGCAGCACCCGCGCTTCCGTTCGGGCGAACTGACTACCGGCTTCATCGCCGAGGAATATCCCGAGGGCTTCCACGGCGCGGCGACAACCGAGAACTTCCGGCGCATTCTGGCGGCAGTGTGTGCAGGCAATGAATTCAGCTGGCAGGCCCGCGCACGGCAGATATCCGGCCAATTGGATGGGCCACTGCCGGTCACTGGCGAATGGCTGGTGAAGATCGGCGACGATCGGTTCGAGGTCGTTCTGGGCGATGGCCATGCGATGGTGGACGGCGTGCGGGTGGACGGCACCTGCGATTGGCTCCCCGGCATGGTGCAGGCGAGCGCGACCGGCAAGGTGGGCGATGATGCGGAAGTGCGCCTTGGCCTCATTGTCGAGCGGATCGGCAACCAGTGGAAGGTGACGACGCGCGGCGCGGCCCACACCGCGCTGGTGCTGCCGCTGCGGTTGGCGCGGCACGAGCAACTGATGATCGAAAAACTGCCGCCCGATCTGTCGCGCTTCCTGATTTGCCCGATGCCGGGAATGCTGGTGAAACTGCACGTCGCCGAAGGTGAGACAGTGCAGCCCGGCCAACCGCTCGCCACGGTCGAAGCGATGAAGATGGAAAACATCCTGCGCGCCGAAAAGGAAGGCGTGATCGCCAAGATCAACGCTGCGGAGGGCGAGAGCCTTGCGGTCGATGCGGTGATCCTGGAACTGGAATAATGCACCTTCGCCACGATCCCGATGCGCCTGCGGGCGAGCCGATCGCCTTCGAGGATTTCCTCAAGGTCGACATCCGCATCGGGACCATCGTGGCGGCAGACGAATTTCCCGAAGCGCGCAAGCCGAGCTTCCGCCTCCGCATCAACTTCGGCGCGGTGATCGGCGAGAAGAAAAGCTGCGCCCAGATTGCGGCCAATTATCAGCCGGACGAATTGATCGGGCGGCAGGTCGCCGCCGTAGTCAACTTCCCGCCGCGCCAGATCGGCCCGGCCATGTCCGAAGTGCTGACGCTGGGCTTTGCCGACGCCGCTGGCGAGGTGGTGCTGTTGGCGCCTGACCACCCGGTGCCGAACGGGGTGCGGCTGTTTTGACGAAGGCGGATCGGCACGGACCGAAGTAGCGGGGCTTGCGAAAGCCGCAGTAGCAGCGAATTGCCCGACGCTGTAATTTCCTTACAAACTTCCCGGAAGAATTTGCCCGATCTTATACGAAGTCAGCGCCTGATTTCGGCGCCCAGGATAAGTTGGACCGACGCTGACATAAGCCGAGTCGCGAACGAATGCGCTCGGATGAATCTTGGCGAAAAGGTCTGTTTCGATGGCGATTTGCAAAACCGGATATTTCGATCGCAAGGGTAATTTCTTCAAAAACGCCCGCGATGCGACGGTCAGCGATTTGGCGAGCCTGCTGGGACAAGTCGGCGAGGGGGAGAGCCTCGCTCCAGGCATTGCCTCCAAGATTCTCGAGCGCCGGGCGGAAATCGAGCAATTATTTGCTGAACACGATGCCATGATGGAAGCCGAGATACTGCTGGCCAATGCCAGTCAATTGACTGATAATATTGCGAAACTGCAGGGCCGTCCGGCAGGCTGATCAGCGACGCCCCAACTCGTGGTCGAGAAATACGGCAACATCGCGAAGATCGACATTGCGCGCCATATACGCCTCGCCCAATCCGCGCAGCAGCAAGAAGGGCAGGGTGTTACCCTCCTTTTTCTTGTCGTGGCGCATATGCTCCACCAGCCGCGCACCGTCGCAAGTGAGACCGAGCGCAGGCAGGTCCGCGGGCAGCCCCGCCGCCGCGATTGCCCGTGCTGCGTGTTCGGCATCATCGGCGGAAATCTCCCCCCGCCGCGCGGAATAGTGTGCGGCCAATGCCATCCCCAGCGCCACTGCCTCGCCGTGCAACAGCCGGTCGGAAAAGCCTGTCTCCGCCTCCAGCGCATGGCCGAAGGTATGCCCCAGATTGAGCAGCGCGCGGCGATCCTGCGTCTCGCGCTCGTCCTCGGCGACGATCCGGGCTTTCATCGCGATGCTGGTGGCGATGGCATGTTCCAGCGCTGCGGATTCGCGCGCCAGCACCGCAGCGCCGTTCGCTTCCAGCCAGCCGAAGAACGCGGCATCGCCGAGCAACCCGTACTTCAGCACCTCGGCATAGCCTGCGCGCATCTCGCGGTCGGGCAGGGTGCCCAGCACCTTGGGGTCGATCAGCACCAGCGATGGCTGATGAAACGCGCCGATCAGGTTTTTGCCCGCTGCGGTGTTGATCGCGGTCTTGCCGCCAACCGAGGAATCGACCTGTGCCAGCAGTGTCGTCGGGATTTGCACGAAGCCGCAGCCGCGCTTGGTGATCGCGCAGGCAAAGCCGACGAGATCGCCCACCACTCCGCCGCCCAGCGCAAACACGTGGTCCGAACGCGTGACGCCCAGCGCCAGCAGCCAATCGGTCAGCCGTGCCAGCGACGCCCAGCTTTTGGCGTTCTCGCCCGGTTCGACCACGAACCATTCTGCGGCAAATCCCTGCGCTGCAAGGCTGGTGTCCACCACCGCGTGATACAGCCGGTGCGTGTTGGCATCGGCGACGAACGGCACCTTGCGGCTACCCGCATAGCCCGCAAGAAACGGCGCGGCAGCGGTTCCCAGCCCCCCCAGCAATCCTTCTTCGATCACCACATCATACCCGCGCCCGGCCAGCGCGACGGGGATTACAGCCATTGATCGATCGCCTTGATGATGGCGCGGGCGGTATCGGCGTGCGGGCCGTTCTCGCTAACCACGCGAATGGGAGCTTGCCTGTAGAACGGCGCGCGTTCGGCAGCCAGCCGGGTGAGGATTTCGTGCGGATCGCCGCCCTGCAGCAGCGGGCGGGTGTTGCGCCGTGCGGTGCGCTCCACCAGCGTATCGACATCGCAGTCGATCCAGACGGCGATGCCCTTTTCCAGGATCAGCGATCTGGTCGACGGGTCGATGAAGGCACCGCCGCCGGTGGCGATAATGCCGTGACCTTCCTCAATCAGGCGGGCGATGACCCGGCGCTCGCCATCGCGGAAGTAGGGTTCGCCGAACTGGGCGAAGATTTCCGGAATGCTGAGATGCGCGGCTTCGGCGATGGCATCGTCCGCATCGACGAAATCGCGTGCGAGCATCCGGGCGATTTTCCTGCCGACAGTAGACTTGCCCACGCCCATCAATCCGACCAGCACCACAGGACGGGTAATCCGCGCGGCGATGGCCGTGATCGCGGCGGCGTTGTGATCGGTTGATGCAGGCTCAGCGGACATTGCCGCACGGCCTATAGATGGGCTAGAGCGCGTGCAATATGGCAAACATTTCCCGTCCGTCCCTTTCCTCTTTGTCAGCGTCACGGCAGGTTCTCGCGCGGGAGCCGTCGCTGCGCACGCGTGTGCGGTTGCGGGGGGCGGTGATCGTCCTGTTAATTGTCGCCGCCGCGGCCGGGCTGGCGTATTTCGATGGTGGGGAAAAGCCGCTGCGCCCGATTGCCGAACCTGTCGAATTGTCCGGAGCGCCGCGATGAAGCGCGTGGCTTCGCACCGGGCATTGGTTGCCAGCGCGCTGGCGCTGGGGATTGCCGGAGCGATTGGCGGGGCCGGGCTGGCGGGCGTGGCAACAGCGCAGGGCCAGCCCGAATCGATCCTGCCGCCAGGTTTCGACGATCCGGCACCGACGCCGACCCCCACCGCGAGACCCGCGCCTGCGCCGACGTCCGGGCCGCCGCCGATTGTCCGCCCCGCGCCTGATGATGCGGGCGCAGCAACCGGCGAAAGCCTGCCGTCGTCCGGTGCCGCCGCGCCGGTCGATCTTCCGCCACTGCCGTCGATCACGCGTGACGAATTGTCTCGCCTGCCCACCCTCGAAGAGCTGGAGAGCATGTCGACCGAGGAGCTCGACCAGCTGCTCGGCCTCAAGCCCAAGTTCGATATTCCTCCCGGTGCGCGCCGGGCGCTGACCCGCGTCGGCGTGCTGGCGGTTGACGAAGGCGGATTGCCCCCGCGTGCGCTGGTCAATCAGCCCGCGCCGCTCGTGCGCGCCGCGCTGGCGGGCAACAAGGGGCCGATGGTTTCGCGCTGGGGGCATATCCTGCTGCGGCGCGCGCTGGCCAGCCGCATGGCGGCACCGCAGGGGATGGAGCCGGTCGAATTTGCCGCGCTGCGCGTGGGCCTGCTCAACCGGCTGGGCGAATATGCCGTATCGCGTGCGGTGGTGCAGGATATCGATGCCGCCAACTGGTCGGGCGAACTGACCGCTGAAGCGCTGAGCGCCTATATCGGCGTCGGCGACATCACCGGGGCATGCCCGGCGGTGCGCCTGCAGGGTTCGGCGCGCGAGGATGGCGAATGGCAGATGCTGCAGGCAATCTGCAACGCCTATGCCGGAGAAAGCGCGCTCGCCGCTTCGCAGCTTGACCGGGCGCTGTTCCGCGGCACCGCGCCGCGGATCGACGTGCTGCTGGCGCGTCGGTTTGCCGGTGCGGCGGGGCGTGGTCAGCGTGCCGTCGAGATCGAGTGGGACGGGGTGGAGGAGCTCAACCCCTGGCGGTTCGGCTTGGCCAACGCGCTCGGCGAACCGGTGCCGGAGCCGTTGCTGCAAGCGGTGCTCGATGCGCGCGACGGAGCCTATTACGCCCGCAGCGGCGCGTTGCTGCCGATGCTGCCTGTGGCCGAGCGCGTGCCCTTTGCCGGACGCGCCGCGCGTGAGGGAATCCTCTCTTCCCAGGCGTTGATCGATTTCTACAGCGCTATCTATGCCGATCAGGCTGCCGAGGGAGAGGCCGCGGCCCACGCCGCCGCCTTACGCGAAGCCTATCTCGCCACTGATCCTGCTGCGCGGATCGCCGCGATGCAGCGGTTGTGGGATGCGGGCACGGAGATCGGCGGCGGCGATGGTTATGCCGCGCGGGTGCTGACGGCCTATGCCGCAGCGCGCATTCCGGCCGACGCGGCGCATGCCGATGCAGCGGGTGCACTGATCGCGGCGATGCTGACCGCCGGGCTCGATCGCGACGCGCAGGCATGGCGCGGGGTGGTGGATGACGGCTCGCTCGGCTGGGCTCTGATTGCGCTGTCTGCGCCGGGCGGCGACGATGTCGGGACAGGCGCGGTCGACAGTTTCATCGGTGATGATGACAGCGCAGGCGCGCGCAAATCGGCGTTTCTGGTTGCCGGGCTGGCCGGGCTGGGCAAGCTGTCGTCCGGCGAGGCCGACGCGCTGGCAGACCGTGTCGGAACCGACCTTTCGCGCCAGACGCGCTGGACAAGAGCCATTGCGCGCGCTGCCGAGGTGAACAACCCGGCGCTGGTCGCGCTGCTGGCCGGATTGGGGATGCAGGGGTCGAGCTGGGAAGCGATGACTCCGCTGCATCTCTACCACGTAACCTCTGCGCTACGCCGCGTCGGTTTGGCGGCCGAGGCCCGGATGATCGCCGCCGAGGCGGTCGCGCGCGGCTGAGGCGCGGCGCGGTGTCGGCAGCGACCGAGGCTTTTCTCGCCATGCTCGCCGCAGAGCGCGGTGCCGCAATCAACACGCTGGCCGCTTACCGCCGCGATTTGGCCGGAGCGGAGGAGACGATCGGCGATTTGGCCGGCGCGCCGCGCAATGCCGTGGCAAGTCTGGCGCAGGAATGGGCCGCGCTTGCCCCGTCCAGCGTCGCGCGCAAGGCTTCGGCGCTGCGGCAGTTCTTCGGCTTTGCCGTCGACGAGGGCTGGAGGCAGGACGATCCGTCAGGCGCGCTGCCCTCTCCGCGCACCCGGCGCCCGTTGCCCAAGGTGCTGGGGCACGATGCCGTCGCCGCGCTGTTCGCCCGCGCCGAACTGGAGGCCGCGGTTGAGGAACCCAAGGCGGTGCGACAACTGGCGCTGATCGAACTGCTCTACGGTTCGGGCTTGCGCGCGAGCGAGCTGGTGGCGCTGCCGCTGCATGCCGTGCCGCGCGACGCGCCGTTCCTGACCGTCACCGGCAAAGGCGGCACGAGCCGTCTGGTGCCGGTGGGAAGCCGCGCGCTGGAGGCGCTGACGCGCTGGCTGGCGGTGCGGCCAAGCCTGCCGACATCGCGCCACCTGTTCCCTTCGCGCGGCGGAACGCATCTGACCCGTGTGCGCCTGTTCCAACTGCTGAAGGCGCTGGCCGCGCGCGCCGGGCTCGATCCGGCCGGGGTCAGCCCCCACGTGCTGCGCCATGCCTTTGCCACTCACCTGCTGGAAGGCGGCGCGGACCTGCGCGTGTTACAGACCCTGCTTGGCCATGCCGACATCGCCACCACGCAGATCTATACCCATGTCGAGCCTGCAAGGCTGGTCGCGCTAGTGAATTCGCGCCACCCGCTTGCCCAGCCTGCACTTGCAACCCGGGCAACATCGGACTAGCGCCGCGCGATGATATCCTATCTCGATTTCGAGAAGCCGGTCGCCCAGCTCGAAGAACGCATCGCGCAGTTGCGCAACGTGAATGCACTGCACGATGTCGATGTCGCGCAAGAGATCGCCCGGCTCGAAGCCAAGAGCACCGAACTGCTCGCCAGCACCTATGCCTCGCTGACCCCGTGGCAGAAGACCCAGGTCGCCCGCCATCCGCAGCGGCCGCATTTCCGCGACTATGTCGCGCATGCGTTCAGCGATTTCATGCCGCTGGGCGGGGACCGGCTGTATGGCGACGATCTGGCGATCATGGGCGGATTCGCGCGCCTCAATGGTCGGCGCGTGATGCTGATCGGGCACGAAAAGGGCAACGACACCCAAAGCCGGATCAAGCATAATTTCGGGATGGGCAAGCCCGAAGGTTATCGCAAGGCGATCCGGCTGATGGAACTGGCGGGCCGGTTCGGTCTGCCGGTGGTGACGCTGGTGGACACCTCGGGCGCGTTTCCGGGGATCGAGGCGGAGGAGCGCGGGCAGGCCGAAGCGATCGCCCGTTCGACCGAAGCCTGCCTTGCGCTGCCGGTTCCGATGATTGCGGCGATCGTCGGTGAGGGCGGATCGGGCGGCGCGGTGGCGCTCGCCTCGGCCAACCGGGTGCTGATGATGGAGCACGCGGTTTATTCGGTGATCTCGCCCGAAGGCTGTGCTTCGATCCTGTGGCGCACGTCCGAAAAGGCTGCAGATGCGGCGCAGGCGATGAAGGTCACTGCCCAGCATCTCAAGCGCGACAATGTGATCGACCGGATCGTCAAGGAGCCGCTCGGCGGGGCGCAGCGCGATGCGGTGGCAGCGGCACGGATGCTTGGAGACGCGCTGACCGAAGAGCTTGACGGGCTTTCGGCCAAGACGGGCGAACAACTGATCGCCGTGCGTGAGGAACGCTTCCTCGCCATTGGGGGTTAAGGTTCAGGCGGCCACGGGTATGCCCGTATGTGGTTTTCCGATAGTTTCGGAAAAGACAACATAGCGGGAGAACAAGCGATGACGCGAATTACACGCAGGATGCTGGCAATCGGTGCCGCGCCGCTGGCGCTGGCCGGGTGCGTCGGCATGGGCGGGCCGATCCCCTCCGCTTCCACCCCCATCACCCAGAGCGAAGCGCAGCAGGGGGCGGAATATCACCCGCAATTCCTGGCAGAATTCGGCGGCGCGATGAGCGGGACGCACGCCGCCTATGTCGAGCAGGTGGGCAAGAACATCGCGGTGCAATCGGGCCTCGGCAATGCGCGCGAGAGCTTTACCGTCAGCCTGCTGAATTCGCCCATTCACAACGCCTTCGCGGTGCCGGGCGGCTATGTCTATACCACGCGCCAGCTGGTGACGCTGATGAATAACGAGGCAGAGTTGGCGGCTGTTCTGGGGCATGAGGTCGGCCACGTCGCCGCCCGCCATTCCCAGCGCCGGGCGCAGACTGCGCAGCGCAATTCGATCCTCGGTGTGCTGGGCGCGATCGGGAGTTCGGTGCTGCTGGGCGATAGCGGCGTTGCCGACACGCTTTCGCGCACCTTCCTGCAAGGGTCGCAGCTTCTGACGCTCAGCTATTCACGCCAGCAGGAGCTCGAGGCCGATACGCTCGGCATCTCCTATCTTAATCGTGCGGGCTATGATCCACGGGCGATGGGCACGGTGCTCGCCAGTCTTGCGGCGCAGAACGCGCTCGACGCCAGATTGCAGGGCCGCAATGCGACCGCGCCGGAGTGGGCTTCGACCCATCCCGATCCGGCCAGCCGCGTTCAGGCAGCGCTTGCCAAGGCGGGCACCGCCAGTGGGCCTGCCAGTGGGATCACCAACCGCGATACCTTTCTGGCGAGAGTCGATGGCCTGCTTTACGGCGACGATCCGGCACAGGGGGTCGTCGAAGGCAGCCAGTTCATCCACCCCGAACTGCGGCTTTCGTTCACTGCGCCGCAGGGCTTCTTCATGGTCAACGGCACCCGCGAGGTCAGCATCAACGGGCAGGGCGGGCAAGCCAAGATGACGCTCGCCCCCTATAGCGGCAACCTGGAAACCTATGTGCAACAGCAGTTTGCAGCGCTGGGCGGAGAGAATGCCACCCTGGCACCGGCGCAGATGCAGCGTACCACCGTCAACGGGCTGCCCGCTGTCGTCGGCGAGGCACGTGTCAACAGTGGCGGAAATCAGGTCGATGTCGTGGTGTTCGCCTATGAATTCGCGCGCGACCGCGCCTATCACTTCCTCGCGATTGCGCCAGCTGGCCGGGCCGGTACGTTCAACCCGATGTTCCAGTCGATGCGGCGGATCACTGCGAACGAGGCGAGCAGCGTGGTGCCGAAAAAGTTGCAGGTGGTAACCGTGCAGCGCGGCGATTCGGTGGCGAGCCTTGCGCGGCGGATGGCCTATCCGGCTGCGCAGGAAGAACGTTTCCGTGTCCTCAATGCGCTCGGCAGCCGCGATCAGCTGGTACCGGGGCAGAAGGTCAAGCTGGTGGTGCGCGGGCGATAGGTCTGGCGACCACGCCGACGCACTTTAAATTTACGACGCACAAACGAAAAGCGGCGGAGGTTGCCCTCCGCCGCTTCCGTTAGCGAATAACCAAAGGTCGATTACTGGACCTGGTTGGAATTCAGCTTGGTCGAAACGCCGTTGAAGGTGCTGTTCAGGCTGGTGCCCAGCGCCTGCATGCCGACGATGGCGGCAACAGCGATGAGAGCGGCGATCAGGCCGTATTCGATGGCGGTGGCGCCCTGCTCGTCACGAACGAGGTTCTTGAAGAAGGTCATGTGTAGTCTCCTGGTTTGGTCTTCGGTACCCTACCGTTCCGCTTGGCCCGGCCCGGTGCATTTCTGATTAATTGGCAGCTATTGACAAAGTCCTAACTCGGATCGCAATTTTCGATCGTCAGGGCGTCATTGCTGCCACTGCTTTCTCCTCAACGTGATCCCACATTCCTATTGTATCGGTTGCAACAAGTTGCAGCGAAACGAGCATGCCGATCACGATGAGGCCTACCATCAAACCGTATTCGACAGCGGTGGCGCCAGATGTGTCGGCCTTCATGGTCCTCAAAAAGGTCGTCAACATTTGAAACCCACCTGTCTATTGCGGTTGGACAAAACCAAAATCGTCGCGGCGAGTTAAGAAAAGGTTGATGAGCGGGATATGGTTGGAAAAAAAACCGACGCTCGGGAGCGATGGATTGCAGTTGTGGCGGGCGCGCTGCGGCGCGGCGACGGGTGCTGGATGATGCATCGCCGCCCGCTGGGGAAGCACCATGGTGGCCTGTGGGAGTTCCCCGGTGGCAAGGTCGAACATTCTGAAATGCCTGAAGAAGCTCTGCTGCGCGAACTGCGTGAGGAACTGGGCATAGATTGCGCATCGGCGACCGTGACACCCGCCGGGTTCGCCGAAACGTGCGGTCTGCGCGAAAAGTACGCGATTGTCATACTGCTTTACACTATTGCCGGGTGGAAGGGCGATCCGGAGGCGCTTGAAGGGGGCGAAGTCGGTTGGTTCACCCCCGCCGAGGTGATCGGGCTGCCCAAGCCGCCGCTCGACGAGGCGTTGGCGGCGCGGCTGTTCCAAAATCTTTGAAAGCAGCCCAAGGCCACTTGCCAAGCCCCACCGACCCCCTTATGTGCCGCCCTCCAGTGTGCACCCGTAGCTCAGCTGGATAGAGCACCAGACTACGAATCTGGGGGCCGGGCGTTCGAATCGCTCCGGGTGCACCAACATCGCCCGCTCCTCGCAAGAGGGGCGGGCGTTGTCGGTTTTGTGGTTCTTTTCCGGCAAGTCGCTTCGAACGCGCTCGGAACCCGAGCCGCGACAGCGGCCTCAGTCCTGCACGCTTTCTTCAAGCGCGTGCATGTCTTCGTCGGACAGTCCGAAGTGGTGCCCGGCCTCGTGAATCACCACGTGGCGCACCAGGTCGGCAAACCCCACACCGGTTTCCTGCATTTCGGCGAGCAACGGCTGGCGGAACAGGCTGATGACGGGCGGCATGCGTTCATGATCCCATTGCGACTGTTCCGGCAACGCGATCCCTTCATATAGGCCGGTCAGTTCCCAGCGGTTCTCCATTCCGACAGCGGCAAGCTGTTCGGTGCTCGCGAATTCGTCGATCCTGAGCACCACGTCGGCAAGGTGATCGCGAAAGGCTGGCGGCAGGCGGTTCAGAACCTTGCGCGCGGCATTTTCGAATTCGGCGGGGGTGGGGCTGGGCACACCTGAGTCCTCTTTTTAGCCGTTTCAGTGCGTGAAATCCGGCGTATGCAACTTACATTGGCACTGTGAGGGAAATATGGGGCGCGGCTCTGATCGCGCAACCGGGTGAACCAAAAGCCGGATGGTTCGGAACGTCGGGCAGCCTTGTCGGTTTACGACACGCGAGACCCCCACAGGAGTGAACAGGGGCCGTAGGTGCGCCGCCGATTTGCGAAGAAAGAAGATTACGATGAATTATGTCTGTGCCCATGATGACGAGTTCGACCCGGACAATCCGCTGGGCAAGCCCGATGTTCCCGAACATGTGCAGGACGCGATCCGCACCTTGATCCAGTGGGCCGGAGACGATCCGTCACGCGAAGGGCTGCTCGACACGCCCAAGCGCGTCGGTCGGGCGTGGCTCGAATATTGCGAGGGCTACAAGGAAGATCCGGCGATCCACCTGACCCGGCAGTTTTCCGAAGTGGGCGGGTATGACGAGATCGTGTTGCTCAGGGACATTCCGTTCCAGTCGCATTGCGAACACCACATGGCGCCGATTACGGGAAAGGCGGCCATCGCTTATCTGCCCAACAAGAAGGTTGTCGGCATTTCCAAGCTGGCGCGCGTGCTGCATGGCTTTGCGCACCGGCTGCAGATTCAGGAGCGTCTGACCGCCGAGGTCGCGCAGTGCATCTGGGACAATCTCGAACCGCACGGCGTGGCGGTGGTGATCGAGGCGCAGCATGGCTGCATGACCGGACGCGGGGTCAAGACCCACGGGGTCGAGATGGTCACCAGCCGGATTCTCGGATGCTTCCTCGAAGACCATCGCAGCCGTAAGGAAGTGATGAGCCTGATGGGCTACTGACCGGCTTATCTGCCAATAACGTCATGTATGCATTGTAGAAGTTCCTCGCGGAGGCGGTCGTTTTTGGGTCGTATGCGCTTGGAACTCGCGTCCGACACTGCTATCATCGCTAGGGTCAACGGTCGGATAAAATGGCCGGGATAATGCAGGAGACATGATGATGAAAAAACTCGCTTTTGCGGGCCTTTTTGCCGCAGCGTGCCTCGCTTCGCCGGCGGCAGCGCTGGAACATGAGGTCGTGATCGATCACCCCGCCGGCACGATCGCCGCCGATTACGAAGGCGCCGTGCAGGTCGAAACCCGTCAGATCGGCACCGCAGGTGTGGCAGGCCGGCCCAATACACTGCGCTGCCGGTGGAGCGCCGCGCTCAAGGTCGAACGCAACGCCACGGTGGGCGAGGCGTTGCAGACGCGCCGCTCGATGATGCGCGATGACGTCGCCAGCGGCTCCACCCCCGGCTGGTGCAATCACAAGGCCGAGGCGATCGATGCGCTGGTCGATGCCCGCCGCGACACGTTCCGCACCGCCATGCTGGAACTGGTGGAGCAGGATCGCACCGCGATCCTCGCCGAGGCCGAAAGCGTGGCGGCGAGCAACCGCGAAGGTTGATCTGAGGCCAGGCGTCGCCGAGATCGGGGTGTCCTGTCGCAGGGCACCCCTTTTTCGTGCGTTCACGAACCTGCGGCCCGAACTGCTTGTGCCGCGCCAATCTTGTGTTTGCGATGCGCCGTAAAGCAGCATAGCTTGCAAGCGGGATCTGCCGTTCGGCTTAACCAAGGAGCATTTCGACGATGGTTCGCACTCTTGCCACCCGCCTCGCTGTTGCCGCTGCGCTTGTCGGCGCGCTCGCCGCCTGCGGCGACGAAGTTCCGGCCGACGAAGCGCCTGCCGCTTCTGTTGTCGAACCCGGGACCGCAGCGATTCTGAAGGAACGCCACGACAATTTCGAATCCATCGGGGATGCCTTCAAGGCCGTGCGGGGCGAGTTGGAGAAGGACGCGCCCGATTTCGCTCTGATCGCCGACAATGCCAACGACATTTACAATCGCGCAGGCAATATCGAACGCCATTTCATCGAGCGCACCAGCATCGACGACGGCTTCGATACCGAGGCGCTGGCCACGATCTGGGAAAAGCCGGACGGTTTCAAGGCGGCGACTCAGAAACTGCTCGACGAAAGCGCCGAGCTCGCTGCCGTCGCAGCTTCGGGTGACAAGGCCGCTGTGGCTGCGCAGGCGATGGCGATGGGCGGCGCGTGCAAGGATTGCCACGACCAGTTCCGGCTCGACGACGAGAAGTAGGCGCGCATGGGCGCTTCGCACGGCACTACCGGCGCGCCCAATGTCCGGGTGTGGGATCCGCTGCTGCGGCTGACCCACTGGAGCTTTGCGCTGATTGTCCCGGCGATGTGGTGGACAGCGGAAAATTCGGCATGGGCCTGGCACCGGCGGCTGGGTCTTGTGCTGCTCGGTATCCTCGTGTTCCGCGTGCTGTGGGGCTTCCTTGGCCCCAAGACCGCGCGGTTTGCCAGCTTCGTGAAAGGGCCGGGCGCGGTGATCGCCTATCTGCGCGGCCGGATGACAGACGCGGCGACGCGGATCGGGCATAGTCCGCTGGCCGGATGGAGCACGCTGGCGCTGATCGGCGCGATGCTGTTGCAGGTGAGCATGGGGCTGTTCGCAGGCGATCCCTATGACGGGATGATCGGGCCGCTCAATCCGCTGGTTGGGGTGATGACCGCCGACATGCTGACCGATTGGCACGAGACGTTCTTCTGGGTGGTGGCGGGCCTGATCGCGCTGCATTTGGCGGCCATCGTGTTCTACGCCACCGTAAAGCGCGAAGATCTCGTCAGCCCGATGCTAAGCGGTGATCGGCCGCCGATGGCCGGGGTCGCAGGGATCGGGCCGGTGCCGTGGGTGCGGGGGCTGCTGGCTATCGCTTTGGCAGCAGGGTTTGCCCTGTGGATCGCCGCCGGCGCGCCGCCGCTTGGTTGAGCCAACGCTCTGGCATGAAAAAGGGGCGCTCCCGACCTCGGGAACGCCCCTTTTGGCTAGATCGGTTAGGCGGCTTAGAGCTGACCGAGCATGTGTTCGGCGCTCGATACCTTGAAATCGCCGGGTTCTTCGACGTTGAGCTGCTCGACTACGCCATCATTGACGACCATCGAGAAACGCTGACCGCGCTTGCCCATGCCGAAGCCCGATCCGTCCATGGTCAGCCCGATCGCCTCGACGAATTCGGCGTTGCCATCGGCCAGCATGGTGATTGCATCGCTCCCCGAAGCCTTGTTCCACGCACCCATCACAAAGGCATCGTTCACGGCGGTGCCGACGATTTCGTCGACGCCCTTCGACTTCAGGTCATCGGCCTTTTCGACGAAGCCCGGCAGATGCTTGGCCGAGCAGGTCGGGGTGAAGGCACCCGGCACCGAGAACAGCGCGACCTTCTTGCCGGCGAAATATTCGGAGGACTTCACGGCCTGCGGCCCTTCGGCGGTGGCCTTGACCAGCGTGACTTCGGGGAGCTTGTCGCCAACGGAAATCGTCATGTGCTTTGGTGTCCTTCCAGAGTGGGGGTGTTCTGCGCCTGTCTATAGCCATCGCAGCGGTGCGGGCAACAATTAGACATATAAAGATAAGTTTATATTTGCCTCAGGGCCGCCGTGCGGCTAGGGGCTGCACCAGAGCAATCCGCCCATTACGCGCGCTGTCGCGCAGGAGAAACTAGCATGGCCACCCTCGCTGCCACCCCGACCCACGAATATGTCATCAAGGATATCGCGCTCGCCCGCTTCGGCCGCGACGAAATCCAGATCGCCGAAACCGAAATGCCGGGCCTGATGGCGCTGCGCGAGGAATATGGCGCAGCCCAGCCGCTGAAGGGCGCGCGCATCACCGGCTCGCTGCACATGACCATCCAGACCGCCGTTCTGATCGAAACGCTGACCGCGCTCGGCGCCGAAGTGCGCTGGGCGACCTGCAACATCTTCTCGACGCAGGATCACGCCGCCGCCGCCATCGCCGAACGCGGTATTCCGGTGTTCGCGATCAAGGGCGAAACGCTGGGCGATTACTGGGATTATGTCGGCCGCATCTTCGATTGGTCGACCGAGGAAGACCCCGATCTCACCACCAACCTGATCCTCGATGATGGCGGCGATGCCACCATGTTCGCGCTGTGGGGCGCCCGGATCGAAGCTGGCGAAGAAATGCCCGCGCCCGCCAACGCCGAGGAAATCGAACTTCAGCGCGCGCTGAAGGCGTTCGTCGCTGCCAAGCCCGGCTACCTCACCAAGACGGTGAAGGCGATCAAGGGCGTTTCGGAAGAGACCACCACCGGCGTGATGCGGCTGTACCAGATCGCCAAGCAGGGCAAGCTTCCCTTCCCGGCGATCAACGTCAATGACAGCGTCACCAAGTCGAAGTTCGACAACCTTTATGGTTGCAAGGAATCGCTGGTCGACGCGATCCGCCGCGCGACCGACGTGATGCTGGCCGGCAAGGTCGCCTGCGTTGCCGGTTACGGCGATGTCGGCAAGGGTTCGGCGGCCAGCTTGCGCGATGGCGGCGCCCGCGTCATGGTCACCGAGGTCGACCCGATCTGCGCGCTGCAGGCAGCGATGGACGGCTTCGAAGTCGTCACCATGGAAGACGCCGTGAAGCGTGCCGATATCTTCGTCACCGCGACCGGCAACGAGGACGTGATTACGGCCGAGCACATGGAAGCGATGAAGCCGATGGCGATCGTCTGCAACATCGGCCACTTCGACAGCGAGATCCAGATCAGCGCGCTTTCCAACTATGACTGGAAGGAAATCAAGGAAGGCACCGATCTCGTCACCTTCCCCGATGGCAAGTCGATCCTGATCCTCGCCAAGGGCCGCCTCGTGAACCTCGGCTGTGCCACCGGCCACCCGAGCTTCGTCATGAGCGCCAGCTTCACCAACCAGACGCTCGCCCAGATCGAATTGTTCACCAAGGCGGACGAATACCAGAACGATGTCTATGTTCTGCCCAAGCATCTCGATGAAAAGGTCGCTGCGTTGCACCTTGAAAAGCTGGGCGTGAAGCTGACCCAGCTCAGCAACAAGCAGGCCAGCTACATCGGCGTGCCGCAGGCCGGCCCGTTCAAGCCCGATCATTACCGTTACTGATCGTTTTGCGGCCCCGCTCTGTCCCCGGCCATGTCCGGGGCAGCGCGGGGCTGTGGCTTCACGCCTGAACCCCGTTGCACTGGCGCGCGCACGCGCATAGCGGTGAGGCGATGGAAATCTCGCCGCTTTCGCTAGTGCTGATCGCGCTGCTGCTCGCCGCATGGACGGTGGGCGCGGCGGTGGTAGTGCTTCGCGCAAATGCCGGGATGAAGCGGGCGAAGGCGCTGAAAGCCAGCCTCAAGCGTATCCAGACCCTGCTCGATGTCGCTCCGGCCGTCCCGCTGCTGGTAAGGATCGACGGACGAATCGAAGCGCCGGATAAGCTGGCGCGGCTGCTAGGATTATCGGCAACGCCCAAATATCTCAGTGAATTCGCGTCGGTGCCCGGCGATCCCAAAGCGGGCGGGCTGGCTCCCGATCAGTACGAACAGCTCTGGGCGAAGGTTCAGGCTACCCAGAAAACTGCTGCGCCCTTCCGCATGGCGCTCAACCCCCCGGGCTCCCGGCGCAGTCTTGCGCTTTATGGCACGCTCGCCGATCCGCAGGTGTCGCCCGGCGGCGCGGCACTGGTATGGGTTTTCGACTTCACCGAAAGCCATGCCGAAATGGCCCGGCTGCGCGCCGCTGCCGCGCGGGCGACGGGCGATTTCGGCGCATTGGTGGGCCTGATCGAAGCGGCTCCGATGCCGATGTGGTTTCGCGGCAGCGATCTTTCGCTCCAACTGGTCAATCAGGCCTATGTCGATGCTGTCGGTGCTTCCGGCGCGGCAGAGGTGGTTCAGGGCCAGATCGAACTGCTCGAACCCGAAGACGGACAGTCCCCCGCCGAGATCGCGCGCGCTTCCCTGCAAAGTCAGGACAAGTCCGAACGGATCGTTGCCGCCACCATTCACGGCGCACGCCGCACGCTGCGCGTCAGCGATCTGCCGCTGGGCCGCGAAGGGGTGGCGGGTTATGCCATCGATATCGAGGAACAGCAGCAGGTCGAGCGTGAATTCCGGGCGTTCCGCACCGCCCAGCTGGCGTTGCTCGATCAGCTTTCGGTCGGAGTTGCGCTGTTCGATGCCGAGGAACGGCTGGTGTTCGCCAACCGTCCGTTCCGCCGCCTGTTTTCGCTGACCGACGAGGCGATCGAGGCGCGCACGCCGTTCGAGCGGTTCCTCGCCGAAGCGCGCGAGCGTGGGCGCACGCCCGAGGTGCGCGATTTCCCCGAATGGCGAAGCGAACGGGCGGGGTGGTTCGAAGCCAGCGCCACGCTGGAGGAAGCATGGCCGCTGCCGGGCGGCACGCATCTGCGGATCGTCGCCCAGCCTTTGCCCGATGGCGGGCTGGTGCTGATCGCGGAGGATCGCACCGAACAGCTGGCGCTTTCGGCAGTGCGCGACACCTTGCTGCGGACCCGCACCGCCACGCTCGACAGCCTGTTCGAGGCGCTGGCGATCTTCTCGCCCGATGGTTCGGTGCAATTGTGGAACCGCAGTTTTGCGGGCACCTGGGGGCTGACTCCGGAGCTGCTCGATGCGCATCCGAGCGCCGATGAACTGCTCGGCGCGATCGGGCGCAATCTGGTGCGGCCCGAAGAAGCCGGGCTGATCGGCGCGGCAGTGCGGGCGGCCACGCTCGACCGGCGCGAGAAGGGCGGGCAGGTGGATCTTGCCGACGGGCGCACGCTGCGCTTTGCCGGGGTGCCGTTGCCCGACGGTAACGGCCTGCTCACCGTGCTGGACATCACCGCCTCGCAAAAGGCGGAGCAAGCGCTGCGCGAACGCGCCGAGGCGCTGGAGGAAGCCGATGCGGTCAAGGCGCGCTTCCTTGCCAACATGTCCTACGAATTCCGCACGCCGCTGACCACCATCGGCGGTTATGCCGAATTGCTGAAGTCCGGGGTGGCGAGCGATCCCGATCAGGCGAGCGAATATGTCGACGCGATCCTGAGCGCGGTCGAGCGGCTGACCGAGCAGGTCGAAAACGTGCTCGACCTGTCGCAAAGCGAAGCGGGGCTGCTGCCGATCAGCAAGGAGCGGCTCGACCTGCTCGATTTCCTCACCACTCTGGTGCGCGAGCGTGAGCCGGCGATCATCGCGGCCGGCCTCAGCCTCGATCTCAAGGGGCGCAAGGGGCGGGTGATCGAAGGCGATCCGCGCCAGCTTGGACGCGCGCTGGGCAATCTGATCGATAACGCCGTTTCCGGCACGCCCGATGGCGGGCGCATCGTGATCGAGATCAGGAAAGCTCCCGATGGCGCGGATTGGGGCTTTGAAATCCGCATTGCCGATAATGGCCGCGGCATGACGGCGCAGGAACTCGCCCGCGCGCAAGGCGGGGCCAAGGCGGGCAAGCCGGGAACGCCCGAACGCCGCACCGGGCTTGGCATTCCGCTCGCCCGCCAGTTGATTGAAGCGCATGAGGGCACGCTGGAAATCGCCAGCCGCAGGGGCGCCGGCACCACCGCAACGATCCGCCTGCCGTGACCGAACGGCGCGAAGCTCTGCCCGATCTGGCGGCGATGGCGGCGTTCGGCGCACGCATCGCGGCGCGGCTGCGGGCGGGCGACGTGGTGGCGCTGACAGGCGGGCTGGGTGCTGGCAAGACTACGTTGGCGCGCGCCATTCTGGCGGCACTGGGCCACGAAGGCGAGGTGCCATCGCCGACCTTCACCATCATCGAGAGCTACGATTTTCCGTCGCTCCGCCTGCCGGTGGTGCACGCCGATTTCTACCGGCTGGAAGACCCGTCGGAACTGGCCGAAATCGGGCTCGACGATTACCGCGAGGGCGCGGTGCTGCTGGCCGAGTGGCCCGATCATGCGGGAGGTTTCGAGCGTGAACCCGGGTGCCTCTCGATTCTGCTCGAACCGGCCGGAGAAAGCGGGGAGGGCGGACGGATTGCGATTGCCCGCGCGGGCCTCGATTGGGTAGGGCGGATGCCATGAACCAGTTGCCTCAAGGTCTCGCCGAATTCACTGCCCGTGCGGGCTGGGCCGATGCGCAGGTTCAGCCATTGCCGGGCGATGCCTCGTTCCGGCGCTATTTCCGGCTTGGCCGCAGCGGCGGCGAATCGGCGATGCTGATGCACGCGCCGCCGCCGCACGAAGACCCTGCGCCGTTTTTGCATGTCGCGCATTGGTTAAACGCCAATGGAATGCGTGCGCCTGCGATCCTTGCCGAGGATGCTGCGGCGGGCTGGGTGCTGACCGAGGATTTCGGCGATGACCGGATGCGGGACTGGCTGGACCTGAACCCGCAGGACGAACGCGCAGCCTATGAAGCCGCGGTCGAGGCATTGGTGGCGCTGCACCGCCTGCCGCCCGGCCCGTTCGCGCCCTATGACATGGCGACCTATGCGCGCGAGGCCGCGCTGCTGACCGAATGGTGGTGCCCGGCGCAGGGGCTGACCGTCGATGGCGCGGGCTATGCAGCGGCGTGGGAGGAAGTGCTGGCGCCCCTTCTCACCCGCCAGCAACCCGGCGTTACGGTGCTGCGCGATTATCATGCCGAAAACATCATGCTGCTGGGCGGGCAGGCGGGCGGCCCGCAGGGGTTGATCGATTTTCAGGACGCGCTGGTCGGCCACCCGGCCTATGATCTCGTTTCGCTGTTGCAGGATGCCCGGCGCGACGTGTCCGAAGACCTCGAAACCGCCATGCTGCTGCATTACGCTCACCACGCGAAACTGGCCGACGAGGAATTCCTTGCCGATTACGCCCTGCTCGGCGCGCAGCGGAACGCCAAGATCGTCGGGATTTTCACGCGGCTGGACCGGCGCGATGGCAAGCCCAAGTATCTGGGGATGATCCCGCGGGTCTGGGGCGCGCTGGAGCGTGATCTGGCGCACCCGGCGCTGGCTCCTGTGGCGCGCTGGTTCGATGCCAATATCCCTGACACCCTTCGCTTCGCTCACGGAGCCTTCGCGGCATGAGCGACACGGCGCTGGTTTCCGACACCGCGATGATCCTTGCCGCCGGACTGGGCAAACGGATGCGTCCGCTCACCGCCAGCCAGCCCAAGCCGCTGGTGCGGGTTGCGGGGCGCGCACTGATTGATCACGCGCTGGATCGTCTTGCCGAGGCGGGCGTGGCGCGGGCGGTGGTCAACGTCCACTACCTCGCCGATGCGCTCGAAGCCCATGTCACCGCTCGGGCTGTGCCGCAGGTGACAGTCTCGAACGAACGCGCGCAGCTGCTGGAAACCGGCGGCGGGATGGTGAAGGCAGTGCCGCATCTGCCCGATCCGTTCTTTGCCCTGAACGCCGACAACATCTGGCTCGACGGTCCGAACAACGCCTTTGCCGAATTGTCGCGCCGTTGGAATGCCGAACAGATGGATGCGTTGCTGCTGTTGGTGCCGCACGCGCGCGCGGCCAATTTCAGCGGGCCGGGGGATTTCCACATGGACCCAAATGGCCTGCTGTCGCGGCGCAAGGCCGGACGGATCGCACCGTTCATCTACACCGGCATCCAGCTGGTTTCGCACCGCCTGCTGCGCGATGCGCCGGACGGGCCGTTTTCGACCAACATCCTATGGAGCCGCGCCATCGAGGAACGGCGGCTTTACGGCCTCTCGTTCGGCGGGCTGTGGTTCGAAGTCGGCACCCCGCAGGCGATCCGCCCGACCGAAGAGGCGCTGCGGCGTGGCTGAGCCGCGCCGCGCCGGCCCGCTGGTCTATTCCATTGCCGCGCACCGCGGTTTTGCCGATGCGCTGGTGGCGGGGCTGGTGCCGCGTTACCGCGAACCGGGCTTCGGCCTTGCGCGGCTGACACTGCTGGTGCCATCGAGCCGCGCCGCGCGCACTCTGTCCGAGGCGTTCATCCGCCACGCCGGGGCCAATGGTGAGGGCGGGTTGCTGATGCCGCGCATGATCGCGGTCGGCGACCTCGACCTCGACGACAAACTCGGCGCGGCGCTCGATCCGCTCGGCGCTGCCGACATCCCTCCCGCTTGCGATCCTGTGCGGCGCTGGCTCGCGATTGATCGCCTGATCGTCGAAGAACGCGCTGCCGAAGCGATGGAGCCGCTGCCGGGCCGTGCACGGCTCAATCTGGCGCGGGAAATGGCGCGCAGCATCGACCGACTACTGGTCGAGGAAAAGCGGCCCGAGGATCTCACTAGCGACGTGGTGCTCGATCAGCTTGGCGGGATTGCGGGCCACTGGCAGCACGCGATCCGCCTGTTCGCGCGGGTCAATGCCCGGTGGCAGGCAGAGCTGGCCGTACGCGGCGAAATCGACGCTGCCACTCGCCGCAACCTGCTGTTCGATCGCGCCGCGCGCCGCTGGAAGGAAACGCCGCCGCCGCATCCGATTGTTGCCGTAGGTGTTACCAGCGCGTCGCCCGCGCTGGCGCGGTTGCTGCGGACAATCGCCGAATTGCCGCAAGGCGCGGTGGTGCTGCCCGATCTCGACCGCGAGCTGAGCGATGATGCGTGGGACGAACTTGGTCTGGCGGGCGCTGCGAGCGAGCCGGATGGGGCGGTGTTCGCAGCCGGCGATGCGCTCACCCATCCGCAATATCACCTGAAGCTGTTGCTCAATCGCATGGGGGTGAACCGGGCCGAGGTGCAGCCGTGGCACCGGCGCGGGATCGCGGCGGCAGAACCTGCACGGACGCGGGCGATTTCATCGCTGTTTCTGCCGCCGCTCGCCAGCCGCGCCTGGGTCGACCTGCCTGCCGACAAGCGCCGTCTGGCAGGCGTGCGCCTGCTGACCAGCGCCACAATCGAAGAAGAAGCGCAGGCGATTGCGCTGTTGGTGCGCCAAGCGCTGGAACAGCCCGAACATCGTATCGCGGTGGTCACTGCCGACCGGGGCTTGGCGCGGCGGGTGGTGCAGCATCTCGAACGCTGGAACATCGCCGCCGATGACAGCGCGGGTCAGCCGCTGGCACTGACCCCGGCAGGGCGGCTGCTCGGCCTGCTGGCAGAGGTCGCGGCGCATGGCCCAGACCCTGCGAACCTTGTTGCGGCCTTCGGCCATCCGCTGGTGCGCAGCGCGGACGGGGAGTCGCGGCGGGCATGGCTCAGCGGCCTGCGCGCGTTCGACCGGCAGCTGCGCGGACCCACGCCTGCGCCGGGGATGGAGTCGCTGCGCGAGGCTGCGGCCAAGGCCGAGATTGCCGATTGGTGGGCCGAGGCCGAAGCGCTGATTGCGCCGCTTGTTGACTGGCCGGCGCAAATGCCGCTGGCCGATACGCTGGCCCGGCTTGCCGCCGCGGCCGAGGAGTTCGCGGGCGCCGCCGCATGGGAGCGCGAGGACGGGCGCGCGCTCGGCTCCATGATCGAAGAATTGCGCGGATTTGCCGAGGCGCTGGAAACGCAGATTGAAAGCGCCGACATAGCCGGGATTCTGCGCGACGCGATGGACGAGATCGCAGTGCGTCCGGGCTATGGCGGCCATCCGCGCGTGGCGATTTATGGCCTGCTGGAAGCGCGCATGGCCCGCGCCGATCTGGTGATCTGCGGCGGCCTGAACGAAGGCAGCTGGCCGCAGCCGCCGGGCGCGGATGCGCTGCTTGCCCCGCCGATCCTGCGCGCGCTGGGCGTGCCGGGGTCGGAGTTCCGCATCGGCTTGGCCGCGCATGATCTCGCCGGGGCACTGGGCGCGCCGCAAGTGGTGCTGAGCCGCGCGCTACGCGATGCCGAAGGGCCGACGCTACCGTCCCGCTTTCTGCTGCGGGTCGAGGCGCTGCTGGGCGATGATCTGGACAGGGAACACCGCGAGAGCGCGATCCCCGCGCTGCTGCCCCATATCGATCGTCTGCGTCCGGCAGCCGAACCCTATCCGCGCCCCGCGCCCGATCCGTCGCCGAAGCAGCGCGATGTCACAATCAAGGTGACGGCGCTCGACCGGCTGCTGGGCGATCCCTACCAGTTCTATGCGCAGGCGATCCTCGATCTGCGCCAGCTTCAGCCGCTCGCCGCCGATCCGTTCAGCGATCCGGCGCTGCGCGGCACGCTGGTGCATGATCTGCTGGACAAATGGCACAAGGCACGCGCCGACAATCCGGCCCTTGCGCTCGCTCCGTTCGCTGCCGCGCATTTCGAGGCCGAGCGCGTCCACCCGCTGTTCCGCGCGCTGTGGCAACCGCGCCTGATCGCGGCGCTCGAACGGTTTGAGCAGTGGATTGCTCAGGATGAGGGAGAAGGCCGCACAGTGCAGGCGAGCGAGATTTCGGGCGTGATGACTTTCGACGGGGTGAAAGTGATGGGCCGCGCCGACCGGATCGACCGGATGGGCGACGGGACACTCGCCATTGTCGATTACAAGACCGGAACGGTGCCGACCAAGAAGCAGGTGGAAAATGGCTTTGCGCTGCAACTCGGACTGCTCGGCTTGATTGCGCAAGACGGCGGTTTCGCCCGCGAAGGCGTGCCCTCGGGTGCGGCGAGCACCTTCGAATACTGGTCGTTCGGCAAGGATGACGGCGACTTCGGCAAGCGGCAGAGCCCGATGAAGCTGACAGCGCGCGAAAAGGGCCTGACGCTGGAGGAGTTCCTGCCCCACCACACCGCCAAACTGGCCGAGGCGATCGGCAAATACATCAAGGGCGCAGAACCCTTCACCGCGCGTGAAAACCCCGACTACAAGGGCTACAACGAATATGACCAGCTGATGCGGCTGGATGAATGGTTCGTTCGCCTGACGCAGAAGGATGGCGACGCATGAGCGGCGGTAACGGCCTCGTCTTCCCGTTGCAGGGCAACCAGCTGCTCGCGGCAGAGCCGCAGGACAATGTCTGGCTTTCGGCCTCGGCGGGAACGGGCAAGACGCAAGTGCTGTCCGCGCGCGTGCTGCGGTTGCTGTTGCTGCCCGATGTCGCGCCGTCGCAGATATTGTGCCTCACCTTCACCAAGGCGGGCGCGGCGGAGATGGCCAACCGCATCAACGCGGTGCTCGCCCGCTGGGTGCGCCTGCCTGCGACAGCGCTGGCGAAAGAGCTGCGGCATCTTGGCGCGGATATCGGCCCGGAAAGCCTCGAACGCGCACGCAGTCTGTTCGCCAGCGTGCTCGATTGCCCCGGCGGCGGGCTGCGGATCGATACGATCCACGCATTTGCCCAATACCTGATCGGCAATTTCCCCGAGGAAGCGGGGCTCGCGCCCGGCACGCGGGTGATGGATGATCGCAGCCGCGAATTGCTGGCGCGCGATGTGCTGACCGATTTCGTCGTGGAGGCGGAGCGTACCAATGATGTCCGGCTGCTGGACGGGATCGAACTGTTCACCACCCGCAAGGATCCGGCTGCGCTGCACAAATGGTTGATGCGCGCGGCCGAGGCGCAAGACTTGTGGGAAGGGCCGACCGGCTGGCAATCGCCGATGGCGGCGCAGGTGTGTCAGACATTGGGCATGCCTGCCGATGCGGACGTGGTCTGGACGGCCCAGCCGCTCGATCCCGATCTTTTCCCTGACGACATTCTGATGGCAATGCTGCCTGCGCTGGATGGCTGGAAAGCCAAGACCGGGCAGGAGGCAGCAGCCTTCCTTCGCCAGTGGCTGGCGTTGGATCTGGCAGCGCGTGTTGAAGCCGTGGCGGGTTTTCGCAAGACCATCCTCAAGGCCGATGGTGAGCCGCGCAAGATGGAGGGGGCAACGAAGAATGACCCCGACTTTACCCGCCATCAGGATGACATTGCCGAGGCGGTTCGCGAATATGAAGACCGCCTTGCGCTGCTCGCCTGCGCCGAAATCGTCACTGCCGCGCTCGAAATAGGCCGCGCCTTTGCCGTGCGCTGGGAAGCGCGCAAGGCCCGCGAAGGGCTGCTCGATTTCGGCGACCTGATCCGCAAGGCTGCCGCGCTGCTGTCCGACCGCGAGGCTTCGGACTGGATCCGCTACAAGCTCGATCGCCATTTCGATCACATCCTGATCGACGAGGCGCAGGATACCAACCAGAGCCAGTGGGACATCGTCGAAGCCCTGATCGACGATTTCTTCAGCGGCGAGGGTGCGCGCGGCGATACGCTGCGCACGATCTTCACCGTCGGCGATTACAAGCAGGCGATCTTCGGCTTTCAGGGCACCAGTCCGGAAAACTTCGCCCGCGCCAAACAACGCGTCGAGGCGCGGATCACGCAGGCGCGCGACGGCATCCGCGCCGGCCGCGTCAATCGCCGCGCGCCGGGGTGGCAGGATCTCGATCTCGGCCAGTCCTTCCGGACAGCCGACATCGTCCTCGGCTTCGTCAACCGAATGATCGATGCGCTGGGCTTTCCGGCCTTCGGCCTCGACCGTGAACCGCCACCGCACATTGGCGCCGAGCGGCCCGGTCTTGTTACCCTGTGGCCGCCGGTGGTGCCGGATAAAGGCGAGCGCGAGAGCGACGACGATTACGAGGACAGGGGCGCAGGCGACAACGAGGACAGCGAGCGCGACTGGTTGCCCCGGCACGATACGCTGCTGGCCGAACGGATCGCCGATCAGGTGCACCGCTGGATCAGCCTTGAAGATCCTTTCGTGCTGGAAAAGGGCACCCGCCGCAATGCGCAGGCGGGCGATATCATGGTGCTGGTGCGCCAGCGCAAGGAACTTGCCGCCCAGATCGTGGCCAAGCTTTATGCGCGCGGCGTGCCGGTTGCGGGGGTTGACCGGTTGCGGCTGGGCGCGCCGCTGGCGGTGAAGGACGTGATGGCCGCGCTGCGGTTCGCTGCGCAGCCGCAGGACGATCTCAGTCTCGCCAACCTGCTTGCCTCGCCGCTGATCGGGTGGACGCAGGACGATATCCTTGCCCATGTTCCGCGCGCGCCCAAGCAGCGCCTGTGGGATCACCTGCGCCGCGAAGGTGCGCCCGAACGGGTGGCCGCGACTGCTGACAAGTTGCGCGATCTGCTCCGCCGCGCGGATTACCAGACCCCGCAGGCGCTGATCGCATGGCTGCTGAACGGCCCATGGCAGGGACGGGCGCAGCTGATCGCGCGATTGGGCGCGGAGGCCAATAATCCGCTCGACGAACTTATCAACGCTGCCTTTGCCTATCAGGCCGAACACTGGCCCAGCCTTGCCGGTTTCATCGCCTGGTTCGATGCAGGGACAGGCGATCTGAAGCGCGATTCGGACAGTGCCCGCGGTCAGGTACGGGTGATGACGGTGCATGGGTCGAAGGGCTTGCAGGCGCCGATCGTGATCCTTGCCGATGCCACCGGCGCGCCGGGCGATCCGGGTGATCTGGCGCTGGACGACAACCCTCTCGGCCTGGCCGGTGATCGCCCGCGCCAGGTGCCGCTCCCGCCGCTGTCGAAGGAGGAGCGCAAGGGGCCGATTGCCGAGGCAGAGGAAGCCAAGCGGACGAGCGCGCTGCAGGAACACTGGCGGCTGCTCTATGTCGCGCTGACCCGCGCCGAGGAAGCGCTGTTCATCGGCGGGTCGCTCAACAAGAACGAAGCGAAGAAGGGCGAGCCGCACGAGGGTAGCTGGTATGCCCGGCTCGCGCCGCTGTTCGAAGGTGAACAGATCGACGACCCGGTGTGGCTGTGGCGCAAGGAATGGGGCGAGCGGGCCGAGCCTTTGGTGCGCGAAGATGGCGCGCCCGCCGATATCGCGCCTCCCGAACTGCCGCACTGGGCGACGACTCCGATCGGCCCTGAGCCGCGCCCGCCGCGCCCGCTTGCGCCGTCGAGCGCGGGCGAGGAGGGCGGGGCCGAACCGCCGCTGCCACCCGAGGCTGCGCGCAATGCGGCGCGGCGCGGCAGCCTGATCCACCGCTTGCTCGAACGGCTGCCCGATGTTGCGGCGGATGATCGCGAGCCTGCCGCGCGGCGCTGGCTTGAACGGCAGGCAGGCGATCTGCCGGACGACGTCCGCAAAGAGATGCTGGCCGCGGCGTTGGGGGTCATCGATCATCCCGACTTTGCAACGCTGTTTTCCCCGCACGCGCTGGCCGAAGTGCCGCTGGCCGCGACAATCGGCGGCGTGGTGGTGGCGGGCACTGCCGACCGGCTGCTGATCGAGGATGCGCGCATCACCGTGGTCGATTTCAAGACCACCCGCCGCCCGCCTGCCAGCGCCGCTGCGATCCCTGCGGCGACCTTGCGCCAGATGGCGGCCTATGTCGCAGCGATCGAAGCGATCTATCCAGGGCGCGATGTGCGCGCTGGCGTGCTCTACACTCATGCTCCGGTATTGTTCGACCTCGCGCCCGAAGACCTGCAGCGGCACAAGATCGCGTTGCAGACCCCGCAGCAATCCTTGTCACTGCCGGATATTGAGTGAAAAGCGGAGCACACTAGATTGCATTGCAAGACGCGGCGCTTCTATCCTGCCGCGCAAAGGAGATTACGATTATGGCCACCGTCAATGTCACCGATGCCAGCTTTCAAGCCGATGTGCTCGACAGCGATACCCCCGTTCTGGTCGATTTCTGGGCCGATTGGTGCGGCCCGTGCAAGATGATCGCCCCCGCGCTGGAGGAAATCAGCGAGGAACTCGACGGGCAGGTGCGGATCGCCAAGGTCGACATCATGGAAAACACCGACATCGCCGCGCAGATGGGCGTGCAGTCGATCCCGTTGATGGTCCTGTTCAAGAACGGTGAGGCCGTGGCGCGCAAACTGGGCGCTGCGCCCAAGAGCCAGCTCAAGGCGTGGATCGAAAGCGAACTGTAACGCCCGCCGCGCCGCCTCCACGCCGCCGCGGCGCGCGTGTAGGAGACACATGAGACACTGTCCAGGAACCGAAAAATTGCCCGCGCGTCCGGCGCTGGGCAGAGGGCGGTGGAGTAAGGGTGACGACAGGCCATGCCGGCTGTGCTGGCATGGCCTGTCCAAGTAGGAAAGCGCGCCCGAGCCGTCGCTGGATCAGGCCGTGACCCGCGCGATAAATTCATCCCAGATCGCCGGGCTCGACGCGCCGACAAGGTCGGGCCTGTCCTGCTCGTCGACCCGGTAATCGCTGCCATCTATCCGCGCGGCCTTGCCGCCCGCCTCGTTCAGCCACAGCACGCCTGCGGCATGGTCCCAGGCCAGCGTGCGTTTGAAGCTGGAAATGTCGTTGTCGCCCAGCGCGAGGCGCGGGTACTGCTCGGCGGCGCAGCGTGGAATGTCGACCAGCGTGTAATGCGGCGCCAGCCTGGCATCGACGTCGCGCGATTCCTCGGGCGTCAGAAACAACCGGCTGACGGCGGTGACGGGCGGCTGCTGACCGGTGGTGCGCGCGGCAATCCGCGTCCCATCGACAAAGGCACCTTCGCCGCTGCGGGCATGGCAGAAGCGGTCGCGCAGCGGATCATAGATCCAGCCCGCCACTGCACGGCCCGCATCGGCGAGTGCGACGATGATCCCGAATAGCTCCTTGCCTTCCGAGAAATTGGCTGTGCCGTCCAAGGGATCGATGATCCAGCACTGGCCAGAAAGCGCGTCCAGCACGGCCCGGTCGGCATGGGCGGCTTCCTCGCCCACCACCGCCACACCGGGCGCGAGCTTTGTCAGCGCTTCGGTGAGAAAGGCCTCCACCTCGCGATCGACGATGGTGACAGGGTCGTCCTTGCCCTTCAATTTGATCTCGTGCGCGGCAAGCTGACGGAAGCGCGGCAGCATCGAGCGCTGCGCGGCAAACCGCATCAGATCGCGAATTTCTGCATCAAGCGCGGAAAGGCTCACGACCGGTAATCCGCGTTGATCGCGATGTATCCGTGGGTGAGATCGCAAGTCCAGACGGTGGCACGGCCCTCGCCAAGGCCCAGATCGACTGCAATATCGATCCCATCGCCTTTCAGGTGCGCGGCCACGGGGGCTTCGTCATAGCCCTCGACCGGCAAGCCATCGCGCGCCGTCCAGATCCCGCCGAACGCAATCGAAAGCTTGTCACGGTCTGCCGGTTCGCCCGCCTTGCCGACCGCCATGACCACGCGGCCCCAGTTGGCGTCCTCACCCGCAATGGCGGTTTTGACCAGCGGCGAATTGGCGATGGAAAGGCCGATGGTGCGCGCACTTTCATCACTCGCCGCGCCGCTCACGCGGATGGTGATGAATTTTTGGGCACCCTCGCCATCACGCACAACGGCCTGCGCAAGATTGCGGCACACATCGGTCAGCGCGGCGGCAAAGGCATCCGCGCCGGGGCTGTTCCAGCCCTCTATCCGGCAATTACCCGCCTTGCCTGTCGCAAAAACGAGCACTGTGTCGCTGGTCGAGGTGTCGCCGTCGACCGTGATGCAGCTGAACGTCGCCGCATTGGCGCGCTCCAGTGCTCCTTGCAGGAATGCAGGCGCGACATCGGCATCGGTGAAGACGTATCCCAGCATGGTCGCCATGTCGGGCGCGATCATGCCCGACCCCTTGATGATCCCGGCGAGTTCCACCCGCACATCGCCCACCATCGCGCTGGCCCCTGCGCCCTTGGCGAAGGTGTCGGTGGTGCCAATCGCATGGGCGGCATCCTCCCATCCGCACGGCTGCGCGTGCAGCGCCGCTTCGACCCCGGCGCGCGCCTTGTCCTTGGGCAGCGGCACGCCGATCACGCCGGTGGAGGAGACAAACACTTCGTCCGCCGCGCAGCCGAGATGGGCGGCGACCTGATCCATGATCTGTTCCACTGCCTCGCGCCCGCGATAGCCGGTGAATGCGTTGGAATTGCCCGCGTTGACGATTAGCGCCCGCGCGCGGCCCTGCTTCACGGCGCTGCGGCCCAGTTCGACTTCGGACGAGGCGCAGGCGCTCTGCGTGAACACGCCCGCGACGCTGGAGCCTTGCGCCAGTTCGGCGAAGGTCAGGTCGCAGCGGTCCCAGTCCTTGTAGCGCGCTCGCGCGATGCGCAGCGTAACGCCGGCGATGGCAGGCAGTTGCGGGAAGGGAAGGGCCAGCGGAGATCGGGTGGTTTGCATGACCGGCGCTCTAGGGCGCTGGCAGCGTCCAGTAAATATCACACAAGCCGGTGGACGAAACGCGGTGGAATCCTTATCTGCACCCACGATGACCCGGCACTTCTTCGCCCTTCTGGCCTTGCTTACCGGCCTTGCTGCGATCGGCAGCCCGGCGCACGCCTCGCTGGCCGAGGCGCTGGCGTGCGATTCCAGCATCGCCGCAGCCGCCGGGGATGATGCGCGCAGCAGCGAGACTGCCCCCGTTCAGCCCGTACCGGCAACGATCCGCGCGACCCGTGCGGCCGAAGTGCCCGAAACGCCGCCGGTCGTGCCTGATGCATTGCGCCTGCCGGTGCTGATGGGAATCGAACGCGCCTACGAATAGGCCGCGCCTTCGCCCGATTACGACGTTTTTGCGCGCAGCGCCCATGCGCGCGCATATTCCCCGCACAATTTCGGCCCGCATTGCAGGGCCGCACTGCTTCAAAGGCACGCCCGACCATGTTCAACACCATCATGAAGTCCGTTTTCGGATCGACCAACGACCGCTATGTCAAATCGCTCGGCAAGATCGTCAACCAGATCAACGCATTGGAGCCGGAGCTTCAGGCGCTCTCCGACGATGACCTGAAAGCCCAGACGACCAAGCTGCGCGGGCTGATCGACGGCGGTGCGAAGCTCGATGACATCCTGCCCGAAGCTTTCGCCACGGTGCGCGAGGCATCGGTGCGGGTGTTCGGGATGCGCCATTTCGATGTGCAGCTGATCGGCGGCATCGTGCTCCACCGCGGCGAGATCGCCGAAATGCGCACCGGTGAGGGCAAGACCCTGATGGCGACGCTGGCAGTCTATCTCAACGCGATCGAGGGCAAGGGCGTCCACGTCGTTACCGTCAATGATTACCTCGCCCGGCGCGATGCGGCGGAGATGGGGCGGCTGTACAACTGGCTCGGCCTCAGCGTCGGCGTGATCGTGCCCAACATGCCCGAGGAGATGAAGCGCGATGCCTATCACGCCGACATCACCTACGGCACCAACAACGAATTCGGCTTCGATTACCTGCGCGACAACATGAAGCACGAACGCGCCCAGATGGCGCAGCGCCCGTTCAACTTCGCCATCGTCGACGAGGTCGATTCGATCCTGATCGACGAAGCGCGCACGCCGCTGATTATCTCCGGCCCGACCGAGGACAAGTCCGACCTCTACGTTCAACTCGATCAGGTGGCGCGCGAAATCCCGGTCGAATGGCTCGACATCGACGAGAAGGTGAAGCGCGTCCAGCTTACCGAAGACGGGCTGGAAGAAGTCGAGAAGCTGCTGATCGAGAAGGGTCTGCTCGCCACCTCCAACCTTTACGATGTCGAGAACACGCAGGTCGTGCACCATCTCGATCAGGCGCTGGTCGCCGTCTTCGCCCGCAAGCGCGATACCGATTATATCGTCAAGGACGGCAAGGTCATCATCATCGACGAATTCACCGGACGGATGATGGACGGACGCCGCTGGTCGAACGGGCTGCACCAGGCGGTGGAAGCCAAGGAAGGCGTGCGGATTGAGCCTGAAAACCAGACCATGGCCTCGATCACCTTCCAGAACTATTTCCGGATGTACCCCAAGCTTTCCGGCATGACCGGTACGGCTGCCACCGAAGCGGCGGAGTTCTGGGACATCTACAAGGTCGGCGTCGTCGAAATCCCGACCAACCTGCCGGTCGCCCGCGTCGACGAGGAAGACGAATTCTACAAGAACACGATCGATAAATTCGGCGCGATTGCCAAGGCGATCAAGGACAAGAACGAGATCGGCCAACCGGTGCTGGTCGGCACGGTTTCCATCGAGAAGTCCGAATTGCTCAGCCAGTTCCTCGACAAGGAAGGGGTCGAGCATGCAGTGCTCAACGCCCGGATGCACGAACAGGAAGCGCGGATCGTTGCGCAGGCGGGCCGCCTCGGGGCTGTCACCATCGCCACCAACATGGCCGGGCGCGGCACCGACATCCAGCTGGGCGGCAATGTCGAATACCGCATTCAGGACGAACTCGGCGAAATGCCCGAGGGGCCGGAGCGCGATGAAGCCATCGCCCGCATCAAGGCCGAAGTCGCGGCGGAAAAGAAGCAGGTGATCGAGGCGGGCGGATTGTTCGTGCTCGGCACCGAACGCCACGAATCGCGCCGGATCGACAACCAGCTGCGCGGCCGCTCGGGCCGTCAGGGCGACCCCGGCCTGTCGCGCTTCTACCTGTGTCTCGAAGACGACCTGCTGCGCATCTTCGGCCCCGACACGCTGTTTTCCAAGATGATGAAATCGAACCTTGCCGACGGCGAGGCGATCGGTTCCAAGTGGCTGTCCAAGGCGATCGAGACCGCGCAGAAGAAGGTTGAAGCGCGCAATTACGACATGCGCAAACAGGTCGTGCAATACGACGACGTGATGAACGACCAGCGCAAGGTGGTTTACGAACAACGCGCCGAGATCATGGATTCCGAGGCGGTCGACGACGTGGTGGTCGATATGCGCCACGACACGATCAACACCATCGTCGGCACCGCCTGCCCGCCGGGCTCCTACCCCGAACAGTGGGACATGGATGGGCTGAAGCAGAAGGTGGAGGAAATTTTCGGCCTCCAGCCGGCGTTCGACGAATGGCTGGCTGAAGACCAGGTCGAACCCGAGCTGCTCGAAGAACGACTGCGCACGCTGACCGATGGCATGATGGACGAAAAGGTCGCGGCCTCCGATCCGGCGATCTGGCGGGTCGTGGAAAAGGACGTGCTGCTGCGCCAGCTCGATCACCACTGGAAGGAACACCTCGCCACGCTGGATGCGCTGCGGCAGGTGATCTGGATGCGTTCGATCGCGCAGAAGCAGCCGATCAACGAATACAAGCAGGAAGCATTCGGCCTGTTCGAATCGATGCTCGACACCCTGCGCGAGGAAGTGACGCGGATTCTGTTCCGGGCCGAACTCAGGGTCGAAGCACCGCAGGCGCAGCGGTTGCCCGACCTGCCCGATTTCCTGACCGGCCACATCGACCCGCTGACCGGGCTCGACAATTCGAATGACGGCGACGGATCGGAACGGCGGCCCGAATTGTTCGGCTCGCTTGCCGGTTCCACGCGGGCGGCATCGGGGCCGGGCGGGGCCAATCCCGATAACCCCTTCGCCAATCTCGACATCAGCCGCAATGCGCCGTGCCCGTGCGGGAGCGGCAACAAGTACAAGCATTGCCACGGTGCCGTCGGCGCGAAGCAGATCGTCTGAGCCGCAGCACCGGCGGGGCCTGAACGATGATCGGAGCGGTGCCGGTGCTGTTGGCGCTCGGCTTCTTCGTTACCGCTCTGCTCTATGCCAGCGTCGGTTTCGGCGGCGGCTCGACCTATTCGGCGCTGCTTGCGCTGTCGGGCCTCGATTACCGGCTGCTGCCGCTGATCTCGCTGGCCTGCAATATCGTCGTGGTGGCGGGCGCAAGTATCCGCTTTGCGCGCGCGGGCATCACGCCGTGGAAACCGGCGCTGGTGCTGGTCGGGCTGGCGGCACCGGCGAGCTTTGCGGGCGGCTTGATCCCCATCGGGCGCGAGGCGTTTCTGACGCTGCTGGGCGCAAGTCTGGTGCTGACCAGCCTCTCCATGCTGATCCCCGTCGCCAGGGAGCGCGCGGGCGAGCCGACACGCCTTGCCCGCTGGGTGCCTTTCGTCGCGCCGCCGCTGGGGTTTCTCGCGGGACTTGTGGGCATCGGGGGAGGGATATTCCTCGCCCCGCTGCTGCATCTGGCGCGCTGGCAGGGCGCGCGCGCGATCGCTGCCACGGCAAGTCTGTTCATCCTCGTCAATTCGCTGTTCGGTCTGGCCGGGCAGCTGCTCAAGAGCGGGCCGGATTTGATGGGACAGGCCATCCCTGCCGCGTTGCCCCTGCTGCTGGCGGTGGTGATCGGCGGGCAAATCGGCAGCCTTCTGGCGGTGCGGCTATTGCCGCTACAGTGGATCCGCTGGCTGACGGCTGTGCTGGTCCTTGTGGTCGGCGTGCGGCTTCTGGTCGGGTTGTGATTCGCCGTTAGAGCGTTTTCCCCACGTTCTGACTCGGAGGGGATTCCTTTGCGGGCGCGGTT